>JAJDWK010000053.1 GCA_022825675.1 Anaerolineae bacterium | reverse complement strand
GCACAATAATCTGAATAATATCGATAACGCCCGCATCTATAAGCTCTCTAAGCAGGCAGAGTATATCCATCAGTCAGTCCCCATGCCGGAATGCGACTCAAGCACTGATTATACCACTCCATTGTGTCTGGTGCTAGAATTGAGTCCGCCACGACAGGATGCGGTCGCCTGTTAGACTCTGACACTCTCACCACTTTAAGAAACTGAACATCTATAGCATCTCGAAGTTCGAGCTCAAACTCAGTCGCTTTGATTACAAGAATGCCTATTTATTCGTATCTTCAAAATATGATTTCTGAATAGAAGGCTGCTTTAGTACATCTAAGTTTTGAACATAGAGTTTGAGCAAAGGATCTACGAATCTATATACAGCCCTATCGACTCTGTCGATTATTTTTCGAGTTCGTAAAGCCGTCATATAAGAACTCATTGCACTCGTAGCTCTTCCTATTTCGCTGGCAATGTCGGCCAACGGTACATTTGTCTCCTCATGTGCTGCCATTGCAATGACTATTTTTCTGTAATTACCTGATCCGGCTTTGCGAAAGAGTTGGTCGAGTTCGTTTCGCTTAATACGAGTTATCACTTCATTTAAAGCGTATTCCAAATCTTGCTCATTAATTTTGCCATCACTGTTATGTTGATAGGCTTCATAGCAAATTGTATGAATCAAAGCAGGAAACCCGCTTGCAATATCAATTATTTTCTCCATTACCGGCTCGGGCACTTGGACCTTTTTGCTCTCTTCAGTGCTACGGAGTGCTCTTGTAATTACCTCCCGGCTTTCTTCAGGGCGCATTTGTAACAATTCTATAGTCTGAAATACTCTTTCAACAGATGGGTGATCTTTTTTAAGTTCTTCCATCGCTCCTGTTATTCCGACTAAATATAGTCCGACTTTATCGAGGCCCGATTCATAAAGCTCCTCACTCATGACTTTGAGAAATGAAGCGATTTTTGTGTCTTCAGCAACAGTATCAATTTCGTCAATGATGAAGATGATGCCAACATAGTTTGCCTTATTTTTCTCTTTCGCTAGTTCAGACCAGAGGTGCTCTACTGCGCCCACGAAGTCAGTACTTATCTCCGAAGCGCTTGGCGGCTGATATTCCACTCCAAGCCCAAGAATAGGAACATTTATAGTTGGCTTCCATGTTTCTAATAATCTTTGCAACTTTTTACCCAATACATCGCTATCGGTTGCCTCATGCATTTTCCTTATTAAGGAAATAATGATATGTTCCAAACTTTGTCCCGCTATAGCTACGTGCTTGAAGACAATAAACCGAAAACTAAATTCTCCTGCATTAATATCAAGGGATTGAAGAATATTTGAACTGTCATCAGTAAGTGATTTGATTTGATTTATAAATGAACTTTTGCCAATTCCCCGCGGGCCAGTAACGATCATGCGTCTTGCATTGCCATGTCCAGTCTGAAACAGAGAATCAATCAAGACCTTTAACTCATCCGAACGACCAGCAAAGAGGTCAAAATCGGTAACGGGCTTATCAGGCCGAAATGGATTGGGTTTTAGCTGCATACTAATTTGCTCCCACTTGGACTATATCAAATTGCGTCTTACTATCAATCTTACAATAAAGAGTGCTGGTTGTCTGGGGTTACAATGCGTTGCTACCGGATATTTCTCTCCGGTCTCACTGATGATACTCTACCCCACTTGCGCTACAATAGCCGCATACTCGCCTGCAACATAAGGAGCCAGCCCATGACCAGCAGCAACCAGCGCAGCCGCGCCCTTGTCGGCGGTGTGGAGCGCGCCGGCGCCCGCGCCATGCTCAAAGCCGTCGGCTATGATGACGATGCCCTCGCCAAACCGCTCATCGGCGTCGCCAACACCTGGACCGAAATCGGACCCTGCAACTTCCACCTGCGCAAGCTGGCGGCGGATGTCAAACGCGGCATCCGCGCCGCTGGCGGCACCCCTTTCGAGTTCAATACCGTCAGCATCTCGGACGGCATCACCATGGGCACCGAAGGCATGAAAGGCTCGCTCATCAGCCGCGAGGTTATCGCCGACAGCATCGAGCTGGTCGCGAAATCCAACATGCTTGATGGCGTGGTCGCCTTGTCCGCCTGCGACAAGACGATTCCCGGCACGATTATGGCGCTCATCCGCCTGGACCTGCCGTCGCTGATGCTCTATGGCGGCACGATATATCCCGGCAAGCTGAATGGGCGCGATATCGACCTGGTCAATGTTTTTGAGGCGCTGGGGCAATTCCAAGCCGGGCAGATTTCTTATGAAGAATTGATGGCGGTTGAGAATGTCGCCTGCCCTGGTCCTGGCGCATGCGGCGGGCAATTCACCGCCAACACGATGGCGATGATAAGCGAGATTTTGGGCATCTGCCCAATGGGCATGGGCGATGTGCCCGCCGAAGACCCGGAGAAAGAAACGGTCGCTTATCAGGCCGGCGAGCTGATGCTGGACATTTTGCAGCGCGATATCCGCCCGTCCCAGTTGGTGACGCGGCAATCGCTGGAGAACTCGCTGGCGGCGGCGGCGGCAACCGCCGGCAGCACCAACAGCATCCTGCATTGCCTGGCATTCGCCCGCGAAGCTGGCATTGATTTCAGCCTGGACGACATTGAAGACATCAGTCGCCGCACGCCCATCATCGGCGATATGCGCCCCACCGGCAAATATGTCGCGCTCGACCTCTTCAAAGCGGGCGGTGTGCCGATTTTGATAAATCGCCTCATCGATGGCGGGTATATGACTGGCGATACGCCGACAGTCAGCGGCGTGACGCTGGCGGAAGCCTGCGCCGATGCGACCGAGACGCCGGGGCAAGATGTCGTGCGCGATTTTGACGCCGCCATCAAAGACAGCGGCGGGCTGGTCGTGCTCAAGGGCAACCTGGCACCGGCGGGCGCGGTCGTCAAGCTCAAGGATACTCCCGCGCCCTTGACCGGTCCCGCGCGCGTCTTTGATACCGAAGAAGAAGCGTTTGAAGCGGTGTCCAACCGGCGCATTGTGGCGGGCGATGTCGTCATCATCCGCTATGAAGGTCCTGTCGGTGGCCCGGGCATGCGGGAAATGCTGCAAATCACGGCGGCGCTATATGGGCAGGGGCTGGGCGGCGAAGTCGGTTTGATAACCGATGGTCGCTTCAGCGGCGGCACCCGCGGCTTGATGATTGGGCATTGCGCGCCAGAAGCGGCGGTTGGCGGTCCCATCGCGCTGTTGGAAGAGGGCGACAGCATCACGATTGATGTGGCGCGGCGGCTGATTCAAGTTGACTTGAGCGAGGAAGAGCTGGCGGCGCGGCGGTCGCGCTGGCAAGCGCCGACGCCGAATTACCACAAGGGCGTGATGGCGAAGTATGCCAGGCTGGTCTCGCAGGCGGACGACGGCGCGGTTACAGGGGCTTAGTCGGGGTCTGGGGGACCTTCGTGTACAATTTCCAGTGGGATGGAAGCGACTGGAATCCAGTCGCTTCCATCCTTATAGGCAATTTCAAATTCGTAAGTGCCGTTTGTTGTGTATGGCAGAGACCCAATTTCCCCATTAACTCGCATCTTGCCTTGAAGCTCTAAATCAACTTCATGCTCGAGATTTAGTAGCTCCAGCTTTTGGGGCGAAAGGAAACGCGCCCGCGCCAAGTATTTCAAACAATCGCCGTCTTCATTTCTGCGCCAATTTGAAACAAGAAAGAAAGGGCGCGGCAAAAGTGGTAAATGTATTGGGCGTTCGTCAGACAGAGGTGCCCTGAAGCTAATTCGTTCCGTAACTTCTATCAAGCTAGGGTTTTTGCTTTTGGTATCTTCAAGCAAGGTTCGGCAAAATACAGACCAATTATGTCTCATTGTTTCTAGTCCTAACTAGCAAATGCCAGCTCAACTGAGTGCAAGACGGTGTCTTGCTTGGCAGTCTGGAACTTGGTTGATAGGGCATTACGGCGCAAAGAATTATCCATTGCGCCCACATCACCAGTCTTATAGTTGGTATTTATATATTCAGTCGATGAAAAATCGCTGTATTCCTGAATTCGCTCGACGTATTTAACAATATAACGCGACATCCACAGAGACCACCATATTCCGCCCATATGTAACACACGGCGACTCACTTTATATGCTGCTGACAAATCTATCCGCTCAAGACAATACAAATATGCTGCGATGCTTTCGTCATACATTCGCGAGTCGCTCTCGGCAAGCAGCTTATAAATATGTTCGCATACAGCGAGACTCCAATTTAGTATGTCATTCTGCGCTATCACAGTTAACTCACTAATTGTTTTGTCCTTAGCAAGCGTACGCCTAAGTGAGCTAAATCCACTAAGCACAGAATAGCGAACTTGAAACTCTTGGCTATCAATTCTGCAGAAATACTTATGCAAATCCACCAGACACCTTCTCGCTCCAGAATTCACTGGCTGTGCCTAATGTTGACGGCACACTGTGCATAGGGTGCAATATTTCAGCGTCCCTTCCCCATTTGCTCAAGACCTCAACTGAACTGATTTTGCCATAATTGCCATCTGTTCGCCTAACAGTCGTCACCAGTCCTACATGTGCCGGAGCCATATCTGAAGTATAAACTACAATGTCGCCGACGCTCAACTTGTCAAAGCTTATCTTACAAAAACCATCTTCCCTAAAGATGTGATAAATCTCGTTGATTTCAATCCAAGCACGCCGGCTTGCGAAGATCATACCCACGCAGTTATACAAATAAGACGAACAGGAGCGAACGACGGAAATCCTTTTACCATTTCTGCTCAAGTCCTTTAGTACAATATCGGTGCGACGCTGGACATCTTCAACAGTTTGCGCAATTCGCGCATGCAATAGATCTTGGAAATCCGTTTGTTGAATTAGCGCACCTGACCTTGCATATATTGGCTTGCGAATATCAACGTCGAAGCTCACCAATGTCATATGCATTCCGTTTCGTGTCGTAGAGATAACTGTTTCAAAGAAATCATATCATTTAAAGCACTTTCGCTACAATAGATGGTAGCTGTTGGATTGCAAGTCAGAGTAGTATCATGCCCCCTCCGCCTCAAAACCCTCGGCATCCGCCAGCACCTTCTTCAGCCCGCCCGCGTCAAAGAGCACACTGACGACCACGCCCGCCCGATCCACCCCGATGACGCGCCCGGTGCCAAATTGCGGATGCCGGACGCGCTGGTTGACCTCGAATTTCGCTGCGCCCGTGTAGCGCGCTATTTTCTTGCGCAGCTCGGCATTGCCTGGCGGAGCGGCTTCAGGCTTGGCGGCGCGCTGCCAGCGGCTGGGGGGCGGTGCCGGCACCTGCCAGCGCGTCTGCGACTCGAAACTTTGGGTGCGGCGGAGGGTGGCGAGCGTGGTGGGCGAGCCCTCAAGCAGATGGGGCGGAATCTCTGACAGGAACTCTGACGGTGCCGCGGGACCGCCTGCCCCGCCGTAGAGCGCGCGGCGGAAAGCATAGCTCATGATTAACTTATGCTGGGCGCGCGTGACGCCGACATAAAACAGCCGCCGCTCTTCTTCGATGCCGCCAGGCTCTTCAAAAGCGCGCGCATGGGGCAGGACGCCCGCCTCCAGCCCAGTGATGAAAACGACGGGAAATTCCAGCCCTTTTGCCGCGTGCAAGGTCATCAGGGTGACGGCGTTGGCTTCATCTTTCAGGCTGTCGACATCCGCCACCAGCGCCTGCTCCACCAGGAATTCGTGCAGCGGCTGTTCCAGCTCCATGGCATAGCCCAGCAGACCGCGCAATTCCTGCACATTGTCCGCGCGCTGCGCCGCTTCTTCTGGCAGCTTGCTGATTTCGTCCAAGTGCAAATAATAGCGCGTCTGCGCCGTGATGCGGTCAAACATCGGCAGCAATTCGCCGACTTTCGCCAAGTCCTGCCAGCTCGACAGCATTTCGGCAAAATTGGCGAACTTCCTTTTCGCCGCGGCGCGCAGGGGGCAGCGGTCGTCAAACTGAGCGCGATTGAGCGCATCGCCGATGGGCAAGCTCTCACGCGCCGTCCACGCGAAAAAATCGGCGAGCGATTTGGCACCGATGCCGCGGGCGGGCACATTAATGACGCGCTCGAAACTGACGCGATCGTCCGGGTTGTGCACGAGGCGCAGGTATGCCAGCATGTCTTTGACCTCGCGCCGTTTGTAAAAGCCAACGCCGCCAATCAGCATATAGGGCGCGGCCGCGGTGATAAACGCCTGCTCCAGCGCCCGCGATTGCGCATTTGTGCGATACATGATGGCGAAGTCCTTATAGTCCAGCGCCGCTTGCGCCCGCAGCTGCTGAATGCGCTCCAGCACCGCTTCCGCTTCATAGCGCTCGTCATAGGCTTCAAAAACACTTGCCGGTTCACCAGGTCCGCGGTCGGTATGCAGCGCTTTGGGCTTGCGGTTGCGATTGAGGTCGATTACGGCGCGGGCGACATCAAGGATGTTCTGGCTGCTGCGATAATTCTGCTCCAGCAAGTAGACGGCGGCGTTTTGATAACTTTCCTGGAAGCGGCGGACATTGCGATAATCAGCGCCGCGGAAGGCGTAAATCGCCTGGTCTTCATCACCAACAACAAAGACTTTATTTTGGGGCGCGGCAAAATGCGAAACCAACTCGTACTGTACGCTGTTGGTATCCTGGAATTCATCGACCAGCACACACTCAAAACGATTTTGATAGCGCATTCGCAGCGCTTCGTTTTCCCGCAGCAGCGTTACCATATTCAGCAGCAGGTCGTCAAAGTCCATGGCGTTGGCGTCTCGCAACGCCTCTTGATAGGCGACATAAACCTGCTTGACGATTTCGCCAAAATAATCATCAGCGGTGAAATGCTCGGGGAGAATCATCTCGGTTTTGGCGCTGGAGATTTTTGCCAGTATTGCGCGGGGGTTGAAGCGTTTGGGGTCGATGCCGATGCTTTTAACCACGCGCGTGACGAGGGCGCGCTGATCATCGCTGTCGTAGATGACATAATCGCGGCGGTAGCCCAGCAGCTCCGCCTCTTGCCGCAAAAAGCGGGCGCAGGTGGCATGAAATGTGCCCAGCTGCAAGCCGCGCAGGCGGTCGCCCAGCAGCCCCTCGACACGGCTGCGCATTTCCCCCGCCGCTTTGTTGGTGAAAGTTACCGCCATGATGCGATGATGCGGCACCCCCTGCTCGCGGATGAGCCAGGCGATGCGCCGCGTCAGCACCGCGGTTTTGCCGCTGCCCGGCCCCGCCAACACCAGCACGGGTCCGGGCTCGGCGCTGATAGCGGCGGCTTGCTGGGCGTTCATGCCTTGCAACAGCGGATGCTCCCGCATGGGGCGTTCTCCTGGGGATGATTGGGCGCTGGGCGCATTCTAGCAGATTTCGCGCCTGAACTGGAGCTGGCGGCGGCGGGACCGATTAGCCGCCGCCGGGCGTGGGGGTCGAAATCTCCCCAACTGTGGGACCAAAGACTGGCTCCGCCGGCGGCGTGTATTCCGAGTTGTCGATGCGCAGGGGCAGGTCAAAATTGATGAAGCCGCCTGTCAGCGAATATGCCGCCAGGCGCAGGATGTAGTTGCCATCGGGGATTTGCGCCGCGTAGGTATCCCAAGTGCCGAGGGAGCTGCCATATTGCGGCATCTGCACCAGCGAGGCGCTAATCGGGAAGAAATCTGTCGGTGCCTCCGCGCGGGCATAGAGCAGCTCAAATCTGTCGAAGTCGGGCGCTTGCGCCTGCCCGCGCACCTCGACAATGCCGCGCAGCACCGCACCAGCATTCGGGCTGCTGATGTTAAACAGCGGCGCTTCTGCCCCGGGGGAGCAGGCGGCTTGTGGCGGCGGCTGGACAGGGCGCGGCAAATCAAGCGCGTCGGCATAGGCGCGCCCCGCCTCGCTGTTGTTCAGCCAATCCAGCGCCTCCGCTTCGGCAATATCAGCAAAATTGCGCTCGATGACATGCCCGCTGCAGAACTCATTGGCGCGCAGCAAGCTCCAGCTATCCACCTGAGCGCGCTGCAGGAATCCCGCTTCGGGCGGCGGCGGATATTGCTCTTGCAAGAAAAGCTCGGTGGCGGGCTGCGGGCAGGCGGGCGAATGCAAGGTGCCGGTGGTTTTGCAGATTTCCCGCGCGACCACGCCGCCAGGATTCTCGAATGGCAGCGGCGGCTGCAGCTCCGCCACGGCTGACATGACCGCGTTCCAAACTGGCGCGGCGCTGTGATAGCCGCTGGTGTTAAATGTCGGCGAATTATCCGATGTGCCCAGCCAGACGCCCACGACCGCATCCCGCGTGAAGCCCATCGTCCACAGATCTCTGCCGCCGTTGGTGGTGCCCGTTTTGGCGGCGACCGTATTCTGCGTCGGGATGCCCATTGCCATCAAAGTGAGATTGGAACCTGGCGGGATGCCCGGGGCGCGGGCGGCATCATCGCTGAGCAAATTCAGCATAAGATAGGCGAGCGCTGGCGAAAGCGCCGGCTCGGGCGGCGGGCGCTCGCGGCTGATTTCCCGCTCTTGCCCGCTGATGGTCTCGGTAATGCGCTCAATCGCATAGAGCGGGGCGCGCGCGCCGCCATTTGCCAGCGTGGCGTAAGCGCCCATCAGGTCGAAGAGCCGCACTTCGTTAGCGCCCAGGGCGCTCGCCAAAGACATAAAGGACTCCGGCGGGAAGCTCAGCCCCAGCGCCTCGGCAATATTGGCGAAGCGCCCCACGCCGACATAATCGCGGAAGATTTTGACTGTCGGGATATTGTAGCTGTTCTGCAGCGCCGCGCGCAGGGAGACGGGACCGTGGAAGCGGCGGTCGAGATTTTGCGGCTGATAGATGCCGCCAGCGCCCAGGTCTTCTACCAGCGGCACATCCCAGATGATGCTGGCTGGCGTCAGGTAGCGCCCATCATTGTCTTGCAGCGCCGCCATCATCACAAAGGGCTTGATGGCGGAGCCAGGCTGCTGAAAAGTCAGCGCGTTGTTGACTTGTCCGGCAATTGCGTCGCGGTAATCGTGACTGCCGACCAGGGCGCGGATAGCGCCGCTGCCGGGCTCGCTGACCATGACAGCGCCGGTGTTCACGCCAGAGGCGATGCCCGTCAAAGCGCGCACCTGGGCGCTGAGCGCCGCCTGCGCCACATCCTGCAGCGCCGGGTTCAGGGTGGTATAGATGTTGATGCCGCGCTGGAAGAGCGCCTCCGCGCCCAGCTCCGCCTCCGCCGCCGCCCGCACATAATCCACAAAATGCGGGTAACGCAGGAAGGCCTCGCCCGCGCGGAAGTCCGCCGTTTCCACTTCGGCAATTTGCACTATCGCCGCGCCGCCGATAATCGCGCCGCTTTCATCCGCGCGGACAAGCACCGCTTCCCCGCCATGTATTTGCGCCACCGCGCCATCCCGGATGCAGAAGGGACCGCGGCTGCGCCAATCGCCATGATGAAATTGCAAGCAGCCGACTTTGAGCATCTTGCGCATTGTCGAGCGCATGCCGGCGATGGCGACTTGGCGGTTTGTCACCGGGTCATTCTGCAGCGGGAAGGGCACAATGCTCGCCAACAGCGCCGACTCCGCGTAGTTCAATTGGTCAGCGCCATGCCCGAAGTAGAAGTTCGCCGCCGCCTCCACGCCATAGGTCTGATTGGCGAAAAATATCTCGTTGAGATAAAGCTCGAGGATGCGGTTTTTGTCGTAGCGGTTGGCGATTTCCAGCGCCACCAGGATTTCTTTTATCTTGCGCTCGACAGTAACTTCACGATCTTGCAGCACCAGGTTGCGGGCGATTTGCTGGGTGATGGTGCTAGCGCCGGATTCGATGCCGCCGCCGCCTAAATTCTGCAAAAAAGCGCGCGCAATCGCGATTGGGTCAAAGCCGGGATCGTCAAAAAAGCGCTCATTTTCCTGGGAGACGATGGCGTGAATCATATAAGGGCTGATGGCTTCCAGCGGCACGGCGGTGCGCGCGCCAGTTTCCTGGCTATTGAAGGCGGCGATCAAACTGCCATCGGCGGCGAAGATGCGCGCCGTCTGATAGGCGGGCTGATAGTCTTCCAGCGCGGCGATGGCAGCGGCGAATGGCTCGACTTGATCACGATACCAAAGCATGATGACGCCAGCAGCGACAATAAGCCCCACCAGCGACAGCATTATCAGCCCCGCCAAGAGCGTCAGCGCCCAGCGCAGGCGACGGCTTTCTGGCAAATCACGCACGATAGGGGCGGGCTCCGCGCCACCATCGCCAGTATAGGCGCGGGGAATCACCAGCCCGCCGCCGTCCGGTGCCGCCGCCACTGTGCTCCGCTGCTCTAAATCAGCTTCGTGAGCGCGCTGTTGCTCGCCCAGCTCATCAGCGAAGGCGGCGGCGCCGGGCACAGTATAAAGCTCGTCTTTGGTCGGCGGCACTCTGCCGATTTCGACGCCGCGCTCATCGGTGATGGGGGCGCCAGCCCTGGGCGCTTGGAAGTGAGGCGGCATGTCATAGGCGCTGTCCGGCTGCGTGAGGGTGGCATCGGGGTCACGCGCCGCCAGCTCATACTCGCGCAACGCGGCGGGATACTCCCGCTCCCATTGTTTGCGCTCGGGATTGTGCCGATACCATTCGGCGTTGTCAGCGTCAATCATCCACCAGAAGCCGGCTTCATCTTGCACCATCGCATCATAGAGCAGGCGCTGATAGTCATCAAAGCTGATTTCTTCCTGACGCAGCAGCTCGGAGAGGGTGGCGGCGCGGTTCTGCATATCGAGGAAGGGCTGCGCGGCGGCTGCCAGCGGGTCTATCGCCGGGGCGGCGGGCGGCGGACTGTCTTGCGGGCGGGCGGGACGCTGTATGCCCGCCGGGAAATCTTCTGGCGGCGGCAGGTCTTCGGCGGCACCAGCCGCCATATCCCCCATCATATCTTCCGGGGATTGGTCCGCGGGCGGTTTTTGGCGCTTCGGCTCGTCTGGCATGGGCAAGCTGCCCCTTGCTGACAGGGATAGGATTGCGCTTCATTATACTGGAAGCTGGAAAATGGGGAAAAGCAGGCGCCAAGCAATCGCGGGGCTTGCGAAATAACGCTGGCAGTTAGACCAGCGCCGCGCCCTCCTCGACCAGGTCATAAGGCTGCGTCGCCAAGTAGCGATGCACATAGGGATTGCCCAGCACCGCCATTTCCGCCACTACATCGTCGCGGCGGATGGTGAAATGGAAGATCTCGACGCAGCGCATGCCAGCGAACCAGTGGCGGCGCAGGACAACGCGCTTGTCGATAGCCCAGCCGCGGGCGATCGCGGTCAGCAGGTTATCGCCGCCGGCATAGCGCTCTGATGAGTAGCTCCAATGCTGGGAGGTGATATCGTGATGCTGCGCCTGCAGATTTTGCTGCATCGGTTCCATATTTAGCCGCCTTCAATGCCTTGTCTCTGCGCGATTATACGGGCAGCGGGCAGAAGCGGCAAGCTGGCAGCGGCTATTTAATGATAAGTTAATCGGCAGCATAGCCGCCCGCGGGGATGCGGTCGCCATCAACATCATAAATGACGCGCAGTTCCTGCTGCAGCAGGTAACGCTCGATATAAGGGCTGCTGAGCACGGGCATAATCATCAGCTGGCTGCCACGCATCAGCGTGAATTCGTAGAGGGCGCTGGGGCGGCTGCCGCTATGCCAGATGCGGCGGGCGTTCACGCGGGGCAAAGCCAACTGCCAGCCATCGCGCAAGGCGCTGATGAATTGGCTGGCGGCGGCGTATTCTTCAGACTCCGGGCACCAGTATTGGCGGCTTTCGAGAAATTTCTCGTGTGTTGTATTCTGCTGAAGCAGCTCCATAAGATCTGCCTCCTTCGCCACTGCGCCTGCCGGCTGCGCCCAGCCTTAGCTCTAGTATAAACGAAAATAACATAAAGAACGCATTTTCATGCCATTAAATCGCCTTAAGCATCGCTTGTATCTCGCAAGCCTTGGGCGAGGGCGCTTAGCATAAAGCGGAGGCGGGCGCGGGGCGGGCAGAGCACATCACAGAAGCCTTGCCGCCGCGCGGCCGCCGCCGTGACGGGACCGATGCAGGCAGCAGGCAATTCCAGCGCGGCTGGCGCCGGGCAGCGCTGACGGAAAAAGTACACCGATGAAGGGCTGGTGAAGCTGAGGGCGGCGAGCCGCCCGCGCGCCAGCAGCCGCGGCAGGTCCGCGCCGCCGCGGCCGCGGACGGTGCGATAGGCGCTGCAAGCGCTGACATGCGCGCCGCGCGCGCGCAGAATATCCGCCGCCGCGCTTGCCGCGCGGTCCGATTGCGGCAGCAAGATGCGCGCGCCGGGGTCTAATGGCAGCTGCCGCGCCATTTCCGCCGCGCTGAAAACAGCGGGCAGAAAATCAGCTTCCCGCCCAAGATGGCGTTGGGCTTCCGCGCCGGTGGCGGCACCGACAACCGCGATTTTCAGGCGCGACCAATCGACAGCCTGCCCCAAGCCCGATAGCCGCGCTGCCAGGGCATAAGCGGCATTGCCGCTGGTCAGCGCGAGCCAGTCGAAGTCGTCCAGCCGCATCAGCGCCGAATCCAGCGGGCGCGGGTCGGCGGCGCTTATGATGGCGATGCAAGGATAGGCGATCGGGATGCCGCCGAATTCACGAATCAATGCCGCCAATGGCGGCGCTTGATGGCGGGCGCGGGTGACGGCGATGCGCTTGCCCGCCAGCGCTGATGGGTCCGCTTGCATCGCTCAGCGCCCGTCGCTGTTCCGGGCGGCATCCAGCAGCGGGCGCGCGCCCTGCGCCAGCAATCGCTGCGCCAGCTGCTCGCCGAGCTGCCGCGCCTTGTCCTCGCCGGCGTCATCAGCGCGGGAAATCAGGACCGCCGCCCGCGCGTCAAGCTGTTGACTGCCATCAGCAGCCATGACGCGCCCCTGCAGCCGCAGGGTATCCCGCTCGAACTGCGCATAAGCCGCCACCGGCAGCGAGCAGCCGCCAGCCAGCGCGCTGAGCATAGCGCGCTCCGCCGCAGTTGTGAGGGCAGCGGCGCGCTGCCGCAGTGGGCGGAAGAGGGCGCGGGAGCGTTCGTCAGCGCGGCATTGCAGCGCCAATGCGCCCTGTCCAGCGGCGCAGAGCAAGCGCTCGGGCGGGAAAATCTCGCTGATATGCGCGTCTAATCCCAGACGATGTAAGCCCGCCGCCGCCAGCACGATGGCGTCAAAAGCGCTATTGGCTGCAAGCAGCTTACGCAGGCGCGTGGGCACATTGCCGCGCAGGGGCGAAATCACGAGGTCGGGGCGCAGCGCCAGCAGTTGGGCGCGCCGCCGCAGACTGCCGGTGCCGATGCGCGCGCCCGGCGGCAGCTGCGCCAGCGTCATGCCGCCGCGGCTGAGCAGGGCATCGCGCGCATCACCGCGGGCTGGCACAATTACATCTAAGCCCGCCGCCTGCTCGACTGGCAGGTCTTTCAGGCTGTGCACGGCGCAGTCAATTTCCTGACGGCGCAGCGCCCTTTCCAGCGCCTCCGTGAACAGCCCCTTGCCGCCGATTGCGGGAAGGGGCGCGTCCGGGTTGGCATCGCCGCGGGTGCTATACGGGCGGATTTCTATTTCAAGACTTGGCTGTTTGCCGGCATGCGCCCGCTGCAGAAGAGTGGCGATATGCTCCGCCTGCCAGCGGGACAATCGCGAGCGGCGCGTGCCAATGCGGATAACTTCTGCCATGCCAGCGCCGTCCCAATCTCAATTTGAAAGTGCCGATGCTTCCGCTAATAGTATGCCGCCGTCCCGCCGTATGGCAATTGTCAGTCCTGCATACAGTATCGCCTTTAGCGGCAATTTCGCGTACAATCTCGCTGTCCTCAGCCACCACCGAAGCTCTGGAGCCAGCATGACGCGCCTTGCCCCTGCCTTCATCATCCTCTTGCTTTGCGCGGTCGCGACCGTCACTGCCGATGTCACGACGCCGCCGGCGCGCTATGACCCCGCCGTCTGCGCCGCGGCAGACAACACTGACCTGGCGCTGGCGCTGGCGGCGGCAAACAGCGCTGATTGCCTCGCCATGATGCTGGCTTTCCCCGCGCCGCGGCTGAGCGCCATCCCGCATGATTCTTACACTTTAGAACGAGCCAGCTATTGGCGCGTGGGACCAGAAGGAGCGCTGTTGTATGATGCGCCTGGCGGCGCTGCCATCGGCGAGATGGCGGCGGGATTCAACTATATCCGGGCGGTTGATACCAGCGTCGATGGCTGGCTCCAGCGCGCGGGCGGCGAGTGGCTGCGCCGGGACGATGCCACACGCGCGCGCCCATCGCGCTTCCGCGGGCACTTGCTGCCGGCTGGCTGGACGCAGCCATTCGCCATCATCCTCGACCGCACGGGCATCTACGCGTCCCTGAAGCCGGGTGCCCCGCCCAGCGCCGACAGCGGCTACATCACGCGGCGCTATCAGCTCGTCAATATCTTCGCAAGCGCGCGGGCTGGCGACGGCAGAATTTGGTATCTCATTGGACCGCAGCAATGGATACGCCAAGAATTCCTGGCGAAGGTCGCGCCAGTCTCGGCACCGGCGGGAGTAACTGGACGCTGGCTGGCGGTTGATCTCTTCGAGCAGACGCTCATCGCCTACGAAGACGGTATGCCCGTCTTCGCGACTTTGATATCCAGCGGCTTGCCCGATTGGTCGACAGAAGAGGGCATCTTTGAGATTTGGGCGCGGCTTACGAGCGACAGCATGGTCGGCGCGCAAGATCAACCCGATGCCTATGCCTTGCAGCGTGTGCCCTGGGTGCTGTATTTTGACGGCGCGATTGGCTTCCATGGCACCTATTGGCACGACAGCTTCGGCTACCGCCACAGCCACGGCTGCGTCAATGTAAGCGTCAGCGATGCGCGCTGGCTCTTTGAATGGACGGCGGGCACCGCCCCGCGCGCAAATGGCGAAACCCTCAACCAGGTCTATGTCTTCAGCAGCGGGCAATACGCCGACTGAAAAGGGACTGGCGAATTTTCGCTCGCATCAAGGGGCGATTCACAGAAGCGAACGCACGCGCGGCTCAAAGCCCAGCAAGGCGCGGGCGCGTTTAATGCTGACGGGGCTGCGGTCGCCGGGCAGCGCTTCGACCCGTTTCGTAACTTCTGGATAAAACATTCGCAGCAGCGTTTCGATATCGAAGCGCAGGGAATTGCGGTCGCTGTTGACAAAAAGCGGATGCGCGCCTTCATAGTCGGCGGTCAACGCTTTCTCGAAGGCTTGGGTCGAGTCATCGGTGTGGATGAAGGTCCAGAAGTTGAAGCGGTCGTAGAAACATGCGGCGAAGAGCCAATCGTCCGGCGGCGCTTCCCGTTCAAAGTCGCCCCGCTGCACAGCGTCGAACTCCATGATGTGCCGCGTCCGCAGCGCCTGCGCGCGCTCGCGCGCTGCTGCCAAGCGCGCTTCCCGCAGGCGCGGGGGCTGGCGCAAGAATGCCTCCAGCTGCTCGCGCCGCCGCATCAGGCTTTGGGGCATTTGGCGCTCGGCGATGATTGCGTCGTTCAAAACCGCCGGCAGCCGAAAAGAGACGCTGCTGATGCCAGCGCGCCGCCAATAATACTCGGCGATGTCTTCCACCATTTGCTTGGAAAACGAGTAGACATCGGTCGTGTGGCAGGGCAAGTCTTCATCCAGCGGGAAATAGTCATAGCGGCGGTCGTCACAGCCCCAGAAGCCGCCGACAGCGTTGATGGAGCTGGCTTGTATGATGCGCTTGACGCCAGCGCACGCCGCCGCTTCAAAGACCGTATAGGTTCCCGCGACATTAACATCAAAGATTTCGGGATTGGGGTGGCTGCGGGTTGAGGGAATCGCCGCCAGGTGCACAATCGCATCACAGCCGGCGACATGCCGCGCCAGCGCGGCGGCATCGCGGATGTCGCATTGCGCATAGGGCAGCCCCAGCGGCGGGCAATCAGCATCAATGCCGATGATGCGCCCGTCCCAGCCCAGCTCGGCAATACGGCGGCTGACAGGGCTGCCGACCAGCCCTGCCCCGCCCGTGATGAGTACGCGCATCAGCCGCTATGCCAGCATTTTGAAGGCGATGGGCGCCGTCATCGTCACGGAGGAGCGGAAGATGAGCCGCCCGCTGGCGGCATCAATCGAAAAGACCGCCGCATTATCGCTGTGGCGGTTGCCGACCACCAGGAATTCGCCGCTGGCGTCAATCATGAAGGCGCGGGGCCAAGCGCCTCGCGTCGCTTCATAAGCCAGCAGGCGCGGCAAGCCGGCGTCGTCCAGGGCATAAATGACGATGGAATCGTGCCCGCGATTGCTGCCGTAAAGAAATTTGCCGTTCGGGTGGACGTGCACATCAGCGCAGGTATTGGGTCGGCTCGCCGGCTGGACATAATATCGCGGCATTGTCGATTCGACCGAGAGCCGCGTCCAGTTGTCGTCGTCAGCATAAGCGAAGGTCGCCAGCGTGGAATCCAGCTCGTTGATGACATACATAAGCGGCAAGCTGGGGTGAAAGGCGACATGACGCGGTCCCGCGCCGCCGGGCAATTCCAGCGACTGTGCCAGGTTTAGCTTGCCGGCGGCGTCCAGCGCATAGAGATAGACCCTGTCCGTGCCCAAATCGGGCACGACCGCCAAGCGATTGTCGGGCGTTGTTACAATCATGTGCGGGTGGGAAACATCCTGGCGCTCGGGGTTGGGTCCGGTAGCGTCATCAATTTCGATATGTTCGCTGTGCTCGCCAATCGCGCCGTTTTCCGCCAACGGATAGACGCGGATATTGCCGCGCGCGCCCGCGTTGACATAGTTGACGAGCAATACATTTTGCCCGCTGGCATCAACCGCGACATACGCGGGCGAGGTGCCAGCCGCCGGCTGGCTGTTGACGCGCCGCAGCCCCCCGTCCCCTTCAATGGCGTAGGAGACAACTTGCACGCCATCGTCCATGGTGGTGGCGAGCAGGAAGCGCCCGTTGGGGTGGGGATTGAGGTAGTGGCATTCGCTGATGTCGCTCAGCTGCTCGCGGATGATGAGCCGGGCATTGGCAGCATCAAGCTCGGCGATGGTGATGCCGCAGGGTCCCGCGCCGCCGTTGGCGATATAGACGAGGTTCTTGGTCATGGCGCATCCTTTGCGCTATTCTTCTAAGGATAGGAGGTAAGTGTAGCCTAGCGCTGCGGGAATGGCTAGCGGCTTGGCGGCGGGGCCGGGGCAAATGCGTCAAATTATTCTTCACCACAAAGACACAATGGACAGAAAGATAATCCAATAAATCCGCAAAATGGACTCGATGTAGGGGAGTTTCGCCGAAACGCCTCAATAAAAAAGCAATTTTCGTGGGCAACTCACAGAGTTGCCCTACATATCGCTATAATTGCGCGGCAATCGCCGTTAAATGGATTTGATGCAATTGACCTGCCTCGGAATGCACTTCGTTTGCTTCTCATTTTGATATGAGATAAACTTAGTGTAAACTTATGCATCATAGTCCGCAAACGCATTTAAGCAGATACATTGGCGGAGGAAAGAAGGCGATATGATCACCGAAGATCTACGGTTTGAGCGGATAGAGAGTGAATACATAGCCATGCGCAAAGCGCATAACAGGGTATTGAATGGCTTAGACAAGTTTAATGCCGCTTTCCAGGAATTGAGCGGTCAGGTTGAAGAAAATCGTATAGCGATACAAGAAAATCGTATAGCGATACAAGAAAATCGCAAAGCCATAGAAGAAAATCGTATAGCGATACAAGCCAACCGAGAGTTGCTGCTGGAGCTGGCGAAACTCGTACAGGCGAATACGATGCGGCTTGACGCCATTATCAAGCACCTGGAAGTAGACTACAAACCGCCAATGGGTTTTGTCCGAGAATAGGCAACATTAACCTGTGAAAAAAGAAAAAGCCCCGCGTCTAGCGAGGCTTTTTTTGATTTGCGGCACAGCGCTAACGCGATGCCACCCGCGCATATCGCCAGACCGCCATCGGCAGGAAGACCGCCACAATCCCGGCGATCCACAGCAGCGAGAGCGCAATTTCGTCTGGATTGACGGTGCCGGTCATCAAATCGCGCACGGTGTTGGCGATGACGCTGACCGGCTGATTTTCGGCGAAAGTACGCAGCCATTCGGAAGTCATCGTTTGAGTCGGCACAAAGATGGAACTGGCGAATGTCAGCGGGAAGAGCCAGATGAAGCCCGCCACCTGCGCCGCCTCGGGGTCTTTGACGAAGAGGCCGATAGTGGCGGAAATCCAGGTTACGGCGTAGCCAAATGCCACCGCCAGCGCCAAGCCCATGATGCCGCTGCCCCAATCTTCAAAGCGGAAGCCGATGATATAGCCGGCGACAATCATGATGAGCACGGTGAACAAGCCGCGCAGGGTATCGGCGCTGGTGCGCCCGGCGAGCACCGCCGCCCGCGACATCGGCAGCGAACGAAAGCGGTCGATGATGCCCTTGGACAAATCAACCGACAAGCCAACAGTGGTATTGGCGGAGGCGAAGAGGATCGTCTGGATGATGATGCCCGGCAGCAGGAAATTGATGTAATCGCCGCCCGTAGAGAAGCTGATGGCGCCGCCGAAGACATAGGTGAAGAGCAGCAGGAAAATCACGGGCTGGATGGTGGCGAAAACCAGCAGCTCCGGCTGCCGCTGATAGGCATAGAGATTGCGGCGCATCACCACAAAGGTATCGCTGAAATTCCACAGAAAGCGCTGGAAGGCGCTGCTGTGGCTGCTGCCCGGGACGAGGGCGGCGCTGGCAGAATACTGAGACATAGAGTTTTCCTCCGCTTGGCTAAGGGCTGGCAAAGACAGCCGGGCTAGGCGCTGCGGCGTCCGAAACCGCGGCGCTTGGGCTTGGCTTCTTCTTCGACGATTTCTTCGCCGGTGATGCTCAAGAAGACATCGTTGAGCGAGGGGCGGCGCAGGTTAAGCTCGGCGATGCTGACGGCTTCGCCATCCAGCAGGCGCACAACTTCGGCGATGCTTTGCGCGCCGCTTTCCACAGCGATGCTGATGGAGCCGCGCCGCTCGTCGGTATGCGGGCTTTCGCTGCTCAAAACTTGCAGCAGCTGTGAGGCTTTATTGGTGTCTTCCGGGTTGGCGACAGTGATATCGATGAAGTCCGCCGCCATATTCGCTTTGAGCTCATCAGAAGTGCCTTCGGCGATGACCTTGCCGTGGTCAAGCACGACAATTTTATCCGCGAGTTCATCAGCTTCTTCCAGGTATTGCGTGGTCAGCAGCAGGGTGGCGCCATCCGAGACGAGGGTGCGGATGGTATCCCACATGGCGATGCGCGTGCGCGGGTCCAAGCCCGTGGTCGGCTCATCAAGGAAGAGGATATTGGGGCGGGCGACGATGCTGGCAGCCAGATCAAGCCGCCGCCGCATGCCGCCGGAGTAAGTCTTGACCGGGCGGTCGGCAGCGTCAATCAGGTCAAACTGCCGCAGCAGTTCCGCCGCGCGCAGCCGGGCTTGCGCCCGCGGCAGGTGATAGAGCCGGCTGACCATCACCAGATTTTCGCGCCCGGTGAGGATCTCGTCAACCGCCGTATATTGCCCGGCCAAGCCGATAATCTCGCGCACTTGCTGCTTGTGGCGCAGGACATCGATGCCATCAACGCGCACATTGCCCCGGTCCGGCTTGAGCAAAGTCGCGAGGATGCGCACCAGCGTGGTTTTGCCCGCGCCATTAGGACCGAGCAAGCCCAGCACCTTTCCCGTCTCCCCGCTGATGGACACGCCGTCCAAGGCTTTGACACTTCCGAAATGTTTATACACTTCTTCGGCGATGATGCTGTGAGTATTGGACACTGTGCATTCCTCCATACTTTGAATGTGGTATCGGGAGTAGAAATTTTGCCAGCTCAGGTTCCCGCCGGCTTCTCGCGTCTCTGCGCCTGGAAGCTCTCGAGCAAGCCCAGGACACGGCGCAGGGAGTGCAGGGTATTCTCCCGCTCCGCGGGGCTGAGGGGCGCGAAGAGCGCCTGTGCCAGGCTGAGGTGCTGGGCATGCCCCTCCCGCAGCCGCTGGGCGCCAAGTTCCGTCAGGCGCACCAAAACGCTGCGGCGGTCCTGCGGGTTGCCCTGCCGCTGCACCAAGCCCTCGGCTTGCAGGCGGTCGATCATCTGGCTGGCGTTGGAGCGGCTGGAAAAATGCCCCTCGGCAAAAAAGCTGACCGGCTGCGGCGCGCCAGCGTCATGCAGCCGCTTGAGAAAGAAAAGCTGCGCCGGGCTGACGCACTCTTGCACCAACTGCTGGTCTGAAAGCTGGCGCAACTGGCGGTTGATGCCCGCCATGAGCTGGAAGAATTGCTCTTCGAAAGTCTGCGCTTCGCCAAATGCGCGTGAGTCACATTCATTCATATATGAATTATCCATATATGAACTATACCGGTTTCCGCCCCGCTGTCTATAAGAGAAATGTTAGAGATTCGAAGAGACGAGGCTAGCGCTCGCTGGGCGCGAAGACAACTTCAAAGAGCTTGTGCCAATTCTTGCCGGTGATGTAGAAGGTCTCGCTCTCGGGGTTCCAGGCGATGCCATTGAGCACACTGCCCGGGCTGAGAGCGGCGCGTTCGGCTTCCGACAATAATCCCGAGGCGTCTATCAACGCGGTTACAGCGCCGTTGAGTTTGTCGATGACAAAGATGTAATCGGTATTCCAGGCGTTGGCGTAGATATGCTCGCCGACGCATTCAAGCTCATTGAGCAGCTGCGGCGGCAGCAGCTCGCCATTCAAGGTGACAGCGCCGCGGAAAATCAGCGCGAAGCTCTCGGCATCGCGGATGGACAGGTAGGGGCTGCCATCGCTCATGAAAAGGTAGCGGCCATCATAACAAAGCCCCCAGCCCTCGCCGGCGTAGTCGAGCGTATCCAGCAGTTCAAAGCTGGCAAAATCGTAAACAAAGGCGCGCCCGGCCTGCCATGTCAGTTGGATAAGGCGGTCGCCAACGCGCTCCAAGCCTTCGGCGAAATAGTCATCAGCGAGCGGCAGCAGCTTGGTGGGCACGCCCGTTTCCAGCTCAACGCGGCGCAAGCTGGATTGCCCCCAAAGCCCGGTGCTTTCGTAGAGCGCGCCATCCGCCCAGAGCAAGCCCTGGGTGAAAGCGGCGGCATCGTGCGGGAAAGTGTTGATGACAATCGGCGTCCAGATAGGCGCTGGCGGCGGCTGCGCTTGCAGCGGCTGCAGCGGGAATACAAATAGGAAGAGCAGCAATAGGCGTTTCAAGTCGGGCGATCCCTCAAATGGTTAGCGTAGGCGACGAGCATTATACTAGCAGGCGCGGGCGCGGGCGCGCCAGGCTTTTCCCCCCGATGCCCAGGGTCTGCTTGCCCTAGACAAAGGCAGGCGCGGCAGCGACAGCGGCGCTGGCAGCCTTTGGTGAAAACTCACAGAAAACGGCGCGTAAATTCCATATCTTTCGCTGTGGATGTTGTAGAAAAGTCCCAATACAATAGCGTTGTTGCATACTGTACACATCTAGCAGAAGGATGAATGGAAATGGCACGGTATATCCCTCCCGCTTCCGCCTTGGAATCGCCCGGCGCTTTGCTGGCTTGGGCACAGGAAAACGATGTTGTTGAGCTTGATATGCGCTTCGTGGATATCCGCGGCGTACCGCAGCATTTCAGCATGCCGCTGCAATCGACGGACGCGGACGCCTTTGAAGAAGGCTTCGGCTTTGATGGCTCCAGCATTCAGGGCTTCCAGGCGATCAACGAATCGGACATGATTTTGCTGCCGGATTTGAGCACCGCCTATGTCGACCCTTTCTTCAGCTACAAGACTTTGGCGCTGTATTGCGACGCCTTTGACCCGCTCAGCCGCCAGCCCTATGCGCTGGACGCGCGCGGCGTCGCCAAACGCGCCCAAGCCTATCTGGACGCTTCTGACCTCGCCGATATCGCCTATTTTGGACCTGAAGCGGAATTCTTCATGTTTGACAATGTGCAATACAGCACATCGGAAAACAGCAGCTTCTACCGCGTGGATTCGATCGAGGGCGATTGGAACAGCGGCAATGAAGACCCGGCGCAGGGGCACATGAACCGCATCAAGATGGGCTATTTCCCGCTGCCGCCGCTGGACAAAACGCATGATGTGCGCGCCGAAATCGTGCAGGCGCTGCTGGATGTCGGCATGGAAGTCGAGGTGCATCATCACGAAGTCGGCGGCGCGGGGCAAGCCGAGATTGACTTGAAATACGCGCCGCTGCTGCAGATGGCGGACATGATGGTTACCTACAAATACATCGTCAAGAATGTCGCCGCGGAGAATGGCTTGCACGCGACCTTCATGCCCAAGCCGCTCTTTGAAGAGAATGGCTCCGGCATGCATGTGCATCAATCGCTGTGGAAAGACGGGCAGCCGCTCTTCGGCGGTGATTTGTACGCCGGCTTGAGCCAGATGGCGCTGTGGTACATCGGCGGGCTTATCAAACACGCGCCGGCGATTGCCGCCTTCACCAACCCCATCACCAACAGCTATCGCCGCCTCGTGCCGGGGTATGAGGCGCCGGTCAACCTGGTGTATTCGGCGCGCAACCGCTCGGCGGGCATCCGCATCCCGATGTACAGCAACAGCCCCAAAGCCAAACGGGTTGAGGCGCGCTGGCCCGACCCCGCCGCCAACCCCTACCTCGCCTTGCCCGCGATGATGCTGGCTGGCGTTGATGGCATCAAGAATCAAATTGACCCCGGCGACCCATCGGAAGCCGATCTCTATGAAGGCGATCACGAAACGCCGGTGATGCCGGGCAACCTGGGCGAAGCCTTGCGCGAGCTGGAAGCCAACCACGACTTTTTGCTGGAGGGCGGCGTCTTCAGCGAGCAATACATCGAGAATTACATCGCCTACAAGCAGGTCGAAGATCAGGACGCGGTGGCGATGCGCCCGCATCCGTATGAATTTGAGCTGTACTTCAGCATTTAGTCTCACAAAGCAGATCAGTAAAGCCACCCTATGCGGGTGGCTTTACTGAATCTTCAGGTAGTGTGTGCACAAGCGAACGCAAACTCAGACCACAGCACTGAATGAATATTGCAGCTCGGGCATGTTATGCCTTGTAAACAAGGTGACCATGTGCCTCAACAAACTTGAGAGGTATCTTCGGGTTGTTGATGTCCCGTCGAGTTTGATGCCATTTTGTTTCCCAACGATTAAAGTATGGATGTTCCAGATCTAAAGGATTCATGCGATAGATTTCTAACAGCTCAATATTATGATATACAGCGAAAATCCAAATAGTTTGTCGGTACTTCGTGAGGATTGTAGGATTCAAATGGTGATGTGTTGAGAAACTCTTAGTCAGTTCCACATTCACGGACTTTATTTCATACTCATTGCCTTCTTCATCAATTGCATCGTTTCCCAATCTTCCTGGCGATATTCGCAATCCTGTGATCAACAATACCTGTAGCAGTTTACCCCCGTTATCTTGAAATATATCTCGGATTCCATGCTTTGTTGCCAGTTGCTGATATTGTCTTATGAAGGGGAGGAGACTATCAAGATGCTCCCGATCCTTATGTGATATCATCGTTGTCTTTAAGAAGCTCGGGCAAACTGACGCTGAGAGCTAGAGCAAGGATCGCCATATTGTCGATAGAAATGTTCCTCTCAACCCTTTCTACCGAACCGATATAAGTTCTATGCAGACCGGACTTCACCGCCAACTCCTCTTGCGAAAGCCCCCTTTCGTTGCGGATTCGACGCAAATTGGCTGCGAAAATTTTGCGATACGATTTATTGCACTTTGCCATAAACCAAAATTACTGATATTATGACTTTGCGTCTACAGATTATGAGTAGCATAAGAATGATAAGCTCAATTGAACCCAGCTACTGCACTGAACTCGGAAAAGCCTATTGTGTCGATTCTCTCAAGGCATTAAGAGAGTTGCCAGAAAATTCTATAAATCTAGTATTTACAAGTCCGCCGTTTGCTTTACAACGGCAAAAGGAATACGGTAACAGGCCGCAGGAGACTTACAACGACTGGCTACTGCAATTTGCTCGCTTGGTGCGCACCCGTTTACAGGAGGATGGCAGTTTTGTTCTGGATCTTGGAGGCGCATACAGACGAGGCGTTCCTGTACGAAGCCTCTACAATTTTCGATTTCTGGTAAGAATGTGTGATGAATTGGGATATCATCTTGCAGAAGATTTTTACTGGTACAATCCATCAAAGTTGCCTTCGCCGATTGAATGGGTAAACAAAAGGAAGATACGAGCAAAAGACAGCGTGAACACAGTTTGGTGGTTCAGCAAGAGCGAGTATCCAAAAGCTGATGTCACGAAGGTTTTGACTGAGTACAGCAGCAGAATGAAGAAACTTCTAAAGGACCCCAGTAAGTATTATCAGCCTAAGAACAGACCCTCTGGCCATAGCATAAGTGATAGATTTGGAGCAAATAATGGGGGAGCGATACCTTCAAATTTGCTCCAGATTCCGAACTCTGAGTCCAACAGTCATTATTTGAAGTGTTGCCGAAAAATTGGCATTAAGGCGCATCCTGCACGATTTCCAGCTAAGCTGCCCGAATTCTTTATCAAATTTCTGACAGACCCTTATGACTTGGTCGTGGATATATTCTCCGGATCTAACACAACAGGTATGGTTGCTGAACGAGAGAGCCGAAGATGGTTGTCATTCGAAAAAGATTTGAATTACACGGCTGCCTCTGCATTTCGATTTATTCCTTCCGACTGCAACCGAGACGAAGTCGAATCATTGTACAATAGCATTATGTTAAGAGAATCGAATGATCTTTCGAGCGTCACATTTCAACCGAAACTCATTTAGGCACCTGTGCTTTGTGTAAAGAATAGGGTGCGCGATTACTGAGCAAGTGCCGAACTCGGGCTTGCCAATGGCAGTCGCGGCGGGTATACTTCCGGGAAGCATGCGGGCATAGTTCAGCGGTAGAACATTTCCTTGCCAAGGAAAAGGTCACGGGTTCGAATCCCGTTGCCCGCTCTGTAAAGAGACCAATCGCAATCGATTGGTTTTTTTGCGGCAGGTTGGGCAGCTTCGCCGCCCCCCCCGCCAGTAACCGCCCGCTGGGCAAAGCAGAGTGAAATGGGAGCAAGCGCTTGAAAACGGCATCAGAATCGAACGAACTGCAGCAAGACGCGCAACTCGTTATCGAAGTATTGGGCGAGGCGGAGCGCGTCGCTTTGGATTATTCCGTTGATTCAGTTTCCTGGCTGGATGGCTATATCGAGCGGCATCGCGCGGACTTGGACGCTGCGGAGAAGACCCTGCTGCAACAGAAATTCGGCGCTTACCTGGGCGAGACCATCCGCCATAATTATGGCGGGCGCTGGGCGCGGGATGAAAATGGCGAGTGGAAGATCGTCTTCCAAGAAGCCCAGCAAGCGGCACCCTTCGCTATCATCGGCGAGCACCTCGACCATCACACGGCCTTGAGCGAAGTCATCGCGCATTTGCCGGACAGCTTGCGCCTGCGCCACAATTAGGCTTTATTCGCCAGACATTTCAATCAGAATTGATTGTAGGCATTGGCGGCGTATTCACGCGCCGTGCCGGCGACCACGGCGAGGGTTTTGCCTTGGGCGGCGGCGCGTTCTTTTAAGCCAGACACATCCTGTTTCAGCCGCTTGAGCTGGCGGTCCTCCGGCGCGTATTGCAAGCCATCGTTTACCAGCAGCTCCGCAATGGACGCCAGGGCGGGGTTGCGCATCATCAAATCGACCAACTCGGCGATAATGCCAACGACTTCTTCGTTCGCCCGCTCTTCATAGGCGACATGCAGGGCTTGCCGCAGGCAGGTGAGCGCTTCTGGCAGGCGGCCCGCCTGGGTGAGGATTTGCGCCAATGTCCACAGCTGACGCGCCTCGGTCATACGGTCTTTTAATTCCCGCGCGATATACAGCGCCGAGCGATGAAAATTGAGCGCCTCGCTCCAGCGTTCCAGGCGCACATGCACATCGCCCAAGCCACAGAGCGCCAGCCCTTCCATATCGCGCCTTTCCTGCTGCTTGAAGAGGTCGTTGGCTTCTTCCAGCAGCTGCATGGCTTCGCGCGCCCGCCCCGCCTCCAGGATTGCCAAGCCCCGCTTATAGAGGATAAGCGCTTCGTTTTGCGAGTCGTTGCGGTTGACGGCGATGCTAAACGCGCGCTCATAGGCTTCTGAGCCGGTGGTCGGCTCTCGCAGCTCGCAGTGGGCATCCCCCCGCGTGATTTGCAGGAACATCTCCGCGTCAAAATTGCCCAGCTCCTGCGCCAGATGCAAGCCGCGTTTGATATGCGGGAGCGCCTGCCGCGGCGAGCCACGGCGCACATGCAAGCCCGCCAGCATATCCAGCGCTTCCAGCATGCCGCTTTTGTCGCCCGCCTCTTCGTGAATGGCGAGCACCTCCGAATAGGTCGCCACCGCTTCCGCCTCCCGCCCCTGGGCGATTTGCACTTTGCCAATCGCCTCCAGGACTTGCAGGACGCGCGCGCTGTCTTCGTGCTGGCGGGCGAAGCTCAGCGCTGTCCGCAGTTTGACCTGCTCGATAGCCGCGGGGCTGCTCTCGTTATTGACCAACAAGCCGGCGAGCATATCCAGGGTTTCCAGTACGCCATCTTTGTCTTCGCTGTTTTCATAGATTTCCAGCACCTCGCCATAAGTGGCGACCGCCTCTTCTTCACGCCCCTGGCTGATTTGCAGGCGCGCAATCGCTTTGAGGATTTGCAGCTGCCGCTTGTCCTCTTCGTTCTCTCTGGCGACATAAAGCGCCGTGCGCAATTGATCAATGCTGACCGAGCTCAAGTCCTCATCGTCCAAAGCGACAAATGTGGCATCATCAATCACCGGCGCGCCAGAAGCGGTGATAGGCGGCACTGCATCGGCGGCAGCGGCTTCCGGCGCGTCATCTTCAGCGGACGCGGCGTCAATCTCGTCCGGCGCTTCTTCTATCGGCTCTGGATAGTCCAGCGGCGTGCCATCGCGGATGCTTTGCAGGCGCATCACTTCATATTTGTAGCCCATGTCAATGAGCGGCGCCTGCAGCGGCAACAGCGCGGCGGCGATGTCCGCCGGCAGTTCCGGGTCCGCGCCCGCCTGCGCCGCCGCCAAGAGGTTCTGCATTTCTATCGCCATGCGCAGGGCGGCAAGCTCCCCCTTGCCCCGCACCGCCAGATAATCCCGCGTTGTTTCCAGGGTATCGGCGCGCAGGGCGTCAAAGCGGTCCTGCTCTATTGCCCAGGCGACCAGGAAATTATGCACCTGCGGGTGCAGGCGATAGCACTCTTCGCCAGCCCGTTGAAAGCGATCCACCAGGAAGAGGCGCGACAATATCGTCATCGACATGGTGATGGAGTCCAGCGAGATGCCGCTGAGGTGATTGAGAAAGGTTACCGACGCCTCGCCGCGGAAGGTAGCGCCGAGGAAAAGCAAGAGATCGCGCAGGCGGGCATTCAGTCCATCAAAGCTGAGGTTGATGGCGGCGCGGCAGGCATCACCATCAGCGCGTTGTAAGGCTTGCGCCAGCAATTCGCTGTAATCGGCTGGCGCCTGGCGCGCAATCATGAGGCTGCGCGCCGTCAGCACCAGGGGCAGGGGCATGTAATTCAGCTGAGCCGCGAGCACGCGAATGTCTTCATCATCGGCGTTATCTTTTATGGCGGCTTTTTGTTTGAAGAGGTGCAGGGCAGCATCATTTTCTGTGAGGGGCGCGAGCGGCTGGTTGCGCCAATCCCCCTGGGAGAGCGCCCGCGGGCTTGTCACCACCAGCGGCAGCCCCGCCGCGCAGTTCTTGACGAAGCTGGCGAGTACCCCTGATTCAATCTCGCCATCCAGCACCAACAGCGGCTGCCGCCGGCGCAGCAACGCGCGCAGAGCGCCCATCTGCGTCAGCGGATTTTGGTCGTTGGCAACTTCCAGAATGCCATAGGCGCGGGCGATGCGCACAATCAGCTCGACAAGCGGCGGATTTTGCAGCGGCAGCCAGAGCACGGGTTTCTTATATTGTTTCATAGCGACATCAGCGATGGTGGCGGCAACCATGGTCTTGCCGACGCCAGCTGCGCCGTGCAAAACAAATTGCTGATTATGGCGCAAGCGCCGCAGCAGAGAACGCAGCATCTCATCACGGCCGACCGGGCGCCCAAAGCGACGCACTGGCAACTCGGTAGCCGCTTTTACAGCCGCTTCCAGTGGTTTCAACTCCGCCATAATCCCCTCACGCTGCGTCTTCAGCCCCGCGGAACATCTCCAACCAGTATATATGCACATACGGAATCGGACAATTTGCCAGGGCGCGAGAAATCTAGGGTTTGCGTGGGGAGTGGCGATTTTTGTGCATACTATTCACTTGGGGAGAGGCGAAACCGGTTTATCCACCCCAGAGACACCGAGAGCGCAAAGTTTTTTCACCTATCCAAAGCGAAATTGGAGGCGCAGCGGCACAGCTCTGCCCTGCGAGTGCCCCTTGAAAGCCAGCCCGCCCTCGCCTAGAATACTCGGCTGAGGGGCGCGTGGCGCAATGGCAGCGCAGTTGACTTTTAATCAATTGGTTGCAGGTTCGAATCCTGCCGCGCTCACATCTTATTCTGATGCTTCAACTGGGCGTCCAAGCCAAAGGCGCGATGCCAGCGACATCCGTTTTGACATCAATCAGCGCCGGCACATCGGCGGCAAAAGCCCGCTCCAGCGCGGGCGCGATTTCGCTGGGCTGGCGCACGGTAATGCCCAGGCAGCCCATAGACTCGGCAATCGGCGCGAAATCGGTATCTTCAAAGAGCCACAATTCATCGGAGCCGGCGCTGCGCCCGCCATAGACCGCCTCCACCCCCGCCTGCTCTTGATTGAGCGAGTGGTTGTTGTTGACCAGCGTTACCGTCTGAATGCCGCAGCGGCGGGCGGTCTCCAACTCGGCGATGTGATACCAAATGCCGCCATCCCCAGTGAAGCAGAGCACCGGGCGCTCCGGCTGGGCGCATTTGGCGCCCATCGCCGCCGGCAAGCCCCATCCCAAGGAGCCGGAGCAGCGAATATAGGACTGCTCGGGCGAGCGCAAATCGAGCAATGTGCCCGTCCATATACCGGAATGCCCAGTGTCCGAGACCAGAATCGCATCAGCTGGCAGCTGCTCGCTCAGCTCTTTGCAGAGGCGCTCGGGGCGCAAGGGCAAGGCGTCCGAGCAGTATTCGCTTTCGGCATCCGCCCACCAGGCGTTGACCTCAGCCTGCACCTGCTCAATCCAAGCGCGGCGCGGCGGCGGGGCATCAGCAGCCGACAGCATTTGCCGCAAGGTCGCGCGGGCATCGCCATGTAAGCCGACAGCGATGGGATAATTGCGCCCGATTTCCGCCGCGTTGATGTCCAGCTGAATCACGCGGGTGCCCGGCGGCGGGATTGTATAGTTGTTGCTGAGCTGCCCGCCAGTGTGGCTGCCGATGTAAAAGACCAGGTCGGCGGCGCAGAGGATTTTGTTGGCGCAGGCGCGAGAATAGGAGCCGGGCACGCCCACCGCCAGCGGATGATCGGGCGGGAACATCGCCTTGGCATTGAGCGCCGTCGCCACGGGGATATTTAGCTGCTCCGCCAGCGCAATCAGCTCGGCGCGGGCGCTGGAGCTGGTCAGGCCGCCGCCAGCGACAATCACTGGCTTTTCCGCCGCGTACAGCAGTTGCAAGGCGGCGGCAATGCTCGCTTGGTCGGCGACCGGGCGGAAGGGCGGCAGCGCCGCGAACTGCTTTTCGACCTGCACTTCCAGCTCGGCTTCGACATTCACAACAGCGCCGCCATCAATGCCCTGCAGGTCGAGATGCGCGGGACCGGGCGTCCCGCTCACCGCCGCGCGGAATGCCTGCCGCAGATGATGCGAGAGCTCCTGCGGCTGGGAGACATAGGCGCTGTATTTGCTGACGGCGGAAAAGGGGCGCTGATGGTCAACTTCTTGATAGGCGTGGCGCAGTTGATGCGCCTGCAGCTCCCGCCCGGTGATGGCGAGCACCGGCGAGCAGGAAAGCCAGGCGTCCTGCAAGCCAGCCGCCAGGTTCACAGCGCCGACAGATTGCGCCATGCACAGGCTGGGCGCGCGCTTGACGCGGGCATAGGCATCCGCCATGTAAGCGGCGGCTTTTTCGCCATGCGTCTGCACCCGCTTGATGCCCAGCTTCTCCATTTCCATCAAAGCGCGCGGCGCGATATAGGGCATGAAGAACACATGGCTGATGCCATAGCCGCGCACGGTATCCGCCAGCAATTTGGCGCCGGTCATCTTCGGCATATTCAGGTCCTCCGCTGGGCTGAAGCAAGCGCGTTGAGCATAGCGCGTCAGCGGGCTGTTTTCTAGTGGATTAAAGATCGCCCGCAAACAGCTTAACAGTAAGGGAAACTCTGTGAGGTGCCCAAAAGCTGCCACCGAGGCGCCGAGATTTACTCGTGCTTTTCTCGGTGTGCCTCGGTGGTAATTCCCTGTTGAATCTCCGCCCATACCGATTCTCAGTATTTTTTGTACTTACTTCTGCGCTCTCTGAGGTGAATAGTGCTTTGATGCGATTGTCCCGCCCACTTCCAGCCCATTTGACGAAGCCCGCCCAATACACTACACTTCTCGCAATCGGTTGCGTAACAGGTTGCATTGACGGGGCGAGCCCAGCCATGAGACGAATCACCATGCGCGATGTCGCCGAGCAGGCTGGCGTCTCCAAAGCCACCGTCTCCCATGTCATCAACGAGACGCGCTTCGTCGAAGGCGCTACCAAAGCGCGGGTGCGGGCGGCGATTCAAGCGCTGGGCTATCGCCCAAATGTGGCGGCGCGCAGCCTGACCACCCAGCGTACGCGCATCATCGGCTTGATTGTCTCCGATGTCACCAACACCTTCTTCGGCGAGATTATGCGCGGCATCGAAGATGTTTTGATCGCCAACAACTACAGCCTGATGCTCTGCAACACCAACGAAGTGCTGGAGCGGGAGGAGTATTATATCGATATCCTGCTGCGGCAGGGGGTGGATGGCATTATCGCCGCCGCCACCAGCCAAAATTGGGACGCGCTGAACGAAGCGGCGAAGCTCAATATCCCGATTGTTATGCTCGACCGCACTTTCACCGACGCCCAATCGCCCTATGTTGGCGTCAACAATGTGCATGGCGCCTGGCTGGGCGCGCGGCATTTGATAGAGCGCGGCTATCGAGATATCGGCATCCTGGCGGGTTTTCAGCGGCTTTCTACCATGCGCGAGCGCTTAAGCGGCTTTGAACAAGCGCTGGCGGAAGCGGGCTTGCCCCTTTGCCCCGCCTGGCGCATCGCCAGCCCGCTGACAATTGAGCATGGCAAGCGGGCAATCATGCAGCTGATGACACTGCCACAGCGCCCGCGCGCTGTCTTCATCGGCAACAACTTGCTCAGCCTGGGCGCGCTGATGGGCTTGCAAGAACTGGGCTTGAGCTGCCCGCGGGATGTCGCCATCGTCGGCTTTGACGACCACCCCTGGGCGCAGGTGAGCAATCCGCCGCTGACAGTGGTGCGGCAGCCGACCTACGCCATCGGCGAGACCGCCGCGCACCGGGTGCTGGACGCGCTCAACAACGAAGGCAGCTTAATCCCATCGGCGCTCTTCGATTGTGAGCTTATCCTGCGCCAATCGACATGAATGCGCCGAAAAAATCGCTAGAACAGCGGACGGAAGGGGCAGGCGCGGCGGGTCGCCCCTGCATTCGCCAACATCATCAACATCCTATAGAAACGAGGACACAAATGCCAAAACAGTATGAAGCGACCTGGGCGTCGCTGAAAACCCACCCGACAGCCGAATGGATGCGCCGCGGCAAATTCGGCATCTACACCCACTGGGGCATCTATTGCGTACCCGCGACCGGACCCAATGTAACCTGGTATCCCTACAATATGTACCGCGAGGGCAGCCCGCAATATCACTATCACTGCAAAACTTATGGGCATCCCTCTCAATTTGGCTACAAAGATTTCATCCCCATGTTCACCGCCGAGCGCTTTGACGCCGATGAATGGGCGGAGCTTTTCCAGCGCGCTGGCGCCAAATTCGCGGGACCTGTCGCGGAGCATCATGACGGCTTCCCCATGTGGGATGCCAGCGATACCGACTGGTGCGCCGCCAAAATGGGACCCAAGCGGGATGTTGTCGGCGAGTTGGAACGGGCAATCCGCGCCCAGGACATGTATTTTATGGTGGCGATGCATCACGCGGAAAATTGGTGGTTCTTCCCCCATTGGAAGCCGGAATACGACACCGCCGACCCGCGTTATGCCGGGCTATATGGCGAGCCGCACAACCTCGACTTCAACTTTACTGGTGCTGAAGTCGGGCATGATCACGCCGAGTGGCGGGCGCAGGACAAGCCCAGCAGAGCCTTCCTCGAGCGCTGGAAGCACCGCCTGCAAGAAGTGGTCGAGCGCTATCAGCCGGAGTACATTTGGTTTGATTTTGGCTTGCGCTTTGTGCACGACCAATATAAGCAGGACTTCCTCGCCTATTATTACAACAAAGAAGCCGAGTGGGGGCGGCAGGTTGTCGCCAGCTACAAATGGCACGATATCCCGCCAGGAGCCGCGCTGCTGGATTTTGAGCTGGGCAAAACTGCCGAGCTTACGCATTATGAATGGATCACCGATACCACCGTCGATGATGGCCAGGGCTGGGGTTATATCAAAGAGACGGAATACAAAACCGTCGAAGAGATGGTGCATTATCTCGTCGATAATGTCAGCAAAAATGGCTTCATGCTGCTGAATGTCGGTCCCAAGCCCGATGGCACCATCCCGGACGAATCAAAAGCCATACTCGAAGGCATGGGCGCTTGGCTGCGCATAAATGGCGAGGCGATTTATGACACCGTGCCTTGGAATACCTATGGCGAAGGTCCCACGCGGATGCGGCATGTCGGCGCGTTCAGCGATACCAAAGAGAAGCTGCAGTTCACGGCGGCGGATATCCGCTTCACGACCCGCGGCAATGTGCTGTATGCGATCATGCTGGGCTGGCCCCCCAAACAATTCCACATCGAATCGACGCATGCGCTGTATCCCGGCGAGACGCGCTCGGTAGAATTGATTGGTGCCGGCGCCTGCCGCTGGGAGCTGACCGAGCGCGGCCTGAAAATTACCCGCCCCGACCAGCGCCCCTGCGAGCATGCTTATGTCTTCAAAATCACGCGCAATACCAGCATGTGATGGCGCTTCATGCAGCATGTTGGCTTTGTGAGAAGCCACGGGCTTGATGGCATTCGCCCCTGCCCTTGGCATGTAGTCCGGGCGGCATTCCCGCGCTACAATACACGCTGCGCTCTCAGCCAATGGAGGTGGCGATGCCCCCACGGATTGATTCGCATCAGCATTTTTGGCGTTACAACCCGCGGGATTACCCCTGGATGGACGACTCGCGGGCGCCGCTGCGCGTGGATATCATGCCGCCCGCTATGCAGCCCTTGCTGGCACAGGCGAAGATCGACGGCACTGTGGCGGTGCAGGCGCGGCAAAACTTAAAGGAAACCGAATTCCTGCTGGCGCTGGCGGCTGAATACGATTTCATCCGCGGCGTTGTCGGCTGGGTCGATTTAAGCGCCGCTGATATCGAGGCGCAGCTTGAGCGCTTCGCCAGCCATCCGCGCCTGGTCGGCATCCGCCACATCGTGCATGATGAAGCCGATGACCGCTTCATGCTGGGCGGCGGCTTTCTGCGCGGCTTGGCGCGGCTGCAAGCCTACGGGCTCCGCTACGATTTGCTGGTCTTCCCGCGGCATCTGCCAGTGGCGCTTGATGTGGTCAAGCGCTTCCCCGAGCAGCGATTTGTGCTCGACCATATCGCCAAGCCCTTCATCAAAGATGGCATCATACAGCCCTGGGAGCGCGATATCCGCGCGCTGGCGGCATGTGACAATGTCTGCTGCAAAGTCTCGGGCATGGTCACGGAAGCGGCTTGGGGCGCTTGGACGCAGGCGGATTTCACGCCGTATCTCGATGTAGTTTTCGACTGCTTTGGCAGCGAGCGGCTGATGTTCGGCAGCGATTGGCCCGTCTGCGAGCTGGCGGGCAGCTACAGCGAAGTCCTCAACATTGTTGAGCGTTATATCACGGCGCTTTCCGCCGATGAACAAGCGGCGGTGATGGGCGGCAACGCCAGCGACTTTTATCAATTGCCTTAGACTATAATAATTATAATTGCGTTAGCTGTGTTAGGAGAGTAAGCTGCTGTGAAAGCCATCGTGTTGGAAGAGCCGGGCAAGCTGGAGCTGCGCGAAGTGCCCGCGCCCACCAGCCCTGGTCCCGGTGAAGCCCTGCTGCAGGTCAAGCGGGTGGGCATCTGCGGCACTGATTTGCACGCTTATGGCGGCAGGCAGAACTTCTTCAGCTATCCGCGCATTATGGGGCATGAGCTGGCGGTCGAAGTGCTTGCCATCGGCGAGAGCGCGGACGCGCTGCCCTACGCTGTCGGCGACAACTGCTGCGTCATCCCCTATCTGCATTGCGGCGAGTGCGTCGCCTGCCGCCGCGGCAAGACCAACTGCTGCGTGCGGATGCAGGTGCTGGGTGTGCATGTCGATGGCGGCATGCGCGAGCGCTTCCTCGCCCCCACCGACAAGCTGCTGAAAGCGGATGGCGTCCCGCCCGAACAGTTGGCGCTGGTGGAAATGCTGTGCATCGGCGCGCATGCGGCGCGGCGCGCTCAGATTCAAGCGGGCGAAAAAGCGCTCATCATCGGCGCGGGACCCATCGGCTTGGCGACAGCGCAATGCGCCCAGCTCGCTGGAGCCGAAGTGATGGTGATGGAAATGGCGCCGGCGCGGCTGGATTTCTGCGCTGAGGCTTTGGGCATCAAGCGCCTGATTGACGCCCGCGGCGATGCCCGCGCCCAGATTCAGCGCTGCCTGGGCGGGGAGCTGCCGACGCTGGTCTTTGATTGCACGGGCAATGCCCAGTCGATGGGCGGCGCTTTTGACTATGTCGCTCACAGCGGGATCTTGGTGCTGGTAGGACATGTTACCGGGTCCATCAGCTTCAGCGATCCGCATTTCCATTCGCATGAGCTGAGCTTGCTCGCCAGCCGCAACGCCACCCGCGCCGATTTCGACTGGGTCATCGCCCAGCTGCGCGCCGGGGCTATTGACTTGGCGCGCTGGATTACGCATCAAGCCGAGCCAGAGAGCACCGTGGCGGAGTTCCCGCGCTGGCTGGCGCCGGAAAGCGGTGTCATCAAAGCGATGCTGCGTTTTGATTAGGAGGCGGGCGCATGAGCAGCACTAAGCCCCGCGTGCGCGTCAAGTGGTATCGCTCGCCCCTGCCCAAGGGGGAATTGGCGCGCCTGAACCAGCGCAGCGACGCCAAGGGCTTGGCGCAGACTCTGGGCTTTCTCGCGGTTTTGCTCGTCAGCGGCGGGCTTGCATTTTATGCCCTGGACCGCGCGCATCCGCTCATCACGCTTTTGCTGATATATGCGCATGGCGCGCTTTATGCCTTCCTCGTGAATGGCTTTCACGAGCTCTGCCACAAGACGGTCTTCAAGACGCCGGCGCTGAATATTCTCTTTCGCAATCTCTACAGCTTCCTCGGCTGGTACAACCATGTGTCCTTTTGGGCGAGCCATCAAGCGCATCACCGCTACACCTTGCACCCGCCGGATGATTTGGAAGTGGTCTTGCCAGTGAAACTGACGCTGCGCTCCTACCTCGGCTTCGCCATCATCAACCCGCGGGGATTGCTGCTGCGCCTCAAGGGTGTGCTGCGCTTGAGCGTCGGCAGTATCGACAACGACTGGGAGCGGGCGCTTTTCCCGCCAGAAGCGATTGCCGAGCGGCGGGCGCTATTCGCCTGGGCGCGCTTTTTGCTGCTGGGGCACGGGCTGCTGATTGCACTGTCGCTATATCAAGGCTGGTGGCTGCTGCCGATTTTGGTAACGCTGGCGCCCTTTTATGGCGGCGGCTTCCAGTACCTGCTCAACGAGGCGCAGCACATCGGCTTGTCCAGCCGCGTCAGCGATTATCGGCTGAATACGCGCACGATCCTGCTCAATCCCGTCTTGGGCTTTTTGTATTGGCAGATGCAGTATCACATCGAGCATCACATGTATGCGGCGGTGCCCTTTTACAATCTGGCGGCGCTGCACAAAGCGGTGCGGGCGGACAGCCCAGCGCCGCCGCGGGGCTTGCTCGAGACCTGGCGGCAGATTGTGCCGATACTGCGGCGTCAGCGGCGGGAGCCGGGTTATGTGTTTGTGCCGGAGCTGCCGTGAGGGACCTGCTATAGAATCAAGCCGTCTGCGTAACCAGAATCCCAGCACCGCCGTCACCAGCAGCAGCGCAGCGATGATGAGTGTCGTCTGGTGGTTGATTTTCGACTCCAGTTCAGATTTGGTAGCCAGATAGTTCAGCGCGGTAATGCGTTCTTTGTCGCTTAGAGGATTTGTGTTCGCCGCCAGGGTGATTCTCCTCTGCATAATTAAATAAACTATACCATAATTAAACGAAGTTACACTGTTTAAGCCCGAATTGGCGCACTATCATCTGGCGCTGTTGATTTCTGCTCAAAGAGGAGAAGATTGCGCATGAAAAAATTGCTCGCCTTGCTCTGCTTCGCGCTGATAGCGGTCTCATCGGCGTCAGCGTCGGCGCAGTCGAATAGCAGCACCGAGAAGTGCCCGCCCGTTGACTCAAGCGCCGCGCCCGCGGGACCTGCCAGCGCACTAAGCGATATCGCTGTGCATTTTGAAGTCCCCGAGTTCATCGAAATAGGGCTGAAGGATGGCACCCTGGAGCGCGTTGGCGGCGTCATCCGCTATTCGGAGGATCAGCAGATTCTCGCATGGCTGCGGCAAGGCGGGCAGGTGGGGCAGTTGGCTGAGTCATCCGCCAGCCTGCTTCAACGGCTCATACCGGAAGGCGTGGGGATGGCGCAGCTCATTACTGGGGCGCTGCCATTCTTGAACATCGGCATGGCGGGCTATTCGATTGTTGAGCATATCGCCGGCATCCGCGTGCACGAAGCGGAACTCGAGCGCATCTATGACCGCGTATCGGAAGAGTTCCAGCGCGATCGAGAAGTGGAAATGCTGGCGGCGCTCAATTCTGCCGAGAATGCCTTCCTCGCCAAATGCGACGAATATAAGCTCGCAACGATAGCGCAGGTGAACTATGAACTCGAGATTGCGCGCGCGCAATTGACGAGAGACCTGGATGAGCTGCTTAAAGCGCCGGTGAATAAAGAGAACATCGCCAATATCGAGTTGGCTTCCATGTATCAAATTCTGGCGATGAAAGTTTGCGCGATGTCAACGCGGCTGAGCTGGGAATGGTGAATTTCTTGGACTTGCAAACTCCGTCAAACAATCAAAAAACTCGGTGCCCTCTGTGTTTTCTGTGGTTAAAAGTCTGTGTCGTGTTTGCTGAGAAAACTATATCCATGATAATCACCACTCCCCTGAGCTTGGAGATTGGCGAAGAGGCGATTGCCTTAAACACGCTGACGAAATGCGTTGAAGAGCATACAAACTTTGCCGGGCAATTTGCGCGCAAATGGATTGGCAGACGCACCGCGCATTATTTCCACGAGTCCGTCAGCGATGAGCATTTTGCCAGCTTCCTGCGCATTGAAGGCTGGCTGCAGGGGGAGCGCGATGTACTGGCGGAGCTGCTGCAAAAGAATCGGAAGTATTTTTGGCAAGGAGAAGCGCTCGACCCGATAACCGGGCCTGGAATCGGAAGACCGATCGACGAAGACCCGCTCTACAAAACGGCGCTTCCCTTCGCCGAGCTGCTCATCGAAAATGTGCAGCGCTTGACGGGTTATGAGCTGGAATTGAATTCCCTGCTAGTGCCGTTCTCGCAGTGGGATGCCTATGAGCGGGCGCGCATCGACCGCCATATTGGCTATGTGATGCTGCTGCGCGCTGATGCGGCGCGGGCTTGAGGCTAAGGCAAGGCGATATTCGCCAGCGGCAGGTCAGGCAGCCGACCAGCGAAGTAGTCTTCTATTGTATAGATTTGCAGCACAGGCCAGCGATCCATGTACCTGCCTGCGTTGACGGCCGCGTTCTTGATGCCGGCGGTAATCCGGTCTTCAAAACAGGTGAATACACCCATTGCCGCCCCCGCTTGCCGGCGCGCTTCGTTAAAGGCTTGTACATGGCTGGGGTTCGTGCTGCCCGCTTTCACCTGTGACACGACATCGACGAATTGCCCTTTGCGGATGGGCAGCCGCCCTCTGCCGTCAATGCCTTTATCGCCGCGCTGCCGCTTGTTGGCTTCCATGCCCGGCACCAGCGACGCCGCCCAACGTTCAAACTTGAAAGGATCGTAGGCGGCGAGCGCCTTGGCGTCTTCGATTGTTTTGGGCATGCCGACAAACTCAATGTCGTCCCACAGGCTATCGAAATGCCCTTCAATTCGATTTTGTATGACTTTGCAGGCTTGCACGCAGACATCAATGCCAATCCAGCGGCGGTCCAGGTTTTGCGCCGCGTGAATGGTCGTGCCGCAGCCGCAGAAGGGATCGAAGACGATATCGCCTGGCTGACTTGAGGCGGCAATGATGCGCTCCAGCAGGGCGAGCGGTTTCTGCGTTGGATAGCCCATGCGTTCACTTGAGCTTCTGCCAACGGCGTCGATATTCCAGTAATCTCGGCAGTTGACCAGAGTGAAATACCCCTTCTTATCACGATATAGCTTTATATTTGTTTTTGAGAACAATACATTCTGGTACTCGCCGTATTCATCAATATGTGTTGGTCTGTCTTTTGTATGGCGCAGTTGGCCCGTAAGGTAGGACTTCTCTTTTGGCGGGGTGAAGCGCGCATCCTTCCCGTTCACATAATACAAAATCACATCATGCTTTCGGGCAAACCATCGTTTTGTCGCGCCACCGGTGCGATAGCACCACGCCACTTCGTTCCTGAAGTTCTTCTTTTCAAATACGGCATCCATGACCAGACGCAACAGGTAGCTCATGGCAGGGTCACAGTGCAAATAGATGCTGCCAGTCGGTTTCAAAACGCGGCGGCATTCTCGCAGTCTATATGCCATATAAGACAAATATGCCAGCTCCGCGCCTTCGCCCAAGATGCGCCGCAGCCCTTCCATGGTGGGCGCCATCGAAACATCGCCAGCAACAGCATGAAAATCGTCAATCGCTTCATACCAGCGCCAGGTATCGTCAAAGGCGACCCACTGCGCGCCGCCGATAAAGGCGTTATAAATCCGCTTGGAGTTGAAGGGCGGGTCAAGATAAATCAGGTCGATAGAGTCGTCGGGAATGTACTCCGCCATAACTTCCAGACAATCGCCAAAGTACAATCGGTTGGAGCTTATTTGATTTGCCATTATCTCACACCCGTCTTCGGCGAATAGCTATTCATCAGTTTAGCCGAGATGCTGGCTGTGCCCCCCTCACACCTCATAACTCCCCGCCGTGACATCCCCGCCCGTGCCCGTCCAATTCGTGTGGAAATACTGCCCGCGCGGCGCGTCCAGCCGCTCATAAGTGTGCGCGCCGAAATAATCCCGCTGCGCTTGCAGTAAATTCGCCGGCAGCTTCGCGCTGCGGAAGCCATCATAAAATGCCAGCGCCCCGCTGAGAATCGGCATCGGGATGCCCAGGGCGACGCCCGCCGCCACCACCCGCCGCCATGCCGCCTGCGCCTGCGCAATCGCATCGCGAAAATAGTCCGCCAGCAGCAAATTCGTCAACTCCGGCGTCTCGGCGTATGCCTCTTGAATCTTGCCCAAAAATGCCGAGCGGATGATGCAGCCCTCGCGCCACATCAGCGCCACCCCGCCATAGTTAAGGTTCCAGTTGTAGCTGCGCGCCGCGTCCCGCATCAGCATATAGCCCTGGGCATAGCTGATTATCTTGGCGGCGTAGACCGCCCGCTGCAAATCTTGCAGGAGCTGCGCCTTGTCGCCCCTGTATGCCGCTGCCGGTCCCGGCAGTGATTGTGAGGCTTCCAGCCGTTGGTCTTTTATCGCCGAAAGGAAGCGCGCGAAGACCGCCCCGCCAATCAATGTCAGTGGCGTTCCCTCTTGCAGCGCGGTGATGGCGGTCCATTTGCCCGTGCCTTTTTGTGAGGCGACATCGAGGATTTTGCCCAGAAGCGGCTGCCCATCGTCATCGCGATATGCCAGGATTTCCCCCGTGATTTCGATGAGGAAAGATTCCAGCGCGCCGCGATTCCACTCAGCAAAGACGGCGCTGCATTCCGCCTCGCTCATGCCCAGCGCCGCCGACATCAAATGGTAGGCTTCGCATATCAGCTGCATATCGGCGTATTCAATGCCATTATGCACCATCTTGACAAAATGCCCGGCACCATCTTCGCCCACCCAATCACAGCAGGGGCTGCCATCGGCGACTTTGGCGGCGACCGCCTGCAAAATCGGCTTGACCGCCTGCCAGGCGGCGGGCGAGCCGCCGGGCATAATCGAAGGACCGTGGCGCGCGCCCTCTTCGCCGCCGCTGATGCCCGCGCCCAAATAACGCAGACCCAGCGCTTCGACCGCGGCGCTGCGGCGGATGGTATCGTTGAAATTGGAATTGCCGCCGTCGATGATGATGTCGCCCGGCTCCAGCAGCGGCGTCAACTGGGCGATGGATTTGTCTACCGCCTCCCCCGCCTGTATCATCAGGATGAGCTTGCGCGGCTTCTTGAGGCTGGCGACGAACTCCGCCGCGCTGTAAGCGCCGATGATGTCGCTGCCAGCCGCTTCGTTCTGCAAAAAGCGCGTTACTTTCGCCGTCGTCCGGTTGAAGACCGCCACGCGATAGCCATGATCGTGAATGTTCAGGGCGAGGTTCTGCCCCATCACCGCCAAGCCGATTAGCCCGATATCCGCCAGTTCCGTCATGTCCGCCCATCTCCGCTTAGCTTTCCCGCGGCAATTGTAACAGCGCATCCAGGCTTTGACAGGCTGCATGCTTGCTGCCGCAGGGCAGTTGCATCAAATCCATTTAACGACGATTGCCGCGCAATTATAGCGATATGTAGGCACAACTCAGTAATTGCCAGTAAGTAATTGAAAAACGCTTTATGTGAAATCACTGGGACATTGAAAGGTCTGAATGTCAATATGATAGCGGCGGCGCAAGATATGTTTGAACAGGTGGGCAGTGACTTTCGTGATCAGCCGGCTTGCCAAGCCCGCCACCGTCTTCGCCAGCAGCCGTTCTAAGTTGCGTCCGGTATTCTGAAGTTCATGGAAGACCCCTTCAATACGCTCGCGCAGCCCGTTGAGCGCTGCTTCGTGCTCGCGGCTATGCTGGCATTTTTGGTTTTTGCGTTTTGGCGTCACAATTCTGTTGCCAGTTTCTTGCCGCATTTGAGCTTGCCACCCGCTGCCGATAAAACCTTTGCCCCCTATCACCAAAACATTTCTTTAGCGCCCAAGAAGCGCTGGGCGTTTTGAAGATATCAATCGTCAATCTCAACAAAAAGGATGGTAAACAGGGTGTCTATGTCTATACTGGTCATTGGGCTGGCTCTCCACATGGTTGTTGTGATGCTTCCATTTTGGTGGTCAGCTTTGGTGGTCAGCCCAATTTTGGCAAATCCATTTCACATAAAGCGTGGTATAGTCCCCACAGTTTAAGTAACCGATTGCGCCGCCAGCGCGCGCGGGGAAAAACCTATGAAACGGGTCCGCATTCTGGGGAAGAAACAAGCCGGCATCGAGACCTTGGCAGTGCCACAAGCGCATGCCAACTGGGTTCTCATCAAGGTGCATGCCGCGCCGATGTGCACCGAATATAAATCTTTTGCCGCCGGCGCGGACGCGCCCATCATCGGGCACGAAGCCGCTGGCGAGGTGGTCGCGGTGGCGCAGCCCGGGCGCGTCAACATCGGCGACCGCGTGGTCGCCATGCCGATGAACGCCTGCGGAAGATGCCGCCATTGCCTGGATGGCGAATATATCCACTGCCAGGACGGCCTGGACTTCGCTGAGTATCACGGCGGGGATGCCGGCTGGGGCACGATGGGGCAATACCTGCTGAAGCAGGACTGGATGCTGCTGCCCATCCCCGCTGGCATGTCCTATGAGCATGCGTCAATGGCTTGCTGCGGCTTGGGTCCCACATTTGGCGCGATGCAGCGGCTGGGCGTCGACCGCCATGATACGCTGCTCATTACCGGTTTGGGACCGGTCGGTTTGGGCGGCGTCATCAACGGGATGTACCGCGGCACCCGCGTCATCGGCGTCGATGCCAACCCCTACCGCGCGCGGCTGGCGCTGACACTGGGCGCGACCGCCGTGATTAATCCGCTGGATAAGAACGCGCTGGCGCAGGTGCTGGCGCTGACTGAGCGCGGGCGCGGCGTGGATAAAGCGATCGACTGTTCGGGCGTTGTCGCCGCCCATCGGCTCTGCATTGATGCGGCGCGGCGGCGCGGCGCTGTCGCTTTCGTCGGCGAATGCGGCGAAGAAACGCCGCTGTTCATCAGCGATGATATGATACGCAAAGGGCTGACCTTGGCTGGCTCTTGGCATTTTAATCTGGCGGATTCCCCGCGCATGATGACGATGATTGGCGAGGTCGGCGCGCAGCTGGACCAGCTGATAACGCATCGCTTCGGCTTGGGCGATATCCAGCAAGCGTGGGAAACGCAGCTTACCGGCGAGTGTGGCAAAGTGATTCTGCAACCCTGGGAGGGAGCGCATGGTTAAAGCAGTCATCATCGGCGTAAGTGGCGGGCGCGCCCACGGGCACGCGCAAGCCTATCAACATATCAAGCGCGGGCGGCTCGTTGCCGTTTCGGCGCGGCAGCAAGATAAGCTCGCCGTCTTTGCCGACCAATACGATGTGCCGGCGCACTATACAGAATATCGCGAGATGTTCGCCCGCGAAAAGCCGGATTTGGTGCAGGTCAGCACGCCGCCCGATGCCCGCCTGGAGATCTTCCAGGCGGCGCTTGACGCTGGCGTACCGGCGCTGCTGGTGGAAAAGCCGCTGGCGATACAGGCGGAAGATTATCTGGCGATACGAGCGTTCGCCGCCAGCAATCCCGCTATCAAAATCGCTATCAACCATCAGCTGCAATTTCATCCCGCGCGCCTGCGCTTGCAGCGCCTGGTCGCTGATGGCGCAATTGGCGAGCTGCGCTTTGTCGAAGCCAGCTCGGGCATGAACCTGGCATATCAAGGCACGCATTCGCTGCAGGCGATTGGCGCCTTTAACCCGGCGGCTGCGAGCGCGGTATTCGGGCAAGTTTCGGGCGCAGCTGGCTTGCAGCCCAACATCCGCGAGCATTACGCGCCCGACCAAAGCCTGGCGGCGATCGAATACAGCAATGGTGTACAAGCTACCTTGCGCTGTGGCGAGAATGCGCCGCGGGTGCCGCGTGGCGGTCCCATCTATCAGCACAAGCGCATCGCCGTTTATGGCAGCCGCGGCTATATTCACTGGACGATGTGGGGCTGGGAGACGCTCATCGACGGCGTCTATGCCAGCGGCGAGCACGAATACCCCGAAGAGGATGTGTTGGGGCAGGCGGCAATGTGCGAGGCGATGGTCGATTGGCTGGAAGATGACGCCGCCCTGCACCCGCTTAACCTGGATGCCGCCCTCAAGGACTTCGAGATTATTCTGGCGCTGTACACCAGCGCGCTGACGCGGCAAGTTATACGCCTGCCATTCACGCCGGGTCCAAACTTGGTGCCACAGTTGCGCGCGGCATTGGCGAGCCCAGACTAAATGGCGGCGCGCGCGCGCATATTCGTCGCTATCCGCCCGGCGCTGTATCAAGCGCTATTCAGCCCCGCCGCTGATGAGAGATTACAGGCGCTGGGCGCTGTGCACTTTCAGGCGGGGGCAGACAATCTGACTTCCGCGGAGCTGGCGCAGTGTATCCGCGGGCAGGAGGTTGTCATTACCGGCTGGGGCAGCCCCAGCTTCACGGATGAGGTGCTCGCCGCTGCCGACCGCTTGCGCTTAATCGCGCATTCGGCGGGCACGATTAAGCGCTTGCTGCCGCCGGCGGTATTCACGGCAGGGCGTCGCGTGACTCACGCCGCCGCCGCGATGGAAATCCCGGTGGCGGAGACGACCCTGCTGCTCATCCTGCTCAGTCTGCGGCGTTTTCACCAAGTCGACCGCGCCTTTAAGCAGGCGGGCTGGCAGGCTGCCCAGGCGCTGCCAATGGGCAGCGAACTGGCGGGCAAGCGCGTCGGCGTCATCGGCGCGGGGCACACGGGCCGCGCCGTTCTCAAACTGCTGCGCGCCTTCAGTGCCGAGATTTGGCTCTACGACCCCTATATCAGCGCGGCGGCGGCGCAGGCGCTGGGGGCGCGGAAAGTGGACTTGGAAGCGCTGCTGCGGGCATGCCCTGTCGTCACGCTGCAGGCGCCAGCCACCGCCGAGACCTATCGCATGCTGGGGGCGCGGCAATTCGGCTGGCTGATGGATGGCGCGATTTTCATCAACACGGCGCGGGCGCATCTCATCGACGAAGAAGCGCTGATTTCCGAGCTGCAGACTGGCAGAATCAGCGCGGCGCTGGATGTTTTTGAGCGGGAGCCGCTGCCGGCGGATAGCCCGCTGCGCCAGCTGGAGAATGTGATTTTGACGCCGCATATCGCCTCAAAAACGCCGCAAGCGCGCCAGCGACAGGGCGACATAATTGTGAGCGAAATCGCCAGTTTCTTACATAGCGGCGTATTGCGGCAGGAAGTTACGCTTGCTATGCTGGATACCATGGCTTGACAAGACGCGAGGAGGCGGCAATGGCTGCCTTACAGGGCAAAACCATCATCGTTACCGGCGCCAGCAGCGGCTTCGGCGAAGCAATCGCCATCGCCTGCGCCGCGGAAGGCGCGCGGTTGAGCTTGGTGGCGCGGCGGCAAGAGGCCTTGGAGGCGGTCGCGGCGGCGGCGCGCGAACAGGGCGGCAAAGCGCTGGTCTGCCCGGCTGATGTGCGCGCTGACCAGCAGATTCAAGCCGCGCTCGCCGCTACCATTGCCGAATTTGGCGCGGTTGATGTGCTTGTCAACAACGCGGGCATCAATGTTACCGAGCGCTCGGTCAGCGCTACCTCCGCCGAGCAATGGCGGGAAATGCTGGAAGTGAATTTGACCAGCGCCTTCGTTTTCAGCCAGGCGGTGCTGCCGGCGATGAAAGCCCGCGGCGATGGGCTGATTATCAACTTGGCGTCACGCGCCGCCATGTTCCCCAATTTGGGCGCGGGCGTTGGCTATAGCGCCTCCAAAATCGGCATGGAGGCATTAACCGCCGTCACCAACGAGGAGGGCAACCCCTTTGGTGTGCGCGCCTGCCTCTTCAACCCGGGCGCTGGCAACACGCCTATCATCGACCGCCGCCCGCGCCAATACAGCCAGGAAGAAAAGCTGAAGATGATCCAACCCGAGGACATCGCCGCGACGGTCGTATTTCTCGCCAGCCTGCCGCCGCGCGTGAATATCGACCTGCTTTCCATGATGCCAACCAAATCCTAACGAGGCATGCCGATGAAGGAACTGGCGCTATTCGTCAAACCCTGGAAGCAGTTGACATTGCCGCAGCTGGCGGCGCATGTCGCCAGCCTGGGCTTTGACCTGATTGAACTGCCGGTCCGCCAGGGTTTCCCGGTGGAGCCGGAGCATATCGAGCGCGATTTGCCCCGCGCCGTGAAACTGCTCGCGGACGCTGGCATCCGCGTTTTGAATGTAACCGCCGCCAACGCGCTGGATGACGAGCGCCTCTACAGCGCTTGCGCCGCCGCCGGCATCGGTTTGAACCGCGTCATGTTCTGGCAGGGGCAGCGGGAGTATTTCAGCGCCGAAGCCGCCGCCCGCCGTCAACTGGATGCCGCCCTGCCCTTCTGCGAGCGCTATGGCGTACAAATCGGCGTACAGAATCATTCCGGGCGTTTTGTGCCCGTCAACGAGATGGGCAGCCACAATTTGCTGAAAGACTATGACCCGCGGCTGGTGGCGCTATATTGGGACCCCGCCCATAACGCGCTGGAAGGCATGGACTGTGATGCCGCGCTGGATATCGTGGCGCCCTATTTGTGCGTCGTCAATTTGAAGAATGCCTACTGGCGGCGTCAAAGCGGTCCCGAAGCGCCCGCCGAGTGGAAAATCTATTGGACATCGGGCGCGCAGGGACGCGCATCCTGGGCGCGGGTCATCAAGAAGCTGCGCGCCATCGGCTATCGCGGTCCGCTATGCTTCTCGGCGGAATACAGCGACGAAGCGCAGGTTGATGCGCTTATCAAGCGGGATTTGGCTTATGCCCGCCGCCTGCTGGCAGCCGCCGGCTCTTGAGCGCCAGCAGCGGGCGTCCCGCCACCGCGATGCTAAGAGCGGAGTTCGCGCGCTGGCGCATCGCTATTGCCCTGCTCGCCATCAGCGGGGTGATGCTCTTCGGCTTCCGCCTGGTTGAGCCGCTGAACGGCAGCGCCCTGGACGCCAGCACGCAATTTGAAGCGCCCGCGCAAAATATCGAGGGCTTCGCCCGCGCCATCGCCCCCTGGGATTGGCAATTCCCGCGTGACTATGGCGCTCACCCCGATTTCCAAACCGAGTGGTGGTATTACACCGGCAATTTGACTACTGCGGACGAGCGCCGTTTTGGCTTCCAATTCACGATTTTCCGGCGGGCGCTCGCCGCCGCTGATGCCGCCGCCACCAGCTCCGAATTTCGCAGTGAGCAGCTGTACATGGCGCATTTCACGCTCAGCGATATCGCTGGGGGCGCTTTTCATCACGAGCAGCGCTTTGCCCGCGGCGGCGCGGGCTTGGCAGGCGCGGTCAGCGCGCCGCGTTATCGCGTTTGGCTGGAAGATTGGCAGGTCAGCGCCGAAAACGCAGCCGCGACTCAGACGCGCATCCAAGCAGCAAGTGAAGACTTCGCCATCAATCTCGCGCTGCGCCAGCTCAAAGCGCCGGCTTTGCAAGGCGACCGCGGGCTAAGCGCCAAAAGCGGGGAACCTGGCAACGCCAGCTATTATTACAGCTTGAGCCGCTTGCAAGCTGATGGCAGCATCCGCCTCGGCGGCGAGACTTTCGCCGTCAGCGGGCTGGCTTGGATGGACCACGAATTCAGCACCTCGGCACTGGGGACGGATGCCCAGGGCTGGGATTGGTTTGGGCTGATTTTTGACGATGGCAGCGAGCTGATGGTCGGGCAGATACGGCTGACGGCTGGCGGCATCGAGCCGGCATTTGACGGCTTGCTGATCGCTGCCGATGGCAGCAGCCGCCAGCTGGCGGCGGCGGATATCGCCATCAGCGCCCGCGATACCTGGCGCAGCCCGCACAGCGGCGCGCTTTACCCGGCCGGCTGGCATATTGCCATCAGCGGGGCGGATGGCTTCGAGATTGAAGTTAAGCCGCTGCTCGCTGACCAGGAGTTACACGGCGGCGGCATCGTCTATTGGGAAGGGGCGGTGCGCGTCAGCGGGGGAAAAAGCGGCTATGGCTATGCCGAGCTGACCGGCTATGTCGGCTCGATGCAGAGCCGTTTTTGAGCGTGACGATGGCAAAAGCGCGGGAGCGCCGCTTCGGCTATGACGCGATTGCCGCGCAATACGACCGGGCGCGCCCTGGCTACCCCGCCGCTTTGTTCACCGAAATCATCAACTACGCGCAACTGGGCGAAGGCGGGCGCATCTTCGAGATTGGCGGCGGCAGCGGGCAGGCGACGCTGCCGCTGGCGCGCCGCGGCTACGCCATCGATTGCGTCGAACTTGGCGAGGCAATGGCAGCGCTCGCCCGGGAGCGCCTTAGCGCTTACCCCGCGGTCTCGGTTCAGCATGCCGACTTCGACAGCATGACGCTGCCCAAACAGCGTTATGACCTGGCGCTTTCCGCCACTGCCTTCCATTGGCTGGACCCAGATACGCGGTTTCAGCGGGTGCACAGCCTGCTGAAGCCGGGGGCGGCGCTGGCGCTCTTTTGGCATCTGCCGGTGCTGACGGCGCGCAGCCGCGAGTATTTTGAGGCGCTGCAAGCGATCTATCAGCGGGTGGTGCCGGCGCTGGCGCGTGACTTTACCCGCCCGCCAGCGCCAGAGCAAGCGCAAACGGACTATGAGCAGCTCATCCCGGCGAGCAAGCTCTTTCAAGACTTGGCGATACACAAGTATTATGTCGCGACCGCTTATGATGCGGCGGGCTATTGTGATTTGCTCGGCACTTTTTCTGATCATCGGGCATTGCCCGCGACTCCGCGGCGGCGCTTGCTGCATGCTGTCGCTACGGTAATCGAGAATGATTTTGCCAACAGCATCCTGCGGGAGACGGTTGCGCTGCTCTATCTGGCGCGCCGCCGCGCACATACGGCGCTTCCCGTGTAGAATGCTGGGCAGCGGACTTGAGCGGCGAAAGGACAACCATGATTCGGGCATTGATTACGGGCGGCGCGGGTTTCATCGGCAGCCACTTGGCGGAGCACCTGCTGGCGGCGGGCTATCAGGTCACGGTCATCGACAATTTGTCCACCGGCGCGCTGGATAATATCCAGCATTTGGCGGGGCAGCCGCGCTTCCGCTTTGCGGTGGAGGACATTCGCAACATCCATGTCATCGACCGGCTGGTCAGCGAATGCGATATCATCTTTCATCTGGCGGCGGCTGTCGGCGTGCGCAACATCATCGATAAGCCGATTAACACCATCGAGGTCAACATCGGCGGCACCGAAATTTTGCTGAAGACAGCGGCGCGTTATCGGCGGCGCGTACTCCTCGCCTCTACTTCCGAGGTCTATGGCAAGGGTGTGCATTTCCCGTTTAACGAAGATGATGATACGCTGTCTGGTCCCACCAGCCGCAGCCGCTGGAGCTATGCCGCTTCCAAGGCGATAGACGAATTTCTCGCCTTCGCCTATCATGCCGAGCTGGGCTTGCCGGTCACGCTTTTTCGCCTCTTCAACACGGTGGGACCGCGGCAGTTGGGCGCGTATGGCATGGTTGTGCCGCGATTCGCGCGTTGGGCGCTGGCGGGCGAGGCGATACAGGTCTATGGCGATGGCAGCCAGCGGCGCTGTTTCGGCAATGTCTTTGATGTCATCGCGGCGATACAAGGCTTGGCGGAGACGGATAGCAGCATTGGCGAGCTGTATAATATCGGCAGCGACGAAGAGATAAGCATTTTAGAGCTGGCGCAGCGCATCCGCGACCGCGCCGACAGCGCCTCGGAGATTCGGCTGGTGCCTTATGACGAAGCCTATCAGCAGCCCGGCTTCGAAGATTTCCAGCGCCGTGTGCCCAGCCTCGTCAAGATTCGCGCGGCAATCGGCTGGCAGCCAAGCACCGCGCTTGACGAGACAATCGACCAAATTCTCGCCGATATATCGAATAAGATGCGCAAATGAAAAAGCGCTCCCCTGGCATAATAGAGCTGGATGAGGCGAGGGGAGGACGCCGCAGCTGTGCATATCGCCATCAACGGCTGGTTTTATGATCAAGAAGCGACCGGCAGCGGGCAATACCTGCGCCAGTTGCTGACGCATTTGGCAAAAGCCGCGCCCGGGCTGGAGCTGTCCCTGGTGCTGCCGCCGCATATAGCCCTGCCGCCGGACTTGCCGCCCGCCATCCGCGCCGTGAAAAGCAGGGGATCTCGCCGAGCGGGCAAGCTGAGCAAAGTGCTCTTTGAGCAGCGCGCCTTCCCGAGAGCCGCGCGCGAGCTGGACGCTGATATCGCCCATGTGCCGTATTGGGGACCGCCGCTGGCATGCCCGGTCAAGCTGGTGACGACAGTGCTGGATGTCATCCCGCTGCTTTATCCCATCTATCGCGAGGGGCTGTTGACGAGCTTGTATACGGCGCTTGTCAGCGCGGCGGCGCGCGGCAGCAACCACATCATCACCATCAGCGAGACCGCCAAAATTGATATCGAAGAGCAGCTTGGCATCGCGGAAGCCGACATTTCTGTGACCTATCTGGCGCCGGGGGAGCGCTTTCATCCGCGCCTCGGCAGCGAGCGTGACGAAGCCGTGCGCCAAAAATATAACCTGCCCGATAATTTTGTTTTGTACCTGGGCGGCTTTGACTGGCGCAAGCAGGTCAACACCCTGCTGCTGGCATATACTTATGTTGGCGAGGCGGATGGCGATGCCTTCCCGCTGGTGCTTGCCGGTGCCGAGCCGCGTTATGATGACAAACTTTTCCCCGACCTGCGGGAGTACAGCCAGCGCCTGAAAATCGACGACTACCTGCATTGGATTGGCTATGTCGATGAAGAGGACAAGCCGGCGCTCTATCGGCTGGCGGATGTCTTTGCCTTCCCCAGCGTGTATGAAGGCTTCGGCTTGATGGCGCTGGAAGCGATGGCGAGCGGTACGCCAGTCGTCACCTCGGACGCCATCGTCTTCGAAGAAATACTGGAAGACGCCGCCTATATCGTCCATAATGCGCGGGAGATGGCGGGCGCGCTCATCGCGCTATTGATTCAACAGCCATTAAGAGCCAGCATGATTAACCAGGGCTTGGCGCTGGCAAGCCGCTATTCCTGGCGCAAAACCGCGCAAGAGACCCTGGCTGTCTACGAAGCGGCAATGCGCCAATGACGAGGCGCTGAGGAAACGGATGCCAGAAGAGCCGATTGACCGGCGCGAACTTTCGCTGATGCAGAAGCTCAGCTTGCCAGAAGCGGGCGCGCCACCCTGGAGCCTGCTGGGCGCGGCGGCGTCACTGCTCGCCATGCTGCTCTGCCTGGCGCTGATAGGTCCCGCGCTGGTTACAACTGTGACCGGGCGCGAGGCATTGTACCCCGCCGATCTCATGCTGAGCTGGTCAATAGGCTTGGCGCTGACAGCGCTTTTTGTGCTGGTGCGCCAGCGCAGCAGCGCCGAAAGCTGGCGGGCGCTGCGCCTGGTCAAGGGGGAGCTGCCGCTGCCCTTGACGCTATTGGCTGGCATCGCCTTCGGCTTGGCGGTTGATGTGCTGGCTGCCTTGGGCAGCGGCGCGTTCCTGCCGCCGCCGCAGATTTGGGGCTTCCAGCAATTGGGCGGGCTGGGCGCGCTATCCGCGGCGCTGATGCTGGTTCTCTTGCAGCCGCTGGCGGAAACGCTGGTATTCCAGGGGCTGCTGCTGCCGCGGATGCGCTGGCAATTTGGTGCCTGGCGCGGGATATTCGGCACCACCGCCGCTTACATCGCGCTTTATGCTCTGCTGTACATGCCGGCGTATGCGCAGTACGATATCTATTGGCACGGCAGGATCTTCCCCGCGGGCATCGGGCTTCTGTTCTGCTTGCTGAAGGTTTATACACAATCGACAGGCGCGGCGCTGCTGGGGCGGATGGGCTGCGGGCTTATCTTTTTGTTGACATCGCTGGCGCTCGCCGGCGCGTAATGCCTTTGCAAGCACGCCTTACATTGGCAGCGGGGAATAACAATCAGCCATAGCGAAAGGACTGGCAGATGACCGTACATCAATTACAAATCGGAGACATCAAGTGCGCCGTGCTGCAAGAGGGCGAGGTCGAGACGACCTTAGACGCGGTCGCCGCCCGTTATCCCGGCGCCAGCCGCGCGCAAGTCGAAGCGGCTGTTGCCAAATATCCGCCTTCGGGCAGCCTCAACCTGCTCTACCTGGAAGCTGGCGGCAAGCGCATCCTGGCGGATGTCGGCTTTGGCGATAACGCGGGACCGCCGAATATGGGCGGCGTCTTACGCGGGCTGGGCAGCCTCGGCATCGCGCCGGGCGCTATCGACATCCTCTACATCACACATTTTCACGGCGACCACATCACCGGGCTCGCCAATGGGGACGGCTCGGTCGCCTTCCCGAATGCCCGCTGCCTGACGCAAAAAGCCGAATGGGACGAGTGGACGGCGCGCTGGGGCGCTTCTGATGCCGCGCGCGATGCCTATCGGCTGGCGCTGATTAGCGGGCAGCGAGAGCGCTTTTCCTTTGTTGATGTCGGCGAGGAAATCGCGCCGGGCGTCACGGTTGTTGACCTGGCGGGGCATACATTGGGGCATACGGGCTTGCTGCTCGAATCCCAGGGGGAGCGCCTGCTGCACGCTGTTGACCTGCTGCATCAGCCCTTCCAATTTGAGCATGTCGGCTGGCACTTCGGCTTGGATTCTGACGGCGCCATGGCAGAAGCCACACGGCGGACAATGCTGCGGAAATGCGCGGACGAGCAGCTGCTGACGCTGTTCTATCACATGCCCTTCCCGGGCTTGGGACGGGTGCAAGCGGCTGGCGCCGGCTTCCGCTATCTGCCGCTTGAATAGGCGGCGCATCGTCAGTTGCAAGCAAGTCACGCGAGTATGGCAGTTTCTCTACGGGTGATATAGCGCAATCATTAACGGTAGGGGCGTTTCAGTGAAACGCTCTGCCAGTCGAGATGGAACAAGGACGTCTCGGTGAGACGCCCCTGCCAATTTTGAGCGCGGTTAATACCTCTGTGGTGAAAATTGTTTGATGCGATTACCCTTGCTCTCCCATGAAAAACTTGAACATAGCGCAATTTTAATCTATACTTCGTTTTATAATAATGCGCTCACACTGCTTTGGAGATATGATTATGTTTGCCTGCTGTGTACCGTGGTCCCGTTTGTATTTTTTACTGCCGCTTCTGTTCATCGCCGCGCTTCTGGGCGCGTCTCGGGCGCAGGCGCAACAAGTGCAGCCCACCGACACGCCTGCGCCAGCCGTCGACGCCTTGGAAGTGCGAGTGACTGATGTGACCAGCAACAGCATCACCTTGGCCTGGCAGCCCGTCAAAGGCATGACCCATTATGGTTTCAGGTATTTCAACAATCCCCGTTATGTTATTGGCGTCCCCATCCCGACTTTCATAGGCGACACCACAGAAACCAGCTATACCTTCACGGGGCTAAAGCCCAACGAGACATACGACATAGATGTGCGTGGTTTAATAACGCGCAGCACTTATACCGAAGTGGGCACGGATTGGCGGCGCTTTTCCGTGACCACCGATGGCAGCACGCCAACGCCCGCGCCCGGGCCGCCGCCGCTGACCAAACTGAATGTCCTGTACAAGGGGCATCCCAATCCCACCAAATATGTCGACTTTAAACTGGTATGGGATGGACCAACACACACAGGGCATTATACCGTAACCGTGAATATCGATGGCCGCAGCGCCTATAACAGCGGCACCTGGAAATCTGTGTCATTGCCCTGGACCTCCCGGATTACCTACATAACTGAAATGGATCTCTGGGATCTGGATCTCGCCAGCGGCTATGACTTCAGCGTTACCTGGTTCCCGGGTCCAAACTCGCCACACCCGAAGAAAACAATCAGCGCGCGCTATGTGCCGCCCGGCGCCCCGACCGCGACGCCAACGCCAAGTCCAACGGTTACACCAACCCCGACTAATACCCCGACGCCGACAATCACGCCAACCCCGACTATTACACCAACGCCGACAGCGACCGACACGCCGATACCGACCAACACGCCGATACCGACCAACACGCCGATACCGAGCGCCACGCCTATCACCATAGCCGGCACTGTAGAGGTAGCGCGCATAACTCATGATTCCGCCCTTTTCAACTGGAGGTTTTTCGGCACCGGCTACCACGATAGACAGCTGAAATTAATCTTGGTTGTCCAGGCTACCGGCGGCAAAACAATTACCTTTTCCACCTCCCCCAAAAGGCTGAGCGCAAAACCGAAGCTCGAGCCCGATACCGAATACACTACCTGGGTAAAGATATGCAACAAGGATTGCGAGGTTGTTTACAAGCAGTCCTTATCGACCAAATTCCGCACCCCGAAGGATCCAAACCGGGCAGATCAGCCTGGCTTTGTCCAGATTGTCGCGAAGCGATATGACTTCGTCAAAATCCGGTGGGTCGGTCTTATCGGGCTGGTGCAAACGAATCTCGACCCCGTCTTTAGGGTGTATATCGGTCCCGCCGGCAACCTCCAGGAAAAGACCATCATCGATGCAAAAAACTTTGAGTTTACGGCGGCGAATGGGCTGCAGCCGGATACGGAATATACGGTACAGGTGACAGTCGCCGACAGGCAATGCCGGCAGAAAACCTGCGACGATAAGCCTTTGGCGAGCCTGGCACCCTTCACCTTCCGCAGCCCGAAGAAACCAAGCGGCGCGCCGACGCCCGGGGGCAAGCTGCTCGTCATTCTAGGGAATAAAGACATCTATGTCTTCTGGAGCGGCTGGATCGACGGCTTGGGATATTCGGCATACAATTTGTATACGCTAGTCTATGGCAAGCCAACGGACGGCGGGGAGACGATCAAAGAAACCTGGCTGAACAAAGATGCTGCTTCGACCAGATTATCTACCTGGTGGAATGAAGAGACTCAATGGGGTACCGAATATCAGATTTGGGTGGAAATCTGTGACAGCCCCGACTGCAATAAGCTTTACGCGCGCTCGCTGACCAGCACCATCCGCACCCACGGGACTAAACCTGCCACGCCAACGGATACGCCCGCCGCGCAGCAAGGGCAGCAAGACCAGGTCGTGCTGCCTACCGATACGCCGACGCCTACCGCGACGAGTACGCCAACTCCATCGCCAACAGCGACCAACACGCCCGATACCAGCAGCCAGCAGCAGCAATCGCAGCAAGACCAAGTCGTCGACACCGCCACGCCAGTCCCGCGCGTTTTCAGGCCCGAAGTAACAGTGAGCCAGGTAACCAGCACCAGCATTGAATTGACATGGCTGCCCATGAAAGAAGCGGTTGGCTATAGAATCACGGCTTCAGGCTGTTTTAACATATTAACCAAGTGCGATGGGTCCGAGGATGTATTCACGACAGATACCAGTTACAGCTTTACCGGACTGCTCCCCAATGAGAGATATTCCTTTCACTTTCGAGGCATTGGCGAACTTAATGATGGCCTTCGCTATCTTATTCAAGGGGATCGAAGATTTTATGTGACGACCAATGGCAAAACGCCAACGCCGATACCCGAAGTTGAGCCGCTGACCAAACTGGAGCTCAAGAGAAGGTTTGAAACGGAAAATCGACCTAATTTCATTGATGTGAATTTGGAATGGGATGGTCCCATACACACGGGCTACTATGAAGTGACGATTGATATTGACGGGCTCAGCCGAGGCTGGGGCGGGGTTCCCCTGCCGTTTACAGGCAAGGGCTA
>JAJDWK010000012.1 GCA_022825675.1 Anaerolineae bacterium | reverse complement strand
ATCAGCGGCGGCGGAAGCCATTACGACTTCGTAACCCCCAACGCTGGCACGACCGCGCATACTTTCAAGGGCTTACAAGCGGGCATATCCTATACCGTCAGCATCACCGCCTATCTGGAGAGCGGGGTCAATCCCGTGGTCACGAAGCATGTGAAAACCGCGCCCGCTGGTCCGCCGACAGCGACGCCAATCCCGTCGGACACGCCGATACCCTCGGACACGCCCATTCCGACGGATACCCCGGTCGTCACGGATACACCCGTGCCAAGTCTGATTCAGACTTTAATCGGCTATCGGGATGAGCAGGCTGATACTTCCGACCATTACAAGCGCTGGGCGCGGGCTTTGGCGGCGCTGGGGCATGGCAGTCACGCCAACCCGATGACATTGGCTGAAGCCAAGCAGATGGCAAATACTTACAGCCGCAGCCGCTGGCAGCCAGTGGTCGATGCGCTGACGGAGATGCAGCAGCAGTCTCAGCAGCAGCAAGTGGCGGCTACGGCAACGCCAACGGCAACATCCACATCGACGCCGACCGCCACGCCAACACATACGCCGCTGCCAACGGCGACAAACACGCCCATCCCGCCGACAAATACACCGATTCCAGCGGCAACAAACACGCCCGTGCCCAGCGGACCTCACGCCGCTTTGATTAGCACCTTAATAGTCTATGCGCAGGAGGATTACGGGGCGGAGCATCAAAAACGCTGGAAGCGGGCATTGGCGGCATTGGGCTGGGACAGCGGCGAATCGCCGATGACGCTGCAAGAGGCGAAGGACATGCGGGATACTTACAGCCGCAGCCGCTGGCAGCCGGTGGTCGATGCGCTGACGCAATTAAATCCGCCGACGAATACGCCTATCCCGCCGACGAACACGCCAGTCCCGCCGACCAACACGCCGGTGCCACAGAGCTATACGGTGCCGCAGAGCCTGATAGACAACATCAGGGTTTGGCGGTCGGAGCAGGGCACTGAGTCCGACCATTACAAGCGCTGGACGCGGGTTTTGGCGGCATTTGGCAAAGCCAGCCACAATAATCCGATGGGCGTCAGCGAGGCGAAGACATATCGCGACCGCGGCTGGAACCGCTGGATTGAGGTGGTCAAAGCGCTGGAGAAGCTGGCGGGGGAGTAAGCGCTCAGCCCGTCAGCCGCTGGGGGCGACCTATCATGCCGCCCCCGCGAGGCTTATGAACTCGGCAGGTACTCCGCATTCACGGCGAAAAGCTCGTCCACCATCGCTTGGATCTCCCGCAGCGAGCAGACAGCCGCCGACAGCGGCGAATAGGCGACTGCCTGATAGATCAGCCGCTTGTCGCCTTTGAGGATGCCTTCCACCGCCATCTCTTCGATTTGCGCGTAGAAGTTGGTCAAAGGCGCGACTGAGGGCGGCAGCGCGCCCACGGCGACCGCTTCCAAGCCATCGCGCGATGCCCAGACCGGCACCTCGACGCAGGCATTGGCGGGCAGATTATCGACCAGCCCGGCGTTGGGCACATTGCCATTGAATTTGAAGGCTTCGCCGCCTTGCATCGCGTTGATGATGTAGGCGGCGTATTCGTGCCCGCGCTTTAAGTCAATTGCTTCTTGGGCGAACCAGTCGTGAATATCATCGCGCCAATCGTGCTCGCGGCGGCGGTATTCCTTGAGGATATAGGCGTGCTCGCCCGGGTTCCAGTTGGTGCCGTGGGTGGCGTATTGTTCGATGAGCTCGGGGCGCTTGCGGAACCACCAATTATATTCCGAGTTGTGCCCGCTGGATTCGGTAACATAATAATCCAGCGCCAGGTACATTTCGTTTCGCACCTGCTCGGCGTTGTAGATGGCGTCGTTTTCGCTGATGGCGCGTTGAATCAGCGGGTAGGCGTCTTCGCCCTGCCAGCGATAGTCGATGAACCAGGCGGTGTGGTTGATGCCGGCGCAGGTATAGCGGATTTCGTCATACGGCGCACCAATCCAATCCGCCAGCATCTTGGAAGTGCCCTGCACGCTGTGGCAGAGCCCCGTGACCAGGATGTCGGTTTCGATATCCATGGCGCGGCAGAGCATCGCCATCGGGTTGGTGTAATTCAGCATCAGCGCGTGGGGGCAATAGCGCTCCATATCGCGGGCGATATCGACCAGGACGGGGATGGTGCGCAGGGCGCGGAAGATGCCAGCGACGCCGCGGGTATCGCCGACATTCATGTCGACTCCGTATTTCATCGGGATTTCGATATCGTGGCGCCAGACATCGGTCGAGCCGATGAGGATGGTGACGACGACATAATCAGCGCCGCGCAGCGCTTCTGCCCGGTCCATAGTCGCGCTGACGGTGGCGGGGTAGTTGCCAGCGGCGACAATGCGCTTGACGGCGCGCGTGGCGAAATCGAGCCGCTCGGCGTCGATATCCATCAGCGCGATTTCGCTGCCTTCCAGCAGGGGGAAGGTGAGAATGTCCTTGACAAGTTTGCGCGTGAAGCCGAAGCTGCCCGCGCCGATAAAGGTGATTTTGGGCATTGGGATGGGGTCTCCAAGTATAGGCTGGAATAAGTTAGCTGGTTTCAGGCACAGTGTCGAGAAATTCTTGCCAGTCGCAGTATGTGCCGACGCCCTTGTCGTCGACATAACCGACGCGGCAATCGCGCAGCTCATCTTCGCTTAGCTGCTGCGCCTTAACAAGCGCTATGAATTCGTCACGGTCAGATGCTTCTATGCCGGTCCGGACGACATCAAGATAGCGGACTTCGACCAACTTGCCGTAGCTGAAGCCCCGTACCATGCGCCCGCCTGGCTCAAAAAGCGCGTACATTTTACTTCTCATTCGGCAATCCTGCGCTCATACCACTCCCGCGTATAGTCCCAATATAGCATCGGCGATACCAGAAGTATATATGTGTTCTCCCCTACCTCGTTTATGTCAAACAAGACTTGCTTATGGCGCGTTGCTTCATCGTTTGGAATGAATCCCACGCCTTCGACAACCGCTTTATCCGCCAGGTGATAATGCTTGGTCTGTTTTCGATGAAGATCCATTCCGTGATCAAGCGAATTCCGAATCGCCTCGGCGACCCAGCGCGCGTGCCAGCCAAATGGCAGCTCGTGTTCAAACGCATCTCCCATAATTCTCCTAAAGCCATCATCAAATCGGGCTCTGGGCTCTTGGATTTCCGCCGCCAATTCAAACAAGTTCGAGATAATCAACGTTAATGCCCAATCGTGTATCCCGTCCTTCTGCTGATACAGCAAATTGCCCGAACGCACTGCCATCTCAATGGCGTCATCGTTTCCAATATACTGGATTTGGTCCTTCACGCTCATGACCCGTGAATAGTCTCCAAACGGTCTATACTAAACCAAGCTCTCCAGCCGATCCACCAAACCTTCCAGCACCATAAAGGTCTCTGCCACCGGCCGCGGGCTGGACATATCGACGCCAGCCGCTTGCAGCGCCGGCAGCGGATAATCGCTGCCGCCAGCGCGCAAAAATGCCAAATAACGCGCGACCGCGCCCGCGTCCTCGCCGCCCAGAATGCCATTCGCCAGGGCATGCGCCGCCGAGATGCCAGTGGCGTATTGGAATGTGTAATAGGCTTCGTAGAGATGCCCGAATTGCGCCCAGGTGATGCCGGTGCGCGCGGCGTCATCGGTCAGGGTCTCGCCATAACCCTCGGCGAAAAAGCCCGCCATGATTGCGTTGAGGGTCGCTGGCGTCAGCGGCTCGTCATTTTCCATACGGCTGTGCACCTCGTATTCAAAACGCGCCAGCGTGGGCATGATGAAGAAATAGCGGTGGATGTTGTCCATCGCTTCTTGAATCAGCGCCAAGCGGAAATCAGCGCCCTGATGCCGCCCGAACAAATGCGCCCGCACCAGCGCCTGGTTGAAGTTCGAGGCGACTTCGGCGGCAAACATCGAATAGTTGCTGTAGACATAAGGCTGATGCTGGCGCGTGTAATAGCTGTGCATTGAGTGCCCGAGCTCATGCGCCAGGGTGCTCATCGAGCTTAAGCCGCCGTCAAAACTCATCATGATGAAAGGGTGGCTGTCATAGCTGCCATAGGAGAATGCGCCTTCGGACTTGCCGTCGTTGATGGCATGGTCGACCCAGCGCTCTTGCAGGCAGCCGCGTCGCATGCGCGTCACATAGTCCGCGCCCAGCGGTGCCATGCCCTCGGCGATCATGTCCACCGCCTCGGCGAAGCTGAGCTTTGGCGCTGCCGCTGTCAGCGGCGCCCAAATGTCCCAGGGATGGATCGTCTCGTAGCCCAGGGCGCGCCGGCGCACATCCCAATAGCGATGCCAGGTTGGGATATGCTGCTTGTAGGTGTCGATGAGATTGTGGAAAACCGCGACCGGGATATTGTTGGGCGCGAGTTTTGCCTCCAGCACCGACTCATATCCGCGCAGCCGCGCCTGCACAACATTGCTCTTGACAGAAGCCAGATAGGCAGCTGCCAGCGTATTTTCGTGCGCGATATATTGGTCGGCATAATTCTGCCAGGCGCTGCGGCGCAGCTCTCGGTCTTCCGCCGCCAGCAGCTTGTCGCGTGTGCTTTGCACCAGGGGCTGGGGCGCGCCGGCGCTGTCGCTGGCGGCGTCAAAACGCAAGTCCAAATCGTTGAGGGCGCTGCGGATGCTCTCAAAGCGGCTGAGCGGGTCACCGAGCAAGCCCAGAACCGCTTCGACTTCCGCCGAAAGCACATGTTTTTTGCTGCGCAGCAAGTCTTCGATATGGTGCTGATAGGGGCGCAGCGCGTCTTTCAGCAGCCAGCTCCGCAGCGTCGCTTCGTCCAGCGCCAGCAACTCTGGCTTGGCGAAGGCGATGCCCGCCATAAATTGCCCCGCCAGCCCCTGCGCTTGCCCCAGCATGCCTTTGATGGCTTCGTTGTTGCCATCGCAGGCATTCCACATCGCGGTATACATATACAGCGTCCAGACGCGGCGGGCTAGCGCCTGCTGGAAATCCAGCCATTGGGCTAGGCGCTGCGCTCCCTGCGCCAGGCTGCCTTGGAAGGCTTCAATGTCGCTGAGGGCGGCGGCAGCGGCTTGGTACTCCGTGCGCCAGGCTTCAAAAGTGGGGAAGACGGATTCGTGGTTCCAGGTGGATTCGGTCGGCACATCGGCGCGGCTGGGGACGGTGGTCATGGGAGAATGTCCTTTCGATGGTCCTTATGCAATTGTGGCGATTGTAACAGCGCCTTGAGGATTTGCTTAGAGGAACCAGCCGGAGAGTTGCAGCCAATAGCCGAAATACTTTGCAGCGCGATATTTTCGGCTCAGTGAAAAACGCAATAGTGCGCCGGCCGGAATGAACACAGGCGGTGCGTCACAGCCTACATATCGTACATCCAAAACTAAATCCTCATCGCTAGAGTCACAACTTGAGTCATTGTTACAATAAAGGTAGCGCGCTTTTCCCTTCTCGTCGCTACTTATGTGCAATGCTCGGCGGAATTTCCAAAAGCCAGTGCTATACGGCGGGACTTTGCCATACTGGAAGACAAGCGCCTTTTTCCGTGAGGTAAATCGAATACCATTGTCAAATAGTTGAGGCGGCAATACGTAAGGAGCATTGACGCGGTCCTCCAAAAAGCGCCTTATTTGTGGCGAGGAAAGGGTTCTCACGAGTCTTTGGCGCAGTATGCGATGGTCTTCTGTATGTGGCGGCTTGACTCTTGTTTCCGCCTTTAAGTCTAAATCCCATATTTGCCCAATGTTGAAATCGGTATTTGCCGGGAAGTTGTAGCCTTGAGCTGATAATAGCCGATAACTCCTATTGTTATTTAGGCCTAAAGCCCCGACACAGCGCTGATTCTTCATAATTGTCTTGCCAACAATCAGAACCCTTGTCATCTTTCCTCCAAGAAGAATTATAAGTGCGACACCTGTCCACCCAATTTTGTTTTGAACCTTTCCGCAACGAGAGAACGGTGGCAAGCGCTAGCATTTGATTCAACACAGAATAAAGCGTATCGTTGCAGCGGCTTGTCAATTGGGTATCCCGCCAACTTTTTCGCCTGCTCTAACAAAGCGCGCGGATCAAGTATTCTGTCCGCCCTGCGCTTCCCGTACTTCAAAATCTCTTTTTTGAACGCTTTGACATACTCCTCGCTAAGCGCAGTCCTATCGCGTTTCCGGGTCTTTTCCTCTTTGTCTGCTCGCCACTGCAATGCTCGGATTTCATTAGTGGGCGCAAGTTCCTTCAAATGCGCGTAGAATATTCCCCGTTCTTTTAGCATCGTCTGCAGAGCTGCACTGTTAGCGTAGCTATATCTCGCCCCGCGCATTCCACGGCGCGCACGAATATCAATGAATAACTGTATTTCATTCTCGACAAGCGAGCAAAAAAATGACTCTTCTGTCGAGCCATAGACGCCTATGGTGAATATCGTTGATTGGTCGTCAGTTGGCATGGCGGTTGCCGGCAGGATGCGAGCTCGGTTCAGAGCAGAGCTTCTTGATAGTTGGGCTCTCTAATCTCGGATTGGGAGAGTATTTCGCCAGATCTGCCAATATGCACTACGGTCGTATCATCATCGTCAAGCGTTTTGCCGAGCACATAGCCGCGATGGCATTCATGCGGTTCAAGCTCGCTGCACATGATGGCGATTCTTCTACCCGTTGCCATCCCGCGTTTCAACTGAGATATTCCCTTTTGGTAGAAGTCTCGTGTTTCGCACTTCTTAGCGTCCAGCAATCTTCGCTTTCGTTGTGGGCTGTAAGTGTAGCATCGCTCGTCGGCCGGCCTCCCGCCTAGCGAGTTTCCCATAAAACGATATTCGATTCCTCGGCGTTTCAAAATGATAGCCAGCCGTTCACGGCTGAAATCTGGCGCAAATCGAGAATATGGCTGTGACCGCACATCTACTAGCGTGTCAATCTTGTGGTCATTCAAGAGGGCAATGAATTCGTCTGTCTCGCGACCTCCGTAACCGATCGTGAAGATTTCGTTCATCAGCGGGTTACCTCTGGGCAGAAACCATGCTCACTATAAGTATATGCACTAGCAAGTGTCTGTCAACACTTTATGCTCAAATGTTCCAACAGAAAAGTGATATTTCTGTACCCTACTTCACCCGCCACTCAAAGGGCATCAGACATTGCGCACGGTTGTTGAGCCCCTCGACGCCCGCAACCAGGTAGCGCAGTTGCGCCGCCGGGTTCTGCTCCGCCAGCTGGATGCCGACGGGCTTGCCCTTCCCGCGGGGGAGCACTGTCGGCGCGCTGGCGGGAAGTTTCGCCATATCCCGCGCTTTGACCAGCGCCGCCTCCAAATCGCCCAGTTCATCGACCAACCCATGTTCCAGCGCCTGCGCGCCTGTCCAGACGCGCCCGCCGCCGATGGCGTCAATCTCAGCGACAGTTTTGCCGCGGCTCTCCGCCACCCGCCCCAAAAATTGCGCATAAATGCTGTCGATGCTGTGGCGGACCAGCGCGCGCTGGGCATCGCTGAAAGCGCTGTCGCCAGCGATCCAATCAGCATTATCGCCGCGCAAGTAAGAAAAAGCGTTGAAGCGCAATTTCTTCAGCATTTCGCTGTTGACCAGCTTGCCCATCAGCACGCCGATAGAACCCGTGATGCTGCCCGCTTGCGCCACAATCCAATGCGCCGGCGTGGCGATATAATAGCCGCCCGATGCCGCCACCCCGCCCATATACACCACCAGCGGGCGCGACTTGGCGAACTCGCCCAGCGCTGATGCCATCGATTCCGAGGCAGTGGCGGAGCCGCCGCCGCTGTCGATGTACAGCACCAACGCGGCGCACATCGGGTCGCGCATGAGGCTGCGCACCTGTTGATTGAGCGTGATATCCCCCAGGCGCTCGCCGCCGACAAAGGGGATGGGCAAGGGCGAATCGCTGGGTGGGCTGGCGCTTTCGCCATCGACAATGGCACCGCCAGCATAGAGCAGCGCCACATATTTGCCGAGGTAATCGCGCTCGGGCAAAAGAATCTGCCCGTCCGCCTCTTCCCAAGGCGTGATAGCGCTGACGCCCAAGTGTTCCAGCAAGCCTTCTTCGTTCAAAATGCCATCAATATAACCGCGGTCCAGGGCATCGGCACCAGTGTGCAAACCGCCGTCAATCATATAACGCACTTCTTCCGGCTTCATCTTGCGCGTGCTGGCGATGCCATCGGTGATGGTGTCGAAGATCGAATCCAGCAGCCAGTTGGTCTGCTGGCGCGCTTCGGCTGAGGGTTCCGCCCGCGCCAGCATATCGGCGGCGCTTTTGTAGGGGCTAATCGCCTCCGAATCCCACTGCAAGCCGACAGCGCCCATGCCCTCTTTGAGGAAAACCTGCTGGCTGAAGAGACCGGAAGATTCCAGCATGCCGCCGGGCGTCAAGAGAATTTCGTCACAGGCGCTGGCGACAAAATAGTCCAGCGTGCGATAGCCCGGCGCATAAGCGATGACGCGCTTGCCCTGGTCACGCAGCCTTACTATGGCGGCGCGGATAGATTGCAAATCGGCAGTGCTGGCGGATAGCCCGCGGAAATGCAGCACCGCGCCCAAGGTCCGCCCGTCCGCGCCGATGCGGTCCAGCGCCGCCGTCAGCTCCAGCAGGCTCAATGGCGGCGCGCCCAGCAGCTGGCGCTGCACGAAGTTGCGCTCTTTGGGCACGGCGGCGAAGGTCGATGGCATCTTTAGCATCACATAATCGACCGCCGGGACGCGCGCCCGCTGCATATTAAGCAGGCTGACGCTGAATTGCTGGATCATGCGCGTTGCTTTGGACATGTTTCCTCCAAACCCGCCCTCAACTTTGAGAGACATGTAGCCAGTAGGCATTTCTTCTAGTACGCATTCTAGCGCGGCAATGTCGCAAGCGGGCTCGCCCAAATCGTCAGCGACATGCGGATATGGTATGCTAGCCGCAGAGAAAGCGCAAGGCAGGCAAGATATGGCGATACCAGAACGACTGCTGGATGTCGACACCGTCCTGGATTTGACGCGGCAGCCAGAATTCGCGGACAAGCGATTCTACATCATAGACGGAGAGCTGTTTGAGATGTCCCCCGTACAATGGCAGCATGGCAGTATTGCAGTCCATATCAGCAGCCTTATATGGAATTACATCCAGGGGCGCAACTTGGGCGGGGTGAGCACCGAAGTCGGCTTCTATGCGCCCGGCGACCGCAGCACATTGCTCGCGCCTGATGTCGCTTTTGTCAGCCAGGCGCGCCTGCGGCATCAGCCCGAGGATTCTTTTCTGTCCATCATGCCCGATTTGGCGGTGGAGATCGCCTCGCCCAGCAATTCGCTGGCGCAGCTGCGGCGTAAAGCCGCCATCTATCTGCGGAATGGCTCGTCATTGGTCTGGCTGGTGCGCCCGGCGGACGCGGGCGTCGAAGTCTGGCGCGCCGCTGACGATGGGCGCTTGTTCAGCGAATTCATCGGCGCGGGAACGCTCTCGGGCGAAGCGGCGCTGCCCGGCTTCACGCTG
>JAJDWK010000039.1 GCA_022825675.1 Anaerolineae bacterium | reverse complement strand
GGCTGGGCTGGGCTGGGCTGGGCTGGGCTGGGCTGGGCTGGGCTGGGCTGGGCTGGGCTGGGCTGGGCTGGGCTGGGCTGGGCTGGGCTGGGCTTTGAATGAAGTCGAAGTAAGAGTGTGGTGGGATGATGGGGAGTTGCTTGAAAATAAAATAACTCAGACTCATACCGCCAATCTTTTGTCGCACAACATAATCCAAAACAAATGCGTTTAAGTTGGCAACAAATGCGGAGACTAAATCAAAATCAAATTGTAACTTTTCAAGGAGAACTAGGGGCAATTTATGACCTATAGCAACTTTGGGAATAATGCTGAATATAGCGGTTCGCCTATTCGTAGAGACATTGGTTACATCGCGGAAGCCCAGCAGCCAATCCCGATCCCAATTTTTCAGCTGCGCGGCGACCTCGCGCTCATGCACCCAATAGCGGGGAATGGGAAAACAATACGGGTCTTTTAGCCGAGTTTCGCCCAACTCTAAAGTTCGAGAATTAGAGCGAAAACGAACCGCCTCCGGGACGCCTTCATAACTGTTATAACGATGATTATACTGATGAATCATCTTGGCTTCGTATAGAGGCAAGTAACGATCGCCATGCCCAATAAAATGGTTGCCGCGCAGCGTATAGCCGGCCGCTTCCAGCTGCTCGCGGCTTCGCTGTCCCTCCCCTTCCACGCGCCGCGTCATCACACCAGCATGCCCGCGGCGAACTCCAAGTCCGCGGCGTGCGCGCCCACCTGGATGCTGCCATTATGCCCGTTGCCATTGAGCTCAGCCGCCACGCTCGCGCTGACCCAGAGCTGTTCCAGCGCCAGTGTGTTCTTGATGCGCACCACGCGGGCAGCCGCCGCCTGCGCCGGGTCGATGCGGAAGGCGTCATAGAGCGCCGCTTTTATCGTCTCTTCGTCAGTCTCGAACATCAGCGGCATGCGACAGCGCTTGAGCGAGCCGCTGGTGAACATATTTTTCATGGTGATGGGAAAATCGATTTTGTCAAAGAGCTTGCGCGACATAAAATCCGCCAGCCCATAAGTGGTCGCGTTGCCGTGGGAAGCTGGCGTCAAATCGAGAATGGCGATGCGCTTGATGCGCGGCGATTCGGGCTCGGGCTCGCCTTCTACCATCCAGCGCCCGATGATATTGGTGTCCATGCCGGCACCGCTGATGTCCTTGCCCATTTCATCGATAATCAGCACATCGATATCCTCGACAGGCAAGCTGGGCATCAGCTCCCGCGAGCGCTGCAGCAGGCGCTGGTCGCCCTCAACCACAGTATCCGCGCCGAAGCCTTGCAGCTGCGCCACCTGGTGGTAGCCGTCTTCCACCACGCCGAAGCCCGCCAGGAAATTGCTGTGCCGCAGCAAATGCTTGGCGATGATGGGGATATAATCGCGCAAGCCGACAGTGCCATGTGAGTGGATGGCGCTCGCGCCGGTCTCTTTGCCCAAGCCAATCGCCAGCATCTTCATCAAGCCGCTTTCGTGCGGACCATGGAAATCGGTGTGCACCTTGGTGCGGTTGCTGATGATGAGACCATCCGCCTGCGCCACATTTTTGTCCAAATACGCGGGCACGCCACAGCTCGTCATGCCCGTGTTGACGACTTGCATGGTCGCCCGGATTGGGCAGCCTGTCCGCTCTTCGCTGATGCCCAAGCCCGCCAGCACTTCTATCTGCCCGGCGGGGGTGGCACCGCCGTGACTGCCCATCGCCGGCACAATAAAGGGCTCGCCGCCCGATTGCTTCACCAGCGCGACCAGTTTGCGGGCGATGACATCAATGCTGGCGATGCCGCGGCTGCCGAAGCCGAGGGCGATGCGCTTGCCCGCGACCTGCGCCGCCATGCCCAGCCGCGCCCATTCCGCCTCCAGCGTTTGCTCGATATCGACCGGCTCGCCTTTGGGCAGAGCCTGCCTGACGGGATACAAAGCGGGAATTCTAATCTCTTGCATAAGGCGCTCGTTTCATCGCTGCACTTTCATCAGCGCCTATTGTAGCGAGTTGGCGGGCGCTCGGCAACGGAAATCTGCGAAGGGAATGGCGACTTCCGCGCATATTATCCCAAAGTACCAAATGGTAGGGGCAGTGGGCGCTCGGCACCCGCGTAGTCGATAGCAGGGCGCTTGTTGGAATTCCCGTCTCCTGCTAACCCTTCAACGAGCCGGAGAGCAAACCGCTGATGATGTAGCGCTGGAATATCAGCGCGAAGACAATCGGCGGAATAACCGACACCACGCCAGCCGTTATGATGCTGACGAAGCTGACATCGACATCGGTGGCGAAGAGGGAGACGACAACCGTGCTGGTATACGATGCCGGCGTCTCTGATAGCAGCAGCGCAAAGAGGAACTCGCCCCAAGCTACCAGAAAAGCCAGGATTGCCGCTGATGTCAAGCCGGGGCGCGCCAGCGGCAAGATAATTTTGATGACAACTTGCAAGCGGCTGCAGCCATCAATGCGCCCGGCGTCCTCCAATTCCATCGGTATTGTCTTGAAATAAGACTGCAAGAGCCATATCACATAGGGCAGGACAAAAGACAGGTTGATGAAGACCAGCGTGATGAGCCGGTCGCTCATGCCGATTTGTTTGGCGACCAATACAATGGGAATCGCCAGCGACAGCGCCGGTATCAAACGGCTGGCGAGGATGCCAAAGAGCAGCACACTGCGACCGCGGAAGTTCAAACGCGCCAAGGGGTACGCGGCGAGCGAGCCGACCACAACCGCTATCAGCGCCACGCTGCCGGCGATGGCGAAGCTGTTGCCAAATGAACCAAGAAATATGCGCGATTGATAGGGCACACCCGATTCTTCGCCCAGCACCGCGCCTTCAAAAATCTCGCGATAGCTATCGAAGACGACCGGGTTGGGCAGCCATTGCGGCGGGCGATTTAACAATTGCCGCTCGTACTGGAAGCTGGAGCTGACCAGCCACAGGAAGGGTCCCACTGTGCCAATCAGCAGCAGTGTGGCGCAGAAATAAATGATAGCCAGGCGTAAGCGGGAATGTTGGTGCATTATTGCTCCACCCCCTTGTCCAAAATGACATAGAAGAGGATAGCCATGCCCAGCGTGATCACGCCCAGCAGCATGGCGATGGAACTGCCCGCGCCGAAATCCAGCTTGCGGAAGGTCTCGGTATAAATCGTCCAGCCCAGCACATTGGTGGCGTCAGCGGGTCCCCCCGCCGTCAGCACGAAGATAATATCAAATACTTTTAGGGCGAATATCATCTCAAAAATGATGACGATGGACAGCATTGAGCGCAGCATGGGCAAGGTAATATAGGCGAAGCGCTGGAAGATGCCAGCGCCATCAACGATGGCGGATTCATAAATGTCGCCGGGGATGGTCTGCAAGCCGGAAAGCAGCAGCAGGGTTGCTAATGGGATATGAATCCAGGAATAGGCGATGACCAGCCAAATCATCACGCTGGGCATGCTGCCCAGCACATTCTGATACTCGGTGATGATGCCCAGCTCGAACCAGATCGCGTTGAACAAGCCGTACTGCGGGTTGAGCAGCCACTTCCACAGCAAGGCGTTGACGACCGAGGGTATCGCCCAGGGCACCAGCAGCAAAGCGCGCAGAACGCCGCGCCCGGGGAACTTCTCGTTCAGCAGCAGCGCCACCAATAGCGCAACGATGACGATGACCAGCACCGCCCCGACAGCGAAGGTGAAGGTGGTCTGCAGCGGCTGCCAAAAGTCGCTGTCGGTGAGCCAGTCGGTGTAATTCTCCAAGCCGATGAAGCGCTCGCGGCCCGGGCGCTTCAGGTTCCAATTGTGCAGGCTGAGAAAGACCGCCATCAGGAAAGGCGCCAGGATGGTAGCGGCGATTATCAGCACGGCGGGCGCGCTGAATATCAGGGCTAATCTGCCTTGGGACATTTCTTTGCGTGTGTCAGCTGCTTTGGATTGCACGATGGCGAGTCCTTGATTTTTGCCCCCTTCCCCCACAAGGAGGGAAGGGGAGCTACACCTAGCGAGCTCGTGTTTATTGTCCCGTAGCGGGGACAGGGGGCTGTACCCGAGCTTGTGTTTGGTAATCCCCCCTCCCGCTTTATGGGGGAGGGGGCTAGGGAGTGGGAGCTCTAGTAGCCCCAATCTTCCTTCAGTTCATTCCATTCGTCCGCCAGGTCGCTGAGCACGTCGCCTTTTTCGGCATCGCCGAGGATGGCAGCTTGCAGCGGACCCCAACTGCCGATCTCCCAATCCGAGAAGAAAGGCACGAAGCGGTAGGGGCGGGAAATGGCGTATTCCGATTGCTCGCTGAGCAGGTCGGGATCAATCCAGCCGGAGAGCGAATTGCGCACTTCTTCGTCTTCATAGAGCGGCGCGGGCGAGAAGCCCAAGCCGAATTCCAGCGCCCAGCGCTTGGGCACATAGTATTCGCCGGTGGCGTCCTTGCCGCCCAGGAATTGCACCAACTGCCAAGCGGCTTCTTTGTCCGGGGCGTTGCCGGTGATAGCGTAGAGGCGCACATAACCCCAAGTGCCGCTGCGGACTTCGTCCGTGCCAGGAATCAAGGCGTTTTTGATGTCGCCGGCGGTATTGGACTGTTCGGGATCATTCATGGCTTTGAGCGCGTAGTCGGTGGTGGTCATGAAGGAAGTCGTGCCAGCCGCCATCAGCAAGCCGGGGTCGTCATCGGTGATGGAAGCGGGGTCAATCACGCCCATTTCCAAGCCCTGGGTCAGCCAATCCAAAGCCTGCCAAGCGGCGCTGCCTTCTTCTTGGAAGAGCGGGTTGAAGTCGTCATCAAAGAGGCGGCCGCCGCGGGCGGCGGTGAGCGTCTCCCATTCGCGCAGCAGGTAATTCTCGCCGCTGCGCAGCGACATCAAGATGGGATACTCGACGATGCCGGCGTCTTTGATCATCTGCGCCTGCGTCAACATCTCGTCCCAGGTTGCGGGCGGGGCGTCGATACCAGCGGCTTCCAAGTGGGCGGCGTTGTATGCCATGGTCTGGACGCCAGAGTAATAAGGCAGCCCATAGACTTCGCCTTCATAGGACATCTGCTCGATGATGTCGGCCGGCAAGTCCGCCAGCAGCTCATCAGCGCCTTCCATGCCGCTTATCGGCACGATCCAGCCCGCCGCCGCCCATTCCGCCAGGTAGCTGTCGCGCACATAGGCGACATCAAATTCGGTGCCCGCCACGAAACTGGCGACCATCTTGTCGCGGTATTCGTTGCTGGGGAAGGGCAGGAAGACGGCATCATGCCCGGATTGCTCGGTGAAGCGCCCCAGGTTCTCGGTGACGACATCCACTTCGTAGGGCCAGCCCGTCAGCTTCAAGCCATCGTCCTGGGCAGTGGCGACCGCGCCCACCAGCAGGAGGGCGACAGCAAGAAGTACAACAAGTTTATATCTGCGCTGCATGATTCACCTCGATTCTTGATTTAGCTGCCAAAGAAATCGCGCACTTGAAGATTCAATCAGCGACTCCTTTCCATAGTATAGACACTGCGCGCGCATGGCGCAAACAGCAAACACATTTATTACCCCCCCCCATCTTTAAGCATACAATTGTCCCAATCATACAGTAGATTTGGGCATTTGTCAATTTTTCCCGGCTCAGGGGAGTGTCTAATTCAGTGTCTTTTCGGATATTGTTGTATAGCATAGGGATGAATCCAAAATGTCCTCACTGCCACAGTGCAGAAAATCAGATCAAAGCTGGTCACACTAAAGTGGGCAGCCAACGTTTCCAATGCAAGCTCTGCCAAAGGCGCTATACGCCTGAGCCCAAAGAACGCGGCTATCCAGAAGAGATGCGGCGGCAGGCAATCCGTTTACATGCCGATGGCATGAATATGCGGCGTATCGCCCGTCAGTTGTCGGTGAACCATCAGACGGTGG
>JAJDWK010000048.1 GCA_022825675.1 Anaerolineae bacterium | reverse complement strand
ATTCGACAAGGATTTTTACCACCGAGTACACCGAGATACACAGAGAAAAGCACGAGAAAATCTCTTAAAATCTTTACTCGGTGTCCTCAATTTCCCTCTGTGTTCTCGGTGGTAAGGGCTGTGTACAGACTGCTCAGTAAGCACTGGATTGTCGCATTACTTACTTGCACTTACTGAGGTTAAGCCGCCCTACCTTTGCGAGCTTGGGCGTCCAAGGCGGCGACGGCAGTGTAGGCAAGATCGCCGCCGGCCAGAAAACGCATGGATTGTTCGCTATGATTTCGTGTTATACTCTGGGCGACACAGGAGGACTCATGGCCACAGAGAGTTTACACAATCGGTTACCAGCGGTTGAGCAATCGGTCGCCCGTCTTGAAGGCGCTTATGAACATGTGGCGACGAAAGCCGATATCGCGGCATTGGCTGCCAAGGTGCAACTGTTGCAGTGGATAACAGGCATTGGCTTCACCATCATCGCCGGGTTGCTTATCCACATGCTTGGAATTATCGCCGCGTAAAGCCAGATTACCTGGCATCAGACAAGCAACCGCGCAACCGATAATCGCAAAGAGAGGCCAGCCTAGCCCTCCCGCCCGTGCGCGTCCATCGCCGCCACCGCCGCGATCGCCACGATATCCTCGACATCATCGCCCGCTTGCAAAACATGCACCGGCGCGCCCATGCCCAGCAGGATCGGTCCAATCGCCTCGGCATTGGTCAAGCGCGAGAGCAGCTTGTAGGAGATGTTCGCCGCGTCCAAATTGGGGAAGACCAGTACATTGGCATCACGCACGCTGCTGAACGGGTAACGCTGCTCGACGATATCAGCCACGACCGCGGTATCCGCTTGCATCTCGCCATCCACCGTGATGTCGGGGCGTTTCTGCCGCACCATGCCCGTGGCTTTTGCCACTTTATCGCTGTGAGGGTGCGGCGTCGCGCCGAAATTGGAGAAAGACAGCATCGCCACCCGCGGCCTCAGCCCCAGCGTATGCGCGAAATCGTTGGCTAGGATGGCGATTTCGGACAGGGTATCGGCATCGGGGTCGATATTGACGGTGGCATCGCTGAAGAGGTAGCTGCGCCCGTCAATTATCATCAGATAGACGCCGGCGGCGCGGGTCGCCCCTGGGCGCGTGCCAAAGACTTGCAGCGCCGGGCGGATGACCTCGGGATATTCATAGGTCAAGCCGCTGACCATGGCATCGGCATCGCCATTTTTGACCATCAGCGAGGCATAAACATTGCGCTGGCGCACCAGCGAGCGCGCTTTGGGCAGGGTAACGCCTTTGCGATGGCGCAGCTTGTAGAGCAAATCCCGATATTCGTATTGATTATCGGCTTGATAATGGTCGAAGCAATGGGCTTGATAATTCAAGCCGAGGCTGTCGATAGTGCGGCGGATGCGCTCGGGGCGCCCCAGCAGGATGGGCTCGCCGATGCCCTCATCACGCACCCGCATGGCAGCGCGGATGATCTTTGGCTCTTCGCCTTCGGGGAAAACGATGCGCTGCAATTTGCCCGCGCGCGCCCGGTTGATGATATTCTGCCGCACCTGCCGCCCGATGCCCTGGCGGCTGATGAGCTCTTGCCGATAGTCTTCAAGGTCGATGTGGCGGCGCGCCACGCCCGATTGCATCGCCGCCTGCGCCACCGCTGGCGCCACCCAAAGCAGCGCCCGCGGGTCCAGCGGTTTGGGAATCAGATAGTCTTTACCAAATTTGATCGACTCCTGCCCATACGCCAGCAGCACGCTGTCGGGCACATCTTCATGCGCCAAAGCCGCCAGCGCCCGCGCCGCCGCCAGCTTCATCTCTTCGTTGATGCTGGTCGCGTAGACATCCAGCGCGCCGCGGAAGATGAAAGGGAAGCCCAGCACATTGTTGACCTGGTTGACATAATCGCTGCGCCCGGTGCCGATGATGGCGTCCGGGCGCGCTTCCAGCGCCAGCTCGGGCATGATTTCCGGCGTCGGGTTCGCCAGCACAAAGAGCAGCGGGTTGGGCGCCATGCCCTGTATCATCGCCTGCGTTACCGCGCCAGCGATGGACAAGCCGATGAGCGCGTCCGCGCCTTGCAGGGCATCGTGCAAAGTGCGGGCATTGGTGGGGATGGCGAACTCGGTCTTGTGAATGTTCATGCCCTCTTCGCGCTGGTGATGGATGACACCGCGCGAATCCAGCATCAGGATATTGTCCCGCGCCACGCCCAGGGATTTGAAGAATTTGCCGGTGGCGATAGCGCTCGCGCCCGCGCCATTGATGACAACTTTGATGTCTTCAATGCGCTTGCCAGTAACTTCCAGCGCGTTCAGAAGCGCCGCGCCCGAGATGATGGCGGTGCCATGCTGGTCGTCATGAAAGACGGGGATATCCAGCTCTTCTTTGAGGCGCTCTTCGATTTCAAAGCATTCCGGCGCTTTGATGTCTTCTAAATTGATGCCGCCAAAAGTGGGCGCCAGCGCCTTGCAGACTTCGATGATTTCTTCGGCGCTCTGCGAGGTGATTTCGATATCAAAGACATCGACATCAGCGAATTTTTTGAAGAGCACGCCCTTGCCTTCCATGACTGGCTTGGAAGCCAGCGGGCCGCGGTCGCCCAAGCCGAGGATGGCGCTGCCGTTGGAAATGACGGCGACCAGGTTGGCGCGCGCCGTCATCTCAAAGGCGGCGAGCGGGTCTTTGTCGATTTCCAGCACCGCTTCGGCGACGCCCGGCGAATAAGCGAGCGAGAGGTGCAACTGGCTGTCCAGCGGCTTGGTAGGCGCGATTTGGATCTTGCCCGGGCGCCCCTGGCGGTGATAGTCCAGCGCTTCCTGGCGGGTGAAACTTGTCATCCTGGGACCTCTTCCTTGTTCCGTATGGCTCGCCTCAACACCGCTAGTTTACCGCAGCCTGGGCATCGCCGCGAAATCAGGCCAGCAGGGGCAACGAGCGTATACGCGAGCAGGAAAGAGGCCGCTTATTGCATTTATTGTTTATTCAATATTCAATTACAGCGTCCAAGGGACTGGATGCCAGCCTATATGCCAAGCGGGAACGCGCGACTGCTCTATACTTGTGCTTACAGACTTACATAGCGACAGGACATTGACCATGCGCCCAATTTCAATTTTGCGGGAAATCTCAAGCGCCGAGCGCCTATTCGCGCTGGTGCCGGGCGCGCGCTGGCTGGCGCTGAGCCTGCTGCTCTTCGGCGCGGGCATCGCCCACGCCGCCGAAATCTATGTGGATGGCGTCGGCTGTCAACTGGCGGATGCGATTATCGCCGCGAACACGGACCAAGCGCAATATGGCTGCGCCGCCGGCGCTGGCGCTGATACTTTGATACTGACGCGGGATGTCAAATTGCAGCTGGGCAATCTGCCCAGCATAAGCAGCGACATCACCATCGAATATGGCGGTTTCGCGGCGCAAGATTGCCATACCGACGACCCGCCTGGCAATACAAACGATGACCCGACGCCGACTGATGATCCAAATGACAACCCGCCCAAAGACCCGAATCCAACACCGACGAAGGATCCAAACGATGACCCCAACGACAACCCGACGCCGACAGACGATCCAAACGATGACCCGCCTGATGACCCCGAGGACCCGCCTGGCGAGCCTGAAGACAACGACTACCCGCCGCCAGGAGACCCACCGACCATCGGCGACCCGCCCGGCGATGATGACCCGCCCGGCGATGATGACCCACCCGGCGATGATGACCCGCCTGTGGGAGACCCGCCGCAAGTCCCGCCCGCGGGGTTGACGCGGGAGGCGCCGCCACCGGGGTATCCGCGCACCCCCGACCCCAATGCGACGCTCACGCCGGGGTGGAACCTCACCGCCACGGTGATATACCTCACCATGACGCCGCCAGCTGGTCCAACCGCCACGCCGACCGTCACGGGCACCCCATTTGCCACTACCTCGGATGGCACGATTATGCCCGCTATCTGCCTGCACAATGTGGCGCAGAACGAGACTTTATACGCAATCTCTCGCAACAGCGGCTTGTCCGTCGACGAAATATCCGTCGCCAACAATTTGCTGTCGGAAGACCGACTGGATGTCGGGCAGGAGTTGATACTGCCCTATGCCGAATGTGACCCGTTCTTCCCGCGTAAGGGCTGACGCGGCGCATCAACCAAGGTGGCGGCAGATGATATCGGTGAACTCCTCGGTGCTCATGCCATTGGTGCCGAGGATATCGGCGGTATAGTCGCCTTCGCTCAAGGCGGCATGCACGGCGGCGTCGATGCGGTCGGCGCTGGCGGGCTGATTCCAATGGTGGCGCAGCAGCATGCTCGCGCTCAAGACGACGGCGGTGGGGTTGGCGATGCCTTGCCCGGCGATATCAGGGGCGGAACCATGCACTGGCTCGGCGATGGCGACTTCTTCGCCCAGGTTAAGCGCCGGCGCCAAGCCCAAGCCGCCGCCCCAAGCCGCCGCCATATCCGAGAGGATATCGCCATAGAGATTGGGCGTCAGCACGACATCAAAGCGCGTCGGGTCTTTCACCATCCAATAGGCGGCGGTATCCACCAGCAGCTCATCGGTTTCAATATCGGGGTAAGCGCGCGAGACTTCGTAGGCGACGCGGCGGAAAAGTCCATCGGTCTGCGGCATCACATTGCCCTTGTGCACGATGGTAACGCGGCGGCGGTCTTCGCTGATGGCGAGGCGGAAAGCGGTCTGCGCGATGCGCTCGCTGGCATAGCGGGTGATGCGCTTGGTGGCGGTGCCGGTGTCGCCCGCGTCCGCCGTGCGCTCGTCACCGATGTACAGCCCTTCAGTATTTTCGCGCACAACCACCAAATCAACGCCTGCGCGGGCGGTGGGCACAGGGAGATAGCGCGTGGGTCTCAAATTGGCGTATGTTTCCAGCAGGCGGCGCAGCTTGACGATGGGCGAAGAATAGCCGGCGACCGGGTACGAGGGCGAGCTGCAAGCGCCGAAGAGCACCGCCTTCGCCTCGCGCGCCCGCTCCACCGTTGCCGCTGGCAGGGCGCTGCCGCTTTTTTCAAACTGCTCCCAGCCAGCAGGCGCGTAATGCACTTCCAACTCGGGCAGAACCTGGCGCAAAACGCGGATGGCGGCGGGCACAACTTCGTGGCCGATGCCGTCACCTTTAATCACACAAAGTTTCACAGCACTCTCCCCCAACACAGTCAACTGCGCTGTCCGAAATCAAGCGATTTGACTTATAGAAAGAAAGAGTATTTCCGCGATGAAGGCGAGCGCGCTGGCAGGTGAATAAGCGTATTTCGCACCTGCCGCCTATTGTGGCATACAGGCGCGGATTTGTCGAATATATCTGGCGGATTCGCTATGCCGATTGCATGAGCAGGTGAAATCACTGCAAAAATGGGGTTAAAAGTCCCTCCCTCATTTTGGGCTGAGGAGGGACACCTTTTTCTACCCCATCCCCGACCCTTCCCCGTATCAACGGAGAAGGGTGACTCGTCGCTGAATCTGTGTATTTGTTGGTGATATGTATGAGAATGAACGCTAATGCAAACTTATTTTTAGCGATTCCCCCTCTCCGATGATTCGGAGAGGGGCCAGGGGGTGAGGTAGGTGTACAGAAATGCGTGATTTCAAACATGTCCCCCCGTCAGTCATTTTGGTGGAGGGATTTAGGGGGAAACACGGGATTTCCTGCGGTATGCCAAGTGGCACTGTCTTTTGGCGCGGCTCTCGCCTATACTCAGCCCTTGTCCGAATGCGAAGGACCCGCCGTGAGCGAGCTGAAACCCTGCGCCCGCTGTGAGCTGGAATTGCCCGCGGCCGCTTTCCCCGACGCCAGCGCCGACTATTGCACGCGCTGCACCGAAGAAATTGTCAGCATCATCCGCAGCAAATACAGCGCGATCGAAGCGGCGCATTTCCGCGCCAAATTGCGCCGCCGTTCCAAAACCGCGCTGGCAGAGCGGCGGCGCAAGCTGGGTTAACCCGCCGGGCGCCCGGCATAGCGGTTAAAGCCCATGACATCGCGCCCGCGCGCCAAAATAGCGGTATGCCCCGCGTGCAGCGGCGAGCGGTCTTGAAAGACATGCACCTGCGGCAGCGTAACACGCAGGGAAAAACCCAGGCGGCGCTTGTTGGAAGTGTTCGTGCTGGAGCGGTGCAAGGTGCGCTCGCTGAAGATGAAGAACTCGCCCGGCTGCAATTCCATATCGATAGCGCCGGCGGCATCGAAGGAACCGGGCTGCGCCATTTTGCCGAATGCCATGCCCGCTTCCGCTTTGCTGTGCGGCAGCGACTCGCGGTGCGAGCCCGGGATTATCTGCACGCAGGAATTTTCCACAGTCGCCGCATCAATCGCTATCCAGGCGGAAGTGTTGAGCGGCGGCTCCAGCGGCCAGAAGTTGATATCCTGATGCCAGGGGATTTCGGCGCCGCCTGGCGCTTTGAGCCAGAAATTGGTCGCCCAGACGATGAGGTCAGGTCCCAACAGGCAGGCGATGCGCTCGATGATGGCGGGATGGGTGGCGAGGTCATACACCAGCGGCTGATCCATGTGCCGCGACTGGGCGCGGGAACGCGGGTTGGGTCCGTCCGCTGTCAGCACGGTCTCGTCAATTCCGCGGCGAATCTGCGCCATTTCCGCCGCGCTCATGGCGGCGAAGGGACCGAGATAGCCCTGCGTGACGAAGAAATCGACATCATCGCGGCTCAATTGATATTCGGGAGCAACTTCTAGCATAGATTGTCTCCTTTATTCGCTTGTTATTCCGCCCTGACTATACTGCCTTCGGGCGTTTTTTCCACCAGAAGATGCACCGGGAAGGCATCACGCAGGCTGTCGATATGGGTGATGACCAGCACCAGCTCGAAATCAGCGGCGATTTTGCTGATGGCGTCGATGAGCTTGGCTTGCCCGTCCGCGTCCTGCGTGCCAAAGCCTTCGTCGATGAAGAGCGCGCGCAATTGGGCGCCAGCGCGGCGCGCCAGCAGCTTGGAAAGCGCGATGCGCACCGCAAAATTGATGCGAAACGCCTCGCCGCCGCTATACAGCTCGTAGGGGCGCGTGCCCAGCTCATCGGCGATTTCGATATCAAGCGTTTCAATCGCGCCGCCGCTTGCCCGCTCCCGCTGCGTAGAAAAGCGCAGCGCCATGCGGTTTTCGCTCATACGGGCGAGCAGGGCGTTCGCTTCCGCCTCCAGCTCGGGGATGGCGCTTTCGATGAGCATGGCGGGCAAGCCGTTTTTGCCGAAGGCAGTGCCCAGCTCTTGCAAGAGGCTGTGCTGATGGCGGCTGGCGTCTAAGCGCGCCGACAGCCTTTCCACATTTTGACGCCCGGCGTCGATGGCGCGCAACTCCTGCTCCAGGATAGTTTTGGCTTCGTTGTGGCGGCGCGCTTCCGCCCGTAAGGTTTCGACTTGGGCGCGGCGTTCCCGTTCCTGCGTTACCGCCTTTTCCAGCGCGTTGATGGCTTCCGCCGCGCGCTGATGAGCCGCCTGCTCCCGCGTCAGCGCGGATTCCGCATTCGTCAGGCGCGCCGCCGTCTGCTGGCGGATGCGCTGGGCTTCTGGCAGGGTCCTGCGGGCGAACTCGAGCTGGCTGTATTGGCGCTCGAAGGCGGCATACGATTCCAGTTGGGAGCTGATATCGGCATGCGACGCCGCGTCATAGCCGATGCGCGCCCGCTGCTCCTGGATGCGCCGCAGCTGCCGCCGGCTTTCGCCGCCGAAATCGTCTTCCGTCAGCCGCTTTTCAACCGCCGCCAGCGCCGCCGCCGCCCGCTGGCGCTCGGCTGCGGCTTCTTCTGCCTGGCGCGCCGCCTGTTCCGCCGCGCCCAGCCGCTGCTGCAGCGCCGGCAGGTCTTTGAGCGGCTGCACCAGCGCCTCGCGCTCTTGCTCTTGCTCTTGCCGCGCGCTTTCGCGCTCGCGGCTTTGCCTTTGGCAGCGCCGATAGTCCGCCCGCAGCTGCTCGCGCTCGGCATGCAGCTGGGCGAGCGTGGCATCGCGATGTTCCGCCGTCAGCGCCGCGCCGCAGAGGGGGCAGTTGGCGCCATCCGCCTGCGCCAGCCGCTGCAGCCGGTCGTTAATCGCTTTGCCAGCAGCCGTCAAGTTTTTGAGGCGGGCGCGCGCTTCTGTCTGCTGCCGCGCTTCCGCTTCCAGCGCCGTGTTGAGCGCCTCCCGCTGGGAATGCAGCGCCTCCAGCCGCGCCAGCTGCCGCCGCAACTCGGCGATATCGTCGGCTTCCGCCGCCGCCTGCCGCGCCGCCAATGCCGTGACGCGCTCGCGCAGCACATCGGCTTCCCGCGCCAGGTCCGAGCGCTTTGCCGCCAGGTCTCGCTCCAAGGCGTTCTGGCGCTGATCAAGTTCCTGTATGCGCGACCATTGCGCCGCCAGCGCGCTTTGGCTGTGGCGGGCTTGCTGCAGCTGTTGATAGCCGCTTTCAATATCCGCGCCGCCAGCGATAGCCCGCTGATACTCGGCGATTTTGCTGTCCTGGCGCGTGATTTCGGCTTGCGCCGCCGCCGCATCCTCTTGGCGGGATTTGATGCGCGCGGCGGTCGCGTCAAGAGTTTCCCGCTCCCGCAGCAGCGCTGCCGCGGCATGCGCCACCTCCTGGTAGCGCTCGTTCGCCTGCTGCAGGCTGTCTTCGCTGCGGCGCAGGGTGGCGCTGGCGGCTTCCAGGTCGGCGCGCAGCTGCGGCTCGCCGGCGATTTCTTGCTGGAAGCGGCTGATATCGCGTTCGAGCATGTCAATCTGCCCCGCGAGGCGGCTGCGGCGCTCTTTCACCGCCGCTTCATAGCCCGCCCACTGCCGCAAATTGAGGATTTCCGCCAGCAGGCGCTTGCGCTCGGCGGCGGTCGCCAGCGCGAAGGCATCCGCCCTGCCCTGCTGCACATAGGCGGAATGCAGGAAAGTTTCATAATCCAGGCGCAGCACGGCGTTGATTTTCTCCTGTGTTTTGCGCATACCATCGGCGGTGATGCGCCGCGGCTGCTGATCATGCGCGCCCCACAGCATAAATTCCAGCGCGCCCCGCCGCCCCCGCCCCGCGCGCGCGCGCCGCCGCTGGACGCGATAGCGCCTGCCATCCTGCTCAAATTCGAGGCTGACCATCATCTGCTCCGCGCCGAGGTGGATGAGGTCGTCATCGCGTTTGGCGCGCGCTTTTCCCCACAGCGCCCAGGTCATCGCGTCAAAGAGGGAGGACTTGCCGACGCCGTTGCCGCCAGTGAGGCAAGCCAAATCAATGCCGGCAAAAACTATCGGGGCAGGCGCGCGATAGGCGAGGAAATTGCGCAGCTCAAGGCGGGTGGGCAGCATGGCTTGCTCAGGGCGATTGCGGGACTCCAGCCCCATTGTACCCGCAGAAGCGCTTGCAGGTTAGTCACACGCCGCTGGGACGCGGGGCAATCGCACCAAATCCATTTAGCGTCGATTGCAACATAATTCTAGCGATTTGTAGGGGCGACTCGGCGAGTTGCCCACGCAATTTGCCTGGATATTGAGGGCGTTTCGGCGAAACGCCCCTGCATTATCTCCTTTTTCTGCAAATTTGCAGAAAAATCTCTGTGCCCTCTGTGTCTCTGTGGTGAATACATGTTTGATGCAATTGCCCTGCGCTGGGACACATTTCCCATTTCCGCTACAATTGCCACACATGATATGCGAGGCGGAAAATGCTAACGGCGCTTTACGATGGCAACTGCGCGCTCTGCCGCTCCACTTGCCGGGCGCTGCGGGTGCTGGATTGGCGGCGGCGCATCGTCTTCGTCGACTTGCACAACAGCGGCGGCTGGGCGGGCGTCTGCGCCGAAATCGGGCAGGAGCGCCTGCTGGGCGCGCTGCATGTGCTTGACGCCGAGCGCCGCGTCTATGCGGGATTCTTGGGCTTGCGCCGCTTGCTGAAGGAAGTGCCGCTGGGCTTCCCGCTATGGCTGCTGCTGCAGCTGCCGGGGGCGGATGCGCTGGGGCGGCGCGCCTACCGCTTCATCGCGCGGCGGCGCTACCGCCTCAACCGCCTGCTTGGCTGCGCCGATGGCGCTTGTCAACTGCCGCGCTGAATCCAATACCGCCGCGTGAGCGCGCCGCGCCCGTTGTCGATGCTGTCGTGCAGAACCCCGCCATTCGCCTCAATGATTTTGCGCGAGGCGATATTGTCCGCATCGCAAGTGAGTAAAATATCGCGGATGCCGCGCCGGCGCGCCTCTTTAATGCCCAGGCGGCAAAGCAGCTTGCCATAGCCCCGACGCCGTGCGGAGGGGCGGATTGTGTAGCCGATATGCCCGCCAAAGCGCCGCAAGGAGTCGTTGAGGCGATGCCGCAGGTCGAGCTCGCCAGCGAAGCGGCCGCCGTCGACAATCAGCCAGAAGCGCGATGCCGGCACCATGCCCGCCAGCGGCTCGGTCTCGGCGGCGCGCAGGGTCGCCAAGTATTCATCAAAGCGTGTGTGCAGCAGCAGCGGGTCCCATTGCCTCCAGTTACCTTCGGCGATAAGCTCATGCGCCGCCTGGATGAAGCTGCGTTTATAACGCGGGTGCGGAATCGCTAGGAAGGGCGGGCTGGCGGGCTGCCTCGGCTCAAGCGGCGCTGCTGGTGTCGGCATCGGTATCGGTGGCACCGTCTTCTGGCGGGGCGTCTTTGTCTTCCCAGCTGATAATCCAGATGCAAGCGCCAGCCACCAGCACGGTGGCGAGTATAAGCGCGGTCCATTGCGAGGGCAGCAAGCCGACATTGCGCGCCTCGTTGACCAGCAGCGCCACCATGCCGCCAGCCAATACCACCCAGGCGCTGACGCGCGGATGCCGCAGTACCCATTTGACGGCGGGATTGTTTTGCATGGGCGCACTTCCCTCTTCTGCCTTGCCTGCCACAGTATAGTCGGAAACAGGAGTAGCGCACAAGCCCGGGGCAATCGCCTCAAAACAGTATTCACCACAGAGACACAGAGGGCACAGAGATTTTTCTGCAAATTTGCAGAAAAGGGAGATGATGTAGGGGCGTTTCGCTGAAACGCCCGAAATATCCAGGCATTTTTCGTGGGCGACTCACAGAAGTAAGTGCAACTAAGTTATGCGACGAAGAACGGTATTCGCGGGAGTGGTATCGCCCGCATTCATGCAAACGCCAGGGGCGAGCTGGGGACAACCCTACATTTCTTTCTTTTTGCATAATCAAAAATGCCCGGCAAACCGGATACACTATACTTAGCCAAGAGCTATATCCTGAGGAGCGAGACCGCATGGGAACAGAACGGCGCAAGACCGAGTGGTCGCTGGATTTTGGGGAGCTGCGCGCGCGCGTGGAAGACTTCGTGACCGAAACTATAGGCGAGCCGCCGGAAACGAAGCGCCTCAGCCTGCGCGAGGCGCTGGCTGGTGCCCGCGAAGCGACAGCGGCTATCGATTTTTCGGTCGGGCGCGCCAGCATCCAAGCGCTGCCAGCCGACTCCGAAGACCTCTTCCAGGCGGAGCTGGACTATGTCGGCGATATCGATTATGCGGTAAGCGGGACGGCGCAGCGGGTCATCCGCCTGCGCCCCCGGGGAAGCAGTCTGCGGCACATCGCCCGCTGGCAGCAGGACCTGCGCTGGCGGATTAAGCTCTCGCGGAAAGTGCCGCTGCGGCTGCGGCTGCAAGGCGGTGCCGGGCGCGCTGATCTCGATGTAAGCGGGCTGCAGCTGCCCGAGTTGAGCCTGCAAGCGGGCGTCGGCGAGGCGGCTATCCGCCTGCCAGCGCCGGACGAGCCGCTGGCGGCGAGCATCAAGGCGGGCGTGGGCAAAATCGTCATCGTCATCCCGCAGGGCTTGGGCGGCAAGCTGGAGCTTCATGGCGGTGTCGGCGAATGCGCTGTGGTTGCCGCGGCGGGCGCTGCCCTGCGCCTTGAGGCGACGACAGGCATGGGCAACATCACCGTGCCGGCGGATTTCACACGGCTTGACGCGGGCAAGGCCGGCGGCGGGCTTTGGCAGAGCGCGGGCTATGATGCGGCGGCAAGGCGGCTGAATATCACTTTTCGCGGCGGCGTCGGCGGCTTCAGCCTCAGCCGTGAGGGGCGGGACGCCGTCTGATGCCGCCCGCCGCCATCAGACGGAAGCGCCTTCTTCTCCTGCCAGGGCGTCTTGTAAAGCGGCATTGCGCTGCACCATGCTGGTGAGCATCTGCGTCAGCTGGCTGGTGGCTTCTTCGACGCTGGTATCCGGGTAGACGACGGCGATTTCGTGGCTGAGCATCTTAATCAAGTTGCTCTTCATCTTCATTTCTACCGAGGTGAGCTTGTCGGTATATTCACGCCAATAGAGATCGCGCAGGGCTTTTGCCATCGCCTCGGGCTCCCGCGTTTGGATTTGCTTTTGAATTTTGGCTTGACGCGAGCGGTAATCGTCAGACATTTCTGATGGCGGCTTGGCAAATTCTTCTTTGAGTATCGTCAAATCGTTGATGGCGGGGCGGATGTTCATATCGGTAGCCATCTCTACCGGTATCGATACTTCGCCGCGGTCGCCCACCAGCTCCACGATGTGATAGGCGCGCGTTTTGCCTTGGAAGGTCAGCTTCTTTTTGCCGACGATGGTGCCAGCGCCATATCGGGGATGGATAATTTGGTCGCCTCTTGAATACATAAACCGTCTCCGCGTTCTAGTTTATATTTCCTTACGCAACAGCGCGCGCCTGGTTGCAGGCTATACACGGCGCTGGCACCGTCTGCTTAAGCGCAAGGGGCGCGGCGGCGCAGCTCGCGATGCCTTGTCGGGGAATTAGCGTGGGGCTAGTGCCAGGGTGAAGCGAAGAATTGTTGCGTGTAACTGCCTGTGTTTTGCTCACGCAAGGAAGTATAGCGCAGGCGCCCTCGATTTTCAAGCCCGCGCTGCCGCTTGGGAGTGTCTAAATGCGTGGATATGATTCTCTCAGCAATCTCGATACAGGGTTTTAACCACAGAGCTACTCGCCCGTTGTTCGGGACAGCCACAAAATCACAACCGGTAAGCAAGGGGAGTCTAGCAACTGTTGGGGCGCCGCAACTGTACGCGGCTTGGGTCAGAGGGGTTGTGAAAGTAGCAGGACGGGGTTGATGCCAGGACAATTGCATCAAAATAGTATTCACCACAGAGACACAGAGGGCACAGAGATTTTTCTGCATATCCGCAGAAAAAGGAGATAATGCAGGGGCGTTTCGCTGAAACGCCCCCGCAATTCTGTATGGATTTGGAAAATCCCGCGAACTACCATCACCTCCTAGCGCAAGGTGCTGCGGAAAGCGCGCGCCTGCATCTCACCGCGCTGACTCAGCACGGCAGCGCCCGCTTCGATACGCACATAGCCGCGGGCGCGCAAGCGGGAGAGCACCCGCCCCAGCCGCCGCGGCGTCCAGCGAAAATGCTCGTGCAGGCTGGCGATGTTCAATTCGCTTTCGTGGCGCGCGCTGTGTTGATGGTTGAGGATATGCGCCATCAGCACCTGCGCCTCGAAGCGGCGGCGGCGCGCTGCCCGCCGCATCAAGCCTGCCACCAAGCCATAGCGCGGCGAGCAGATCCAGGCGAGGCTGAAGAAGAGGAACATCATCAGCACCATCGAGGCGCTAACCGACGAATTCCACTGCTCCGCCAGCGTCAGCCCCAAAAGGCGGTTGAGCGCGCCGATGCCAGCGCCAATCGGCAGGATGCCAAAGAGCTGCCCGCGGGCGAGGTCATAGCCGAAGGCGGCGCCCGCCGCGCCGATAAGCGGGCTGAGCAGGAGCATGACGCTCAGGCGGTCGGTCAAGAGATAAGCGGCGGCGGGCGGGATGATGAAGAAGGCGATGACCAGGATGGAGCCAACAGCGTCAAACGCGCCCACCGCCACCAGGCTCACTACGGTCATCAGCGCATAATGCAGGGCGCCGGGCTTCAAACCCAGGGACTGCGCCAGGGCGGCGTCAAAAGCGCTGATTTTTAGCTCCTTATAGAATAGCAGCACAAATGCCAGCGTCAGCAGAGTCATCAGCAAGGTAACGGTGATGGACTTGGGGAAAAATACCAGCAGCGGCTCTTGCTCCAGCAAGCCGGCGCGATAGGCTTTGGCGGGCGGATATGCGCCGCAGTTGCCGCACACTTCGGCAAATTCGGCGCGTTCGTCCCGCGGGCTGATGCCCAGCGCCCGGCAATTGACGCATTGGCGCGTCATCGCCGCGGCCGGGTGCGCCGGCGTCACCGTGACCGACACGCAATTTTCGAGGCAGTGGCTGTTGGCATTCGCCCATGCCAGCCCAATCTCGCCCACTAAAACGGCGTCTTCATCCAAATGCGCGTCATCAACAAAGCGCGCCACCAAGATGACGGCGATGGCAAAAAGCAGCGGAAAAATCAGCCCCAGCGCCGCATCCTGCTTAAGCAATCCCGAGCGCGCGAGCAGCTCCGTCAGCAGCACAGTCGCCACCCCCGCCAGCGCCGCGCCCAGTATCAGCCAGGGGGACGCGATATCGCCGGGCAAGCCAAATACAGTTGTCATCAGCAGGAATGCGACAACGATTCCCAGCAGCACCGTGTGGCTGATGGCGTCGCTGGTCAGCGATAAGCCGCGCAGCAGCAGAAAAGTACCCAGCAGCGCGCCGCTGACGGCGATGAAGCCGCCGATAATCGTGGCGGCGTTTTGCGGCGAGCGCAGAAAAGCGTTGAGCTCTTCCCGCGAAAAGAGCAGCAGCAGCAAATCGATGAGGGCGCGCTCGATAGCTAGCATGCGTCCGCCGCCCGCTCCAGCCGCGCCAATGCCGCCGCCGGCAGCAGCTCGCTGATAGGGCGCGCGCGGTCTTCCGCCAGCGGCGGCGCGTCCAGCTCATGCGCGTGCAGGCGATAGGCATCCCAGAGCTGTTGATTGCGCTGGTCACGCCGCGCCTGCTCGATGCCGGCGGCGGTCAAGCGCCAGCCGGCGCTGGATGATACCGCCCGTCCCGCCGCTTGCAGCTGGCGTAAGCCCAAGCTGGCGCTGCCCGCGCCGATGCCGCGCAGGAAAGCCTCGGGCACGGGCGCGGACGCGCCGCCATGCGCCTGGGCATAGCGATACAGCGCCCGCAATGTGTAGAGGGCGGCGAAGCGGCGGCGGTTGGCGCGGCGGCGCAGGCGGCTCCAGAGCAAGCCCCTGCCCGGCGCCAAGCCAATCGACGCCATCACCAGCAAAAAAGCGACGACAATGATCACCGGCCCGGTCGGGATATCGCTGTCCAGCGCGCTGATGACCGCGCCGACGCCGCCAGCGAAAGCGCCAAATACCGCCGCCAGCAGCACCATCTGGTAGAGTTCCCGCGTCCATTGGCGGGCGGCAATCGCCGGCGCGATAACCATGCCGACCATCAAAATCACGCCCGCCAGCTGCAATCCCAGCACAATCGCGACCACAATCAGCGTGGACAGCGCGGTTTGCACCAGCCCGCTGCTTACGCCATTGGCAGCCGCGAATTCGGGGTCAAAGGTTACCAACTTACATTCTTTCCATAGCAGCGCCAGCGCCAGCAGCAGCGCGCCGCCGACAAGCACGATGAGGCGCAGGTCGCTTTCGACAATTGCCGCCGCCTGCCCGAAGATGAACTGATCCAAGCCTGTCTGGCTGGCATCGGGCAGGGATTGGATGGTGGCGAGCAGGGCGATGCCAGCGGCGAACCAAGCCACCAGCACAATGCCCAAAGCGGTATCCGCCTTGATGCGTGTGGTCGCCAATAGGGCGGCGGCGAAGCGCAAGCCCAGCCAACTGGCGATGCCAGCGCCGATGAGCAGCGGCGCCAGCTCCCGCCCTGACAGCAAGAAGGCAATCGCCACGCCGGGCAGCGCCGCATGCGACAGCGCATCGCCCAGCAGGCTCTCCCGCCGCAGCACGGCGAAACATCCCAAGACGCCGCTGAGCAAGCCTAATAGCGCGCCGCCCAGCGCCACCACCCGCACGGTATAGCTGAAGCGCAAGCCAAAAAGCGCGCCGCTAAGCAGGAAAAAAAGCGCCGCCAACAGCGTGACGCCGAGCATGACCAGGGCGACTTGCCGATCGCCAGCCCTGCGCTTGCGCCGCGGCATCATCAGCGCGCCCCCTGGACGCTGGAGACGCGCCCGCCATAGGTACGGCGCAGCGCCGCCGGCGTGAAGACTTCGGCAGTTGGACCCGCCGCGATGACCTCGACATTCAGCAATGCAACCCAGTCAAAGTATTCGCTGACCGTATGCAGGTCATGATGCACCACCAGCACGGTTTTGCCGCGGGCGTTTAAGCCGCGCAGGATGCTGACGATGGCTCTTTCGGTCACGGCGTCAACCGCGGCGAAGGGCTCGTCCATAAAATAAATTTGCGCATCTTGCACCAGCGCCCGCGCCAGGAAGGCGCGCTGCTGCTGCCCGCCGGAAAGCTGGCTGATGTGCCGCCCGGCAAACTCCGCCAAGCCGACCTGTTCCAGCGCCGCCAGCGCCAGCGCCCGCTCACGGCTGCCCGGGCGGCGGAACCAGCCCAGCTTGCCATACAAGCCCATGGTCACGACATCGAGCACCGAAGTGGGGAAATCCCAATCGACGCTGCCGCGCTGCGGCACATAACCGACCAGCCGGCGCGCCCGTTCGTAGGGTTTGCCATAGAAGCTGACGGTGCCGGCCGCGCGCGGTATCAGGTTGAGCGCTGCTTTTATCAAGGTGCTTTTGCCGGCACCGTTAGGTCCGACAATGCCCATCAGCAGGCCTTCGGGCACCGCCAGGTCGATATCCCAAATGACGGGATTTTCGTTATAGGCGACCGTCAGGTCATCGATTTCCAGCGCCAGCGCGCCCGCCTCAGGCATCGCATTCGGCATGCCAAAGCTCCTCTGGCGGCTGCGGCTGCAATGCGGGCGGCCAGGCGGGGATAAAAACATCAGCGCCCATGCAGGCATAAGACTGCATGATGGTGAGGGCGTTTTGCGCCAGCATGCCGATGTAGGTGCCGCCGAAACTCTCGGGGGCGTCCATGGCATCGCCATAGAGCTCGCGCAAGCCCAGGCGCGCCTGCTTGCCCTCCGCCCGCAGCGCTTCCAGCACCGCTTGTACGGTGTCGGGCGGGATGCTGCTTTCGACAAAGAGCGCCGGGATATCATGCGCGCGCGCAAAATCAACAGTCGCCTGGATATCGCCAACGCCGGCTTCATCTTCGGTGCTCAAGCCTTGTATCGCCCGCATGCGCCAGCCGAAAGCCGCGCCGAAGTATTGGAAAGCATCGTGCGAGGTGACGAGATAGCGCTGCCGCTCGGCTATCGAGCGCAAGCCCGCGTCCGCCCAGTCGAAAAGCAGGTCCAGCTGTTGGCTGTAGGCGGCGGCATTGGCTTGATAGATTTCGGCATTGGGCGGGTCAAAGTCGGCGAGGGCAGCCGCCAAGCCCGCCGCCGTCAGCTGCCAGTTGCGCGGGTCAAACCAGAAATGCGGGTCATCCACATCTTTGAGCGCGTCAGACAGGTCGTAGCCGCCGATGATAAAGCCGGCGGCTTTCACCGGCGCGCTCAAGGCATAGATGGTGACGCCCTGCTCGGCAAGCGCTTCAAAGACAGTTTCGAACTGCCCCTCCAGATGCAAGCCGCTGTAGACGACCATTTCCGCCGCGTTCATGGCGGCGATGTCGGCTTCGGTCGGCTGATAGAGATGGGGGTCGACGCCCGCGCCCATCAAAGCGGTGATGCGCAGGCTGCCCGCCCCCGCGCTGAGTACGCGCAGCAGGTCAGCCGCCTGGGTGGTGGTGGCGACGACATCCAGCCCCGCCGCCGATGCGCTGCCGCCAAACGCGAGCAAAAGCAGCGCCAGCCAGCGCGTCAGCTGCTGTATTCGGGACATACTTTTCCCTCCGGGACGCTTTTTAGCAAATCTAAGTATATTTTTAAACCAGCTTAAAAATTTTGTCAAGGAAAAGGTTGCGGAGATTCCACAGAGCTTTTACCACCGAGATACACCGAGAAAAAATGAGAAAAAATGAGAAAATCTCAGTAATTCCAACAAAGTAATTGAAAATGTAGGGGCGTCTCGCCGAGACGCCCCTCATTTTCCCCCACCCTAAATCCCTCCCCCAAAATGAGGGAGGGACTTTTAACCCCTAATTTGCTGTGATTTTGCGCCCCTTCCCTCGTTTTGGGGATACTTCGCCATAGAGATGGCGAAGGGGCTGGGGAATGGGGGCTTGAGGTGTAATTTCGCATAATTTATTTGCATTTACTGAGGCAAAGAGCCATTTCAAGAAAATACTTTGTGCCCTTTGTGTCTTTGTGGTGATTATAATTTGATACAATTGCCCTGGAGCGCCAGGCATGGGATACTTCGACAACTGGGACAATGTACAAGCCTACATCCGCCAGGCGCAAGACCATGACGGGCGGGCGCTGGTGGCGGCGCTGCGCCAATATCTGCCCGCCGGCGCCAAGGTGCTGGAATTGGGCATGGGGCCGGGCAGCGACCTGCTGCTGCTGCGCGAATGCTATCAGGCGACGGGCTCGGACGCATCGGCGCTCTTTCTCGAAGCATTTCGGCGGCGGCAGCCGGGCATCCCGCTGCTGCGCCTGGACGCGGCGAGCATCAAAACCGCCCAGCGCTTTGACGGCATCTATTCCAACAAGGTGCTGCATCTTTTGACGCGGGCGCAGCTGCGCGCCTCTTTCGCGCGGCAGGCGGAGATTTTGCTGGTGGGCGGCATCGCCCTGCACAGCTTCTGGCATGGCGACGACGACTATGTCATGCAGGGGCAGCGGACAATTTTGTATCGGCAAGAGACATTGCGGCCGCTGCTCGACCCCCGGCTGGAGCTTGTCGCCTGCCAGCGCTATGCCGAGATAGAAGCGGGCGATTCCTTCTACATCCTGCTGCGCAAACCGCGGGCTGATGGCGGCGCTACCAAAAGCGCCAGCGGCGGCGCTCCCGCCCCCGTTTGAGGCTGTGCGTCAGGCTGGTCAAACCGCCGCACCAGGGACAGAAAAAGGGGCGCTGCTCGTCAAAAAGCTGCTCGATGCCATGCAGGCGGTGCCGCTGGTTCACGATTTCCATAAACGCGCCTTCCGCGCGCATGCTGGCGAGGGCGCGCTCACGGCTTAGCTGCGGCTCCCAGCGCCATTTTTCGGGGAAAAAATAATAGAAATAGGTGTAGGCGGCGGCGGTGATGGGCGAGACGCCGCGGCTGGTATATGCCCAGAGGTCCAGCCCGGCGCGCCCTGACATCTCCGCCAGCGCGATGAGCGCGCCCGTGCCCGAAAGCTGCCGCTCATAGCTCGCGCCCGGCGCTTCTTCGTCAGCGATGCCTTTGAGATAGCCTTCGGGATGAATCTGCCGCTCAACCGCCTGGCGATAGGCGGCGGCGGCACCCTGACGCAGCCCGTCATCGTCCAGCAAGATGCCCGCCGCCATCTCATACGCCGCCAGCCAGAAACGGCGCAGGACATCGTCTTTTTCCCGCGCTGCCTTGAAGCGTTGGGCAGCCTCGCGGAGGGCGCTGTTGATAGCGCCTTGATGCGCGCCCGCCGCCGGATGCTCACGCAGCAGCGCCGCGGTCGCGCACCAGCCCAGCGCCCGCTTGATAGCGCGCGCATCGCTGCCGGAAGCGGCAAAAAGCTCAGAATCTCGCAGCGCTGATAGGGCGGATTGCCCGCCAGCGGCATCAGCGAAGAATTGGCAGCGCAGCGCCGCCAGATAGGCGCTTTCCAGCGGGTCCTCAGAATCCGAATGCAGGCGGGCGGCGGCAGCGGCGATTGTGGCGTCTTTGCGATTTTCACGGGCGCGCCGCAGCGCCTCGGCGGAAAAGAAAAGTCCCCCCGCTCTGGCGGACAATGTAATCCTATTCACGCTCGCCCTCGCTTCCTATCGAATACAGTCAGTTTTCCGCGCCGCAGCAGAATAAAGCCTACAAGCGCGCCCAGCAGGCTCAACAGCAGCAGCAGCGCCGATACTCCCGCCAGCGCCAAAAGCTCAGCGGATGCCGCGGGCGCAGGCGCGGCTTCGCCGCCGCTATCGGCAGGGGCGCGGGCGCGGAAAGCCGCTTCCAGCAATGGCGGCGGCGCCCCCGGCTGGACGCGCGCCGTCAGCTCGCCCGCTGGCGCGCTGAACGCATTGCTGGAAAGCAGCAGCCGATAGCCCCCCGCCGGCAAGGGACCCAAGCAGAAGATGCCCTCAGCGGCAAAAGGGGAATCGTCCAGCAAGCCAGTGGCGAGCGTGACGCCATTTTTGTCTATGGCGGCGGCGGCGATGCCATGGGCGATGGGCGCGCCATCCCCATCTTGAAACGCGCGCAGGCAAATCTGCCCGCTGTCCTGCGCCATCGCCGATACAATGCCGACCAGCAGCAGCGACATCATGCCGAAGACAGTGGCGCGGGCGGGTGACATCAGCGACCGCGGGCGAGCCAAGCGGCGACCGCGCCCAGCGCCAGCACCGCAAAAGCCAACAGCCAGGCGAAGACGCCGCTGAAGCCGCTCAACAGGTTTTCAGGCGGCGCTGGCTCGGGGCTTGGCAGCGCCAGCGGCGGCGGCACAAAGGGCGCGGCACCAGGCAAAGCGCCAAATTCGATGCGCAGGCTGCCGCCCGCGCCCACATCAAGCGCCAGGCTGCTGGGGCTGGTCAAGCCATAGCCGGCGGGCGGGCGCGCTTCAATGCGCCTGATGTCCCGCGCCAAATCGCGCCGGCATTCGGGCGGGGCAGCGCCGTTGAAAGCGAAACGCAACTGCTCGCCATCAGCGGCATATATGCGGATTTCGCCCGCGGCGAGGAAGCTCTCGCTGGGCTCGCGGCGGGCGTTCTGGTTGGCATCGTGAAAGAAAGCGAAACAAAGCTCCAGGCTGAAATCGGCAGGGTCCATCATCGGCGCGGCCGCGGGCAGTATCGGCGCGGCGGACAGAGTGCCATCCCCGCGGGCGCTGATGGCTGTCGGCGTGGCGGGCGCGGCACTCGGTGTCGCGGCGGCGGCTTGCGCTTGCTGCTCGGCAGTGGCGATGAGCAGCTGCTGCCCAATCTGCAAGAAGGCTTCCGGGTCAAGGTCGTTGAGCGCCAGCACCTGGTCCAAGCCGACGCCGTAGCTGGCGGCGATGCCGATGAGCGTCTCGCCCGCGGCGACCGTATGCCTGAGGTCCTCAGCCGGCTGCGCCCGTGCCGGCGCCAGGGCGGCGCATGCCAGGGAGACAAGCAGAATAACGCGCAGCACTCCAGCCCTCCAGCGTCAACAATTGCCCTGTAGTATAGCAGGCGCTGGCGCGCTTGCGGGGCGGGGCGATTGCATCCAACAGGTATTCACCTCAGAGAACACAGAGGAAAATTGAGCACACCGAGTAAAGATTTAAAGAGATTTCTCATGCTTCACTCGGTGTATCTCGGTGTACTCGGTGGTAAAAATCCTTGTCGAATCTCCGCGCTTGCAAATTCCAATACCTTTGTTGCGCTTACTTCTGTGTTCTATGTGGTTAAAATGGTTTGATGCGATACTTCAAAATCGCGAATGCGGCTACACTAGAAGGCATGAAACGAAGCTGCCTGTGCGCGCTGCTGTTACTCGCCGCCCTGCTGACGCCCGCGGCTCAGGCGCAATCGCGGGAAGTGCGGGCGGGCGAAGCGGCGGAAGAAACGCGCGTCGCCCAAGAAGGCTTGATATCGGGCGCGCTGGACGATGATACGCCTTTTGAAGTCTTCGCTGTCGAGGGCTTGCGCGGCGAAGTCATCGGCTTTGACCTGCGCGTGACCGGCGGCAGCCTCGACCCCATTCTCGCTGTCTTTGACGAAAGCGGCCGGCTGGCGCTGCGGCGTGACGATTCCGCCAGCGGCAACGGCGCGGCGCAAGACCTCGCCATCGAAGCCAGCGGGCGCTATTTTGTTGTTGTCGGGCGCTTCGGCTATCGCCTGGGCAGCACCGCCGGGGCATACGAACTGCGCATGACGCGCAAAGGCGTCTTGTCGGAGCGGGGCAGCGCCCTGCGCTATGGCGATTCGGTCATCGGCACCATCAGCGATGCCGCCGCCGAAGTCTATTACACCTTCCAGGCGCAGCAGGGCGATATCCTAACGATCACGATGCTGCGGTCTTCGGGCACGCTTGATCCGTTTTTGCGCGTGGTGGATAGCGACCGCTTCCTCATCGCCGAGAATGACGACCAAGCTGGCGCTGATACCCGCAACGCCCGCCTCGACAGCCTGGTCATCGACCGCGCCGGCACCTATATCATCATCGCCACCCGCTATGACGACAGCGCCGGCAGCTTCGTGCTCAGCATCGAAGAAGCGCCGGGCAGCGGCAGCGGCAGTACGCGCCAGGCGCCGCTGCCGATTGACTATGGCGAGACCAAACAGTCCAGCATCAGCCATGAGCAGTACGAGCGCTTTTACAGCTTTGAAGCGGCGGCGGCTGATTTGGTTACGATTTCGATGACGCGCGACGAGGGCGGCAACCTCGACAGCTTCATAACGCTGGCGGACGCCGAGTACCGCGCGCTGGAAGAAGATGACGATGACGGCGGCGAGCAGAACGCGCGCATCAGCGACTATCGCATCCCCGCTGCCGGGCGCTATCACATCATCGCCACCCGCTATGAAAAAGCGCAGGGCAAAACCAGCGGCCGCTTCTCGCTGCGGCTGGAGCTGGCGGAAGACCCCGCCGTGGAGCCGCCGCCAGGCGCCCTCAGCCTGGACTTTGGCAGCAGCGTCACCGGCAAAATCAGCGCCGATAATGAAGCTGACATCTACGCATTGTACGGGCGGCGCGGCGAACGCCTAACCGCCGCCATGACGCGCATGGATGGCGACCTGGACCCGTATTTGGAGCTGCTGGATGCCGCCCAGACCATCGTCACGACAAATGACGACGGCGGCAACGGGCAGAACGCGCTCATCAACAGTTATCCGCTGCCCGCAAGCGGCACCTATTATCTGCGGGCGCGCCGCTACAGCGGGGACAATGGCAATCCCGATACCAGCGGCGCTTATGTGCTGGTGCTGGCGGAAAGCCCGGGCTAGCCCGCGCTAGCGGGCGCGCCACTCCATCACCGCGCTGACCGGCAAATGGTCGGAGCCGATGGCAGGACCAACAGCGGCGGCGGCGGCGCGCAGTTCTTCGCTGTGCCAAATATAGTCGATGCGCAGCAGCGGGTGGATGACGCGGGGCAAGCCGATGGCTTCCGCCTGGGGCCAGGTGCGCCCGGCGCCATTGCCAGCGGCGCGCCAGGCATCGCTGAGTTCCGCCGCGATGTCGGCGTATATCAGCGATGAGTCGCTCATATTAAAATCGCCAGCGACAATGGCGGGCAGCGCTTCGTCTTCAAGCAGCGCCAGCAAGCGCTGGATTTGTTTGTTGCGGCGGCTTTCGTCATAGCGCAGCAACGCTTCCAGCCCGATATCGGCATCGGGGTCGGGATTCGCGCGCGGCTTCAGCGGCAATGTCAAATGCAGGGCATAGACCGCCAGCTCGCGCCCGTCCTGGTCCAACACCAGGCGCAGCGCCTGCCGCCCCGGCGCGTCTTCAATGCTGATGGCTTGGCGTTCACGAATGGGAAAACGCGAGAAGATGCGCGCGCTGCCTTCAATGTGAGCTTCGTGCGCATAGACCGCGTAGAGCGGCGCCAGGCGCTGGTCATAGCCCTCCGCCGTCTCTTGCAGCAGGATGAGGTCCGGTGCCGCTTCGATGAGCCAGTCGGTCGCCCGCTGCAGCTCGGCATTGCTGCCCTGCACATTAAATGTAACGAGGGAGAAGGTCGCGCCGGTTGGCGGCGGCAGCGGCTGATAGATGGCGGGCAAGGCGAATGTATACAGCCCGAAGCCGATGAGCAGAATCTGCAGCAGCGCGGTCCAGCGCGGCGGCTGCGTCCCGGCGGCGGGCAGCTTGCCCGGGCGCGCCAGGCGCTTGTGAGCGCGGCTGAGCGGCGGCGCTTGACCCCGCGTCACGATGACGGACAGCGGGAAAGTCAGCAGCAGCGGCAAAAACAGATAGGGCGCGAAGGTATTCGCCAGGTCAAGCGCTGGTGTGCCGCTGACGCGCAGCAAGCGCAATAGCGCGAATAGCGCGAGCGCGCTGGCATAGAGGGCGATGAACTGGCGGATTGGCGTCGCGACGCGGCGCAAGAGGTCTTGCAGCGCTGCCCAGTGCATGCGGCGCGCGCCCGCCTAGAGCAGCACCAGCGAAACGGCGATGAGCGCGAGGAATAATGCCGCCGCCAATAGCCCCATATTACGCAAGTCGCGGATGACAAAGCCGTAATCGGCGCGCAGGTCGTCTTCGCTGACGACTTTGGTCGGGTTCGCCAGCAGCTCCGCCACATACTCGGCGTCTAGCGCGCCTTCCTGCTTGCGGCGTTCCAACTGCGCCGCGCCGACAGCGCGCCGGCGGCGGGGATTGCGCGGGCTGGCTGTTGCCGCTGGCGGCGCTGATTGCGGGCGGGCATCGCTGGGCGCGGCGGCCGCGCCGCCCTCATCGGCGGTTACCGCCCGCGCCTGCTCCAGCACCGCTTTTGAGAGATTCGGTTTCTTGCGTCTGCGTTTCGCCATCAGCCCGCCTGTTTGCTCCCAGAAGTTCTGCCCTTAGTATCGCAAAAGCCGCGCCCGCTGGCAAGCGCTGGCAGGGAAGCCACCACAGAGGCACAGCGCAGCACATGCAAACAGCAAGGGCGCGTCACTGCTTCAGCCGCATGCGCCGCAGCCCCTGGAAAGCGGGATCGCCCTGGATTGTTTTCCAGCGCGCCTCGCCGCCATCGGTATGCCATTCGACGACAAACATGCCATCCGCGTCTTGATAGGTGAAGCAAGGTTTTAATCCAAGCAGGATTTGGCGCAGGGTGGCGATGACATCTTTGCGCTCTTCGCTCAAACGCAGGGTGAAATAAGCGCCGGGCACAAACTCAAAAGCCATTGGGCTGCCCTCCAGGCTGCCTTCCAGCTTGATGGGCGCTTCCGCCTGCGAGCAGCTCATGAAGACATTTTGCAGCCGGTTGTTCCAAAGCGTATGATTGACGCGCTCCTCGATATAATAGGGGCGTGGCTCTGGCGTCGAATAAAACCACTGGCGGGCGCTGTTTGCCATCTTGCCTAACTCCGCGGCATCAGTCTCGTTTGACGCCCCCGAGTATAGCGCAAATGGCGGGCGGGCGGAATAGGCAATGGCGCTGGCAAGAAGCCCGTGCCGAAGCCATTCGATTCCCGCATGACGAACTCGCACGAAATGAGTATATTTGTCGCATGGATAAAGAAGCCAGCCGAAGCATAGCCATCAGCTTTGTGGTGCAACCCGGCGATGAAAAAGGAAGGCGCATATGAGCGAAGTGCAACTGGTATGGGAAATCCCGGCGATTTTGGGCGAAGGTCCGCTTTGGGTCGAGGCGGAGAACGCCGTGTATTGGGTGGATATTTTCAGCAGCAAAGTGCATCGCTATGCCCTCGCCGATGGCGGGAAGACGACCTGGACCTTCGACTTTGAAGTTACCAGCCTGTCCGCGCGGGCGGGCGGCGGCTTCATCGGCACAATTGCCGACGGCTATGCCTTCCTCAATTTTGATGTGCTTTCGGCGCAGCCGATTATGCTGCCAGAAGCGGATATGCCCGACAATCGCTTCAACGATGGCAAAGTGGACAGCAGCGGGCGCTATTGGGCGGGCACGATGCACATCGGGCAAACGGCGGCGAGCGGCTCGCTCTATCGGCTGGATGCCGACCTTAGCCTGGAGCGCTGTGACAGCGACTACATCATCTGCAATGGACCGACTTTCAACAAAGACAACAGCATCCTCTATCACACTGACAGCATCAAAAAGACGATTTACGCGCTGGATATGGACGCGGGCGGCGGGCTGAGCAACAAGCGGGTTTTCGCCGAGTTCACGCGGGCGGACGAGGGTGTGCCCGATGGCATGACAGTCGATAGCGAAGACTGCATTTGGGTGGCGCATTTTGGCGGGGCGCGCATCACCCGTTATTCGCCTGCTGGCGAAATCCTGGAGGCGGTGCCGCTGCCGGTGCCGAATATCACCAGCTGCACTTTCGCTGGTACCGCTTTGGATACGCTGTACATCACAACCGCGAGCACGGGCATCGCCGCTGCGGACAAGGCGAAGTATCCGCTGGCGGGCAGTTTCTTCAGCTATCAGCCGGGGGTGACGGGGCTGCCGACGCCGCTTTTTGCGGGCTGAGTATTCTCCAGGCACCGTAGGCAGCCATCACAGCGAGCAGCGGCGTTACCATAACGCGGGCGCGAGTGTCGATACCGCTCGTTTGCACGAGGAGCGTTCCAAAGAGGAAATATGCACAAGGCAAGGTGAGGAAGGCTGCGCCTGCCCAACGCCGCTGCCGCAGTATGCGCAGCAGCCCGGCAGCAGCTGCAATCAGCAATAATCCATTCCACGCAATCCCGAGCCATAGCAACGGCAGCCATCCTGAGTCAACAGGCAAAACGGGTCTCACCTCAAGAAGAAAGCGATATAGACCCACAGGGATCGTGACAACATATTCTAGCGGATGAGCAAAAAACACCTCAAGCGCTACCGCCGTCATTGCTTCTGCCTGCGCTGGTGTTGCGCCGCGATGCCACCATTGGCGGTCGGGACCGATTTCTACATCTGTATTGCCAAGCCCAGTTTCTACACGGCGCGCAAGTTCAACATAAGTCTCGTTGATGTCTTGCCTGCCATGCGCCCAATAGTGGACCATCGCAGCGCGGAAATATAGCAGATTGTAGGTGCCAATTGATGAAAATGCGCTGTTATTGAAGTGATATGCGTTGTGTGCTTTCCAAGCGCCGACGCCCAGTATCGGTGGGATAAGGAAACAGAGAACAGCCAGAATCCCCCCCCCCCCCCGCGTACAATCGCAAGCCAGGCAGCCAGCGGGATCCACAGCAAAAAGGAGGCCGGGCGAGCCAGCGCGGACAAGGCAAAACACGCGCCACACAACAGCCCAGTTATCACAATAACTGTAGCTGACCGCGCTCGCCGCAGCGAAAGCAGGCTTAGGAAGCCTAGCGCGAGTAGCAGATTCGCCAGCGGCTCTGCCACCATCACCCCGGAGTATTTGATGCCGGTTAGATCTATCGCTACAATGGCAGCGGCAAGCAAGGCAAGAGCCTGCGAGAATCCGAGGCTGAGCGCTATGGAAAAAGTCAGCGGAATGATTGCGGTAGCGAGCAGGATATTTGTGCCGATTATCAGGAATGGGCGCATGTCTAGCAAGGCAATCATAAGTGGGAACAGCGGCGGCCTGACTACAAAATAGCTGGAGCTGAAGGAAAAGTCTCCGCCAACAATTTGCTCCGCCGCGAGCGCATACTCCGTCCAATCGCCGCCATGATAAGGCATCAAGGAATCATCATATATGCCGACTGCGTAGAGAACGCGCAGAAACAGACCCAGCAATAGAATTGCCAATAGCGATTTCTGTCCCAAAGAAACGCTCCCGACTAGCTACCCTGTAGGAAACGCTTACTCTATACCGAATCAGACTAAAGCGCAACTGTGTTATACTGCAAGGTATGAGAATTGCCTTAAACGCGCACTTGCTCGCGGGCGGGGCGGGCTACCGCTCGGCGGGCATTCATGGCTATATCAGCCAGTTGCTGCGCCAGCTGCCGGGCGGCGCGCCCGAGCATTGGCGCTTTGAAGCGCTGGTGGGCGCGGCGACTACCCTAAGCATTCCCGGCATGCGCCTGCGCCGCGCCCGCATCGACACCCGCCCGCCGCTCGCCCGCATCTTCTGGGAGCAGGCGCTGCAGCCGCTGCAGCTGCGCGCTTATGACCTCTACCACGCGATGGCATTTGTGGCGCCCATCGCCATGACCGCGCCGATGGTCGTCACTGTATACGACTTGAGTTTTCTGCGCTTCCCCGGGCGTTTGAGCGCGGCGCGGCGGCTCTATCTGCGGGCGCTGACCGCGCTGACCTGCGCCCGCGCCCGCCGCATCATCGCCATCAGCCAAAGCACCGCCGATGATTTGACCCGCCTGCTGGGCGCGCCGGCGGAGAATATCGATGTTACGCCGCTGGGTTATGACAAGGCGGCATTTTGGCGGCGGCGCTCGCCAGAAATTGAGCATTTCCGCCAAAAGCAGGGCTTGCCGCCGCGCTTCTGGCTCTACATCGGCACGCTCGAGCCGCGCAAGAACCTGGCGCTGCTGCTGCGCGCTTATGCACGGCTGAAGCCCGCGGAGCGGCTGCCGCTGATTTTGGGCGGCGGGCTCGGCTGGCGCGGGCAAGAGACGCTGCGCGCCATCGACAGGCTGAAGCTGGGCGACAGCGCCCGCCATATCGGCTTCGTGCCCGCCGCGGATTTGCCGCTTTGGTACAATTGCGCCGAAGCCTTCCTCTATCCGTCACTTTATGAGGGCTTCGGCTTGCCGCTGCTGGAAGCGATGGCATGCGGCGCGCCCGTGCTGACATCGGACGCCTCTTCGCTGCCCGAAGTGCTTGGCGGCGCTGGCAAATGCCTGCCGCCAGCGGACAGCGCCGCCTGGAGCGGCGCGCTCGCCGCGCTCAAGCGCGACCGCGACTGGCGCGAAGCCGCGCGGGAACGGGGTTTGGAACGCGCCAAGCGCTTCAGCTGGGCGCGCACCGCCGAGCTGACGCTTTTGAGCTACCGCGCCGCCATCGAAAAGCGGGCTGCCCCCGCGCGTGAAAAGGAAGCCGCCGCCCGCTGGGAAGCCAAATGAAACGCCTCCATCTCCAGGAGTTGACAGTGCCCTAGCCTATGAACTCGCACCTGTCGCTTTCCGAACGCCAAACTATCGAGCCGCGCTGGCTGCTGCCGCTGCTGGATATGCTGCTGGGCTTCCTGGCATTTGGGCTGGGCTACATCCTGCGCTATGACTTGCAGCTCATCCGCCCGGTGCTGGACCCAATCCAGCGCGAATTCGCGCCTTATATCCCCTTCGCGCTTGTCTATGCCCTGCTGATTTGGCTGAACTATCAGCGCAATGGGCTCTACCGCAACATCGCGGGCAGAGCCTGGCTGGAAGAGATTTATCTCATCGCCAGCAGCGTCGCCGTCGCCATCGTCATCGTGCTGGCGATGTTTTTTATCCTGCAGCCATTAGCCACCAGCCGCTTGATGCTGATTTATGTGGCGGCGCTGACGGTCTTCGCCGGCGCGCTCTCCCGGCTGCTGCGCCGCTGGCTGCTCGCCTATTTGCGCAATCGCGGCATCGGCATCCGCCGCGTTTTGATTATCGGCATGGGCGAGGTCGGGCGCTCGCTGTTGGGCGTGATGCGCTCACGCCCCGAGCTGGGTTATCTGCCAGTCGGCTTTTTGGATGATGACGCGGGAAAACGGGCGGCGAGCATCGGGCGGGTGGCGGCTTTTGGCGGCACGGCGGCGCTGACGGAAGTGCTGGAAACGCGGGGCATTGATACCGTCATCATCACCTTCCGCTGGAAGCATTATGACCGCATCCACGAACTGACGGAAACCTGCCGCGAGCGCGGGACTGACCTGCGCATTGTGCCCGAAATCATGCAATTGAACATCCGCCAGGTGCAGGTGGAAAATCTGGACGGCATCCTGCTGCTGGGCATCGGCGCGCACCGCAGCTTCAGCCGCGCCAATCAGGCGATTAAACGGGTTCTTGACCTGCTGCTCATCACGCTGGCATTGCCCGTTTGGCTGCCGCTCAGCCTGTTGGTGGCGCTGGCGCTCAAGCTGGAAGGCGCGGGACCGGTGCTGTTCCGCCAGCTGCGCGTGGGCAAAGACGGGCGCAAGTTTGAAATGTTGAAGTTCCGCAGCATGGTGGCGAATGCCGAGGCGCTGCAGGCGGAGCTGCTGAAAGCCAGCGGGGAAGACCCGCGCCACCCCAAGTTTGTGGATGACCCGCGCATCACGCCGCTGGGCAAAATTTTGCGCCGCAGCAGCCTGGATGAATTGCCGAACTTCTTCAATGTGATACGCGGCGAAATGAGCCTGGTGGGACCGCGCCCGCCGACACCGGGCGAAGTGGCGCTGTATGAAGCGCGGCATCTGCGCCGCTTGCAGATCACGCCGGGCATGACTGGCTGGTGGCAGGTGCGCGGGCGCAGCAACATCCCCTTTGACGAAATGTGCGAGATGGACATGTATTACATCGATAATTGGACGCTCTCGATGGACATCGAAATCCTCTTGCTGACGATTCCCCGCGTTGTCCTGCGCAGCGGCGCGTATTGAAGCGGAAGTGGCTGCTTTCACCATCATCATCCCAAAAATGAGGGAAGGGGAGCCAACAGTGGCGAGCTCGCCAGGGGCGACGAAGTCCCTCCCTCATTTTGAGGGAGGGAGCGTAGGGTGGGAGAAATACTTAGACCGGGAAAGAGCACAGCCACTAGCGCCATGAATGCCGATTCCACTGCCCAATCTTCCTGCTGTAGAGCGCTCTGCCTGCTGCTTTGCCTCGCCTGCCTGCTGACGGGCTGCCAATCCGCCTTGTTGCAAGACAGCGCCCCCGCCAGCGCCGAGCCGGCCGCCAACAGCACCAGCGCCGACCCCGCCGAAACCTTTGACAGCTTCATGCGCGCCTGGGCGGCGCAAGACTTCGAGGCGATGTACCGCCTCATCGCCCGCCGCAGCCGCGAGCTGACATCCCAAGCCGATTTCAATGAGCAGTACAGCGCCGCCCACAGCGTCATCCGCTTCGGCGGCTTGACCTACGAACTCGGCGCGGTGGACTATCAAGGCGGGACGGCGATTGTCACCTACGACATCCTGCTGGACTCGCCCGCGTTTGGCGCCATTGCCGACCAGAACCGCGTCATGCGCCTGGTGGAAGACGACGGCTGGAAGGTCGCCTGGTCGTCCATGGATATCTTCAGCGGCATGACGGCAACAGCCCGCTTGAGCGAGCGCGCCGAATTCCCGCGGCGAGCGGGCATCTTCGCCGCCGATGGCCGGATGCTGGCGCGGGATGATGGCACCCTCTACAGCTTGTACGCCGTCAAAGACGATATGGCGAATGTCGACGCCTGCCTGACGACGCTGGCGGAAGTTACGCGGGAGCGCATCACAGTGCTGGCGGCGGCTTTTGCCGATTATCTGGGCGAGACGCGCTTCCACATCGCCGAGCTTGACAGCGACCGCTATCAGCGTTACCGCGGGCGGCTGGCGGCGGATTGCGCCATCGAAGCCAGCGCTGGCGCATTCAGCAAAGTGCGCAGTTATCGCGCCCGCAGCTATTATGGCAGCGGCATCGCCACCCACCTGGTCGGCTATATCGGCACTGTGCCCGCCGATGCGCTGGAGCGCTGGCAAGCGCTCGGCTACAGCGCCGGCGATTTGATTGGGCGGGCGGGCATCGAATTGTCTTACGAAGCGACCTTGGCGGGGCGTCCGCAGCGCCACCTGCGCATTGTTGAGGGCGGCAGCACGGTGATACGCGAACTGTCGGGCGCGGATGGCGAGCCGCCGCGCGCAGTAACGCTGACGATTAACCGCGATTTGCAGGAGATTATGGCGCAGGCGCTGGCGGAGGCGGTCAGCGCCGCGACGCCCAATTGGGGCGGGCTGACCGCGGGCGGCGCCCTGGCCGCCCTGGATGTCAACAGCGGCGCCCTGCTGGCGCTTGCCAGCTACCCCAGCTTCAACCCCCAGCTCTTCAACCCGCGCACAGAATATAATGTGGCGGCGGCGGTAACGCGGCTCAACAATGACCCGCGCAATCCCTTCGTCAACAAGGCGCTGGCGGAGCAGTATACGCCCGGTTCCGTCTACAAAATCGTGACCGCGCTGGCGGCGGCTTCCGCCGGCATTTGGGACGCGCGGCGGCAATTCGAGTGCGGTTATGTCTGGCGGGGGGGCGACCGCTTCGGCGATGCGCGCCCGCAGCGGCATGACTGGCGCATTTTGGAAGAGCCGCCGCGCCCGCCCGCTGGCACCCTGACGATGGCGGGGGCGCTGGCGGCATCTTGCAACCCCTTCTTTTATGAGATGGGCGCGCTGATGTTCGAGCGGGACCCGGCATTGCAGTCCAATTACGCTGTTATGCTCGGCTTTGGCGCGGCAACGGGCTTGCGCGACCTGGGCATCGAAGCGCCCGGGGATGTCGCGCCGCCCACAGAAGTAACGCAAGCCATCAACAACGCCATCGGCCAGGGCAGCGTCGGCGTTACCGTGCTGCAAATGGCGCAGTTGACGGCGCTCATCGCCAATGGCGGCAACCTGTGGCAGCCTTATGTGGTCAGCCATATCGGCAGTGAAAGCGGCGGCGACTTCCGCCAAATCCAGCAGCCGTCGCTAAAAGCGGCGCTGGAAATTGACGCGGACGCGCTGGCGATAGCGCGTGATGGCATGTGCCAGGTAACCACAGTCGAAGACCTGGGCACGGCGGAATTTGTCTTTCAAAATGCCGAAGTGCCAGCGGCATACAGCCTCTGCGGCAAGACGGGCACGGCGGAAACCTTAGGCAACCCGCATGCCTGGTTCGTTGCCTATTACCCGCGCGAGAACCCGGAAATCGCCTTCGCCGGCGTGATGGCGCATTCCCGCGAAGGCTCGGAAGTGGTCGCGCCGATCATCCGCCGCATCCTTGACGATTACCTGGGCGCGCCGCGCAACCCCTTCCCCGAATGGTGGGGCAACAGCTATGTGCCGCTGAAATCGCAGGAACAGGCGCTGGCGGATTTGGCGGCGGGCGCGGGCTAGCCGCAGCCGCCGGGACGGCTGCTGAAAGGCGCCCAAGCCGGCAGCAGGTAGTCGATATCCGCCGGCGGCGCGCCCAAAAGATAGACATACGTATAGCCCGCCCCCTGCACATAATCGTGGTCGCTGTAGCCGAGGTCAATCCAATAGAGGGTGCTGCGTAAGCCGCCGCCCGTATCCAAAATTTCCCCGCGCCCATAGCCGGGCACATACACCTTGCTGTAATAGGGGATGAGCTGGGGCTTGGCGGCGATGACGCCTTTTTGCAGGCGCGCGCCGGTTGATGTATTGGTGTTGCCGCCGTTGGAAGTCGGGTTATAGCGCGTGGCATAAACGCAGAGCCGCCGCCAGTAAGTCAAAGGACCCTCGGGGCTGGGCACGGTGCCGGGCACAATTTTGGTGCCATAGGCGATGATGCGGTCCTGCGGCGCTTTGATGAGGATGGGCTCGCCCGCTTCCCGGCTGATTTCTTCGCCATTTTCATAGCGGACGCGGCTGGGCAGCTCGCGCAAGCCATCCGCGCCCGCTTGCAGGACCCGCCGCTGGTCGAGTTCCAGCGCGGCATCCGGCTGATAGCGCAGCCCGCGTTCTATCGTTTCTGTTTGCACCTGGGTCTCTTCAATCACGCGCACAATTTCGATGCGCATAGCGCGCTGGAGAGCGGTCTCGCCCGCTGGCAGCGCATAATCCATGCCGAATAGCGGCACCTCCAGCTCGGCGAGGGCTTCCGCGACTGTGCTGGCGCTGCTGCGCGCTTCAACGAGAACGCCATCCAGCAGCAGCTCCAGCGGCACTGCCCGCGTGATCTGAATGCTGGTCGCGGCGTCCAGCGGGCTAGCCAGCGGCGGGCTGACAGCATCCGCCGCGTCCAGGGTGATGCCGGCGGCTGCCAGCGCTTCGCCCACTGTCGCCGCCGCGCTGCTGATGGTGGATTCCGCGCTGTCAACCACGAGCCTAATCGGGATGGCGCGGCGGATGCTAATCTCGCTGGCGGGCACTGTCCAGGCGGGCAGCGCCTCCAGCCGCGCCCAAGCGCCATTGACCCAAATCTTGTCGCTTTTATCAACCGCGACCGCCGCCGCATTTAGAATATCCAGCGGATTACGCAAAGCGGTTTCAAAGCTGCTTCCCACGCCATCAATGTTGAGGGCGACATGGCGTATTTCCGCGGGCGGAGGCCTGACTTCCCTCGCCGCGGGCACCTCGCCGCGGGAAGGCAATGCCCGCAGGAAAAGCGCCACCGTCAGCAGCAGTGTGAAAGTCGTCAGCAGCATGATGCCCAGCAGCAGGCAGGCTGCCCGCCCCTGGCGGGGCGGCTGGATAGCTTGCGTAGCGTAAAGCGGCTGCGTGGAAGCGCGCATAAGCGAAGTGTACCTATGGCGCCCGCCGGGGGCAATGCGCAGGGGATTCAACACCGGGCAATCGCATCAAAATAGTATTCACCACAGAGGCGCGGAGGCACAGAGATTTTCTCGGTGTACTCGGTGGTAAAAATCCTTGTCGAATCTCCGCGCTTACTTGCACTTACTTCTGTGATGAATGCTCCAGGCAAACTGAGGCTTGTCAGCCACCAAAACGCCTCTATAATTGATACTAAGTATCAATAACCAGGAGGTGTTAAGTGCAAAAGTTGCTTAAGTTGGCAATCGTATTCGGTCTGCTGACGGGCTTGCTCGGGGCAAATGTCCTGGGCGTTAGCAGCCAGGAGACGCTTACTGTCATCGCTGCGCATGGCATCATCGCGGATGTCGCCAGCAATGTGGCGGGCGAGCAGGCGCAGGTCAGCTCGCTGCTGCCGATTGGCAAAGACCCGCATACATTCATCCCGACCCCGCGTGACCTGACGGCGGTCGCCCAAGCTGATGTATTTTTTGTTAATGGCGCCGGGCACGAAGGGCACTTGCTCGAAGCCCTGGCGGTCGCTGGCGAAACCATCGGCTACATCAACCTGTCCGATTGTTTGCATATCCTGCCTCAAGGCGCTGCCACGCATGATGAGCATGATGAACATGACGACCATGATGATGAACATGACGACGACCACGCCCACGATGAGCATGATGACGACCATGCCGATGAGCATGATGACGACCATGCCGATGAGCATGATGACGACCACGCCGATGAGCATGACGATGAACACGCTGACGACCACGACGATGACCATGCCCACGATGACGACCATGATGACGACCATGATGACGACCACGCCGATGAGCATGATCATGACGACATGGGACGCGATTGCGCGGCGCTGGACGCGGAATACGCGCAATTGACCGGCGCGGACAGCCACGACCACGACCATGACGATGAGCATGAACACATCGCGCTGGGGCGGGGGCAAGATATCGATTGCAGCGTCGAGATGGAAGAAGAAGAGGGGCACGACGACCACGACCATCACGGGCACGACCATGGCATTTGCGACCCGCATGTCTGGATGGACCCGCACCAGGTCATCTACTGGACGCTGGACATCCGCGATGCGCTTGCCGCCGCCGACCCCGCTAATGCCGAGGCGTATGCCGCCAACGCCGCCGCCTATATCGAAGAACTCATCGCGCTGGAAAAGGAATTCATCTTGCCGGCGCTGGAAAATCTGCCGCCGGAACAGCGCGTGCTCGCCACCAGCCACGAAACTTTGGGCTATCTCGCGGTGCGCTACGGCTTTGAGATTGTCGCGGCGGTAAATCCCAGCGTATCAACCGAAATGGAAGCGAGCGCGCGCGATATCGCCGAAGTCATCGAAACCGTGCGCGAGCGCGGGGTGCCGGCGATTTTCAGCGATACCTTCGCGCAGGACAATGTGATGCAAGCCATCGCCGCCGAAGCCGGCATCACCCTGGCGAGCCTGTACAGCGATACTTTGAGCGATGCTGACGGTCCCGCCGGGACATATCTGGACTACATGCGCTACAATGTCGGCACGATTGTGGACGGGCTCGCGGGCTAGCTCAGGCGGGCTTGAGGATTGAGATTGCCTTATGTTGATGCGGCGGCTCGGCTTGCTCGGCAAGCAGCATACGATAGGCGCGGGGCAGGCGGCGCTGCAGGTCGAGAATCTGTCGGCGGGCTACCCCGGCAATCGCTATGCGCTGGACCGCGCCACTTTCCAGGTGGCGGCGGGCGAGCGGGTCGCCATCATTGGTCCTAACGGCGCCGGCAAAAGCACCTTGCTCAAGGCGATTGTCGGCGTCTTGCCCTTCACCAGCGGCGAAATCTCGATTTATGGCGCCGATTGTTACAGCAGCCACAACCATGTCGGCTATGTACCGCAGCAGAGCGACATCGACTGGTCTTTCCCGGTCTCGGTATTTGATGTGGTGCTGATGGGGCGCAGCCGGCATATCGGCTGGTTTCGCCTCCCTTCCAAAGCTGACCGCGCGCTCGCGCATGATATCCTCGAGCATCTCAGCCTGAGTGATTTGACGAAGCGGCAAATCAGCGAGTTGAGCGGCGGGCAGCGGCGGCGCGTCTTCATCGCGCGGGCGCTGGCGCAGGAAGCGCGCATCCTGGTGCTGGATGAGCCATTTGCCGGCATCGACCAGGGGGCGGAGCAGGAACTTATCGATACCCTGGATATCTTGACGCGGCATCACATCACCCTCTTGATCGCCACCCATCACAAAGACCTGCAGGCGCTGCGCTTCGACAAGGTCTTGCTGCTCAATCGTGAAGTGCTGGACTATGGCGCGCCCGAGACGGTGCTGAGTCCCGAGCGCCTGCTGCAAGCCTATGGTCCGCGCCTGCCAGCCTTTTCGCCGAGGGACGAGTGGCTCCCATACCGCCAGGCGCCGGCAAATGGGAGCGGGCGTGGACCTGCTTAACCTGCTGACAGAGCCTTTGGCTTTCGCCTTCATCCGGCGGGGCATGCTGGCGCTGGTGATGGTCGGCGGCATCAGCGCGGTGGTGGGCTGTTTTATGGTGGTGCGCGGCATGTCCTTCTTCGGCGATGCCCTGGCGCATGCGATATTGCCCGGCGTCGCCATCTCCTACACTCTCAGCGGCGGTTATGTCGCCAGCAATTTGTTCCTCGGCGGCTTGGGCGCGGGCGTGCTATCGGCGCTCGCCATCGCCTGGCTGACGCGCAACGAACAGCTCAAAGAAGACAGCGCCATCGGCATCGTCTTCGTGACGATGTTCGCCCTGGGCATCGCCATCATCAGCAGCCAATCCAGCTATGCGGTCGACCTCACGCATATCCTCTTCGGCAGCATAAATGGCATCAGCGAGGGCGAACTGCTGATGATGGCGGCGATGGGCGCTGCCGTGCTGCTGACGATTTTGCTGCTCTATAAAGAATTCCTCATCGTCAGCTTCGACCTGAGCCTGGCGCATGGCATGCGCTTGCCGGTGCAATCCCTGCATATGCTGCTGCTGGTGCTGGTGGCGGTTACGATTGTGGCGAGCTTGCAGGCGGTGGGCATCGCGCTGATGATGGCGCTGCTGATTACGCCAGCGGCGAGCGCGCGCCTGCTGGTCAAGCGCCTGCATCACATGATTCTCATCGCCCTGGCATTCGGCATCGTCAGCGGCATCGTCGGCTTTTACGCTTCCTATTATTTCGACATCCCCTCGGGCGCTTGCATCGTTTTGACATTGAGCGCGCTTTTTGGCGTGGTGCTGCTGCTGCGCGCGGCTTATGACAGGCTGCGCGGGCGGGGCTAAGGGCAGGCGCCAAGCGGCTGCATTTTCTTGAAAATGGGGTACTATCAGGCAGCTAGCCACCCGCAGCCCGCAGGGAGTGATTATGCGCTACACAGTCGAAATCACCATCAATTTGCCGCGCGCCCGCGTCATTGAATTGTTCGACAGTTTTGAGAACTTGAAGAAATGGCAAGAAGGCTTACAAGAAATCGAGCACCTCAGCGGCGAGCCGGGGCAGCCGGGCGCCAAGACGCGCCTGCTATATGATATGGGGCGGCGGCGCGTAGAGATGGTCGAGACCATCATCTCGCGTGATTTGCCCGCCGAATTCTCCGGCACTTATGATGCGCAAGGCGTACATAACATCGTGCGCAACAGCTTCATCGACCAAGGTGATAGCACCCGTTGGCTGATGGATACCGAGTTCCAATTCAGCGGCTTCATGCGCATCATGGCTTTTTTCATGCGGCGCGGCAGCTTTGAAAAGCAGACGCGCCAGTCGATGCAAGCCTTCAAAGACTTCGCCGAAAGCGCCTGAGCTAGCGGCGCTCCAGCAGCTGCCGCGTCATGCCGGCGTGGCCGACATGTTCGGCGCTATGGGCGACCGCCTGCATCAGCGCCCAGCCACGCGTGAACTGCTGCGGCGCCCAATGGCGATAGGCGCTGACATCGACCACCTCCGCCAGGCTCGCGGCGGACATACGCGGGAAGCGCGTGCGGCAAAAGGCGATGTTGGCGGCGAAGCGCGCCTGCAGCTGCCCGACTGTATAACCGCTGGCGCGGAACTCGGCGGGGCGGTCCCGCGTGAAGAGGTCATCCACCACCGCGCCCGCCCAAAAACGCTCGGATTCGGCAACATGCACCGCCAGGACGCAGAGCGAATTCATGTCAGGACCGGGCGTCCAATCCAAATCCGCGGCGCTCAGCCCCGCCATATAGCCCAGATATTCCTGATGCAGCCGTTCCAGGCGCGCGATCGCTTCGGCAAATATCGGCTCCAAGATGTCGCTCCTTCGCTCTGTCCGCCATTTGACTCAGGCTATTGTATGCGCAGCATCACCTTGGAGGCGGCGTCCCAGAGTTCTTCCAGGGCATAATAGTCCCGCTTGTCGGGCGAGAAGAAATGCACCACCACATCGCCATAATCCATGACAATCCAGCCGTTGCGCGCCGTGCCCTCGTTGGTGAAAGGCAGCTTGCCATATTTCTGCTTGACTTCGAAGCGCACCAGCTCGCTCAAAGCGCGCAGGTGGCGCTCGTTATCGCCGCTGCAGATGACAAAAAAATCGGCGATGATATTGTCGGGGCGCAGGTCCAGCAGCAGGATATCTTCCGCTTTGCGGTCTTCGACAAGGTCGACGATTTCACGCGCCAAAACTAAAGTGTTCACATGCAGTATCCCCAGGCAATGCACGGCTGTAGTAGCTTGCAGTCTAGCACAGGATAGCGGTTACGCGCCCTAAGGGAGCGGCGATTTTCGCGGGTATACTTCTCTAAGTGAACTGTATGCAGGGTAATGTATCCTGTGACATATATTGAAAGAGGCAAGCATGCTACAGCATCCGATGCTGGCGGCGCTTGTCGCCTGGGCGCGGGCGGAAGCGCGCATACGGGCGGTCATCATCACCGGCTCGCTGGCGCGGGCGGACGGCGGGACGGACGCCTTCTCCGACCTGGATGCGCAAATCATCACCGATGACAGCCAGCGCTACACCCGCGATGACAGTTGGCTGGACAGCCTGGGCGAAGTTTGGATCCGCTTCCCGCTGGACGCGGCGCTGCCCTATCGCCTGGTCTGGTTCGCGGGCGGCATCAAAGTGGATTTCCAGTTTGTACATCCCGACAGCATCCGCGCGCAGACGGCGAGCGGCAGGCTCTCGGAAGAATATCAGCGCGGTTATGTTGTCGCCCTGGACAAAGATGGCTTGACGCGGGCGCTGCCGCCCTCCCCGCGCATTTTCCCCGCGCCCGCCCCGCCAAGCGCGGCGGAAATCCACGCGACTATCAACGAATTCTGGTTTGAGGCGATCCATGTGGCGCAGTTCATCGTCCGCCGCCAGTTTTGGGTGGTGAAATGGCGCGACTGGACGATGAAAGAAATGCTGCTGCGCCTGCTGGAATGGCATGCGCGCGCCACCCGGGGCGCGGACTGCAATACCTGGCTGCTGGGCAAAAATATCGAGCAATGGGCGGACGCGCCGACTCAAGCCGCAATCCAAGAGATTTGGGCGGGCTGGGACGCGGGCGCGCTCTGGCAGAGCCTGCGGCGGCAGCTGACGCTCTTCGCCCGCCTCAGCCGTGAGCTTCTGGCGGCGCGCGGCTTTTATAACCCGCAGGCGCGCGTCCAGCAAGATATTGAGGACTACATCGCCCAGCTGCAGGCGGCGGACGAAGGCGGCAAATTTACAAAACGATAGCGCCGCCCGGCTCCAGCACGATTGCCTCGGCAGCGGTTTCGGCAGTGACGCGCGCGCCCCAGGCGGCGGCGTCCTGCTCTATCGGCGGGAAGGTGTTGAAGTGCATCGGCGAGACCCGCTTGGGCTGCAGCAGGCGCACCGCCGCGATGGAATCGTCAATGCCCATGGTGAAGCAATCGCCGATGGGCAGCAGCGCCAGATCCAGCCCTTCAGCGCCAATCAATTGCATATCGCTGAAGAGGCAGGTATCGCCCGCGTGGTAGATGGTAGCGCCGCCGCCGCGGATGATGAAGCCGTTGGGCTGACCGCCATAGCTGCCATCGGGGAAGGACGAGCTGTGGAAGGCGATTGTCCACTTCGCGCTCAGCCAATCGTTGCGGAAGCTGCCGCCGGGGTTGCCCTGGAAGACATTTTCTACGCCATGCGCCAGGAACCAGTCGCCCATCTCAAAATTGCAGACGACCTGCGCGCCGGTGCGCTTGGCGATTTCTACCGAATCACCGACATGGTCGCCATGCGCATGCGTCAGCAGGATGATATCCGCCGCCAGCTCCTGCGCCGTTACCGTCGCCATCGGGTTGCCGCTGACAAATGGGTCTATCAGCACCGTATGTTCATCAATTTCCAGTTGATAGGCTGAGTGCCCCAACCATTTCACTGTTGCCGTCATGACTGTCTCCTCGCCTGCCCTGGCGCATTCCCGCATACTATAACGGGGATTGTAGCAGCCCCGCGCGGCGAATGCGAACAGTGGCGGCTCAAGGCAGGGGCTGATGCCGAAGCCGCTGCCACAGCTCGATATTGCGCTGCACCAAGCCCGAAATCGAGCCATGCCCAAAGCCAGCCACCACCGTTTTCACATGGTCGTTGAAGGGACTGATCCAGCGCCTGTCGAGACCCTCATAGCCCACGGCGGCGCCAACAATGCTGGCGGCGGTGCCAGCGGTGCAGTCGGTATCCAGCCCGCACATGACAGCGGTGGTAATCGTCTTGCTGTAATCGAGCTGCCCGTGAATCAAGGACAGCGCAACAAATGCCATATTGTGCAAAGAATGCAGGAAGGGCAGGTGGCCGTATTTGTCATAGATGCGGTCGCATACCGCGACCCAATCTTGATCCTGCTGATACCATTCGCGCACTTCCCGCACGATATGCGCCAGCCGCGACCGCCGGGGGATGACCGACAGCCCGCCCGCGAGTATCGTTTCGACAGTCGGGTTTTGGCTCAAGGCAGCGCTGAGAGCGCCAGCGACGAACATGGAACTGTAAACGCCATTCTTGACGGCGTTCAGCGTTACTTCTTTATGGGCGATGCGGGCGGCGCGGCGCGTATCCCCCGGCGCGATATATCCCCAGAAATCGGCGCGTATCGCGGTGTTGATGCCCTCGCGCAAAGGATTGATCTTGGTCGGGAATTCGGCAATCTGCTCTTCGACCGGGCGGTCTTCTGTGAGATTCACCATGTGATAATAAGACTGGCGCGTGCAAGACCAAAGCCAATGATAAGGGATATTGCGCAGGTGGTTGTTCGCCACATCCAGCTTGCTGAAGCCCAAGCCATGCTCTTCCAGCAGCATCAAGCCCAGGATTGTATAGTGGATGTCGTCATCCGGCTCCGCGTAGTGGATGTTGCCCAGGGTAGAAGGCTTGCAGCGCAGCGTGATGTCAAGCGCGGGCGAGTGATAGGGCACCCAATCGTCCAGGGGGTAGGCGTCCAGGCTCTCCAGATACCGTTTGATAAACTTCCTGTCCGCGCGGATTTCCAGCGGTTTGCCAAGCACGACGCCGCCGATGCGCCCGTACCAAGCGCCTTTGATTCGTTCCGCGTAGTCTTCATCGCTAAGCGCTTGCAGCGCGGGCGGCGCGGGGGCGTCCGCGATGATGGCGTCAAAATCATCGGGCTCGACGAAGGGAAAGCCCGCGCGGATGCCATGGTCGCGCAGCGCCCAGAGCGCGCCATAAGCCTCTTCCCAGTCGGCTTCTGTCAGCGCGCTGCGGTCAGCTGCCTGGCGCAGCGCCGCCGGCAAATACGCGGCTTCAAAGTCCGGCTCGGCGCTGTCACCGACGGGATACCCTTCTTCATAGAGCTGCAGGTACTCCATCGCGAATATGTCTTTCCAATTGGCGAATCCAGGCATTGCTGTCTCCTTTTCTTTCGAGGCTGCGCTCTATAGGCTCTACTTATTTTTCCTTTTTCCGCTGAGTACATGCAAGTTAGTCCTGCAAAAATTGCCCGCCCCCCCCATCCCGCGACCCCGGCACCATCTCTATGGCGCATCGGTTTGGGGTGGGGAAAAGAGCATACATTTCTCACTTCTTTATTGCGCTTACTGAGCGCGCAGCGCTCCCAGTATAACCCACTCTATCGGCAAAGCAGCGGGCTGGCTACAATCCCGATGCCTACGCAATCCCGAGGAAGCCATGCCCGAAACCTATGTCGTGACCGGCGCCGCCGGTTTCATCGGCTCGCACTTGGCGGAGCGCCTGCTGCGCGCGGGGCAGCGCCTGCGCGTTCTCGACAATTTGTCCACCGGCAGCCAGGCAAATCTCGATATCCTGCGCGCGCTGGATGGCGACCTGCAGATAACTGTCGGCAGCGTTACCGATCTCGAATGCCTGCAGCGGCTGTGCCGCGGCGCTGATTACATCCTGCATCAAGCGGCGCTGCCTTCAGTCCCGCGCAGCGTCGCCGACCCGCTGGCGACGCATCGCCATTGCGTCGACGGTACGTTGAATGTGCTGATTGCCGCCCGCGACAAGTCCCTCCGCCGCGTCGTTTACGCCGCCTCTTCCTCCGCGTATGGCGATCAAGCGGGCGCGCAAAAAAGCGAAAGCATGAAGCCCGCGCCCATCTCGCCCTATGGCGCTGCCAAGCTGGCGGGCGAGCTTTATTGCGCCGCTTTCAACGCGACCTACGGCTTGGAGACGGTGGCGCTGCGCTATTTTAATGTCTTTGGACCGCGGCAAGCCGCCCATTCCGCTTACGCCGCTGTCATCCCCCGCTTCATCAGCGCGATGCTGCGCGGCGAGCGCCCGACCATTTTCGGCGATGGCAGCCAAAGCCGCGACTTCACTTATATCGACAATGTGGTGGACGGCAACCTGCTGGCATGCGCCGCGCCCGCCGCCGCTGGCGAAAGCATCAACCTGGCGGCGGGCGGCAGCGTGAGCCTCAACCGGCTGGTCGCGCAGCTCAACGCGATTTTGGGCACAAATCTGCCGCCGCTCTACACTGCCGAGCGCCCGGGGGATATCAAACATTCACAAGCTGATGGCGGCAAAGCGCGTCAGCTGCTGGGCTTCGCGCCGGCGGTCAGCTTCGCCGAGGGCTTGCGCCGCACTGTCGATTGGCACCGCCGCCGCAGCGAAAAGTAACTGTCCATCACCGTCGAAACCGGAAGGCGCGGCATCGGTGTTGAATGTATGCCCCGCCCCAAATTGGTATTTGACCGCGCCTTCGCTATAATGCCAGCAAGGGCAGCGGCATCGCGGGGGCGGGCTATGTATACCGATATCAGCATTGAGGACTTCCGCCAGCAATTCCTCAGCGGCGCGGGCGGCGCTTTCCAACTCATCGATGTGCGCGAAGAAGACGAACATGCCGCGGGGCATATCCCCGGCGCTGTCAACATACCCTTAAGCGAATTCATGGCGCGCGTTGATGAAATTGACGACGAACAGCCGGCGATTTTTGTCTGCAAAACGGGCGTCCGCTCGGCGCAAGCTGCGCTCTTCCTCGTCAGCATGGGTTATGAACAGCTCTATAACCTGGAAGCGGGCACCAAAGGCTGGCGGGAAAGCGGCGGCGAAATTAGCACAAGTGACGATATAAGCGGGAGTTGATGGCGATGGTTTTACGCTCACTGGTAGGCGCAAGCATCAAACGCAAGGAAGACCCGAGCTTGATAACCGGCGCGGGCAGATATGTCGGCGACCTCAAGATGCCGGGCATGCGCCATGTCGCTTTTGCGCGCAGCCCCTATGCCCATGCCAAAATCCTCAGCATTGATACCGCGGCGGCGGCAGCCCGTGAGGGCGTGGTCGCGGTGGTGACGGGCGAAGACCTGCGCGGGCAGTACGAGCCAGTGCCAGTGGCGGGCGGCGAGCAGGCGGTCGCCAACTACAGCCACCTCGCCCTGTCGGTAGAGCGCGTCCGCCATGTGGGCGAGGCGGTGGCGGCAATCATCGCGGTTTCCGCCGAAATCGCCGAAGACGCCCTTGATGATGTCGACATCGCCTGGGAGGAGCTGCCAGCCGCCGCGGACCTGCTGCGCGCCTGCAGCGAGGGCGCGCAGCCCGTCTTTGAGGGGCTGGAGAGCAATATCATCGATACTGGCGAGAAGAAATCCGCCGATGTCGACCAGGTTTTTGCCGATGCGCCGCATACAGTAAGCCAGCGCATGCGCAGCCAGCGCCTGGCGGGCGTGCCGATGGAAGTGCGGGCGGTAGCCGCCGCGCCCGATGCCGCGACCGGCGGCATCACCCTCTGGTCCAGCACCCAAATTCCGCATGGCTTGCGCGCCTCCCTGGCGACTGTGCTGCGCCTGCCAGAAAATATGCTGCGCGTGATCGCGCCTAATGTCGGCGGCGGCTTCGGCGTCAAGAACCAGCTGTATCCCGAAGAGATCGCGCTGGCGAAGCTGGCGCAGCTGCTGCAGATGCCTTTGAAATGGTCGGGCACCCGCGTTGAGCATTTCATCTCGACCACGCATGGACGCTCGCAAGTGGCGGATATCGCTGTCGCTTATGACGAGCGCGGCAAAATCCTCGGCTTGCGCCTGCATGTCATCGGCGAGCTGGGCGCGTACCCGCCCTTCTACGACATCGCCCATTTGACCGGGCTGATGGCGACCGGCAATTACGACATCCCGGCGGTGGACTTCAAAGCCAGCAATGTCTTCACCAATACCATCGCCGTTGCCGCCTACCGCGGCGCGGGACGCCCCGAAGCTATCTATTACATCGAGCGCGCCATCGACATGATCGCCGCCGAGCTGCATATCGACCCCGCCGAAGTCCGCCGCCGCAACTATATCCAGCCCCAGAAATTCCCCTACAAAACGCCGACCGGCTCCACGTATGACACCGGCGAGTACGAAAAGAACCTGGATACCGCCCTGCAAACCGCCAAGTACAGCGCCCTGCGCGCCGAGCAGGCGCAGCGCCGCGCAGCTGGCGGCGGCGACCTGCTGGGCATCGGCATGGCGACCTATGTGGAGATGTGCGGCTTCGGTCCTTATGAGAGCGGGCAGGTGCGCGTTGACCCCAGCGGCAGCGTCGCGGTGTATACGGGCGCGTCCCCCCATGGGCAGGGGCTGCAGACCACCTTCGCGCAGATGGTGGCGGATGAGATTGGCGCGGAGTTTGAGCAGATTGTCGTGCGCCATGGCGATACCGGCGCCCAGCCAGTTGGCGTTGGCACCTTCGGCAGCCGCAGCCTGGCGATAGGCGGCTCCGCGATATTGCGCGCTTCGGGCAAAGTGCGCGAGAAGGCGATACGAATCGCGGCGCACATGCTGGAAGCGGCGCCGGGCGATATCGAATTTGCCGATGGGCAATACCGCGTCAAAGGGGTGCCCAGCCGCAGCCTGGGCTTGGGCGAAATCGCCGCCCGCGCCTACAGCGACCGCCTGCCTGACGATATCGACACCGGCTTGGAAGGCACCGATTTCTTCCGCCCGCCCAATTTCATCTACCCCTTCGGCACGCATATCGCAGTTGTGGAAATCGAGCGGGAAACCGGCTGCATCCGCCTGCGCGAGTATTATTCGGTGGATGACTGCGGTCCGCGCATCAGCCCGCTTTTGGTGGCGGGACAGGTGCATGGCGGCTTGGCGCAGGGCATCGGGCAGGCGCTATTGGAAGAAATTGTCTTTGATGACGCGGGCCAGCTTTTGACCGGCTCGCTGATGGATTATGCCATGCCGCGCGCCGATGATTTTCCCGTTTTCACGCTCGGCGAAACGGTGACGCCGACAGCGCTCAATCCCTTGGGCGCCAAGGGCATCGGCGAGGCGGCGACCATCGGTTCGACGCCGGCGGTGGTCAACGCGGTGCTGGACGCGCTCGCGCCATTTGGGCTGCGCCACCTGGATATGCCGCTGAGCCCGCGCCGCGTTTGGGAAGCGATGCAGGGCAACCACAACGGCTGATGTATACTGGAGCGTAGCGCAAGGCGGGAGGCGGAGCATGAAGACCTTCACCCTGGAAGAAGCGAAAAAAGACCTGGACACGCTGCTGGAGTACGCCAATCAGGGCGGGACGGTCATCATAACGGGCGCGGACGGCAAGGCATACGAGTTGACCCCGACGATTGTGGCGAAGAAAGGTCGGCGCAAGGCGGGTTTGTTTAAGGGGCAAATCAAGATAACGGACGAATTCTACGAGCCGCTGCCCGAGTTCGAGCCGTATATGTAATGAAGTTGCTAGATACATCTTCATTTAGACTGTACCTAGACTTGAATGGATGAAACAGCGTGCAGACCTACTCAATCGAAAAGGCGCGGCAGCGCTTAAGCCAGCTGGTGGCGGCTGCTCATACTGGCAAAACGGTTATCATTACTGCCGAAAATGGCACCGCCGTTACCTTAGTGCCAAGCCCGCCGAAGTTGCGCAAACCGCGTAAAGCGGGCAGCGCCCGCGGGCAGGTGTGGATGGCGGCGGATTTCGACGCCCCGCTCGATGACTTTGCCGACTACATGTAATGCCTTATCTGCTCAATACGCATACTTTGCTCTGGTAGCCCCCCGCCGCGATGAGCCTCTTCGTCGTCTTCATCCTGCTGGCGGTTCTGCTCGGCGCTGGCGTGATGCTATCACCCGCCTGGCGCAGCGCGCAGCCGCGGGTGGCGCTCGCCGCCACCTTCTGCTTGGGCATCATCATGGGCGGCGCGGTCTTTTATGCCGAACTCTTCGGCTGGCACACGCTGGTCGTGGATTATCTGCTCTTCGCGCTGTTGGCGGGCGTCGTCCTGGGCGGCACGCTCTCCACCGCTCAAGCCCGCGCCGAAGCCCGCGGCGAGCGCCTGCCCGATAGCGAGCAGGGCTGGCCCGGTCCCGAAGATCTCGCCTTCTTCGCCCTCGTATGCGCCATCGCCGCGCTGCCATTGTTGAGCCTGCCAGCGCCGCTCGGCAGCCAGGGGCAGCTGATAGGCTTGCACAGCCTCGCTTTGCGCGATGGCGCTTCCTTCAGCGCGCTGCTGCCCTTCGCGCCGGCGGAGCGTGTGCTCGTCCCGCCGGGGTTTCACGCGCTCGCCGCTTACCTCAGCCAACAGCTTGCGCAGCCGATTCCCCGCGTGCAGATGAGCTTGACCGCCGCCGTCTTTACCCTGCTCGTCTGGCTCGCTTATGACTTTGGCGCCGAACTGCGCGATAAGCGGCTGGGGCGGGCGCTGGCGCTGGCGCTGCTGCTGGGCGGCGGGCTCTGGCGCAGCGCGCTGGACGGGCATTTCAGCGAGTTGCTGGCGCTGCTGTTTCTGCTCGCCTGCCTGCTCTATGCCTTGCGTTTGCTGCGCGCCTTTTCCCTGGCGGACCTCGCCGCCGGCGGGCTGATGCTGGGCGCGGCGCTTTACAGCAATTTGACTGTCAGCCTCGCGCTGCTGCTGGCATTTTGCCTGCTGCTGCTGCTGCTGACGGCGGGGCGCTTCCCCGCCAGCGGCGCGCGCTCACGCTGGGGCGTCGCGCTGGGTTTGCCGCTGGTCGCGCTGATAGGCAGCGCGCCCTGGCTGCTGAACAATCTCGACGCCCTCCTGCCCATCAGCGCCTCGCCCTTCCACGCCGAGCTCAGCCTCATCCGCGAGCTGACGCTGGGGCAGGGGCTGCTGTTGCCGCTGGCGCTGGGCGGGATTGGGGTTGGGCTGCGCGCGGCGGAAATGCTGCGCGCCATTTCTCTGTTTATGCTGCTGTGGCTGCTGCTGCTGTTGGAGCTGACCGTCCTCGGCATCAGCGGGCAGTTGCTGCCGCCCCTCGCCGCTGTGATGAATGCGCCCAACCTGGCGCGGCATGGCGCAATCCTGCCCATGTGCTGGTTCGGCGGCTTGATGCTGCTGCATATCTGGGAGGGCTGGCTGCCGCGCGCGCTCAAGCGGCGGCTGCGGCGCGCCGCCTATCCGTTGCTGGCGCTTGCCGCCGGCGCGCTGCTGCTGCTGGGCGCGCGCTTTGAGGACGCGCTCGCCATCAGCCAGCCGCTGCTGCAACTGCCAGCCGCCAGCATCAGCCATGATGATGTCGCCGCGATGGCTTGGCTGCGCGAAAACGCGGCGGCGGACGCGTTGCTGAAAGCGGCGGATGGCGGGGGCTGGCTGCCCGTTTTCGCCGAGCGGCGCGCGCTCGATTTCAGGGCGGCGCGCTACTTCGAGTGGGACTTCATCACCGGCGCGGAGGCTGTAGAAGCTGCCGCCGCCGACTATCTCTTCCTGCCGTCCAGCGGCACGCCGCCGCCCGGCGAGCGCTGGCAGCTTGTCTTTGCGCAGGGGGCGGCGCGGGTCTATGCGGCGACAGCCTCAAAATGAACGGCTGCGGCTATGGCTGCGAGACAGGCTCAGTAGCTTCTTGCGCAGCCCCTTTATTTTCCTGGGCGCGACCGCCGCGCGTATCGTGCAGAAACCATTTGGCTGCTCCAATCCCTTCCACTGCAAATGCGGCTATCCCAACTTCACTATGTCCCAAATGCACCATAATAAAGCCGCCCACAGTGAGCAGCGCCATAGCCAAAATCGCAAACCATTGTCCGCGCCGTACTTCGTCCGCGCTGTGCTTCAGCTCAAATTTCGCTAGGTCAACGCTATCTTTGTGTCGCTGCCGCCCAATGTCTATTTCGTAGCGCGCAGTCTCTTCCGTGATTGCAAGAATCCGTTCTTGCGCTTCCATCCGTTTGACCTGCTGCCTAACATAGAGTTCGAAATGCCGTTCGGCGCTGCCGGGCACAAGCGCTTCCCAACGCGAAGCCTCTTGCGAAGGTTGGAGGGGACCAGCATATTTTCTTCGTGCCGAACTTCGAGGAATATTTCTTGAAATCGGCGACGGAACTCATCTCGCTGGTCTTCCGGTATTGCCTCAACGAGTTCCGCTGGGAGGCTAAGCTCATCCGGGTTAATTGGGCTTGTTTCGCTAGAATCAAGTGGAGAATTTTCGTCAGAAGATTCTGATGAGGCATCAATGTCAGCGCTCACGAGCTTCCATTCTCTCCCGCCGCTTTCTCATACTGGCGCATTGCATGATTGAGACTCGCGCCAACCCGGTGCCAAGCGGAACGAATGACATCGGTATCGGACTGCGCATAGTCTTCTTGCAAGATTTCCAATAAATGTCTTTTGCGCCCGCGATTAAGCAAGCCAAACATATCAAACGCGCTCGCTACCCCATGCAGAAATGGTCGTTCGGGCAGTACATAGCGCTCAATGATATCGTCCTTCCGGTCATTCATCTGTTTACCTTACTGTGCTTAGCGATTCAGCTACATTTTATGCGTCTCTAGGGGCTGCTGTCAACTCAATTTCGCGCGCCCGCGGCTGTACAGCATTGCCCGCGCCTCGCTATACTCGCGCATAATGTCAGCCAAACGAAAGAATCCCCGTCATGCCCAAAAGAAAAGTGCTCGTCACCGGTGCCAGCGGCACTATCGCCGGTGTCCTGCTGCCCGCCTTAAGCGACCGTTATGAGCTCACGCTGCTGGATGCAAGCGCCATCGACAAAAACGGCGCGGAAATCGACGGCATTCACCTCGTCGACCTGCGCGACAAAAATCGCGACCGCTATCGCCATCACTTCCGCGGCATTGATGCCGTTGTGCATTGCGCCTATTACCGCATCCACGACCAAGGCGACGATGTCTATTTCGCTTCCGAGCTGGAAAACCTGCAGCTGACCTATAATGTCTACCAGGCTGCCTGGGAAGCGGGTGTGCGCCGGCTGGTGGCGGCGAGCACCAATCACGCCGCTGATTTCTATGAGAACTATGCGCTGGATGGCGCGGTGCCGATGGTCAGTCCCGCGCAAAATGCCTCCGACAATTGGTACGGCTGGGCAAAAATCGCCTTTGAGCAGATTGGGCAGGTCTTCGCCAGCGGCCTCAGCCATGGCGGGCGGGCGCTGGAAAATGTGCAGGTGCGCATCGGCGGTCCCCGCGAGACCGATGTCGCCGCCGCCCCCCTGGGCGACCTGCGGCGGATGCGCCGCGCCCTCGCCGTCTACATCAGCCAGCGGGATATGGCGCAGCTATTCATCAAAAGCATAGAATGCGCCGATATCCGCGATGACCTGGGCGTGCCCTTCCAGATATTTTACGGCATCAGCAACAATCCCCATGCCATCTGGAGCAGCGCCAACGCAAGGCGCGTCATCGGCTATGCGCCGCAGGATAATTCTGAAGAGCGCTTTTTTGCTCTCATCCAGGCGCACATGAAAGCGGCGGGCATCGCCGAATAGCTTTGCCCGCGCTCACTCCGCCAGCAGGCGCGGCGCCACCGCCCGTATATAGGGGCGCAGCCGTTCCAGCGCCGCCGCCAATGCCGCCAGCGCGAAGTCTAGCTCAGCCGCTTGCATCGGCGTCGACAGGCAGAAAAGCCCGCGGTTCACGGTATAGACGCCGCGATTCATCAGCTCAAGGTGCAGCAATTCCCGAAGTTTGCCGATGTCCTGGTTGGCGCGGGCGGCATCCCGCAGCGTAAGCAGCTCGCCGTCCGTCCAATGGATTTGCTGCAGCGAGCCATAGCCCAGGCACTGCGCGCGGATGCCCAGCGCCGCAAACATGGCGTTGACGGCGGCGCCAAAACGCTCGCCCAGGCGGTTGATGCGCGCGATCGCCGCCGCGTCCAGCCGCTGCAGCGCCGTCAAGCCCGCGCGCATGCCGATGCTGTTGCCGTTGAAGGTGCCGCTGTGGAAGAGAAAATCCGCGCCCTGCGGGTCGAAGGCGCTCATGATATCGGCGCGCCCGCCAAATGCCGCCACCGGGAAGCCGCCGCCGATAATTTTGCCCAGCGCCGTGAGGTCGGGCTTGAGACCCGCAATCTCCTGGTAGCCGCCTTCCGCCAGGCGCAGCGTTACCACCTCGTCAAAGAGCAGCAGCACATCATAAGCGTCCGCCAGCGCGCGCAAACCCTGCAGGTAGCCGGGCGCGGGCGGCAGCAGCCCGCCGGCATTGGGCATCGGCTCGATAATGATGCCGGCGATGCGCTTGTGATGCCGCTGCAGCAGCGCTTCCATCGCCGCCAAGTCGTTAAATGGCGCGACCATCACCGCGTTCAGCACCGCCGCTGGCAGGCCGCGCCCCTCCAGCCGCGCTTGCGGCAGCGCGGCGGCGGCGCTCACCTCCGGGCTGACGCTGACCTCGACAAAATCGTGAGAGCCATGGTAGCCGCCTTCCAGCTTGACGATGATGTCGCGCCCGCGGTATGCCCGCGCCGCCCGCATCATCATCATCGTTGATTCGCTGCCGGAATTGGTGAAGCGCAGCAAATCGATGCCGGGCACGCGCGCCGTCAGCAATTTCGCCAATGCCACTTGCTCCGCCGCCGCCGCGCCGAAGACGGTGCCGCGCGTCAATTGCTCCGCCGCTTCTTCCACAATCGCCGGCTGGGCATGCCCATGCGCCAGCGATGTGTAATTGTTGAGCATGTCGAGGTAGCGGTTGCCATCGCAATCGGTCAGCCAGGCGCCCGCGCCCGCCGCCATATAGCTGGGGTAAGGCGCGTAAAAGGTGGCGACGCGCGTATCCCCGCCTGGCAGATAGCGCAACGCTTCTTGATGGCGCGCGCGGGAGCCCGCCGTGCGCGCGCGATAGCGCTGGATAATCGCGTCTTCCACCGCCGCTGCTTCCCGCTTCAACTCATCTGGATGCTTCATGCGCGCTCCGCCTGCATTTTCTGCTGAGTATAGTGCAGATCATAGAGAATCTGTACGGGCGCGCCGCTGGCGGCTGTTAAAAGATACCTGGCAGCGCTATGGAAAACGGGATAATCGACAGTGCGCGCTCAAGCGCCGATGAGCGCCGCGGCATCCGCCCCCAGCGCGAGGAGTACGCCAGCCGCCATCCGCCCGTCGCTGCCGCGGAGTATCCGCTCTTCCGACAAGCCCAGCAAACGCGCCAAATACTTCGTTGTGTAGGGATGCCGCCCATAATCCAAAATTTCGGTCTGGTGCCGCCAGCTCGTCACATCGTTGTCGATGCGGTCGACGCGCACCCCTTGGGACAGCAGCCATTCCCGCGTTACCCCCGCCAAGCCCGCGACATTCGTCCCGTTGAAGACATGCAGCAGCGCATTTTCTTCGTCCGCCCGCGCCTTAAGCTCCGCCAGGCTCAGCTGCGCCGGCGCGTAAAAGGTATCCAGGATAAGCTCGCGGATGGCGCTGTAATTGGGGTAGAGCACCTGGTCGCCTTGCGGGCTCAAGCCGAGGGTGGCGTAATAATTATCCACCACTTGATAGGTGATATTCTCGCGCTCAATCTCGCCCATCAGCCGCCCGAGGGCGATGATGTCGTTGAATTCCAGGTTGGTGCGATAATTGTCGCGCAGCTCTTGCCACAGCCGCGGCGCCTGGGCGAGGAAGTTGACGATGCCGCCCGCGCTCAGCACTTCGGCGCGCACCGCGTCCAGCGCCCGCTGCTGCCGCCGCGCGCGGTCAAAATCCCCGCCTTCGGTCGCGCGCGTCCGCGCGTATTGCAGCAAAGTCTCGGCGTCCATGCGCTGCTCGCCCGGCTCAAATCGTACATGAATGGTGCCGTAATAATCATCGGGATAATCGGGATCGTCGATGTATTCATCCACGCGCACCAGCACGCCATTCGGCGCCAATGTATCCACAATCGCCGTGAACACATTAAAGTTCACCAGCAGGTATTTGTCGACGCGGATGCCAAAATTCTGCGCGACCGTCTCCATCGCCAAGGCCGGTCCGCCGCCGCCGGGGTAGGCGAAGCTGTCGCCCAGGAAATTCGCGGTGTTGATGCGCCCCGCGCCCTGGTCAGGGATTTCCACCCACAAATCGCGCGGCAGCGACAAAACGCCGACCGATTTCTGCGCCGGGTTGACGCTCAGCAATATCATCGTATCGGTGCGGAAGGGTCCCTCTTCTTCCGCCGCGCTGCGCTGGTCGATGCCCAGCAGGAGGATGTGCTGCTGACGCGGGTCCGCCAGGCGCGGCAAAGCCGCTGTCGGCTCGAGCGCTGGCAGGGGCGGGAGCGCTGTCGCCGTGGCGCTGGCAGGGCTTGTGTCCATTGGCGTGGCGCTGGGCTGGGGCGCGGCTGTCGGGATGTCGGTTGCGGTGCTCAGCGGCGTCAGCATCAGCAGCGGCGCTGACGGCGGCGCTTGCTGCTCGCATTGGCTCATGAGGGCGCAACGCAGGGTCAGCAGCGGGTTGTCTACCTGGAAGCCCGAAGCGTTTACTTCAACGACAGTCCGCTGCGTCAACGCGAAGCTGACGACGCCGCAAGCGCCCGCCAACAGCAGCGCCACAGCAGCGACAAATGCAAGTCTGAGATAACCCGTTTTGCCCACCGTCAATCGCATTTACGCGGTCGCCAGACGCTGCTCAGCGCAGGCTTTTTATGTAGCGCCGCGCGTCGGGCACATGCACGGGCAGATGCCGATACATCGGGCGCGGCGGGCTGACCATGACGGTTTCGATAAGCCCGCCGAGGTCGCTGGAAGCGCCGAAACGCGGCGGCAGCGCCGCTTGCCAATCGGCATCGCTGAGGCTGGCGACGGCGCTTTCCAGCTCGCCGCTGACGCGCTGATATTCCGCAAGCTGCTCTTCCAGGCTGGACGGCGCGCGCTCGGCGATGCCGCCATAATGGATGCGCCGGCTTTGGCGCGGGTCGCAAACGGCGTCGAATATCCAGTGTTTTTTGCCGCGCCGCCAATGCGCGATCGCTTCCAGCGTATAGGCTTCGTAACAAATCAGATGCGCCAGCAAATCTTTGAAGGAGCATTCCTGGTCGGCATACAAGCCGTGGCGGATGGTATCGCGCCGCGTCATTTCTTCCGCGCTTAAGGCGGCGGTCAAATCCGCCACCGCCTGGTGCTCAATTTTCAGCAGGCGCAGCGCTTCCCTGCGTTCGACTGTCGCGCGCATAGCCAGTTCCTTCTTCCCTCTCGCCTCGCAGTGTACTGCAAATCGGCGGCAGCGCACAAGTGCAATTGCCCTGGCGGTTCAGCCTGTGCAAGCGTATGCACGCCCGCTACACTCGCATAAAGCGCAATTGGAGAATCTCCCATGGCGGAAGCGAGCCTGACCGCGGAAGATGTGCGCGCCATTGCCGATTTGGCGCGCCTGGAATTGAGCGAGCGGGAAGTCGCGCTGTATCAAGCGCAGCTTTCCAGCATCCTCGACTATTTTCAAAAGCTGGCAGAAGTCGATACTTCGCATATCGACGCCGCTGCCAGCGGCTTGCCACCGGCGCATAGCCTGCGCGCGGATGTCGCCGGGCAGCCGCTGCCTGTCGCCGATGTTGTCGCCAACGCCCCCGATAGCGATGGCGAGCAATTCCGCGTGCCTGCCGTGCTCGCTGGCGGCGGCTAAACGCGCATGGCGGACACTATGCGCATCGCCATTGTCCAGGCGCGCCCCGTCTATTATGACCTCGCCGCCACCCTCGAAAAGACTTTGGCGCTCATCGCCGAAGCCGCCGGGCAGGGCGCTCAACTCGCCGCATTCCCCGAGACATTTTTGCCCGGCTATCCCGTCTGGCTCGATTACGCGCTTGATTATGCCCGCTGGGACCATCCCCCCACCAAAAAAGTCTATGCCCGTCTCGCCGAAAACAGCCCGGCGATAGACGGCGCGGCGCTGCAGCGTCTGCGTGATGCCGCCCGCGAACACCGCATCGTGCTCGTGCTCGGCATCAACGAGCGCGTGCCGCGCGGACGCGGCAACCGCAGCCTCTACAACAGTCTCGTCATCATCGATGCCGATGGCGCAATCGCCAATCATCACCGCAAGCTGCGCCCGACCTATACCGAGCAGCTGCTGTGGGCGCAGGGCGATGGCGCTGGCTTAGGCGCGGTGGATACGGCGGCGGGGCGCGTCGGCGGTTTGATCTGCTGGGAACATTGGATGCCCCACGCCCGCCAGGCGCTGCATCTCAGCAACGAAGCGCTGCACATCGCGCTCTGGCCCGCCGTCAAAGAGAGCCACCAAATCGCCAGCCGCCACTACGCCTTTGAAGGGCGCTGCTTTGTGCTGGCGGTGGGCGGCATCCTGCGGGCGGCGGATTTCCCCGCCGAGCTGACGCTGCCGCCGCCGCTGCGCGCCCAGCCGGACGCGCTCCTGCTCAATGGCGGCAGCGCCGTCATCGCGCCTGATGGCGAATATCTGCTCGCGCCCAGCTATGGCGAAGAGACGATACTCTACGCCGAGTTGGAGCTGGGGCGCATCCTCGAAGAGCAGATGGCGCTTGATGTTACGGGTCACTACGCGCGGGACGATGTCTTTCGCTTTGAGGTCAATCGCCAGCGAGGCTAAGGCGCACGCCATAGTACATGCACTTCCTTCCGCGCCTCTGGGATGAGCACAAAACCCCCGCGCGACGCCAGCGCCTCGCTTGCGTATGTACAGATACTGCGGGTACAATAAAAATGTCTTCCCAGTCTATAGACGAAGGGACTTCCCATGAATGCGACTCGGCGCTTCTTCAGCCTAAGCCTCGGCGTATTGATGCTCTTATCGCTGGCGTTGCCGGCCGCCGCCAGCGAATTCCCGCCGAGCACTATCCTCTATGGCGAAACGCCAGGCGGGCAGCCTGACAGCACCCGCATCACGCCGGTGTATGCTGCGCCCGCCACCGGCAACTGGATCATCCATTACGATGACGGCACGCCCTTGAGCGAGAAATGGGAATATGTAAACCGCATCGGCGCGACTGTTGTCGAGCGCATCGACGAGCTTGAGATTTGGGTGGTTGCGCCGCCCGCTGATTTTGGCATGGACTTCAGTTTTGATAGCGATGTCGCCCTGGTCGAGCAGGATTTCTTCGTCAGCGTGAACTTCGACTATCCGCCGAATGACCCGGATTTCGAGCGCCAGTGGGCGCTGCCGCATATCCAGGCGCAGACCGCCTGGCAGGATATGGGCGAGCTTGCGCCCGTCACGGTGGCGGTTATCGATACCGGCGTCTGCCTGAGCCACGAAGATTTAACCGGGCGCGTGCTGGACAATGGCTATGATTTTGTTGATGACGATGCCGACCCGGAAGATGTCTTCGGGCATGGTTGCTCGGTGGCGGGCATCATCGCCGCCAACACCAACAACCGCATTGGCATCGCCGGCTTCGCGCCTAACGCCTCGATACTGCCGGTGCGCGTGTTAGGTCCCAGCGGCAGCGGCTCGATGGCGGATGTCGCCGCTGGCATCGTCTATGCCGCCGATGAAGGCGCGGATATCATCAACCTGTCGCTGGGCAGCGCCATCGGCTCGCAAGTAACCGAAGACGCCGTCAAACATGCCCTCGGCAAAGGCGTGACCGTTATCGCCTCGGCGGGCAACAGCGGCGGCAGCTTGCCCGGCTTCCCGGCGCGTTATGAGAATGTGGTCGCTGTCGGCGCTATCGACCGCGACGGCAGCCGCAGCAGCTTCAGCAACAAAGGCGGCGATATCTGGGCGCCCGGGCGCGATGTGCATACCATCCACTTGAACAACGGCTACAAGGCGCTGAATGGCACCAGCTTCTCCGCCCCCTATGTGGCGGCGATGGCGGCAATCCTCGAAGGCATGGGCGCGCAGCTGCACCTGGATGGCGGCGATATGACCTGGACCTGCATGCGGCAGGGCGCTTGCGATGCCGTCCCCGGCAGCTGAGCGGCATTTCTCGGGTGAAAGGCGCGGCGCTTGAGCGAGCGCTTCCCCGGCAAAATTGTCATCGGCTTGACGGGCAACATCGCTGTCGGCAAGAGCCTGGTGCTGGCGCAGTTGGCGGCGCTGGGCGCGGACACGATTGACGCTGACCAGGTGGCGCACGACTGCCTGCGGCGGGATGGGGCGGCTTTTGATGCCGTTGTCGCCGCCTTTGGCGCTGACATCCTGGGCGCGGATGGCGAAATCTGCCGCCAGCGCCTGGGCGCGATTGTCTTCCGCGATGCTGCCCGCTTGCGCCAGTTGGAGGCGATTAGCCATCCGCCCATCCGCCGCGAAATCTTGCGCCGCGCCCGCGAATCAAAGGCGCGAGTGGTCGTCATTGAAGCGATAAAATTGCTGGAAGGCGCGCTCAAAGACGCGGTGGCTGCGGTCTGGGTGGTGAATGCCGCGCCGGCAACGCAGCTGCAGCGCCTGCAGCAGGCGCGCAACCTGCCCGAAGCCGAAGCGCGGCGGCGCATCGCCCTGCAGAACAGCCAGGCGGACAAGCTGCGCCAGGCTGATGTCATCATCGAAAATGACGGCGATGCCGCCGCTACCCGCGCCCAAGTCGAGCGGGCGTGGAAGCGGCTGATAGCGGCGGCGCGATAGGCTGGGGCGGAGATTCGACAGGGAATGGTACTGCCGAGTACAAGCGCGTACAGCATGAGAAAATCTCTGTGGCAGCTTTTGGGCGGCCCGCCGGGTCGCCCCTGCCGTCAGGGCGATTGCATCGAGTATTAATTCACCATAACAAGCCGAATAGAACGCAAATTTAACCACCGAGGACACCGAGATACACCGAGAAAAGCATGAGAAGCCTCTTAATATCTTTACTCGGTGTCCTCATTTTCCTCTGTGCTCTCGGTGGTAAGGGCTGTGTACAAACTATCCTGATACATGAAGAAGCATAGAGCCATTTCAAGGATAAACTTTGTGACCTTTGTGTCTTTGTGGTGAAAAACAATTTGATGCGATTGCCCTGTCCCGCCGTTGGGAAGAGGGGCGCAGTATCCTGTGTTATACTCCAGCGTCGTGAGGCTTTTTTGCCGCAGGCGGGCGGCTTACTAACACAACCAGAATCTGAGGCATGCCAGGGAGTTCCATGGCGGACTTGACCAGCCTGACCATAAGCGAGGCGCTGCCGCTGCTGCAAAAGCGTGAGATTAGCGCGCTGGAATTGACCGAGGCGCATCTGGCGCGCATCGCCGCGCTGGACCCGCATATCGGCGCCTTTCTGACGGTCACGGCGGAGCCGGCGCGGGCGGCGGCTGCCCAAGCTGATGCCCGGCGGGCGGCGGGCGACCAGCGCCCGCTGCTGGGCATGCCCATCGCGCTGAAAGATGTGCTCTCCACCAAAGGCGTGGAGACCACCTGCGGCTCCAGGATTCTCAAAGGCTATCGCCCGCTTTTTGATGCCACCGCCGTGGCGCGGCTGCAGGCGGCGGGCGCGATTTCCCTGGGCAAGCTCAATATGGACGAGTTCGCCATGGGTTCGTCTACCGAAAACAGCGGCTTCTTCCCGACGCGCAACCCCTGGAACCTTCAGCATGTGCCCGGCGGCAGCAGCGGCGGCAGCGCGGCGGCGGTGGCGGCGGGCATGGCGCTTGCCACGCTCGGTTCTGATACCGGCGGCAGCATCCGCCAGCCGGCGGCATTCTGCGGCGTCAGCGCGCTGAAGCCCAGCTACGGGCGCGTCTCCCGCCATGGGCTTATCGCCTACGGCTCTTCCCTCGACCAGGCGGGTCCCTTCGCGCGCAGCGTCGAAGACCTCGCCTATGTGCTGCAAGCCATCGCCGGGCAGGACCCGCTGGATGCCACCAGCAGCCCCGCCCCGGTGCCAGACTATCGGGCGCGGCTGGGCGCGGGCATCAGCGGGCTGCGCATCGGGCTGCCGACTGAATACTTCGCCGAGGGCATCCAGCCGCAGGTGCGCGCCGCGGTCAAGGCGGCGGTGGCGCAGATGCAAGCGCTGGGCGCGGATGTACAAGCGGTCAGCTTCGCGCATGCGGACTATTGCCTGCCCGCCTATTACATCATCGCCATGGCGGAAGCCAGCGCCAATTTGGCGCGCTATGATGGCCTCCGCTTCGGCGCGCGCGTTGATGGTGCCGACCTCATCGACAGCTACAAAAAGACGCGCGGCGCTGGCTTCGGCGCGGAGGTCAAGCGGCGCATTATGCTGGGCACTTATACCTTGTCGGCGGGCTATTACGATGCCTATTATGGCAAGGCGCAGGCGGCGCGCGCCCTCATCCGCGAGGATTTTGCCGCCATCTTCCAACAGGTTGATGCGCTGGTCGCGCCGGTCGCGCCCAGCACCGCCTTCAAATTCGGCGAGGTCACGGGCGATCCGCTGCGCATGATACTGGCGGACGAGCTGACGATATCGGCGAATTTGGCGGGTTTATGCGGCTTGAGCCTGCCCTGCGGCTTTGATGATGCCGGCTTGCCTATCGGGCTGCAGGTGCTGGCAGCGCCATTCCGCGAGGCGCGCCTGCTGCAAATCGGCGCTGCCTATCAAGCCGCGACCGACTGGCACCTGCGGCAGCCGGCGCTGGCAGGCGGCAACTGAGCGCGGCGCGGGCTCTGGAAAAAATACTGATGCGACACCCCTGATATGTGCGGCATCTGCGGCATCCTGCATTTTGACGGCGCGCCCGCGCGCTTCCAGCCCCTGCGGCGCATGAACGCGGCGCTGCGCCATCGCGGTCCCGATGGCGAAGGCTACCACCGTGACGGCGCTGTCGGGCTGGCGATGCGCCGCCTCAACATCATCGACATCGCCGGCAGCGACCAGCCCCTGTATAACGAAGACCGCTCGGTCGCGCTCGTTTTTAACGGCGAAATCTACAATTTCCGCGCCCTGCGCCAGCGCCTGGAAGCGCGCGGGCACCGCTTCACAACCGCTGGCGATGGCGAGACCATCGTGCATCTTTATGAAGACTATGGGCGCGGCGCATTAGAAGAACTGCGCGGCATGTTCGCGCTGGCGCTGTGGGACGCGCGCCGCGGGACGCTGCTGCTGGCGCGGGACCGCTTCGGGCAGAAGCCGCTCTATTATTATCGGGATGGGCGGCGCTTCGCCTTCGCCAGCGAGATTAAAGCGCTTTTGACGCTGGAGGGGCTACCGCGCCAGTCGCGCTTCGCCGATGCTGACGGGCGCGCCCTCGCCGACTACCTCAGCTTCGGCTATTTGCCAGCGCCGGGCACAGCTTTCCGCGGCATTCACATGCTGGAAGCGGCGACGGCGCTGGAAATCGATGTGGCGGGCACGCTGGAGACGCGGCGCTATTGGCGCTTAAAGGCGCTGGCAGCGCCTGATGCCGCCGCCAAACCCGCGCATTATGCGGAGGAACTGCGCGAAAAGCTGACAGAAGCGGTCAAATTGCGGCTGGTCAGCGATGTGCCGCTGGGCGCATTTTTGAGCGGCGGCTTGGACAGCAGCTTGATTGTCGCGCTGATGCGGCGGCAGAGCAACGCGGCGATACAAACTTTCAGCATCGGCTTTGCCGGCGATGACAGCTTTGACGAAACGCCTTATGCCGAACAGGTAGCGCGCCATTTGGGCACGGAGCATCAGTCTTTTCGCGTCGAGGCGGATGCCCTGGAATTGCTGCCGAAACTGGTCTGGCAGCATGACCAGCCCTTCGCCGACAGCAGCGCGATTCCCACCTATCTGGTCAGCAAATTGACGCGCGCGCAGGTTACTGTGGCGCTGACGGGCGATGGCGGCGATGAACTCTTCGCCGGTTACGAGCGTTTTGCCGCCGCCGCTTTGATGCGGCGTCTCCAGTTTCTGCCGCCGCCGCTGCTGCGCGCCGCCGCCGGGCTGCTGCAGCGCCTGCCAGAAGGCACCGACTATTACAACCCAATCAAGCGGGCGCGGCGCTTTGCCCAGGCGCTGCCGCTGCCGCTGGAACAAGCCTATTTTGATTTGCTGCGCGTCTGCAGCGCCGAGCAGCTGGCGCAGCTCTGCCCGCGGGCGCCGGCGCAACTTTTGTACCTTCAGCCCTATCTGGACCCGCGGCAGCCGCATGCGGTCGCGCGCCTGGTCGAAGCCAATATGCGCTCCTACCTGCCCGATGACCTGCTGATTAAAGCCGACCGCTGCAGCATGGCGGCTTCTTTGGAGGCGCGCGCGCCCTTCCTCGATCATGCGCTGGCGGAATATGCCGCGGGCATACCTTTCAACCTCAAGCTGAAAGGCATGCGCAGCAAACATATTCTCAAAGCGGCGGCGCGCGGGCTGCTGCCAGCGGCGATAATCGAGCGCAAAAAGCACGGCTTCGGGCTGCCGCTGGGCGCCTGGCTGCGGCGGGATATAGCGCCGGTGCGCGATATCCTGCTCAGCCGCCGCGCCACCGAGCGCCGCCTGCTGGATGCCACGGCGGTCGAGCGGCTGATAGCCGAGCATGCCGCCGGCAGCCGCGACCACAATCGCCCGCTCTGGGCGCTGCTGACGCTGGAGGAATGGCACCGTCAGTTCATCGATGGCTGACGCGCCGCCGCAATCTCAGGGCAATTGCGCCGAATTTTAGTCACCACAAAGACACAAAGAACACAAAATTTTGGCTTGAAATGGTCCTTCCTCCAAAAGATAGGGGCACCTGGTGGGTCGCCCGTGAAGTCGATTGTAGGGGCGTTTCGCTGAAACGCCCTGCTATTCGTTATGGAAACACGGGCGTCTCGGCGAGACGCCCCTACCGTTCCAATTACTTCGTTGGGCTTACTGAGGCACAGAAGTAAATGCAAGTAAGTTATGCGACAATTTAATGGTTACTGAGCAGTCGGTACACAGCCCTTACCACCGAAAACACAGAGGAAAATTGAGCACACCGAGTAAAGATTTAAAGAGATTTCTCATGCTTTTCTCGGTGTATCTCGGTGTCCTCGGTGGTAAATACCCCTGTTGAATCTCCGCCACAATTAGTTCCCGCCAGCGATTGGCGCAGCTATCAAATAGGCGGTGGCGAAGGCTTCGTAGCCCGCTTTCCGCTTGCGCAGCGGCATCGGCACGGCGGAGAACTGCTCCTTGACGCGCTCGTAAGTGCTGGCGCTGACGATTATTTCGCCCGGTTCGCTGTTCTCTTGCAAGAACTTGGACACATTCACCGCCTCCCCCAGCGCGGCGAATTCGATGCGATTGGCGCCGCCGACCATGCCCAGCACCGATTGCCCGCTGTGAATGCCGATGCCGAAGTGCAGCCGCTGGTCGGCGTCCACAATAGCGTGCAGCCCGCGCATAACCCGCATAATCGCCTGCGCCGCCCGCACCGCCCGCAGCGCGTGATCTTCCTGGGCGTTGAGCTGGGTATTCCACAGCGCCTTGATGGCATCGCCCAGAAATTGGTCGACCAAGCCATCCTGGGCGGTGATGGCATCGCTCGCCTCGCCCAAATAGCGGTTGACTATGCGCATCAAATCTTCCGGCTCCAACTGTTCGCTGAAGGCGGTGAAGCCGCAGATATCCGCGAACATGGCGGTTATATGGCGCTCGGTCGGTCGGGTATCCAAATCGCTGATAGAGCCGATATTGCGCAGCAGCGCATCCGGCAGAAAAGTGCCCAGCAAGCGCCGCTGTTCTTCCTGCTCCTTGCGCTCGGTGAAGTCGTCAATCACCAGGGCGACGCCATCGCTGACCTGGTCTTCGCCGCGCAGCGGGCTGGCGACCACCTGCCAATAGCGCTGCCGCCCCTGCTTCATAAAGCGCTCCGCCCAAAGCCGCTGCTCCTGCCCTTGGCGGACGCGCGCGATATTCTCAAAGAAGCCCGCCGACAGCTGCGGCAGGATGCCGCCCAGCGCGCAGCCCACCGCCGCGTCATTGCTGATTCCCGTCAGCTTCTCCGCCGCTTCGTTGCAGACGAGGATGCAATTCTCGCCATTGATGGTGATGACGCCGGAGCCAATCGACGCGAAGATGTTGGAAAGGCGGGCGTGCATCTCTTCCACCAGCGCCATCTGCGCGCGGATAGCTTCGAAGAGGCGGGCATTTTCGATAGCGACCGCCGCCTGCTGCCCAAAGCTGGAAAGCAGGCTCAGCTCATTTTCCTTAAACAAGCCCGCCATCAGCCGATTGTCGCAATAGGCGACGCCGATGACCTCATCACGCGCTTTGAGCGGCACCGCCAATATGCTCAACAGGGAAAAGCCGACCACGCTCTCGCTGTGGCTGATGCTCTCGTCTTCGCCGGCGTTCACCGTCAACAGCGGCTCGCCGCTCTCCGCCACTTTGTTGATGACCGACCAACTGACGATGCGCCCGCCAGCGGCGGTCTCTTCCGCGCTTAAGCCGCGGGCGACTTTGAACTCCAGCTCGCCGCTATCGGGGTTGCGCAGCACGATGTAGCCGCGCTCCGCCTGCGTCAAAGTGATGACGGTTTCCATCACTTCGTTCAGCACGATGTCGGTCTCTTGCGCCGAGTTGATAAGCGCCGTTGTATCCGCCAGGCGCCGCAGCTGCTGCAATTTTGTATGCGTCTCCACCATGCTCAGCGAGAGCTTGTCAATGGCGGGGCGGACCGACCACATGCGGTCCAGCGCATCCGACGGCAGGCTGATGCCGCGCCGCCGCAGCAGCTCGCCCTGCTTCTCCAAAAGCGATTTCACTTCATCGGCGCGCTGTTTCAACTCTTTGAACTGGGCGTTTATCGCGCTGAAGCCGCCCGCTCCGCCTCGCTGCGCCATCAGCTTCGGCTGACCTCATAGGCTTGCATGCCGGCGGAAAGCCCCTTGCCATATATCGGCGCCCGCGGGCTGATGGCATAAGGCAGCGGTCCATCACTGCAGCGGCGGATATGGTCCAGAGTCTGCTGGGCGATGGTGACGCTGCCGCGGGCGGCATGCTCCTGCACGCGCCTGGCGGTGTTGATGCTGTGCCCCAGGGCGGTGAACTCCCGCCGCTCGAAGCTGCCGACATTGCCCAGCGTCGCCTCGCCCGTGAACAAGCCGATGATATAAAAATGCGGCTGCGGGTTGATGCCCAGCGCGGCATACAGGGCGATGAAGCGGTCGCGCATCAGCAGAGCGCAGTCCAGCGCCTGCTGGGCATGGTTACGCGCCGGGTTCAGCTGGGTGTTAAAGAGCGCCATCAGCTCGTTGCCCATATATTTGTCGATGATGCCGCCGGCTTCGGTCACGCAGGCGGTGGCGACCGCCTGATATTGGTTGAGGATTTTTAACTTCTCGCTGGCGGATACCGCGGGCAGGGTGCCCCAGGGGCGCACATCGGCGAAGAGGCAGGTAACCTCGCGCCGCAGCCCGCCCATCTCGATATTGGCGATTTCGTCGATGTTTTCCACCATGCCTTCGGGCAAAATGCGCCGCATCGCGTTGATGGTGGTCTCGTGCTCGTGCAAATGCGTGATGTCTTCCATCACCAGCGTAACGCCTTGGGTGCGCTCCTCCCGGTCTTTGAGCGGGGACAGCGTCAGCGACAGCGCCACTTCCCCCCGCTCCGGCAAATCCGCGCTCACTTCCAAAGTGTGGTCGGCATTACGCGCTTTCACCAACTTCAAATGCTCGTCAAGCTGCAGAGAGGCTTCTTGTAACACCGCCCCCACTTCACAGCCGACAGCGCGCTCCCGCGTTACCGCCAGCAGCTCGCTGGCGGCGCGGTTGAAAGTATGCACCACATCCGCGGAATCAACGGCGATGATGCCGCTGCCCACCGAAGAAAAGATATTGTCCATCAGCGCTTTGACCTGCGTGAGCTCCGCCAAAATGCGCTCGGCGCGCCGGTACATGCGCGCATTGGCGATGGCGACGGCGGCGGTATTGGCGAATGCCGTCATCAAATTAAGCTCGCGCCGCGTGAAAAGCCCGGCGACCAGGCGGTTATCCACATAGACAACGCCGATAGTCTCGTCCTTATACCGCAGCGGCACGCAAAGCACCGAGCGCAAAGTAAAGTTGATGATGCTTTTGTTGCTCGCCAGCCGCTCGTCTTTGAAGGCGTTGTCCGCCAGCAGCGCCTCGCCCGTCGTCATCACTTCCTTGACGACAGTCATGCTTATCTGCGGCTGCTCGCCCGTGGCGGTCGTCAAGCCCAGCAAGCCGCTCTCGCTGCTGATGCGGAATTCCAGCGCGCCGCTGTCTTCGTTAAGCAGGATGATGTAGCCGCGCTCGGCATTGGTGAGGGCGATGACGAGTTCCATCGTCTCGCTCAACACGGTGTCGATATCCAGCGAGTTGGTGATGCGCGTCGACATATCCGCCAGCGCCCGCAGCTGCTGCAATTCCGTCTGCTCGTCCAGCACCTGGCTTTGCAGCTGCTTAAACTCCGCCTTGAGCGTTTCCATGCGCTGCAGGACGGCTGGCGGCATCGCCAAGCGGCGCTGCAGCAGGGCTTGCCGCTGCGCTTCCAGCGCGGCGCTGGCTTGCCCCAGCAGCTGCTCCAGCTGCCGGACTTCGGCAACAAGGCTGCTGGCGCTTTCTGGCGCTTCAATCATAGGCTGCATTGTCCTCGTTTATCTGTTGCCGCTCGCGGCGGGCGGCAAGTTAAGTATACTGCAAAATCCCGCTTGAAGTAAGCGGCGTCTGGCGACTCGCCCCTACCGTTGGGCTGAAGGGCAGGGCAATCGCATCAAAATACTATTCACCACAGAGAGCGCTGAGATTTTTCTGCAAATTTGCAGAAAAAGGCGATAATGCAGGGGCGTTTCGCTGAAACGCCCTCAATATCCAGGCAAATCGCTAGAATTATGTTGCAATCGGGATGACATTGCGAAGGTCGCCCTTAACGATCCCACAAGCCATGCTCGGGCCAGCGCCGCGGCAGGCGCGCTGATACTGGCGGCAGCGGCGGCAGCGGCTTGTGCGGCTCCAGCTGATACCAATACGCGACCGAAGAATAGTCATTGCTCTGGTCGTTGGCATGACCATGCTCAATAGAAAAACGCAGCGACTTGGTGAAGCGCACCGGGTCTTCGATATGCCAGCGGTACAAACTCCATTTGCCGAAGTGCTCCTGCGCGTCGCTGCCCAGGGAGATGCCATGATAGGGACCGTCATACTCGCCGCTGGGGAAGCCCCAGGCGCAGCCGAAATAATCTTCGGTGCCCGTCCCGTGCAGCGATGGCGGCCAAGCCTCGCCATCAACAAAAAACATATCGTCGCCTTCGCCGGGCCAAGTGAAGACCTGATTGCTGGCGTTAAAATTGTCGATATTCAGCAGGCAGCCGACATAATGCCCGCAGCCTTCGGCGTCCAGTATCACATAATTCTCGTCGCCGGTCAGGTTGATGCCCGGCAAATCCCAGGGCGCGGGGTCAGCTTCTTCCGCTGGATGCTCCAGCGCCACCGTTGGGTTTTCCTGGTTCCAGGTCGCATGAAAATAGCCGACATCGCCCGGCGGCGCTTCCGTGTAGAGTTCGTAATCGACATAATAAAAGAGGTTGGCAATCGGCTCTTCGCTCTCATTGATGATTTGGATCTTGGCGCTTTTGCCAAAAGGCATCGGGAAATACCAGTTCATCGCCGGCGAAAAGGGTCCCTTGGGACCGCGGCGGTCGCCAAAGGTCATGCTGACGGGCAGGGACATAAAATGCCGCCCGGTCGCGTGGCCGATGCCGAAGAAATCGCCATAAGGCGCGCGCACGCTGGGGTTGTCTTCGCCATCCCAATACATCTCAATCACCAGTTTGCGCATATACTGCGGCGCGTAACAGCGGGTCGTCATCCAAATATGTTTGATGACGCCGCAGCCTTCAATCTCCGCCATCACCTGGGTCGCGCCCGGCGCCACCACCTTAAAATCCTGATTGCCGCCGCTTTCATCATAACTGGATGCGCGCAGCGAGCGCGCCTGTTTGATAAAAGGCAGCCCGCCCAGCGGACTATTCGGTTGCCATACATTCATCTTCTTGTCGCTCCTCTCCGCGCTTGTGCCAGGCGCAAGTGTACCCGACGCGCTAGCCCTTAACAGCGCCCATGGTCATGCCCGCGACGATGCGCTTCTGCATCAGCAGGGAAAACAGGATGACCGGCAGCGAATAGAGCACTGACAGCGAGGTCATCGTGCCCCATTGGATGCTGTACTGCGATTTGAATTCGGCGATGGCGATGGGCGCTGTCTTCACGCCGGTGGAGGACAGCAGCAGCGAAAAGAGAAATTCGTTCCAGGAGGCCAGGAAGACGAATATCGCCGTCACCGCGATGCCGCCCGCCGCCACCGGGATGATAATGCGCAGCAGCGCCCCCAGCCGCGAGCAGCCATCCACCCGCGCCGCCTCTTCCAATTCCCGCGGGATGCCCTCCATAAAGCTGGCGAGCAGCCAAATCGCCAAGGGCACGCCAATAGTCGCATGCGCCAGCGCCACGCCAATATGCGTATCCGTCAAGCCCAGCGAGCGCATGATGGCAAAAAGCGGGATGCCCACCGCCACTGGCGGTATCAAGCGCGTTATCAGCGCCGCCAGCAGAAAGAGCTTGCCCGCCCAGCTGGCGTAGCGCGCCACGCCATAAGCCGCTGGCACCGCCAGCAGCAAGGTGATGCCCGTGCATAAAAGCGCGATGAGCGAGCTGTTGCCGAAGGAGCGCTGCACGGACGGGAACTCGCTGATAGCGCGGTAATTGTCCAGGCTGAGGCGCTGCGGCAGCAATGTCGGCGGGATGGTCAGCGCGTCCGCCGGCGGCTTCAGCGATGTCGAAACCAGGAAGGCGTAGGGAAAGACATAGACTATCACGATGAGGGCGACCAAAAGCGCTACTATGCCGCGCTCGGCGAAAGTGGCTTTCATCGCGCGCTCCCCCGCCCCCAAATCAGGAAGAAGGCGGCGGCGCTCATCAGCAGCATCGCCAGCATGAAGAGCATGGCAATCGCCGAGGCTTCGCCGACATTGCCATAGCGGATCATCGTGCGGTAGATGTGGATGCTCAAAATCTCGGAGGCGAAGCGGGGACCGCCTTCGGTTTGGATCCAAATCATGTCGAAGGCGCGCGCCGCGTCTATGCCGCGCAGTATCAACACCACGGCGATGACCGGGCGCAGCAAAGGCAGGGTCAAGCGGCGGAAGCGCTGGAAGGCGCTCGCGCCATCGATTTTTGCCGCTTCTATCAGCTCTGAGGAGATATTTTTTAAGCCGGTATACAGCACCAGCGCCACAAAAGAAGTCGTCAGCCAGATGTTGGGCAGCGCCACCGAAAAGAGCACAATATCGCGGTCGCCCAGCCAGGAGATGTCGCTGGCATCGGCGATGATGCCCAGCGCCTCAAGAATATGATTGACGATGCCGATGTTGTCTATCAGCATAAAGCGCCAAAGCAGGCCGGCAACTATCGGCGGTATCATCAGCGGGAAAGCGAATATCGTGCGCAAAATCTCGGAGCGCCGCCCCAGCGCGTTGAAGAGCAGCGCCGCGCCAAAACCCAAAACAAACTCGGCGCTTAATGCCAGCGCGGTATAAGCGAGCGTGCGCTGCGCCGCGCCCAGCACGCGGGCGGAAGACAGCGCCTTCGCATAATTGTCCCAGCCGACAAAAATCCCTTCCGCCGGCGCATAGATGCTGACTTCGTGAAAGCTGTCCCGCAGCAGCAGGAAGAGGGGATAGCCGACAAATGCCGCCAGGAAGAGCGCCGCCGGCAAAATCAACAGCAAGACAAAAGCCCTGTCCGTCAAGCGCATCGCGCCATCCCCCCGATGTATGCGGCTTTGGGCAGCCCCGCCTGCGGGGCTGCCCAGCCAGCGAGCGGCTATTGGTAGCCCATCGCTTCCAGCATTTCGCGTCCCCAAGCCAAAAGCTCGGCGGGGTCTTCGTCGCAGGTCAAAGCGTCAGAGCCGATGGGACCGAGGATCTCATCGGCAATCTGCTGCCAATCGGCGACTGCCGGGCGCCCGATGGTCTGCGGGCTGTCCAGCGTTTCCAGCAGCGGGTTCAAGTTCTCGAAGCCCTCAACATCGGCATACTGGGCATAGGCGGATTTGCGCGCCGCCAGCCCCAGCGGCGCTTCGATGCCCAAGGCGTTGTGGTCATAGAGATATTGCACCAGCTGCAGCGCCAGCTCTTTATTCGCTGATGTTTTGGGCACGATGTTGAACCAGGGACCGGGTATCGCGCCGACACCGCCGGGACCCGCCACCATCGGCGCCGCGCCCACCAAATCAGCAATCGGCGAATCGCCCCGCGTCAGCCGGTAGGCATGCCCCCAGAAGCGGAACATCGCCGTCTGGCTTTGATAGAAGAGGTTCTCGGCGACGCCCCAGTCAATTTCGTTGACATTCGGCGGCGCGACATCCATCTCGCAATGGTGGCTGATGTAATAGCTCAAGCCGGCGACATGCTCGTCATTGTCGATGATGATAGCGCGCTCGGCATCCAGCACCAGCCCGGGCGAGCCCGCTTGCAAGACGGCGATCATCCACTCGAAATCGGCAACGCCGCCTTTGACATCGGTGCCATACATGTCAATTTCGCCATCGCCATCGTTATCCCGCGTGAAGAATTGCGCCATGTCGTCAAATTCTTGCCAGGTTGTCGGCGGCGCCAGGGCATAGCCGTATTCGGCTTCAAATGCCGCCATTTCCTCAGGGTCTTCCCACAAATCCTTGCGGTAGAAGATAATTTCGGTATTCGCCCAAGTCGGCATGCCAATGTATGTGCCGCCGATTTGGGCATCAGCGACCAGGGAGGCAAACAAATCCGCCACCACTTCGTCGGTGAACAGGGCGTCCAGCGGCTCGGCAAAGGGCGCGAAATGCGACATCCACACGACATCGATTGTCGCGACATCAAAAGCGGCGCCGCCGGTCGCCATTTCGGCGGACAGGCGGTCAAACACGCTGCCATAGGGCACATTGACGAACTCGACAGTATGCCCGGTTTCTTCTTCAAATTGCTTGGCAGCCGCTTCCTGCAGCCACAAGCCGCCTTGCTCCACCAATACGGTGAGCGTGACCGCGTCCTGCGCGCCCGCCGTCAAAGACAGCAGCAGCAAAACGCTGACCACCAATAGAAAACGCAACTTCTTCATGACAGAACCTTTCGTGAACCTACATTATGCAACTAGATGAGCATCGGGCGGATGCTCGGTGGAAAACACTGACAGCGTCAGCCGCGTCAGTGACAATCCCGACAGCGGCGGGGCGGGGCAAGGCGATAGGCTGGCAAGCAGTGGCTCAGGCGCGTACGCCTTGCGCGGACTAGCGGGGGCGAGCGGTGGTGTATTTGGTTTCCATGCAGAGGTGCAGCAAGAGCTTCATCGAAGGGTGATGGGCGATGGAAAAAGCCATGTGACGCTGGTGCGGTCTAAAGCTCTTGAGGGATACCTTGGGGTTCATCACAATGCTCTATAGTATACGGGAAGAAGACTGCTATTCTTTACTTTTGCCTAAGTCTAGCCAGCATCGGCGCGCTTGTCAAATTTTGCCTTCAAGAAACATAGAATCTCTGTGCCCTCTGTGCCCTCTGTGGTGAAAAAGCCTGTGTACTGTTCGCTAAGAGAATCGAACAAGCCCAAAAGGAATGTGAGCTATGAAAATCACCGGTGTCGAAACCCTTGTCATCCGCAATATCGAGCCGTACCGCGGCGGCAGCCATTGGCTCTTCCTCCGCCTGCAAACGGATGCGGGCATCATCGGCTTGGGCGAGCGCCCAAGCGGCAATGCGCGCAAACTCACGGCGCAAATCAGCCTCATCCATGATTTGTGCGAGCAATTTGTCATCGGCAGCAGCCCCTTCGACATCGAAAGAATCTGGCAGACGATGTACGCCGCCCGCCACGATTATCGCCACCCCGGGCTGAGCATGACGCCGGCGCTCAGCGCTATCGAAATTGCATTGTGGGATATCGTCGGCAAAGCCTGCGGGCAGCCTATCTACAACTTGCTGGGCGGGCGCATGCACCAGCAGCTGCGCGCCTATGCCTATATGCCCACCGATGGCATTTGGCAAGAGCCGCAAAAAGCCGGCGAAATCGCGCTGGAGCTGGTCGCCGCGGGCAACAGCGCCTGCAAGTTTGATCCCTTCACGCCGCTCTTCCCGCAGCCGCGAGACTTTTCGCTGAAAACGATTCGGCAGGTAGGGCGCATATTCCAAGCCATCCGCGATGCCGTCGGCGACAGCCTGGAAGTGGGCATCGGCACCCACGGGCAATTCAGCACCGCTGGCGCCATCCGCGTCGCCAAAGAGCTGGAGCAGTTCAGCCCCTATTGGTTTGAAGAGCCGGTGCCGCCAGAAAATATCGATGAAATGGCGCGGGTGGCGGCGCATACCAGCATCCCAATCGCCAGTGGCGAGCGGCTGACCACCAAGTTCGAGTTCGCGCAGCTGCTCAAAAAGCAGGCGGCGCAGATTATCCAGCTTGATGTCGGGCAGTGCGGCGGCATCCTGGAATCCAAGAAAATCGCCGGCATGGCGGAAGCCCACTACGCGATGATAGCGCCGCACATGTATTGCGGTCCCATCGCTGCTGCCGCCGCCATCCAGCTTGATGCCTGCTCGCCCAATTTCCTCATCCAGGAATACAATGGCGACCGCCTGCACGAGGACATTTTCATCGAGCCGATTCGCTTTGAAAATGGCGTCATCACCCCGCCAAGCGCTCCTGGCTTGGGCGTCGAGCTGGATGAAGCGGTTGTCGCGCGGCGGCGGGTATAGTACTGTTAGATCGCATTTCCAAAATGGAGAGAATGTGTGGGTTACAAATCAGTCGATGCGCTTCAAAACAATCTTGCTAACACAGTGTTCCACTATGCTAAGGACAGCAAAAAGGCAGCGGGCCGGGCATTAGGAACTCTCGTTGAGCTAGTGACATATTACACGCTTTGTTCATGGGGTCTTCGCAATCATCTCGTAATTGAGCGAAAACTTCCTGAGTTTGCAAATTCGGAAATTGTGCATAATGTTGAGTTTTCTCTCCACCCCATTCGATATATGCGCGAAATAGAAATTAATCCAATCTCGCTGCCTGTCACACCTGCAAAAATTCGAAAGCAAATTGGTGATTTCCCGGGCTCAACCTGGAAACAGAACCAAATCGTTACTCGAAATGGAATAAAGCGGAATGCCGCAGTTCTTGTTGAAGCAGAACAGGGTCCCCTCGTGGCACATGTTGACCATCTCGAAGAGACCAATTGTAGCCTCGCAATTGTTGAACTTTCTCGAGATCCGTTCGCGATCTTCGAATGTAAGCGCGTAGGTGTAGAAGAAGGAATGAAGAAGGGCCCGCAGACAATCGAAAAGGCGAAGCAGGGTGCATATGTAGCAAGGTCTGTGTCCTCTCTACAGAAAGTAAGAAGCCGGAATGGCGATTTTCAAGGCATAATTGAAAATATCGACGGTACATTTCGCATAGCCCCTTACCGGAGATTGTTGCGGGAAATCATTGATGCGTCGTCGCTATCTGAGTTCCCAGATTTTATGCTGACTGTTGGGGTTGTGAGTAATCACGGGAACTGGTTTACATCAGAAAATTACAATAAGGAGCTTCATGTATTGGCGCAATCTTACGACTGGCTGTTGTTCCTGACCGATGAGGGGCTATATCAATTCATCGATAGCGTTCTGATCAACCCAACCCCGAGGTTCTATGCGGCAAGCAAAGCCTTTCGGGCGAGCTATTCGGGAAAGTCTGGAAAAAATAGGTTTACCAAAGTGAATATAGACATTGCCGCAGATAAAGCGCTTCGAGATTTTTTTGAAAGTAGCAAATCTATTGTTGACGCTTGGTTCAATGTCATTGCTCCAAGTAATGTTTCTGTACTCAACTTAAAGAAAGATCTGCAAGCGCTCAGGTCAAAGGGTTATTGAAGGTTGTTTTGAAATGACTGCTGGAAGAAATAGCGCGGAATCTCTAAGCCAGCATTGGTGTACTCCTCCAAAGTACGCAACGGTAATTCGGGAGTTTTTTGGCGGTGCAATCGCTTTAGACCCGTGCTCAAATTGCTATTCAATTGTAAATGCTGAAATGGAATATGCATTGCCCGATGTAGACGGCTTAAGAGCATCGTGGAATTACCCGACAGTTTTCATCAATCCTCCTTACGGTAGAGATCGTGAAAGAGGCACGTCGATTCTAGACTGGCTAAAGATGGCGGCCTATGCTAACCGAGAACACAGCTCTGAAGTGCTAGCTTTAGTACCTGTTGCGCCTAACACGAAGCACTGGAAACTTCATGTATTTGGAGCTGCCGCCGCGATCGCATTTCTATACGATACCCGTTTGAAGTTTCTAGTGAATGGAAGAACTGGAGGCAAAGGTGCCCCAATGGCCTGCGCAATTGTGTACTGGGGCGAAGATTACCAACGATTCGAAGACTACTTCCTTGAATTTGGGGCAGTTTGTGATATTCGCCATTTGCAAGGAAAGCCAGTCGGCTTGCGACGCCAACTGGCTATATGGACGAATACCTAGAGGTTTGGAACTCGCTATTCCACCTTCAACACCACCTTGCCGAAGCCGGCATTGCCCAGCATGGTGTTAAACTCCGCCAGGTTGCCGTCGACAATCTCCTTGAACTTGTCGGCGGTGCCGTCGATATCAGCGGCGATTTCTTGATAGGCTTCAACTTCATAATCGGTCGGCTTGTAATCGCCCAGGTTGACATTGAAGATGAGCCCGCTCAACTGCGCCACCAGGCGGTCGCCATTGTTCATGGTATCGGGCCAGCCCTGGCGCGTATCGGGTATCATCAGCTCTTTCTCGACTTCCAGCACCTGCTCTTCCAGCGCTTTCGCCGCTTCGACGATGCCCGCCGCCGTCTCCATGCCTTGCAGCCGCCCGCGCCAGCCTTTGAGCTGTGCGCGCGCGTCCCGCATTTGATTGACGAGTTTGTGCGTATCCGAGAGCTTGTCACGAATGCTGAGCAGCAGCGCGAATTGCGCCTGTAAATCAGCGTCAGTGGCTTCGACGCCCGCTTCTTTTTTCACCTCAAAGCTGGCGCTCGCTTGGGCATCGCCCACGGTCAAGATGGCGCGGTAGCTGCCGGGGGGCGCATGCGGTCCTTTGATGAAGCCCTGCTGCTGGTCAGTCGGCGGGTCGACCTTGTGGGCATCGGCATAACGCAAATCCCAGACGAAGCGGTTCCAGCCGGCCGCGGACGGGATGCGCAGTTCCTTGGGCGTCTTGTCATCCCGCAGCCCGGCCTCTTTCTCTTCTTTATCGGCGTGCAGGCTCTTGAAGCTCTTGACTTCTTCGCCGGCGGCGTCCTCAATGCGCAGGCTGATGGTCGCTTCCGCTTTTTCCGCCAGGTAATAGCACAGGACAGCGCCCTGCGGCGGGTTTGTGCCGCTGTCAAGATAGCGGTGCTTGACGCCATGCTCGGGCGTTTTTTCGATGACATAGGCGGCGACCATGCCCAGGGTGCTCATGTATTGCTTGCCCTCGCCGCCTTCAAACATGCCCTCAAAGACTTTGGGCAAATGCCGCTCGACCACGCTCGGGGCGAGCAGGCGGGGGCTTTTGTCTCCCCTTCCCTCCCCAGTGGGGGCAGGGGCTGGGGGATGGGGGGCAAGAACCTGATGCAATGCCGCTACATCGTCCAGTATCCAGAAGGCGCGCCCATGCGTCGCCACCACCAAATCCGCGCCTTTGCGCTGCAAATCATAGATGGGCGAAATCGGCAAGTTGAGCTGGAAGCGCTGCCAATGCCCACCCGCATCAAGGGAAAGGTACAAGCCGAATTCTGTGCCCAGGTAGAGCAGCCCCTCACGCGCCGGGTCCTCACGGATGACGCGGCAATAATGGTCCTCCGCGATGCCGTCGACTATAGCCGTCCAGCTTTTGCCATAGTCGCTGGTCTTGAAGACATAAGGCGCGTAATCGTCATTTTTGTAGCGGGTGGCGCTTACATAGGCGGTGGCTTTGTCATGCGGCGAGAGTTCGATCATGGTGAACATCGTCCAGTCGCCGAGGTCCGGCGGCGTGATATCCGCCCAGGACTCGCCGCCATCACGGGTGATATGCAGCAAGCCATCGTCCGAGCCCGCCCAGATTACGCCCGGCTCCTGCGGCGATTCCGCCAGGGTATACACGGTGGCATAATGCTCCGCGCCCACGGCATCACGGTTGATGGGACCGCCGGAAGGCTTGAGCGTCTCGGGGTCGGCTCGTGTCAAATCCGGGCTGATTTCTTGCCAGCTCTGCCCCTCGTCCGCGCTTTTGAGTATCTGGTTGCCGCCGATGTAAATCACATTGCTGTCATGCGGCGAGAAGACAATCGGATAAGTCCAGGCGAAGCGGTATTTGTCCGCGCCCGCGCCCAAGCCGGTCGAGCTGCGGGGCCAAGTCGCCACCAGCCGTATCTGCTGGATGCGGTGGTTATAGCGCTGCAAACTGTTCCCGCCCCCGGGCGAGCTGCCGATAGCGCCGACATAAACAATATCCGGGTCATCGGGATGCACGGCGATATAGCCACTCTCGCCCGAGCCGATGATGTCGCAATCTTCCCAGGTGATGGAGGAATAGCGGCTGCGGCTGGGCACGCGCAAGCTGGAATTGTCCTGCTGCGTACCATAGACATAATAGGGATCGTGGCTGTCGGTATCGAGGTGATAAAACTGCGCTGTCGGCTGATTGTAGAGGCTGGACCAGGAATCGCCGCCGTTCAGCGAGACGCAGCAGCCGCCATCATTGCCATGCACCAGGATGCGCGGGTTATCGGGGTTGACCCACAGGTCGTGATTGTCGCCATGCGGCGTTGTGATTTCGCTGAAATTGTGCCCGCCGTCAGTCGATTTCCAAAAGCTCAAATTGTTGACATATATCGTATCAGCAGCGACAGGGTCAGCCGTCAGGTGCATGTAATACCAGGCGCGGCTGATGAGGCGGTTGTCTTTGCTGCCGACAACCCAGCTCTCGCCATAATCGTCGCTGCGGTAGATGCCGCCATCGGGCTGGTTCTCGATAATCGCCCAGAGCCGTCCCGGGCGCGCGGGCGATGCCGCCAAGCCGATTTTGCCCAGCAGCCCTTCGGGCAAGCCCTTGCGCCCCGCGGGCTTATCGGGGCTGGGCGTCAGCGGCTCCCAGGTATCGCCGCCATCCATGCTGCGCCAGATGCCGCTGTGCTCGCCGCCAGAAGAAATCTGCCAGAAATTGCGATAGGCTTGCCAGAAGGCGGCGTAAATCACGCGCGGGTTGTTGGGGTCAATGCTGATGTCGATGGCGCCGGCGCTGTCGCTGACATGCAGGACCAGCTCCCAATTCGCGCCGCCGTCTTGCGAGCGGTAGACGCCGCGCTCCGCGTTCTTGCCGAAGGCATGCCCCAGCGCCGCCACATACACGAGGTCAGCATTCTGCGGGTGGCTGCGGATTTTGGCGATTTGCCGCGTCTCGCGCAAGCCGATATGCTGCCAGCTGCGCCCGGCATCGGTGGATTTGTAGACGCCATCGCCGATGGAGACATCGATGCGGATGGTGCTTTCGCCGGTGCCGGCATAGATGACATTGGGGTCGGCCGGGGCGACTTCCAGCGCGCCGACAGAAGAAGCCGTGAAGTAGCCGTCGCTGATATTCTCCCAATACAGGCCGGCGTCGGTGGTCTTCCAGACGCCGCCGCAGACGCCGCCGAAGTAGAAGGTATTTGGGTCACGGCGGTCGCCGGCGACAGCGACCACGCGCCCGCCGCGGAAGGGACCGATATTGCGGAATTGCGCCAGTCCGGCGAAGGGGGAATTGCTCATGAGGGTGTCCTTTGTTCAGGTGGGTGAGATTTAGGGCGCTATTGTAGCGCGGCGGCTGGGATTTCACCATAGAGACGCGGAGGGGGGAGTGCAGGGGCGAGCCCGAACGATTTACCACCGAGCGCCCTGAGTTTTAGACGATAAGTACGCTCAGGAAGTGACGGAACGTTCTTGTAAATGCGAGAGGCACTAATGGTTTCTATTTACCACAGGCAACTACCGAATTATCTGAAATCCTTCCGGCTTTTGAAGCAACCACTTTGTTCCGGTCCTTGATAGGTAACCGCTGACAGATATCGTTAGCCATTCGTCATGTGCTTTTATGGCTGTAAGGTAGTCATCTTTCTCAAGCGTAAGATGAATTTGCCGCCAAGATTCGCTTGGGGGGCCTCCGTAAATCTTAACAGTACGGTCGACAACATCGTCGCTCCGCGGATTCCCTTTCGAATCTAGAGACCGAACGACACCCTTGATCGTAGCAAACGTTGTTTCCTGGGCCGCAAGTTCTTTGCTCGCGGCCTCCAAGTATCGGCGATGTACGTCATGTATTTCAATTTGCCGTATATTCATTAGATCATCCGGTACTTCGAACACACGCGACCACTTGATGTTGTACCGAACTGGTTTAGTCAAGTCTTGCGATATATTGGCAATTGCTTCACACATATTGGAATTGAATCCCATTCTATATCCTTCGACGAGAGGTCGTGTGTTAGTTTCGGACACAGCCTGCTCGGTGGCAGCGAGTCCTCGCATAATCCGTTCCATGACGAATCTAGACATAGGTTTAGGTTCAAAGCCGGGAAACGTAGGCTTGTCTGAAGGTTGATTGCCTACGAGCTTGGCTTCTAGTCGAAAGCCGAAACTTCCAGCAACTGTATGTCCAAACGCAAATTCGTCTAGAGTTGGACGAATACTCGGCAACCAATTGCCGTAGTGTTGCCGGCGGCTTCGTTCTGAGGTTGCTCCATAAAGTACAAGTTGTTTGAGCTCGTGGATCTGTTTCGCAGCCTTTTCTATGGAAACAGAAGTTGTATCTGCGGCATCATCAACTCGAACTTCGAGTATATCACGGTTGAATGTCAGGATATCTTGCAAAATTGAATCTGGAGTCTTCTTGTTGAGGGCTGTGAGAGTGCGCAGACTGTGGTATACGGACAACGAGAAGTCTGGCGCTTCAGGGTCTCTATAGAGTGCAATCTGCAAGGGCTTACCTTCAATGTCCTCAAAGGCTTCAAATAGCAGCCAATGAGAATTCTCATTCGCGAGTTGCCACCCCTCGTATCTCAAATACGACGTAATTTGTTCAAGCGGTAAGTGATAGTCAGTGAAATGCATGATTTAATCCCCTAAGCTTGCACCAACACCACCATTCGCGTATGACAGCAATTGAGTAACAGCGTTTGCATCAAATATCTGACCGTATGGTACCTTGACAGGCACCTTCGAGCGCTTTAACTTGCCTTCAATGGGCTTATTAGGAATTTGCGTCCAATAGCAACATTCTCTTAGGCACAGCATGTCATCACTCTGGCTCAACCAGTCGGCCGGTTGCTTTGGCATTTTAAATACTATCAAGATACCTAACGTCTTTCGAAACTCTGCCAAAATATTATAGTTTCTTATACCTAGTCTAAAGATGAAGTGATTGTCTTTCTCGACCAATCCGGTTGTCGCTTTCAACTGACAATCAAAACCGATTCCTGAAGTTATATGGCTTCCGTCTGGCAGTACTTTAATTTGAGAGATACGAGCATCAAGCCCGTAGTCCTTCGCGTATGGAGTACATGTAGCACCTGCTCTCGCTACAACCGCGTCTACGTAAGCATATTGCAGATAGGACATCATGTGAGTGGCAGGTAGAGACATTCACTTCTTCCATAATCGTTTACGTGACACAGCAATAAGATAGTTTCCTTTCCATCGCAGTAAATCTACCACGTTTATTTCGGACTATTCAAGTCGTTTCGCACCGTGGTCGAATTCATCTGTAGCAATCCTTGACAACCCCGCCCCACATTAGTTCTAATCACTGAACTTCCCAATGCAACCAGGAGCGAGCCATGGCGCAGGGCAAATTCCCGACCATTGCAAAGGGCGAAATAGCGGCTGTTGATGTCGGGATGGATGGCGTAGCTGTATGCCTGCTCGACATGCCCGCCGCTGGTTACGGGCTCGCCGGGCGCTTTGGCGTCCAATATCCACGCCGGCTTGTTCGCCGCCAACAGCAGATAGTCGGGAATGATTGTGACCGGGCGTTCCTGTGAGCCGATTTTGACAAAGGGGTGGCTCAGCGAGCGGCTGCGCACGATGCGATTCAAGCCGCCGGCGCTATAGCCCAATTCTTTAAGAATGGGGCTGACAATCTCTTCGCGCACGGCATCTTCTTTGAATTCACCCGAGTCCAGCAAGGCAAAATCGAAGTCTTTCAAAGCGGTGAACATCAATATATCCTTAAATCAAGTGTGCCCTTAGCATCCTATCGCATACTCACGGACTTTAACACATGCCCTGCCCCTTCAGCCAAAGCTTTGACCCGCTCGACCTGCGCGACCCCTTCCCGCTGCTCGCCGCCGCCCGCCGCCAGCAGCCCATCTTCCACAGCCCCGCCATCGACTACTGGGTCATCACCCGCCATGCCGACATCAAAGCGATTTTGCGCGACCACGAGACCTACACCGCCGCCAATACCATCAGCCCGCTGCTGCCTTTTTCGGATGCCGTGCGCCAGCTGCTCGCCGCTGGCGGCTATAACCCGCAGCCGGTGCTCTCCAACAATGTGCCGCCCGAGCATACGCGCATCCGCACGCTGGTGAACCGCCTCTTCACGCCGCGCCGCATGAAGAGCTTCACGCCCGCCATCCGCGCCATCGCCCAGCGCGGCGTCGAGCGCCTGCGCGGGAAAGCGGCATTCGATATCGTCGCCGAATTGACCTACGAATATCCCGCTCATGTGCTGTTTCATGTGCTGGGCGTGCCAGCGGCGGATGTGCCGCAGGTCAAAGCCTGGGCGGGCAACCGCATAAAGCTCTATTACGGCATGCCCAGCGCCGATGAACAGCTGGCGCTGACAGGCAATCTGCTGCCCTTTTGGCAGTATGTGGTGGCGCTGGTCGCCGAGAAGGCGCGGGCGCCGCAGGACGACCTCACCAGCGATCTCATCCGCATGCGCGCTGGCGATGACGCGGTCATCAGCCTCAACGAAATCGCCAGCTGCATGATTACGCTCTTGGTCGCCGGGCACGAGACGACAACCGCGCAAATCAACAATGCCCTGCTGCATCTGCTGCGCCAGCGCGCGCTGTGGGAGCGGCTCTGCGCCGCGCCCGCGGGCATCCCGCAAGCGCTGGAAGAGATGATGCGTTATGACCCTTCCGTCTGCGCCTGGCGGCGGCTGGCGGCGCGTGACAGCGTCATCGGCGGCGTTACACTCCCGGCGGGCGCCAACCTGCTGCTGATGCTCAATTCCGCCAATCGGGATGAAGCGGTCTTCCCCGAGCCGGACACAATCCTGCCCGAGCGCGGCAAGCTCAAGGAGCAGTTGGCTTTTGGCTATGGCATACATTATTGCGTGGGCGCGCCGCTGGCGCGGCTGGAGATGACACTCCTGCTGGAGACGCTGGCGCGGGAGCTGCCCGGGCTGCGGCTGGCACCGGGGCAAGCGCTCGAGTACACGCGCAACATCTCCTTCCGCGGTCCCAGCGCGCTGCGGCTGTGCGTGTGAGCCGGCAATCGCCTCATTCAACGCGGCAGTGCGGGGGCGTTTCGCTGAAACGCCCTGGCGGAGGCGCTGGAAACACGGGTGCCACGATGGTACATCAATAGATTGCCGCGCTCGTCCCGTTTTGAAAACAATCTGATTTTCGGCTACCATTGCTGTATCGGGCAGGATGCGGGAAGGGAGCAGCCGGCATGAGCGCGATCTTCAACGCGGATAACGCGGCGGCGCTGCTGCTCATCATCGTCAGCAGCTATTTGATTGGCTCTTTCCCGACCGCGTATTTTGTCGGCAAGCTGCGGCGCGTCAACATTTTTGAAAGCGGCAGCGGCAACATGGGCGGCACCAATGTGGCGCGCGTATTGGGCAAGGGCTGGGCGCTGCTGACCATCGCCGCCGATGTCGGCAAAGGCGGGCTGGCGGTGCTGCTGGCGCGGGATCTCATCTTGCCCGAGCAGCTTGGCTTGGCGACTTCGCTAGCGGCGACCTGCGTCGTCATCGGGCACAATTGGTCGCTCTTCGCGACTGTGCTGACAGCTTCCGTCGCCGATGGCAAGCTGAAGCTCAGTGTGCGCGGCGGCAAAGGCGCGGCGACCGCTTTCGGCGCGATGCTGATGATACAGCCTTTTCAGATTTTGGTGGCGGGCGCTATCGCCATCGCCGTCATCGCGCGCACCCGTTATGTCTCGCTGGGCGTACTGATTGGCTTTGCGGTGGCGAATATCTGGCTGGTTTTGCTGGTCGGCAGCGCGTTTCAGCCGCCGATATTGCTTTTGTATGCGCTGGCGCTCAGCGTGATGATCCCGCTGCGGCATTGGGGCAATGTGCAGCGGCTGCTGGCGGGCACCGAGCGCCGCCTGGGCGAGCGCGCGGCATGATATGCCCCGACCATTTGTTACAGTGCTTTACCACCGAGTACACCGAGATATACCGAGAAAAGCATGAGAAAACCTCATAAAATCTTTACTCGGTGTGCTCAATTTACCTCTGTGTTCTCGGTGGTAAGGGCTGTGTACAGACTGCTCAGTAAGCACTAGATTGTCGCATTACTTACTTGTAATTACTGAGACTTTCTCATGTTTTTCTCGGTGTATCTCGGCGGTAAAAATCCCTGTTGAATCTGCGCCCGTACATTTCCAATGTTTTTGTTGGAATTGCTGAGAAAAAGTATACGAGACTACAGAAATAGGAGGTACACGATGTCCCGAAAAATAGCGATAGCGCTGCTGATGCTGCTTTGCGCCGCCATGCCCTGGCTGGCGCAGGCGCAAGCCGATGCCGCGCGCGTATTGGCAGACTTTGAAAATGGCGAAGTCTTTGAAGGGCGTGATGAATTTAACAACGCCATCGGCCACGCCCCCTGGGGCGATGCCGCCGGCAATGTAACGCTCAGCCTCGCCGAAATGCAGCGGGCGGGTGCCAGCGCCAATGTGCTGGCAATCGACTATGACATCGGCGCTTGGGGCGGCTTCACCCATGCGCTGACCGACGGCGAACATTGGCTGAGCGACGACTGGACCGGGCATAACGCCCTCAACTTCTGGCTCTATGGCAATAACACCGGCGGCACCGTGCAGGTGGAAATTTTTGACAACCGCAACCCCAACCTCAACAACGATACCGCCGAGCGCTGGTTCTACCGCATCAGCGATGATTATGAAGGCTGGCAGGAATTTACTATCGCCTTCCGCAGCTTCCAGCGGCGCAGCGATTGGCAGCCCGGCGGCGCGCCGGACGATGGCTTGGGCTTAAACGAGGTCTCGGGTTATGCCTTCGCCTTCCCCGCCGGGACGGGCGCAAAAACCGCCTATCTGGACGATGTCGCGCTGATTACGCTGGGCGTCGACCCGCTTATGCTGGACGATTTTGAGCTGGAGTCCCTCTTCCTGGGGCAGGACAGCTTCAACAACAATATCGGCTACGCGCCCTGGGGCGATACCGCCGGCAATGTCGAGCTGCGCCTGACCGAAGCCACCCGCGGCGGCGAGCAATCCACCGCCCTCACCATCAATTATGACATCAGCGCCTGGGGCGGCTTCACCCATGTCTTCAATGACGGCGAAGTTTGGACGAGCCAAAATTGGCGCGACTATAACGCCATCGCCTTCTGGTTCCTCGGCTTTAATACCGGCGCGGAGGTGCAGTTGGAAATCTTTGACAACCGCAATCCTGATATGGATGGCGACAGCGCCGAACGCTGGTTCATCCGCTTCCCGGATGATTCCTATGGCTGGAAGCAGCTCGAGTTCCCTTTCAGCGATTTCGAGCGGCGCAGCGACTGGCAGCCGGGCGGCGCGCCCGATGACGGCTTGAACCTGGACGCCGTCGCCGGCTATGCCTTCGGCTTGCCCGCGGGCACGGGCGAAGCCTTCGCCATCATTGATGATGTGCAGTTGGTCTTCCTCGCGGGCGTCAGCCTGCCCGCCGCGACAGCAGCGCCAGAAGAAACCGAAGCCGCGGCGGAAAGCGCGCCCGCGCCCGCCCAACTCGCCGAAGTCCCGCTCAACGAAGACCTGCTGGCGCCAATGCCCTATGCCGAGCCGCGGCTCATCGCGGATTTTGAAGAGGGCATCAAGCTGGTGAAGCAGGAAGAGGGCGCGGATATCGGCTTTGTGCCCTGGGGCGACAGCACCGGCAACGCCGTCATCGGCATCACCCAGGTGATCCCTTTCACCGAGCTGGCACGCCCCGAGGCGACCGCGCATGAGCAAGTCCTGCGCGTGGACTATGAGATTGGCGCTTGGGGCGGCTTCACCTATGCCTTTACTGATGGCGCCGGCTGGGCGAGCCAGGACTGGACCCGCCACAACGCTCTGCGCTTCTGGCTGTATGGCAATGGCACCGGGCAAATCGTGCAAATCGAGCTATTTGACAATCGCGCCCCCGGCAATAATGCTGATAGCGCCGAGCGCTTTTTCTATCACCTGCTGGACGATTATGCCGGCTGGCAGCAAATCACCATCCCCTTCGCCCACTTCCAGCGGCGCGGCGATTGGCAGCCCGGCGGCGCGCCTGACGATGGCTTCAACTTAAACGAAGTCAATGGCTTCGCCTTCGGCTTCCCCGCCAATGTCGGCGCAAAAAGCGCCTATCTCGATGAGGTGCAGATTGTCGTTGTCGAAGACGCCAGCCAAATCAGCATGTTTGCGCCGACAACCATCAGCGAAGTTGAAATCGACGAAAACATCGGCTGGGACAGCCGCGAGTGGGAGCTGCTGTGGTCTGATGAATTTGAGGCGGAAGCGGGCGCGCCCATCAACCCCGAGTATTGGACCTGCGAAATCGGCGGGCATGGCTGGGGCAATAACGAGCTGGAGTATTATACCGACCGCGTCGAAAATGCCGCCCACGATGGCGCTGGCAGCCTGGTCATCAGCGCCCGCGAAGAGACGCTGGACGGCGCGAGCTGCCATTATGGCGAATGCCGCTACACCTCGGCGCGCTGCATCACGCAGGATAAGGTCGAGTTCACTTATGGGCGCGTGGAAGCGCGCATCGACATCCCCAACGGGCAGGGCATCTGGCCCGCGTTTTGGATGCTGGGCGCGGACTTCCCCGATGTCGGCTGGCCCCAAAGCGGCGAGATTGACATCCTGGAAAATGTGGGCGAGAAGAATGTCGTCTATGGCGCGCTGCATGGTCCCGGCTACAGCGGCGCCGGCAACCTGGGGCATGCCTACCGCGCCGATGCCAACTTTGACGAAGGCTTCCACACCTACGCCGTCGACTGGGATGAGTATGTCATCCGCTGGTATGTTGATGGCGAGCTGGTGGGCTTGCGCAGCCTCAACGACCTGGATGGCAAGCAATGGGTCTACGATCACGATTTCTTCCTGCTGATGAATGTCGCTGTTGGTGGCTATTGGCCCGGCGAGCCCGATGAGAGCACTACCTTCCCGCAGGCGATGCTGGTCGATTATGTGCGCGTCTATCAGCTGAAAGCGGAGTGAGGCGCTAGACACAGCGCCCGCGTTCAACGGCATGGGCGGCCCGGTGGGGTCGCCCATGAAGTCGGTTGCAGGGTTTGACGCGGCAGCGCCTCACGGGGCTATCCGGCAGCGGGACTGTAGAGTATACTCCCGCCTTTGACAATTTGGAGCGGGATTGCCCCTTGACTATCAAAGCCCTGCCTTATGTCGTGCTGCTCGGCCTGTTTTTTGGCTCGTCGCTGGTGGTATCGCGCTTTAGCGTCAGCCAATTTGAACCCAGCGCCTACATCGCCCTGCGCATGCTGCTCGCCAGCTTGATGGCGCTGCTGGTGTACCGGCTGGCTTCCGGCAGGCGGCTGCCGCGGGACCGCCAGCTTTGGCGGCGGGCGGGGCTGCTGGGCGTATTTGGCACGGCAGTGCCGATGACCTGCGTCGTCAGCTCGCTGCAATATCAGTCCAGCGGGGTGGCATCGCTGCTGCTGGCGACCGGTCCGGCGCTGACAGTCTGCCTGGCGCATTTTTTCTTGCCGGACGAACGGCTGAATCGGCGCACGGCGACCGGCGTCTGTTTGGCGCTGGGCGGCGCGATGCTGCTGGCGCTAAGCGGCGAAGACGGCTTGCCAAATGTTGATGCCGCCGCGCCCATCGGCTATGCGCTGGTCAGCATCGGCATGGTCTTCACTTCGCTGATGGTCATCTATGCCCGCCGCAATTTGAGCGGCTATGACGCCTGGGATGTCGGCAGCATCCGCCTCTTCAGCACCGCGATTGTGATGCTGCCCTACACCTTGCTTACAGTCGGCTTTGATTTCAGCGCGGTCGATAGCGCCGGCGTTTTTAGCCTGATATACGCGGCGGTGGTCGGCACCTTCCTCGGCTTGATGCTGTCTTTTTATAACATCAAGCGCTTCGGCGCGACGCCAGCGGTGATGACCACTTATGTCATCCCCATCGTGGCGGGGCTGGGCGGCATGCTCTTCCTCGGCGAAGAAATCACCGCGGCGATGCTGCTGGGCATGGCGGTGATTATCAGCGGCATCGCCTTGCTGCAGCAATATCGCGCGCCGACAGGCTTGCTGCGGCGCTTCCCTCATCGCGGCTCTTATTAGCGCCGCCCTCAGGCGATGTTGCAGATGGCATACGCTTCCCGCAGCGCCGCTTTCCAATCGCCAAGGGGCAGGAACTCCTGCCCCAGGTAGCCGCCAAAACCGGTATCGGCAATCGCCTGGCAGATGGGGCGGTAATTCAATTCCTGGCTGGCGTCGATTTCGTTCCTGCCGGGCACGCCCGCGGTGTGATAATGGGCGAACCAGTGGTGATGCTCGCGGATGGTGGCGATGATGTCGCCTTCCATCACTTGCATGTGATAGATGTCGTAGAGCAGGCGGGCGTTGGACGAGTTCACGGCGCTGACGACCTCCACGCCCCAGGCGGTGCGGTCGCATTGATAATCGGGATGGTTGACCTTGCTGTTGAGCAATTCCAGCAAGAGCATGACGCCGGCGGAGGCGGCATCGCGCGCCAGCTGCTCCAGGTGCTTGATGGCATTTTCAGCGCCGCGCTTGTCATCCAGCCCCTCGCGGTTGCCGCTGAAGGCAATCAAATTGGGGATGCCCCAGTCCTGCGCCAGCTTGAAGCTGGCTTCCGCCTGGCGCTTGATGTCTTCCCAGTATTTGTCATGGCTGATGCCCTGCTCCAGCGGCACATGCAATTGGTGGGTGGCGATGGTCAAGCCGTGGTCGCGCGCCAGCGGGAACTGCTCGACTGGTACCAGCTCCAGCGCGGTATAGCCGATATCTTTGACCGTTCGCAGCATGTCTTCGGGGTCACGCTCGGGGCGGGCAATGCACCACCAGGAGACGGAATGTTGAAATGCCATTTGCTTTCACCTCGCTTGTCTTGGAAAAAAACGCAGTAAGCGCAACAAAGCAGTTGAAATTTGTACGCGCGGAGATTCGACAGGGAGTGTACCACCGAGTACAGCGAGATACAGCGAATAAAGCACGAGAAATCTCTTTAAATCTTTACTCGGTGTCCTCAATTTTCCTCTGTGTTCTCGGTGGTAAGGGCTGTGTACAGACTGCTCAGTCACCACTAGGTTGTCGCATAACTTACTTGCATGTACTTCTGTGCCTCTGTGGTGAATAATGGTTTGATGCGATTGCCCTGGGCTTGCGCGTACGGGGCTTGCCGCGGCACAATCTGGCAAAAGCCTGGCCTCAGCCAGCTAGAAAGAAAGAGAAATCGACATGAAACTTCACCCCGGCATTCGCAGTTATGACGCCTCGGCGGCGGCGCTGGCATTCCCACTGGGCGGCATCGGCACCGGCAATGTCTCGCTGGGCGCGCGTGGCGAGCTGCGCGATTGGGAGATATTTAATCAGCCCGCCAAGGGCAAAAGCCTGCCGCTGACATTCTTCGCCCTGCGCTGCCAGCAAGCGGGGCGAGCGCCGCAGATACGCGTCCTGGAAGGACCGCTGCAAGCGCCGCATACGCCCTCGCACGGCTACCATCCCTTGCGGGGCGTGGCGGGCTGGCCCCGCTTCAAAGGCGCGCGCTTCTATGGGCAATATCCCTTCGCCCGCATTGATTTTGAGGACGCCAGCCTGCCGCTCGCCGCCAGCTTGGAAGCCTATACGCCGCTGCTGCCGCTCAACCCCGAGGATTCTGGCATCCCCTGCGCGATCTTGACCTACAGCCTGCGCAACGAGAGCGCCGACCCCGTCGAGCTCACGCTTGTTGGCACGGTGACCAACCCTGTCGGCAATCTCAAGCCCGACAAATTTGGCAACGAAGCGCGGGTGGAATTCGGCGAGCCAATCAACCGGCTGCGCGAGGATGAGCGCCTGCGCGGTTTGCTGCTGGGCAATGATAAGCTTGCCAGCGACGATCTGCATTATGGCAGCCTGGCGCTGGCGACCGATCACGAGCGGGTAACCCGCAAACGCAGTTGGCTGCGCGGCGAATGGTGGGATTATCTGCAGGAGTTTTGGCATGACCTCGAAGATGACGGGCTGCTGCAGGACCCGCCGGCGGAGGCGCCGGGCGCGCGCATCGCCGCGGCATCGCTGGGGCTGGTGGCGCGGCTGGAAGCGGGCGAGAGCCGCCAATTCCGCTTCTTGCTCTGCTGGCATTTCCCCAACCGCCCCGCCACCTGGGATGTGGATATGCTGCCGAATATGGGCATTGACGCCAACGAAGTCGACATCATCCGCAACCAGTACGCCACCCGCTTCAACGATGCCTGGGCGGCGGCGCGTTATGTCGCTGACAATTTTGAACGGCTTGACCGCGAGACGCGGCAATTCCATGACGCGCTCTTCGGCAGCAGCCTGCCCGCGGCGGCGCTGGACGCCATCTCCGCCAATATCGTGCCCGCCCGCAGCACCACTTGCTTCTGGCTGGAAGATGGGCGCTTTTATGGCTGGGAAGGCTGCTTTGATGACTCCGGCTGCTGCGCCGGCAGCTGCACCCATGTCTGGAGCTATGCCTACACGCTCGCCTATCTCTTCCCCTCGCTGGAGCGGGAGATGCGCAAGATAGAATTTACTGTGGAGACGGCGGACGATGGCAGCATGAAGTTCCGCACCTTTGGCACCTTTCACGAGAATGTGCATTCCGCCTGGCGGGCGTATGCGGCGGTGGATGGGCAGATGGGCTCGATTTTGCGCGCCTGCCGCGAGTGGCAGCTCAGCGGCGATGACGAGTTCCTGGCGGAAATATGGGCGGGCGTCAAGCGCGCTATCGGCTTCGCCAGCGCGCATTGGGACCGCGATGGCGACCAGGTGCTGGACTATGTGCAGCACAATACCTATGACATTGAGTTTTATGGTCCCAACCCGCTCTGCGGCATCTATTATCTGGCGGCATTACGCGCGGTGGCGCTGATGGCGGCGGCCATGGGCGAGGGTGATTTAGCCGACCGCTGCCGCCGCGCCTTTGAAATCGGCAGCGCCAACCTGGACGCGCAGTTATGGAATGGCGACTATTATGTGCAGCGGCTGGAAGATGTCGACGCGCATAAATATCAGCATGGCATCGGCTGCCTTTCCGACCAATTGCTGGGCGAGCTGCACGCGCGCGCCCTGGGGCTGGGCTATACCCTGCCGCCGGAGCGCGTCCGCGCCGCGCTCAAAGCGATATTTGAGTACAATTTCCGCGCTGACCTCAGCGAACATTCCAACAGCCAGCGCGTCTATGCGCTGAATGACGAGGCGGGTTTGCTGCTCTGCACTTGGCCCCAGGGCGGCAGGCCCAAGCTGCCCTTCCCCTATGCCGATGAGGTCTGGACGGGCATCGAATATCAGGTGGCGGCGCATCTGATATATGAAGGCTGGCTGGACGAAGGGCTGGCGATTGTCGAGGCGCTGCGGGCGCGGCACGATGGGCGGCGGCGCAACCCCTGGAACGAAGTCGAATGCGGCAACCACTACGCGCGCAGCATGGCGAGCTGGGCGCTGCTGCTGGCTTTGAGCGGGGCGCAGGTCGACCCCGCCAGCGGCGATGTCAGCTTCGCGCCCGTGCCCGCCTTGCTCTCGCGGGAGGCGCCGTTCCAAACATTTTGGAGCAACGGGCGCAGCTGGGGCATATACCGCCGCCGCTGGGATGCCGAGGCGGAAGACTGGCGCGAGGAGCTGGAGGCGCTGGGCGGGGCTGGCGCGTAAGCGAAGCGCCCCTACAACAGAACGCGCTGCTTCATCCAATCCGCGCTGTTAAAAAAGCTGGCGACCGCCCCGCCCGGCGCGACCAGGCGGTCACAGGCCTCCGCCAATTCCACGCTCAAGCGCATGTCCAGCACCGGCAGCAGATGCTGCAAATGCTCCAGCGTGCGCGGTCCAATAATCGGCGCGGTGATGCCGGGCTGATCTTTCACCCAAAGCGTCGCCAACTGCGCGGGGCTGATGCCATGCGCTTTTGCGAGCGCCGCCAGCCGCTCGCCCACGGCGATGCCCGCCGCCGTGATGCGCTCGGCATAGATGCCGCCGCGCAGCGCGCCGCGAGAATCAGGCGGCAATTGGCTGGCGCTGGCATAACGACCCGCCAAAACGCCCTGCGCCAACGGCGACCAGGTCAGCAAGCCCAGCCCATGCGCCTGGCACATCGGCACCAGCTCATTTTCGATGCGCCGGTCCAGCAGGTTGTAGGGCGGCTGCTCGCTGATGAAACGGGCAAAACCCTTCAATTCGCTGACCATGATGCTTTCCATGATCTTCCAGGCGGGGTGCACCGAGCAGCCGATATAACGCACCTTGCCCTGCCGCTGCAAATCTGTCAGCGCGCTTAAAGTTTCCTCCATTGGGATTGCCGGCGACGGGCGGTGCATTTGATAGAGGTCGATATAGTCCGTCTGCAGCCGCCGCAAAGAATCCTCACAGGCGCGCATGAGATGCAGGCGCGATAGATCTTCGTCATTGGCGCCGGCACCGACGCGGTAAAAGGCTTTTGTCGCCAGCAGCGCTTCGTGACGCCGCCGTCCCCGCGCCAATGCCCGCCCGATGAAACTTTCGCTGGCGCCATCGCTGTAGGAATTGCTGGTATCAATCAAGTTGATGCCCGCGTCAAGGGCGCGGTTGAGGATGCGGCTCGCTTCCGCTTCCGGTGTGGGGTCGGCGAAGTTGCCGGTGCCTAATGCCAAAGGCGCGACTTTGACGCCGCTGCGCCCCAATACGCGATACTGCATGCTTAGCCCTCAGTAGAAGAATTCAAACAATATGTCTCACATAAATTGCAATATGTATAGCCCTTTGTAAGATTCCTCAACCGCCACTCGTCTTAACCCTAGACCCAAGCAGCGGAGACCCCGCCATGCCGCATGATGACGAGCGCATCGACAGGCTACTCGACTTCATCGCCAACGCCCCCGCCGACGAAACCCTCATCACCATGGACTGCAACGACTGTTGCGAGAAAATCTCGCGGCTGGCGGAACAAGTCGCCAATGGTGCCGAGCTAAGCGATATCCTGCCCGAAATGCAAAAGTTCATGCGCTATTGGGGCGATTGCCGCGAAGAATTTGAAGCGCTGGTGGCGGTGCTGAAACAAGAAAAAGCGCTCGAAGGCTTAGACTTCGCTGATTTAGAAAATTCCCCGTTTGTTTCGGAATGAGCAATTTTTCTCTGTGCCCTCGGTGGCTCTGTGGTGAATAAACGAAAATGAGGCAAACATGCAAAAAGAACGGGTAGTCATCATCGGCTCGGGACCAGCGGGCTTGACCGCCGCGCTCTACACCGCGCGGGCGCAACTGGCGCCAGTTGTCATCGCCGGCGCCCAGCTGGGCGGGCAAGTCGCGATTACGCATGAGATTGAAAATTATCCCGGCTTCCCCGAGGGCTTGAGCGGTCCCGAGCTGGTCGAGCGCATGAAAGACCATGCCGAAAATTTCGGCGCCAAATTTGAATATGATTTGGTGGAAAGCGTGGATTTCAGCCGCGGCTCGCCCTTTATCGTCAAGACTTTGGGCGGGCACTACAGCGCCGATGCCGTCATCGTGACCATTGGCGCTGACCCGCGCAAGCTGGGTGTGCCCGGCGAAGAGGACTATATCGGCGCGGGCGTCAGCTATTGCGGCACCTGCGATGGCTTTTTCTTCCGCGGCAAGGACATTGTGGTGGTGGGCGGCGGCGATTCCGCGCTGGAAGAGGGCATTTTCCTGACGCGCTTCGCCAACAGCGTCAACATCATCCACCGCCGCGACGAGCTGCGCGCCGGCGTGCAATTGCAAGAGCGCGCCTTCAAAAACGAGAAAATCCGCTTCACCTGGAACGCAGTGGTGGAGGAGATTGTCGGCGGCGCGGGCGGCGTTACCGCCGTGCGCCTGCGCGATGTCATTAGCGGCGAAGAGACGGTTGCGCCCACCGAAGGCGTCTTCATCTTCATCGGGCATGACCCCAACAACGCCGTCTTCGGCGAGCAAATCGCTTTAAACGAAAATGGCTACATCATCACCGACCAGCGCTACCGCACCAATGTTGATGGCGTCTTCGCCGCGGGCGAAATTCAAGACGAGATTTGGCGGCAGGTGGCGACATCAGTCGGGCAAGGCACCTCGGCGGCGATGGCGGCGATACAATGGCTGGAGGCGCATGAAGACAGCCTGCAGCCGCTGACGGCGGCGACTGCCTAAGCGGCATCACCAGGGCCAGATTTTGTCCCAGGCTTCCAGCCAGCTGTCGGCGCGGCTGTACATTTTTTGTGCCGGCTGGTCCAGCTCGGTATCCGCCCGCGGCACATAGCGCATCATCGTGTCGTAATGCCCGAATTCCACGGTGATGGTCACGGGCGCGGCGGGCTTATAGGGCGCGACCGCGTCAAAATCTTGCAGCGCTTGATACGCGCCGGCTTCGATCATTTCACGGGCGCGCCGGGGCGCGATCTGGCGGGCGGAGTATTTGCTCAACCCCTGTTTGACGGCGACGGTTGTCAGCCCGCTGCCCAGCAGTTCCGTCGCTTCGCGGCAGACGGCGGCATCACCCGTGACCAGCAGCACCGGGCAGCCATAATGCCCGCAGAGGGCGGCATTGACGCCGACTTCGCCGACAAGCGTATCGTTGAACCAGAGGTTGCGGCATTGCGCTGAGGAGATGGTGTGGTTCAAGACGCCGTCGGGCGTGTTGTTGCGCGCGTGATAGCCGACCATCAGGCAGGCGTCCACGCCTTGCTCCAGGGGCTTGCGATACTCGGTCCAGGTGTGGTGCGCCACATACTCGCAGGCGGGGTCGAGCTCCGCTTTTAGCAGGGAATTGTAACGCCAGTCGCCGCCGGCATTGTGCCCGTCGATGACGATGATTTCGCTGGCGCCGGCGCGGGCGGCACCGCGGACAGCGGCGTTGACTTCGGCAGTATACAGCGCCCGCCCCTCGGCATAGCCGGCTTTGCCGCCGCCGACCTGGTCCCAGGTCACGATGCCGCTGACGCCTTCCATGTCGCATAGGATGAGGATACGCATTATTCACCGCCTGGAGCTAATGGGGGCTTATCAGATTCTGCGGAAGAGTCGCGCAAAAGCAAGTTGACCGTCAGCGCCGCCGGCGCGCCAAGTTGTGACTATTCTGCCGATTGCGCTGCCCGCAGTAAACAAGCCGATGGGTATGCTGGCAACGATAGTCACTTCAATTAACGCGCCAGACACTATCGCCAAGAGAATGGGAAGCGTCAAAATAAGCGGGATAAAATTATTCGTAAGTATTGCCGCCATATTGGTCAAGAAGGTAAATAGCTGCTGCCGCCTTACGATTGCAACAACCTCTTGACCGCCGTTTGGGATTGCTCTTTCATAACCTTCAATTAGCGAATGATGCGGCAAAATATCGGAAGAATAGGCTTCAAACTTGCTGCTTACTATAGTGTTGCGTTCTTCTTCTTTAGCATCGTCTGGCATCGGCGGTCATCCTTCAATTCCTCGGGATATATTCCTGAATGTCCCGACAATTCTAACATCGCTGCGCGAAAGTAATTGCCAGCAGCGCGGACGCATTCGCGGATGGCGTCATTTTGCATCTTGACCAGCGCATCGGCGTCGATGATTTGCGTTGCGCCCGCCGCCTTCATCGAAAGATCGATGCCCTTATACCAAGCTGCCTGAGTGCCTAAAAACTCTGATGATCCTGCCTTCATTTCTCTTTGCGCCACTGCGCCCCCTCGCTCTTGGGTAAGTTCTCACCTTATGTACATATATTCTTACTCTACCTGAAAAGTATCATACCCCGCGCGATTCGCCGCTGTCAATATTAGTGGCGAGCGCTTCATTCCGTGAACCAAAACTTCGATAAGCAACGCAAAAAACACTATGCCTTTTGTGGTGAATGAACTTGTGTACAGTTTGCCAAGTAGTATATGCGTGAAAATCAGCGCGCCGCCTAAAGCGTCAGCCCCGCATAAGCCGCCTCGACATTGGCGCGCAGGGCATCGACGAACGCCTGGTCAATCTCGGCATCGTGATAGATGCCATACCACAAGCCATAATCGCGCACGAACTGGCGCATATTCAGCAGGGCATGGGCGACATCATGCCAACTGATGCCCATGGCTTCGGGGCGGATATCGACGCCCGCGCGGATGATGGCGGCCAGCATTTCCGGCGCGCGGTCATTATGCAGCAATGCGCCCACATAAATGCCGAGGCAGACCGGCTGCCCGTGGATGAACTTCTTGCCGGTGTGATATTCCAGCGCATAAAACAAAAAATGGTCCGCGCCTTCGATCGGGCGCGGGTTCCAGCCGAGGTTGTGGAAAGCCGCCCCGCCCCAGCGGTTGGCGAGCATCAGCGCGCGGATGCCGGCTTCGTTGACTTCGCGGATGTCGTCCAGCGCCGCCAGCACCGTCGCCAGCACCGCCTGCGCCTCGTCCACCAGCGCCTGGTCGTATTGCCATTTCGCCTCGACCTTGCCCTGCCGCTGGGCATAACGCCAATCGGCATGGGCGGTGTGATAACAAAGAATCTCGCAAATGCCGCTGCGGTTGACGACCGGCGGCGCATTTTGGATGACATCAAAATCGACATAGACCGCTTCTGGCACCGCCCAGGTTACATAACGCACCCGCCCCTGATAGCGCAAGCCAGCGCGATGCCCAAAAGCGGCGTTGACCGACATCGAAGTCGGCGCTTGGAAGAGCGGCAGCTGCAACTTCCAGGCGAAGAATTTGGCAACATCCAGCGCTTGCCCGCCGCCCAGCCCGATGATGCTGCGGCATGCGGGCAGCCTGCCCGCTTCCAGCTCCAGCGCATCGCCGTCAATGGTGCTGACGATATAGGGTCCCGCGAGGTTGTCGTCAAAGTTGTGTTTGAACAAATCCCACAAGTCCTGCATGGTAACCACGAGATAAGGGCGATGGGCGATATTGGGCAGTTCGGCGAGCAAATTGCGTCCAAAGACTGTGGTAAAACCGGGGCGGTCGCGCATGGCGGTTCCTCGCATTCAGTTCGCGGTTGGCTGGCGCAACAATAGCAAGCGGCGGCGGCGCTTGTCAAGCGGGGCGGGCAAGGCGCAGGGCAATCGAATCAAATTATTCTTCACCACAAAGACACAAAGGACACAAAGTTATTTCTTGAAATGGCTCTATGCTTCTTCATTTATCAGGGTAGTTTGAACACAGCCCTTACCACCGAGAGCACAGGGGAAAATGAGGACATCGAGAAAAGCATTAAAGAGGCTTCTCATGCTTTTCTCGGTGTATCTCGGTGTCCTCCGTGGTTAAATTTGCGTTTAATTCGGCTTGTTGTGGTGAAGCATAATTTGATGCGATTGCCCTGCCTCCCCCGCCTCGCCGATTGACATGCGGGCGGCAACAGATATAGACTGAAATGTGATGCCGCGCTTTGTGACAGCGTCCAGGGCATCACCAGCAGCACCCGTGACCTATCCCGCAACTGGAGGAAAATCGTGCAGAAAAACCTATCGCCAAGCAGTACAAGTGTGAAGCTCCTGCTCGCTGTGGCGCTGCTATTGTTGGCAGCGCTGCCGCTGACTGTCGCCGGACAAGGCATGATGCCGGACGAAGTCTTCGTCAGCATCCGCCTTTACGATGACATCAACCCTGAGGCCATGGACGCCATCCGCCACCACACCGAGGCGGGCTTCCTGCCCCATATCCGCGGCAGCGAGGGCTTCATCGGCTATTATTGGCTGCCGGATGGCGAGCGCTTGGCAACCATCAACCTGTTTGCGTCGGCGGAAGCAGCCGCCGCATCCAACGAGGCGGCGCGGGACTATGTCGCCGCGCACCTGGCGCCATTGCTGCCGAACCCGCCGCTGCTCATCGAAGGCACGGTGCGCATCGGCGTAGTGCAAGCGCTTGACGCGATGGCGGCGGACGCAAGCGGACCTTTGCATGCCAGCCTGCGCCTCTATGAAGACTTCGCCACGGACGACCTCGCCGCGTATGTCGAGACGGTGGAAGAAGGTTTCCTGCCGTTGATGACGGGGTCTGATGGCTTCTTCGGCTATTACATGCTGACGAATGATGCCGGGCAGCTCGCCGCGCTCAGCGTCTTTGATTCCGAAGCGTCCGCCTTGGCGTCCAACGAGAAAGCGCGCGACTTCGTGGCGGAAAATCTTACGCAATATCTGCCCAATGCGCCGCTGATTCTCAATGGCTCGGTAGGCATCGCGGCGCTGGCGGAGCAGCGGGGAGGCATGAATCTCATCGATAACCGCCGCTTTATCAGCGTGCGCATGTACACGGGGCTGGACGCGGCGCGCCAGGATGACATTGTCGCGATTGTCGAAGACGGCTTCCTGCCGATTATGCGCGGCAGCGACGGTTTTATCGGCTATTTTCTGCTCTTCGCGGACGCGGATATGACGGCGGTCAGCCTCTTCGAATCGCCGGCGCAGGCGGCGGCGTCCAATGCGGCGGCGGCTGATTTTGTGGCGGAAAATCTGGCGAGCCTGCTGCCAGAAGCGCCCAGCGTCTTTGAAGGTCCCATCGGCTTGCGCATCTACAACGCGCTGCCCGCAAGTATGGATGGCGGCGCGCCGCTTTATGCCAGCCTGCGCCGCTATGCTGAGTATGACCTCACGCATTTTGACGATGCCAACGCCCTGGCGCAGCAGCATCTGGTGCCGCAGCTGCTGGCGCTTGATGGCTTCTTCGCCCAATACACCATGCACGACAATGACAGCAATGTCGTCGCGATTTCGGTATACACATCGGAAGCGGCGGCCGCCGCCGCCAACGAGAGCGCGATGGCATTCTCCCGCGAGCATCTGATGCAATGGTCGCCGGAGCCGCCGACGGGCTTTAACGCCTCGGTGCGCATCGCGTCCCTGGCGCGGCTGAACGACGGGGAAAATCTCGTCAGCGGGATGATGGCGGCGGGTTAGCCGGGCAGCGCATCAGCCGAGAAGAGAAGATTTAGAGCGTGCCAGCGGGCGCGCTCTTTTGTTGTTTGGGGGGCTAATCTCATGCCAACGGGGACAAACCGACAAGCATTTCGATATTGGGTAGGTAGCCCTTTTCCACCTGTTTGAGCAAGCCCAAAGCGAGCAAGGCATTCAAATCTCGCTGAATTGTCTTCGGGGACAGCTGCGCATAAGCCCGCGCCAGCTTCCCCGATATAGTAGCTATCTGTTCTTTGCGAACGGCTATGCCTAATCGATGATCTGTGAGTTCAAGTATCAGCTGCTTTTGCCGCTGTTTGGTCGGCGACAATTTCGCGCCATATAGCCTGCTGAACTCGGAATGAATAGAATCGTGCCATATCCGCAGCAGTTGAATGAATGCAATGTGTCCCAGCTGTTCAGCCAGTTGGTCTTTGAAACCCTGCAAGGCATATTCTATAAAGCCTTGCAGATTGCCTTCCTTGGGATAAGCGCCATCACGAAATTCGCCATGAGAGTCCTGCAAGTGGCGGTAGTATTGGTCGCGCGTTTTGTTATAAAAATTGCTTAGCAAATGCGCCGAGATTTCGGGCGCTCCCGCGCGCAGAAGGATTAAGAATTCAAGCAGGCGCGCCATGCGCCCATTGCCATCGCCATAGGGGTGAATCCAGGCGAAGTAGACATGCGCCACCAGCGCCTTGACAATTTGCGCCGCGGTTTCATAGCCCGCTGGCGCTGGCATTTCCTGGTTCAGCCAGTCGCAATACCTGGCGATGAGCCGGGCACAGTCCTCAGGCGGCGGCGCCAGATAGCGCCCGACAATGACCCGATGCGAACGCAGCGCGCCAATTTCAACTTCTTTTGCGAGGCTGTCTTTTAAGGTATCCAGAACGATTGTGTGATAGCTGTTGAGCAACTCCAGCGAGAATGGCGCGCTCGTCCCGCTTATGCTGCTGAAGGCCGCCACCATATTGTCGATTTGCCGCTGCTGATACTCCCGCGAGGGCGGTGCTTTTAAGCGCCTGTCGATGATGCTCAAGACCTCTTCTTCCGTGAACGAGTTGCCCTCAATCGCGGTGGTGCTATGCACCCCCTTAGCCAGATAGAGCCGGCGCAGCGCGGCGCTGTCCCCCCACGGGATTGGCAGTAGCTTTATGTGGCTGATAGCCGCCTGAATCTCGCCCAATAGCAGCCAAGTTCTTGGCGAGAACTCGCCCAAAGTTGGCGGGAATTGAATGAAGTCGTGGCTGCCCATTTTTTGTTTCTGTCCATTATATTGTCCGAGCATTTGTCTTAGATATTGTCGCATAACTTGACTGTATGTCAAGCCGCAAAGTGTAGCGGAGAACTGCGGGAGCGGGTACAATGCCGCCGTAACGGCGCGTCTAACAGCCATCGCGCCCCATCAAAGAACTGGCTGGAGAAGGGAGGCTGGCTTTGAGGCGCTCCGCCTTCCGCGAGCACTTCGGCTCACTGCGCTTGATGGCGCTGCAATTCCTCAGCCTGGCGGGCATCGGCGTCGCCTGGCCCTATGTCAATGTCTATTTGACCGATGTCGGCTTCTCCGCCACTTTAATCGGCACTTTGAGCAGCGTTGGCGCCCTCTTCTCGCTGATAGTTACGCCGCTGCTCAACCAAATTGCCGACCGCCGCGGCTTGCATCGGCGGCTCTTTCGGCTCTATTTGGGCGGCTTCGCCCTGGCTTGCGCCATCTTCGCCAGCTCCAGCCTGCCGCTGCTCATCGCGCTGGCGGTGCTGCTCTTCCGCCTCAGCGGCATGCCCAGCATGACCCTGGGCATGCAAATGACCATCACGCTTTTGAGCGGGCGCGGGCGCGCGATGCTGGGCAAGGTGCGTTCCTTTTCATCGCTGGGTTTTGCCGCTGCCGGCTTGCTGGCGCAGCAGCTCTTCGCGCTGGGGGGCTATGCCCTGCTCTTCATCTTCGGCGCGGTCTTCGCCCTGTTCAGCATCCAGCTCGCTTCGGTTTTCCCCGCCCGCGCCGAGCCCGCTGCCGCCAAAGACAGCGGCGGGCAGCGGCGCAACCGCGGCTTCTATGTGCTGGCGGCAAGCCAATTTTTTATATGGATGGGCGCGTTTAACACCTTCGCCTTCATCTTTGTGCATTTCACGCAGAACCTCGGCGTGCCGCAAGCCGATATCGGCTTATGGGCGGCGATATTGGGCGCGGTGGAAGTGCCCTTCCTCTATTTGATGGACAGCTTGCTGCCGCGGGTGCGCATCCGCATCGCCTACATCCTCAGCGTCAGCGGCATCGCGCTGTTTATGCTGATGCTGGCGGCGGTGCAGACCCTGCCGCTGCTGCTGTTGATCCTGCTCTTCCGCGGTTTGGCATGGCCCGCTTTTCACCTGTCTTCCTTTCAACTGGTGAACGCCATCAGCCAGCCGCGCAATGTGGCGACCAATCAAGCGCTGCTGCAGGTGACCATGCCCAGCATCGCCCTGCTGCTGACCGGCTCGGCATTCGGCTGGATATTTGACAATTTGGGCGCGCCCGCCTTCTTCATTTTCTGCGCCTTGGCTTGCGCCATCGGCGTCGGCATTGTCATCGCCGGCTTCCGCCTGTTTGACGCGCCGGAATAAACCCCACACAATAGTTTGCTGTAGCGCCGAGTACATCAAGGACGCCGAGTGTATGTACCACAAAGGCGCAAAGGTCAGGAAGGGAAAATCTCTGTGCCCTCTGTGCTCTCTGTGGTTAAAAACCTGTGTCATGTTCGCCTGCGGGTTTTCGACAATTGCCGCCGCCGTGTTATACTGGGCGCATACTTTCTCTTCCAGCTGCGGCTTCGCAGCGAAAGTGAGAAGCTATGCTGAGTTTTCGGTGGAATCGCGTCACGGGCGATGGCAAGCTCTGGCTGCGGGTTCGGCGCAACTGGCAGCTCTATGTGCTGCTGATTCTGCCGCTGCTTTGGCTGGCGATCTTCCGCTATGCGCCGATGTATGGCGCGCAAATCGCTTTCCGCCAGTATTCGCCCGCCTTCGGCATCGAGGGCAGCCCCTGGGTGGGGCTGGCGAACTTCGAGCGTTTTGTCAACTCGCCCAAGTTTGAGCCGGTCATCGTTAATACTTTGGTCATCAGCTTTTACGCCCTGCTTGCCGGCTTCCCGATACCGATTTTGCTGGCGCTCAGCCTCAACCAGGTCAAAAGCCGCTTCTTCCGCAACAGCGTGCAGATGATAACTTTTGCGCCGCATTTCATCTCGACTGTGGTCATCGTTGGCATGCTTTTCCAATTTTTGCACCCGCGGGTGGGCTTCACGGCGGCGCTGGCGGGTATGCTGGACCAGCCCTCGCCCAATTGGATGGGCGACCCCGGCGCCTTCCGCCATATATTTGTCTGGTCGGGCATTTGGCAAGAGATGGGCTTCTCGTCGATTATCTATTTCGCGGTGCTCTCGACAATTGACCCATCGCTGCACGAGGCGGCGGTGGTGGATGGCGCCAATCGGCTGCAGCGCATCCGCTATATCGATATCCCCGGGCTGCTGCCAACGGCGATGGTGCTGCTGGTGCTTTCCACCGGGCGTGTATTGGAAGTCGCCTTTGAAAAAGTGTATCTGATGCAAAGCCCGCTCAACCTCGGCGTTGCGGAAGTCATCAACACTTATGTGTATAAGGTGGGCTTGCTTTCGCCCATCCTCGATTTTTCCTATTCGACGGCGATTGGCTTGCTGAAAGGCATTGTCGGCTTGCTGCTGATGATTGCCGTCAACCATGCGGCGCGGCGGCTGACCAATCACAGCGTTTGGTAAGCGCTCGGGGCGAACTATGGCAACGATGAAGAGCTACGAGAGCAACATCAACAAGGTCAACGAATCGGCGATTGACCGCGTCTTCATGTTCTTCAACAATTCGATACTGCTGGTGATTATGCTCATCGTCCTGCTGCCGCTGATATACATCGTCAGCGCGTCTTTCAGCTCTTCCGAGGCGGTGATTGAGGGCAGAGTCATTTTGTGGCCCGTAGATTTCAGCCTGCAGGGCTATCAGACAGTATTCGAGCACAAAAAGGTTTGGGACGGCTTCGCCAATTCGCTGTTTTATACTTTCTTCGGCACGATATTTAATGTGGTGATGACGATAATCGCCGCCTATCCGCTCTCGCGCCTGGATTTGGTGGGGCGGCGCTTCATCACTTTCGCCTTCATCTTCACCATGCTTTTCAGCGGCGGCTTGATACCGACCTATATGGTCGTGCGCGATCTGGGTTTGCTGAATACGCGCTGGGCGATGATTTTGCCGACGGGCATCGGTCCCTTCAATTTGTTGATTACCATCACCTTCTTCCGCACGACCATCCCGTCCGAGCTGATAGAAGCGGCGCGCATCGACGGTGCCAGCGACTTCCGCATCTTCGCCAGCGTCGTCTTGCCGCTGGCGCGCCCCATCATCGCGGTGCTGGCGCTTTTTTATGCCGTCAACACCCATTGGAATACCTATTTCATGGCGCTGATATATCTGAAAGATCAGGAGCTTTTCCCGCTGCAGCTGGTCCTGCGCGAAATCCTGATACAAAACTCAATTGACGCTTCCATGCTGACGGATGTGGAAGACCTGGTGGCGCGCGAGGGCTTGCGCGACCTGCTGAAGTATTCGCTGATTGTGGTGGCGAGCGTGCCCGTCATGGCGCTTTATCCCTTTGTACAGAAGCATTTCGTCAAAGGCATGACGATTGGCGCAGTCAAATGAGCGGGAAAGCCTGACGAAAGGAGCGCCTATCGACCGCTGGCATTGTATGTGCATGCAGGCATTTCACAGGAATTTGAGTTTGAAAGGACAAATCAATATGAAGAGGCTATCCAGGCTGCTATTGCTATTGCTGCTGCTGGCGCTGCCGCTGACGGCGGCGGGGCAGGATATGGTATCGGCGCCGGGCGAATTCCCCATCGTCGAAGAGCCGATAACGCTCGATATTTTGATGTTGGGGCATGCGATTGTGGAAGAGTTCCCGACGAATACTTTCACCAACTGGTACAGCGAGCGCACCGGCATCAACCTCAATTTTGATATCGCGCCGCCCAACGAAGGGCAGGAGGTGCTCAACCTGACCATCGCCAGTGGCGACCTGCCGGACATCATGGTCGGCTTCACGGTGGACCCCTCGACATTGGCGCTTTTTGGTCCCCAAGGGCTGTTCCTGCCGCTCAGCGGTTTGATTGAAGAGCACGGGCATTATATCCACGAGGTCTTTGAAGGCTCGCCGCAGGTGCGCCCGCTCATCACCTCGCCCGATGGCGAGATTTATGGCTTGCCGCAGGTCAACGAATGCTATCACTGCTTCTATTCCCAGCGCGCCTGGATCAATTCTGACTGGCTGGCGAATGTGGGCATGGAGGTGCCGACAACCACTGACGAGTTCATCGAGGTGCTGACCGCCTTCAAAGAGCAGGATGCCAATGGCAATGGCGACCCGGACGATGAGGTGCCGCTGGCGGCGGCGACCACCGGCTGGAATGGCAACATCGACGGCTTCCTGATGAATCCCTTTGTGTTAAGCGAATTTCTCGGGGCGAACCGCTTCTTCGAGCAGAATGACGGCTTGATTACACAAACCGCCACCAGCGAAGGCTATCGCGAAGGCTTGCGTTACCTGCGCACTTTGTTCAGCAACGGGCTCTTCGGCGAAGAGAGCTTCACGCAGCCGATGGACCAAATCAAGCAGCAGGTGGAAGGCGGCGATGCGCCGACTATCGGCGTGGTGATTTCGGGCGCGCACCCCAACTTCGCCAACATCGGCGGCGACCGCTGGAAGAAATATGTCGCCGTGCCCTCGCTGGAAGGTCCCACCGGCTTGCGTCAAGCGCCTTTCAACCCCTGGGGCGTCGGCTCGGGGCAATGCGTCATCAACAGCCAGACGGAGCACCCGGAAGCGGCCTTTAAGTGGTGTGATGGCTTGTACGACCGCGAGACAACTCTGCGCTCGGTCTTTGGCATCCCGCAATGGGAAGCGGCTGAAGGCGAAGAGGGGCAGTGGCAATGGGCGGAAGCGGGCGAGCCATCGCTGGGTGGCGAAGAATTCCCCTCGATATGGCGCCGTCTGTCCACCTTTGGCTCGCTGCAGAATGTGCATTGGGCGCAGCGCGGACCGAGCTATCGTCCCAATCACTTGCGCTTGGGCGAGGTGCGGCGCGATGATGCCGCTGGCTTGGAAGTGGTGCTCTTTGAAGAGACCAAAGTCGCCTATGAGCCCTATGCGCGGGCGATCGAAGATTTGATCCCGCCGCTGGCTTTCACCACGGCGCAGGCGGCGGAAGTAACCGAATTGAAGCTGGGCATCGACGATTATGTCGCGCAGATGACGGCGGAGTTCGTGCTCGGCAGGCAGGATTTGGACGCCGGCTGGGATACCTTTGTCGCCACGCTTGAGGCGCTCGGCATCAACCGCATGGCGGAGATTTATCAAGCCGCCTATGACGCGCAGTACGGCGGCTAATACCCCCTCCCCCTCCCGCAAAATGCGGGCGGGGGGAGACATGTTTGAAATCGCGCGTTTCTGTACATCTACCTCAGCCCCTAGCCCCCTCTCCGAATCATCAGAGAGGGGGAATCGCAAAAGAAGCAGTTGGGATTAGCGGTTCAGTAGCAACCATATCACCAACAAACACACAGATTCAGCGACGAGTCACCCTTCTCCGTTGATACGGGGAAGGGCTGGGGATGGGGTAGAAAAAGCTGTCCCCTCGTCAGCCAAAATGAGGGGGATGGGCGCGTGACCCAACCCAACATCCTTTTCATCGTTGCCGACCAGCACAACGCCAAGGTCCTGGGGCAGGCGGGGCATCCTGACGCGCACACGCCCCACCTCGACCAACTGGCGCGCGCGGGCTGCCGCTGCGAGAACGCCATCACGCAGAACCCCATCTGCACCCCCAGCCGCGTATCGTTCCTCAGCGGGCAGTACCCACACAATCACGGCTATTACAGCTTGAGCGGGCGCAACCCCGGCGGGCTGCCCAATATCTTCGGGCACTTCCGCGGCGCTGGCTATTTCACGGCGGCGATGGGCAAAATCCACTGCCCGGAATATTGGGTGGAGGACGACTGCGATGTCTTCCACGAGAGCAATTCCTGGATGGCGGGCAGCGTTATCGGGCGCTCCGCCGCATACAGCCGTTTCCTGCGCGGGCGCGGCGTTGAGGCGCTGGAAGACCATATCCTGCTGCCGGAATTTGGCGAGCGCGGGCGGCAAACTGTCGACAGCCGTCCCAGCCCGCTCAAATTTGAGGAATCGCAAGAGGGCTGGCTGGCGGCGACCGCGATACAGACGATGGAACTGGCGGCGGCGCGGGGGCAGCCTTTTCTGCTGCATGTCAGCTTCCCGCGGCCGCATCAATGCACGACACCCTGCCAGGAATTTTGGGATTTGTATGACGCTGACGCGCTCAGCCTGCCTCCCAATGCCGAGTATGACCTGGAAGCGGCGGGCAAAGCGCCGCACATGATCGCCTCGGCGCGGCGCTGGCGGGCGGGCGGCTGGCAGCTTTTTGCGCCGAAGACCTTCGAAGCGGGGCGGCGGCGCAAGCTGCAAGGTTACCTCGGTGCCGTCAGCCAGGTGGATGCCGCCGTCGGGCAACTGCTGGACTATTTGCGTCAGCAGAACCGGGAGCAGGACACGATTGTCGTCTACACATCCGACCATGGCGATTATGCGGCGGAGCACGGCATCATGGAAAAAGCGCCCGGCATCTGCAGCGATGCCATCACGCGGGTGCCGCTGATATGGCGGGCGCCGGGCAAAGTGGCGGCGGGCAGCGTGCTTGATGAAGTTGTCGAGCTGGTGGACATCGCCAACACGCTCTGCGCGCTGGCGGGCATCGAGCCGCTGGAAACCAGCGATGGGCGCGATATTTCCCGCTGGCTGGCGGGCGCTGCCGGCGATGCCCAGCGCCTCGGCATAACCGAATTCGCCTGGAGCAAGTCGCTGCGCAAGGGGCGCTACCGGCTGGTCTATTATCCGCGCGCCTTTTTCCCCGATGAATATCCGCAGGGTTTTGGCGAGCTGTATGACTTAAACGCTGACCCCTGGGAGATAAAAAACCGCTATTTTGACGCCGACTATCAAGACATTGTCAGCGCGCTGCGGGGCGAGCTTTTGGAATGGCTCATTACTTCAACGCGCCCGGGCACTGTCAGCGGCGTCAACAGCGCCCGCTTCGACAGCCCCGCGCGTAATCGGCAGCGGCGGCAGCGCTATCAGACGGTCGTCAACCACGATGGCAAAATCAACCCGCGGCTGCTGCGCCGGGCGAAGAACAAAAATTATTTGTGATGCGGGCGGGCGCTAAGGCTTGTCGCGCTTGGGCTTTCGCCGCTCATGTCGGGGCTTGTTCTCAGTCAGTGCGAATGTGTACTCGGCGCTTGGATTTCCTGTGTCTTGTCTGCTTAACGAAAGGTATTATTGCGCGCAGAATTGGCAAATAGACTTGGGGCAGCAAGATGAACCTGCTTCTGATTGGATTCGGCGCGGTCGGGCAGGGTTTTGCCGAAATCCTGCATGAAAAAAGCGCGCGGCTGCAAGAGCGCGGTTTTGCGCCGCGCATCATCGGCGTCATCACCGCCACCCGCGGCGGCTTGTACCGCCGTGACGGGCTGGATATCCCGGCGCTGCTGGCGGCAGCGGCTGCGGGCAGCTTCGCCAAATATCCGCAGCAAGCGGGGCTGCGGCGGGATGTGAGCGCGCAGGGCATGATCGCGGATGGCGCTGCTGATGCCCTGCTCGAGCTCAGCCCGACCAACTTAGAAACTGCCCAGCCCGCCCTCGATAGTTGCCTGGCGGCGCTGGAAGGCGGCTTGCACCTGGTGCTGGCGAACAAGGGACCGGTCGCGCTGGCATACCCGCAGCTGCAGCGGGCGGCGCAGGCGCGCGGGCGGCAGTTGCGCTTTGAAGCGACGGTGATGGCGGGCACGCCGGTCTTGAGCCTGGCGCAAGAGGCGCTGGCGGGCTGCGCGATCGTGTCCGCCCGCGGCATCCTCAATGGCACCACCAATTATATGCTGACGCGCATGGAAGCGGGCATGAGCTACGAAGAGGCGCTGGCGCAAGCGCAGGCGCTGGGCTATGCCGAAGCCGACCCGGCGGGCGATGTTGAAGGCTGGGACGCGGCGGGCAAGGCGCTTATCCTGGCGCAGGCGCTTTTCGGCGCGCCGCTGCGGCTGACGGATCTCGCCGTCAGCGGCATCACGCAGATTAGCGCCGCCGATATCGCCGAGGCAAAAGCGCGCGGCGAGCGCATCAAGCTGATTGCCGAGCTAAGCGCCGCTGGCGGTGAAGTGCGCGCCCGCCGCCTGCCCATCAGCGACCCCTTGGCGGGCGTCAGCGGCGCCAGCAACGCCCTCACGCTGGAGACCGACCTGCTGGGTGCGGTGACCATCGTCGGCGCCGGCGCCGGCGGGCGGGAAACCGGCACCGCCCTCCTCAACGACCTGCTGGCGATAGCGCGGGCGGAAAATCGCTGAACCGCCGCAACCCGCGGCGGGCATCTGCGTAAACTTGGATATACGGCGGCGCGGCGCTATGCCAATCGCCACCCGCCTGTGCTATACTGACGGCAATCTTTTCGCGCCGAAACGCGCAGTTCAGTGAGGGGTAAAAGCGGACATGCCATCGATACTTCAAAAAGTTCAAACCTTATTCAGCGCCAACTTGCACGGCATGATTGACCGCGCGCTGGAGACCAATTCGCTCCGGGTCATGGATGAATACATCCGCCAGGTGGAGCGCAATTTGGAAGCGCTGGAAGATACGGCGGCGACCGCCGGCGGCTCGGTGCGCACGCTCAAACGCAAATACGAAGAATTCTCCAACCTGTCGGACAAGCTGGACCGCGATATCGACACGCTTATCCTGCGCGGCAAGAACGACCTGGCGGCGGCGGCGCAAGCCGAGATGAACACCAAGCAGGAACTGGCGCAGGAATATTATGAGCAGTGGCAAGCGCAAGAGACCCAATACCAGAGCATTCTCAACATGCGCCTGAAGCTGGAAGGGCGCTTGAACACCATCAAACAAGAGCGGGAAAAGATGCGCTCGCTGATGGAACTGGCGGAGACCAAGAAGGTCATGACCAAGACCTTGAAGAGCATGGACAAGCTCGATACCTCCGGCGACCAGGAAATTGACGGCTTGCTCGATTCCATCTATTCCAAGATTGACCAGGAAGACGCCCGCGCCGAGCTTGCCAGCCGCAAACTCTCTGACCGAATTGAAGACACTGTGGGCATCGGCCAGGTGGAATTGCAGCTGGAAGAGCGGCGGCAGCGCCTCTTGGGCGGCAGCTAAGGCGCTGAAAAAGCGCGGGGCGAGGCGGCACAATGGCGGTGGATAAAGCGGCGCGGCAAAAGGTGATGGGCGCGCTCTTGGCGAACGCCTTGCTGCGCTGGGAAACTCTCGTGACCGTCATGGTCACCGCCATCCTCTTCCTCTTCGTGGGCGATGTCAGCCTGCCCTTTATGGAATGGCAGCCCTGGTATTGGCTGCTGCTGGGCGGGCTGGCGGAGGGCGTGCTCATCGCCTCGACGCTGACGGACCCGGAAGCGACTGAAAATGCGCTGGCGGAAGATTTCGAGCGCGAATACGACCTGCGCAATATCCACAACCGCGTCTCCCGCGAGCGGCTGCGGGACGCCTTTGAATACCGCCGCAATATGCTGAAGCTGGCGGATGTCGCCCGCGGCGCCATGCGCACGCGGCAGCGCTCCCTCATCAGCGGCATCAATGACTGGATCGCCCACATGTACAATTTGGCGACCCGCATCGACAACTTCGAGAACAATGACCTGGCGGCGCGCGGCTTGCGGGAAGTGCCGCGCAAAATCGCCAATGTCAACCGCCGCATCCAAAGCGAAAGCGACGACTTAACCCGCCGCGACTTGCAGCAGCAGCTCAAGCTCTTGCAGCGCCAGCTCGTCAGCCTGGAAGCCAGCGCCAGCATCATCAAACGGTCGGAGATTCAGCTGGAGAGCACCCTCTCCGCCCTGGGCACGGTCTACGCGCAGATGTCGCTGTTGGGCGCAAAAGATTCCGGCAGCACCCGCGGGCAGCGGCTGAGCATCGAAATCAAAGATGAAATTGACAAGCTGCAAGATACCATCGACGCCATGGACGAGGTGCATTTGCACAGCCGGCAGCTGACGGCGGATGACTATGTGGAAGCGCTGGAGCAGGCGGACGCGGCGCGTGTGCAGCGGCAGGAGGGGCTAGTCACGAGCGAGCAGCGCCTGAGCCGCAGCATAGCCGAACCGCCGCCGGAAGAATTTGAAATAGAAGAAGAAGCGCTAGAGCATCGGCGCTAGCCTTTTCCCTGGCGCTTTTGCTTGCCCGCTGGCAGCAAAGCGCGCAGCCGCTGCACCAGGCGCGGCGTCTCCCGCTCGATATTGATGGTATCTTCCAGCAAGTTGACCAATGTCGAAGCGAATATCACCAGCGTCAAATAGATGTAGGCGGTTACGGCATAAGTCTCCACATAGCGGAACGAGCGCCCGGAGGACAGCTTGGCAATCTGCGTAACATCACGAATGCCGAGGAAAGCCAGCAGCGACGAATCCTTGATCATCGCGACAAAATCATTGCCCAGCGGCGGCAGCACATTACGAAAGGCTTGCGGCAGCACAATCGAGCGCATCGTCTGCCAATAGGTCATGCCGACAGAATAAGCGGCTTCAAACTGCCCCTTGGGGATGGACTGGATGCCGGCGCGGATAGTCTCCGACATATACGCGCCATAGGTCGCGCCCAGGGCGACAATCGCCGTCATCGGCGAGCTGCCGCGCCAGACGATATCCGGTATCTCCGCATCGCCCAGCAGGTCACGCAGCCCCGTAAGCACGGTGTCGTTGATGACATCGCGCATGGCGGGCACCACGATAAAAGCGGTAACCAGCAGCACAATCAAAATCGGGATGCCGCGCATAACATTGACATACACCGTGCAGAGATTAAACAAGGCGATGCGCAGGATGCGGAAAAGGGCGCGGCTGAATGTCTGGCGCGATTGCGGCGCATCCGGCGGGTTGGAGCGGATGATGCCGACAATGATGGCGATGCCAAGCGCGGTAACATACGAGGTGGCGCTGACAAAAAGCGTCATCAGCACGCCTTCCCGCAGTTGGTCAAATATATTGGAATAGACAGAACTGGTCAGGATGCTGATGGCGAGCAAAATGCCCAGGATGAGCAAAAACAAAAACCAATAAGGGAAGGTATACAGCCGGGCATAGCGCATTGCCCGCCCGCGTGATTCGGCGATGACCTCGTCCAGGCTGGCTTCGGGCGCGGGCGCTGGCATAAGCGATTCCCTACTCTTTAGCTTCGTGCAGTGTGCATTTCGATTTATCAAAGCGAGACAGCGGGGCAGGCAATGCCCGTCCCGCCGTTCTGCGCTAAAAAATATCAGGCGCGCTTAGGCGTCCGCGCCGAACCACTTGTCGTTGATGGCTTGCAAGCGCCCATCCGCCATGATGGCTTCCAGCGCCGCGTTAATCGGCGCAACCAAATCCGAACCCTGCGGATAGATGAAGCCCAACTGCTCTTTGGTCAGCTCGTCCGGCAGCAGCTTGATTTTGTCCGCGTTCAGCCCGGTGTAACCCTGCCCGGCAACATCATCAATGACAACCGCATCGACATCGCCGCTAATCAGCGCTTGCACGGCAAAGCCAAACTCGCTGTAGGCGACAATGCGCTCTTCAGCGACCAAGCCCGATGCCGCTTCAAAGTTGGTGGTCGCCACTTGCACGCCGATGATGAAATCGCCGGCGACAAATTCTTCGGCATCCGCGAAGCGGTCTTCGCCCACGCGCACCATGAACTTCTGCGACAGGTCGATATAGCCCATGGAATAGTCGACAATCTGCGCCCGCTCTTCGGTAATCGTGATGCCATCCGCCGCCATGTCATACTCGCCGTTGGATACGGCGACAATCATGCCTTCCCAACTGGTTTCAACGAAGTCCAGCATGCAATTCAACAGCTCGCAGATAAGCCCGAGCGTGTCATAGTCCCAGCCGACCGCTTCGCCGGTTTCTTCGTCGATGACATTAAAGGGCATATAGGCGTTCTCGACCGCCACGGTTACCGTGCGCCCCTCGAGGTCGGGCAGCATCATATCCGCCTCGTCTTCGCTGCCGAACCACTTGTCGTTGATGGCTTGCAGGCGTCCATCCGCCATGATGGCTTCCAGCGCCGCGTTAATCGGCGCCACCAAATCCGAACCCTGCGGATAGATGAAGCCCAACTGCTCTTTGGTCAGCTCGTCCGGCAGCAGCTTGATTTTGTCCGCGTTCAGCCCGGTGTAGCCCTGCCCGGCAACATCATCAATGACAACCGCATCGACATCGCCGCTAATCAAAGCCTGTACGGCAAAGCCAAACTCGCTGTAGGCGACAATGCGCTCTTCATCGACCAAGCCCGATGCCGCTTCAAAGTTGGTGGTCGCCACTTGTACGCCGATGATGAAATCGCCAGCGACAAACTCTTCGGCATCCGCGAAGCGGTCTTCGCCCACGCGCACCATGAACTTCTGCGACAGGTCGATATAGCCCATGGAATAGTCGACAATCTGCGCCCGCTCTTCGGTAATCGTGATGCCATCCGCCGCCATGTCGTATTCGCCGTTGGATACGGCGACAATCATGCCTTCCCAACTGGTTTCGACAAAGTCCAGCATGCAATTCAGCAGCTCGCAGATAAGCCCGAGCGTGTCATAATCCCAGCCGACCGCTTCGCCGGTCTCTTCGTCGATGACATTAAAGGGCATATAGGCGTTCTCGACCGCCACGGTAACCGTGCGCCCCTCGAGATCGGGCAAGTGCCCATCCGCGCTGATTGCGCCGGGCAGCATCAGCGCCAGCGCAAAAAGCAGCAACATAAGTTTCCTAATCGTCCCCATCTGCAACCTCCATCCTGTGTACATCGCGCTTTCAAAGAGAAAATCTGTTAGGCAAGTCTACCATTTATTGGGCGGAACTCCTAGCGGCTCTGGGATTGGGAGTGGTGAATTCTATTGACTTACGAAACTCCAGCAACGCAAACATAAATCTCAGCAGTTACCACTAAATAATGAGAAACTGTATGGGCGAAAATTCAACAGGGATTTTTACCCCCGAGTACACCGAGATGCACCGAGAAAAGCATGAGGGAACCTATTTATCCTTATACTCGGTGTCCTCAATTTTGCTCTGTGCCCTCGGTGGTAAGGGGTGCGTGCTGACGAGCCGCTTGGCACTTAATTGATGCCCAAAAGCAGAACAGGTCTTGGAGCTTTTAACCGCCTCTGCACCGTTGTATTACTGGCTCGAGGTACATTTTACGAATAAGAAGCGCGTTCGCATCTCGCAGGGCGAGTTTAGCGTTGCCCGCCGCTACAATTGCGCAGCGGGTGGAATGCCTTATGACCCGAGCCGCGGGCTCATGCGGCGAAGCGATCACACCGCCTTTGACTTCAGAATTGGCTTTGGCTCGCAGCCCCGAGCCGCCAGCGGCATCATCGCCAGCATCAAACTGCTGCTGAAGCACCTCAGCCAGCGTTTTGACCGCGGGCAAATCCTGCCACTGCGCGCCCTCAAGCCGCGCCAGCGCGCCCAAAATATGCGTCGCATCCGTCCGCTGCCGCCGCGTTCGGTTTGATGGTACATTTGGGCGAGGGCGTTTTCATCGATGATGTCTTGGACCTGGTCGCCGAGCAGTCGGCGGGCAGCATGTGCTCGACTGCTTGGGGGTACGCTGGTAGTGTGGGTGGAGATCTGGTTTTTCAACAGAGTGCGGCGGCTCGCCCCTACCGTTGGGATGATTGCGCGGGATAGGGCAGCAATTGCGCCCGCGGCAGGAAGCGCTGCAGGTCGGCGGGGTCAAAATCGGCAGTGGCTGGCTGGCGGCAGACCGCTGTCGCCGCGGCGAAACCCAGGCGCAGCCCCGCTTCCAAAGGCGCTTGATGGTGCAGCGCATGCGCCAAACCCGCCAAAACCGCATCGCCCGCGCCCGCGGGACTGCTGACATCGACAGCGATCGGCGGGATGCGATAGCTGCGCCCATGCAGCAGCGCCAAGCCGCCGTCCGCGCCCATGGTGATGATGACCTGCGCGCCGCTGCGCGCCCGTATCGCCGCGCCCGCCGCATACAGCGCTTTTGTTGTCGCCAACTCGCGCCCGACAAGCGCCGACAGCTCCGCCTTGTTGGGTTTGATAAAGTCGGGACGCGCCGCCAAGCCCGCGTCCAAATTGGGCGGCGCGGCATCAAAAATGACGGGCACATTTGCCGCGCGCGCCAGCGCAATCGCCTCGGCATAGAAAGCTGGCGGCACGCCGGGCGGCAGCGAGCCGCCGAGTATCAGCACCGATGCTGATTTTAGCGCCTGGATATAGCGCGCCCGCAGCGCTTCCAGCTGGGCAGCGCTCACCGACATGGACGCGGTGGTGATGGTGGTATGCGCGCCGCTGCTTTCGTCAATGATGACGGTGTTGACCCGCGTTTCCCCCGCCGCTTCGCTGAAGTCGACTTGCGCGCCGGCGGCTTCCAGCATCGTTTTCACTTTCGCGCCGATAGCGCCCGCCGCCAAGCCCAGCGCCAGGCTGCGGACGCCCATGCGCCCCAAGATAAACGAGGCGTCAGTCGGCTTGCCGCCCATGCTGTGGTAAGTGCGCGTGGCGCGGATGGTGCTGTTCGGCCTGAATTGCGGCACAAATACCGTGAGGTCAAGCGTGGTATTAGGCGTGAGCGTGAGGATCATCGCGCTCAGCCGTCATCAAAACTGGCGATTGCCGCTTCCATCGCCGCGCTTTCTTTGTGCAGCAGCGGGCTGGCGCCCAGCAGCCGCGACATCAAGAGCACATGGGCGTTGGTATCCAGCCGCTCGACGGCGTCCAGCGCCGCCGGCAGGTTTTTGCCCATCAAAAACAAGCCATGCCAGGGCGCGATTGTCGCGGCGGCATGGTTGGCGATCATCGCTTCCCGCCCGCGCATGGTGGCGACAATGCGCTCGCCGAGCTTGGGGCTGTGCGCTGGCGCATAGTCTATCAGCGGCGTGATGCCAAATTTGCGCGTGGCTTCCATCACCGGCGGCAAGGGCAGATTGGCGCAGGCGAAGACCATCAGCTGGCGCGGGTGGCAGTGGATGACGGCGCTGCCATAGTCGCGATACTGCCGATGCAAGCCAAAATGCACGGCGATTTCCCGCGTCAGCCCGCCGCTGCCGGCGAGTATCGCGCCGCCGCTGTCGACAACCAGCACCTCTTCTGGCGCCAGCTGCCACTGCTGATTTTGCCCCGCGAGGGTCGGCGACATGCAGAAAAGCTCGCCAACGCGCAGGCTGATGTTGCCGCCGCCGGCATCGGTCAGGCGCCGGTCAAAGAGCACAGAGCCGATATGCGCCACCAGCGCGCGCCCGGCGCGCACTTCCTCCGTCAGCACCGCCCGCTCCCGCATTGGCATTTCCCCCGCTTATCGTACATGCGGCGATTATAGCGAGGCGGCGCAGTTTTTTCACCACAAATCCCAAGGGCGGGGATTGCCCGCTGGCTCACCCATGAAGTCGGTTGTAGAGGCTAGCCGCCGCGCCGCTGCCGCTGGCATGTACAATGGTCGATGTACAGAATTGCCCCTACAATCGCCTCTGACGCATTAGCGGAAGGAAAGCCTCTATGCCCTTTGAATTCGCCGCGCCGGCGCGCATCATCTTCGGCGAGGGCACAGCGCAGCAGCTGCCGGCGCTGGCGCGCGCTATCGGCAAGCGGGCGCTGCTGGTCACCGGCGCTTCACCGCCGCCCGCCGTCCGCCAGTTGACAGGCGCGCTGTCTGCCGCCGGCTTGCGCCTCACGCATTTTGCCGCGGCCGGCGAGCCCACAATCGACATGGTGGACGCGGCGATAGCGCGCGCCCGCGAAGCCCGTTGCGACTTCGTCATCAGCATTGGCGGCGGCAGCGTCATCGACACCGGCAAAGCCAGCGCCGCCCTCATCCCCAACCCGGGCGCGGCGCTTGACTATCTCGAAGTCATCGGCGCGGGCAAGACTTTACAAGCGGTGCCATTGCCCTTCATCGCCCTGCCGACCACCGCCGGCACCGGCGCGGAAGCGACCAAAAATGCCGTGCTCGCCGCCAAGGCGCAGCGCGTCAAAGTCAGCCTGCGCGACAGCCGCATGCTCGCTGATATCGCGCTTGTCGATCCGCTGCTGACGCATTCGGTACCGCCCGCGGTTACCGCCAGCACCGGCATGGACGCCTTGACCCAGGTGCTGGAGCCATTTGTAACGCCCTTCGCCTCGCCGCTGACCGATGGCTTCTGCCGCGAGGGCTTAAGCCTGGCGGGCAGGGCGCTGCGGCGCGCGGTCGCCCAGCCGAATGATGCCGCCGCCCGCCGTGATATGGCGCTTTGCAGCTTGCTGGGCGGCTTGGCGCTGGCAAATGCCAAGCTGGGCGCGGTGCATGGCTTCGCTGGCGTCTTGGGCGGCATGTTCAGCGCGCCCCACGGCGCTGTCTGCGCCGCCCTGCTGCCCGCGGTGATTGACGCCAATCTCACCGCTTTGTCGGCGCGCCAGCCCGATAGCCCCGCTTTGCCCCGTTACGATGCTATCGCGCGAATCCTGCTGGATGCGCCCGCCGCCACCGCCGCTGATGCCCGGCGCTGGCTGCGCGAAAGCAGCCAGCTCTTCGGCATCCCCGGGCTGGGGCGCTATGGCGTGGGTCCGGCGGATTTCCCGGAAATCATCGAAAAATCAGCCGCCTCCAGCAGCATGCGCGGCAACCCAATCGCCCTCAACTCCAGCGAGCTGGAAGCGGTGTTAGCAGCGTCTTTGTAAGGAGGATGTGTTGGCGTTTCGCTGATACGCCCGCAAACATTCCAATGTCAGGGACGAGCCGGTGGCTTTCCCGTGTACGATGATGCAAATTTTGGGCGCTTATGTCCTATAGTAGCCAAAACTTGCGGTTAACTGTATTTCAGGATAAATTCTGTCTAATGCATTGTGGCAGGAGTACTGAGACCCGATTACGGAGTAATCAATGTTGAGACAGCTTGAACTTGGAGTATCTCAAGACATTGTTACGAGGGATTGCTTTTTGAGGTCTCTGAAGAGCAATGGCAAGTTGGATTATAAACGCTACCTTGGTTCGCCCCTCCGCTATGCGGGAGGTAAAACTTTAGCGGTAGGTTATATTGTTGAGCTATTGCCGGAAGTCTTGCCTCACAGAATTGTTTCTCCTTTCATGGGTGGGGGTTCTGTGGAAATAGCAATAGCAAACGAGCTTGGCGTTGAGGTTATTGGGTATGATATATTCGATATTTTAATGAATTACTGGGATGTTCAAATCAACAATGCGGAAGAGTTATACCAGAAACTCAGCGAATTTTCCCCCTCAAGGGAAACATTTAAGTCAGTAAAGACACGCTTGAAAGAACATTGGAACGGCGGTGAGCCACTGAGCCGTATTGATTTGGCAGCCTATTTCTACTTTAACTCAAACACATCTTACGGTCCCCATTTCCTGGGCTGGCCTTCGGATGTTTATTTGAATGAGACTCGTTATGAGAAAACACTAAGAAAGGTGCGCAGTTTCAAAGCTCCCCATTTGATTGCTCGCTGTGACAGATTTGAGCAATCAATCCCGGCTCACCTCGATGATTTTCTATATTGTGACCCTCCCTACTATTTAGAAGAAGGCAGGACATTTACGGGCATGTATCCGCACAGGAATTTCCCAATACACCATCGAGGCTTTCGCCACGACCTGCTCAGAGATATGCTCTTGGATCACAAAGGCGGGTTTATCTTGTCTTACAATGATTGTGAGGTCATTCGTGACTGGTATTCTGGTTTTAATATATCAACCCCAGAATGGCAATACACTTTCGGTCAAGGAGATACTCGGATCGGAGTTAACCGCCGAGAATTAAACGGGGGCAGCCACATCAAAAAATCTCACGAATTGCTAATTTGGAATTACCCCAGTGGCAAAGAAAACACGCGCTAGCACCCCTGAGGCAGCCCGTCGATATAGAAAGGCGGGTCATGATGACGCCACGCGATTTGCGCTGATTATTGGCTTGCCAAATGATTACACACGCGATCCTAAAGCTAAGAAAGATGTAGTTGACCCGGCGGGCGATTCGCATTCGGTCAAATCCGGGGCAAAAAAGTGGCAATTGTTTCTTTACAGACGGAACCGCTTTTTACAAGATGACGGTTTTCAAGCGTTAAATGGAATCGGCTCACTGTTGATACATTGTATTGACGCTTTTCCACCGAGGTACAGCGATTATGTTGATAACAAAGATGCTGCTAAAGAACGATTAAAAGTTCCAATGCGCGAACTAAAAGACAGGTTTCAGAGAAAAGCGCTTTTACGGGCATTTCTTCGCAAATCTATTTTCAACGGGCATGAAGTAAATTACTTGACGATTGTAATTGATAAGAAGTTTCATGTTTTTTGGAGCGATGATGTAGTTCGGGTCATGGCGGATTCCTTTGAAGTAACAAACTCTAAAGCTCGTCGAAAAGGGGAATTCGATGATCAAAAAGTTCTGTTTAGATATGAAAAAAGGAATGTGGGGGAACTTGAAATACGAAAGTCTGGTGAAAACCATTATGGAGAAGTTCTCTTTACTATGAACCGAGAGCCAGCTATTCGATTATTAAAATCTTCGGGACTGGAATGTGAAGATTGGAGTAAATCGAAGGATGTGATTTTGCATGGGAGCTCGATTAGAGTGTTTGGTAAATGGTAAACATATTTGGTAAATGGTAAACATAATAGAGAGCAAGGACAGCCAGCCTAGTCCGACAAGCCCAAGCGCCCTGTCGGGCATCCTCCGTCTCGCCCCTACGCCATCCGGCGGCGGCTTTTGCGCGGCGAGAGCAGCGCCCAGCCGCCAGCGGTGCCCGCCAGCAGCAGCGCGCTGAGCAGCAGCAGCGCCCCGCTGTATCCCAAAGCGCCTATCGCCAGCCCGCCCAGCACCGGCCCCGCCACTTTGCCAAAATTCTGCAGCATGCCAACCAAGCCCATGCCCGCGCCCAGGTGCGCCGGGCTGATGCTATCGGCGACCAGCGCCTTCGCCGCCGGGAAGATGAGCGCCTGCGCCGCGCCCATCAGCGCCGCCGGCAGCAAAAAGAGCGCCCCCGGCGTCAGCGCGCTAATCAACGGCAGCGCCAGCGCCAGCAGCACGATGCCCAGGCTGATGACCGGCGCATAGCCCAGCCGATCCGCCAAGCGCCCGCAGAGCGGCTTGCCCAGCACATATACCGCCTCGTTGAGGCTGAAATACAAGCCCACCAGCGCGGCGCTGATGCCCGCCTCCAGCGCATACAGCGGCAGGAAAGCTTTGAGCGTATACAGCGCGATGAATGCCGCCGCTTCCAGCGCGCCCGTCAGCCAAACGGCTGGCGTCAGCCCGCCGGCGCGCAGGGCAGCGCCCAGATGCCGCCGCGCTGACGCTGGCTTGCGCCCCGCGCTCTGCCGCGTTTCTGGCAAGCCCAGCAGCGGCAGAAACACCGCGCAGCTGATGAAGCCGATGACGGTGAAGACCGCCGCCGGCTCCAGCGAGAGCAGCAGCCAGCCCGCCAATGCTGGTCCCGCGATGTAACCGCCGCTGCGCGCCAGCTCAAACCAGCCGATGTCCTCCGCCACCGAAGTTTCGCCCGCCCCCCGTGACAGCTCGGCGATGTAGGCTAAAGTCACGGGACCGTAAATCGCCGTCGCCAAGCCGTGTATCAGCCGCAGCAGCAAAAGTTCTTCTGGGCTTTGGATAAAACGATAGGCGAAAGGCATCAGCGCGAAGAATGCCGCGCCGATGAAGAGCCAGGCGCGCCGCCCCTGACGGTCGGAGAGCATGCCAAACAGCGGCTTGAGCGCCAAGCCGGTCACGGTGGATACCGAGACGATCAAGCCGAGGAAGGCACCAGACGCGCCCAAGCCAGCGGCGAATATGGGCAGCAGCGGCGTCTTGCCCATCTGATAGGCGGCGCGGGCGATAAAATCCGCCAGCATCAAAGAAAGGAAGGGTCTGCTGCGCTTCATGCGCCTCGGTCATGGTCTGCGTCTGCGGCGGCATTATACAGGCTGCCAGCGCCCGCGCGCAATGCAGGGCGCGGTTGGGGGCGGGGCAATTGCATCAAAACAGTATTCACCACCGAGACACAGAGGGCACAGAGATTTTTCTGCAAATTTGCAGAAAAAGGAGATATTGCAGGGGCGTTTCGCTGAAACGCCCTCAATATCCACGCAAATTGCGTGGGCGCCTGCGCCGGGTCGCCCACGCCCTAAGGGAGTATTGCCGCATTTATGTATAGGATTAAAAGCCAATCTGCATCATAATTGTGAGGTAACTTGACCGCGGAGTAGCGACAGATTTGAGCGAAATCCAGCGGATTGGCGTGCTGGCGCATCCGATGCGCCTCGATACCCATCCCGTAGCGCGGGAAATCGCGGCGATGTTGGGGCAGCGCGGCATCGACCATTGGGTCTACACCGATTGGCACGAAGACAGCGTGCGGCAAGCGGTCGCGGCGGTTGATGTCGTGATGGCGATTGGCGGCGACGGCGCGATGCTGCGGGCGGGGCGCGCCTGCGCCGAGCATGGTGTGCCGGTGCTGGGCGTCAACATGGGCTGGCTGGGCTTCTTGACCGAAATCGAAAAACCCGCGGACTGCGCGGCGGCATTAGAGCAGGTGCTGGCGGGAGACTATTGGATCGAAAAGCGCATGATGCTGCAGGCGACGCTGCTGGAAGGGCAGCGGCGCGTCCTCGGCAGCTTTCGCGCGCTCAACGATGTTGTCATCAGCGGCAATGTCTTCGGGCGCATGGTGCAGATTGCCGCCTATATCGACAAGCACTGGGCGACAACTTACAACGCCGATGCCCTCATCATCTCGACGCCGACTGGCGCCAGCGCTTATGCCCTGGCGGCAGGGGGACCGATACTGCCGCCAGAGCTGCGCAACATCCTGCTGGTGCCGATGGCGCCGCACCTCAGCATGGAGCGCTCGATTGTGCTGTCGCGGGGGGCGGTGGTGGATATCGAGCCAACGCAAGAAAATCGCCGCCCGCTGGTGCTGACGGTGGATGGGCGCGTCGAGGCGGAGCTGGGCGCGCGGCAGCATGTGCAAATCACCTCCGCCGCGCCAGAGAGCCAATTCCTGCGCCTGCGCGAGCGCAATTATTTCTACCGCTCGCTGCTGGACCGCATGGAGCCGCGCATCAACCGCCATGGTCCGCGGCGCATGACTTTCGACGAATAAAGGCGAGGCGTCATGGACGAGAGTTTTGCGACCGCCGGCTTAGAAGACGAAATTACTTACTGCGCGCGGCATCCCGAGCGGGAGACGGGCTTGCGCTGCAACCGCTGCGAGCGTTATATGTGCGTCGACTGCGCGCGGCGGACGCCCGTGGGCTATACTTGCCGCGAGTGTGTGCGCGGGCACGAGGACCGCTTTTACCAAAGCACGGCGCTTGATTATGCGCTGGTGGCGGCGGTTTCCGCCGCGGGCGGCGCGCTGATACCCTTGGCGAGCATCTGGGTCGGCGGCTTCGTCATCGTGGGCTTCTTTCTGGCGCCGGCGATTGGCGGGGCGGCGGCGCAGCTCGCCCTGGGGCTGACGGGCAGGCGGCGCGGCCGCCAAAGCGGATACATCAGCGCGGGCGCGCTGCTGCTGGGCGGCGCTGTCACCGCCATCTTGCTGACGGGCGGGCTGGGGCTATTCCCGCTGCTGTTTTTGGCATTGGCGAGCTCAGCGGCATACACGCGCTTCAAGCTGAGCATCTAGCGGGATAGCGGGATAGCAGGCGAATCGCGCCGATGTTAGAAGAACTGCGCATAGAAAATTTCGCCGTCATCGACCGGCTGGAGCTGCGCTTCGCGCCGGGGTTCAATGTGATAACGGGCGAGACCGGCGCGGGCAAATCCATACTGGTAGACGCGGTTGAGCTGCTGCTGGGCGGGCGCGCCGATGCCGATTTCATCCGCGCGGGCGCCAGCCGCAGCCTGGTCGAAGGGCTGATTCGGCTGCAGCCCGCGGCGCAGCCAGCGCTGATGGCGCTGTTGCGGCGGGAAGAACTTCTGGATGCCGACGCGCCGCGGCTGCTGACGCTGACGCGGGAGCTGCGGCGCGGCGGGCGCTCGACAGCGCGCGTCAATGGCAGCGCCGTGCGCAGCGACATCCTGGGCGAAATCGGGCAGGCGCTCTTCGATATTCACGGGCAGAGCGAGCATCTGTCGCTGCTGCGGGCGCGGCAGCACATCGAGCTGCTGGACCGCTATGCCGGGCTGCTGGATGCGCGTGAGGATTTGGCGCGGCTGGTGGCGCGGCTGACGGCGGCGCAGGCGGAATTAAGCGCCCTGCGGGCGGACAGCGAGAGCCTGCGGCGGCGGGCGGACATGCTGCGGCATGAAGTGGCGGAAATTGACGCGGCGGCGCTCAAGCCCGCCGAAGAGAGCGAGCGCCTGGCGGAGCGCAACCGCCTTGCCAACAGCGAGCAGCTGGCGACATTGGCGGCGGAAGCGGCGCGCCTGCTCAACGGTGATGAGCGCGGGGCGGCGCCGGGCGGCGTCGACAGCTTGATGGCGGTCGCCAATGCTTTGCGGAAGCTGGCGGGCATCGACCCGGCGCTGGCGGCGGAGTATGACGCGGCGGAAGGCTTGGCGGCGGCATCGCAAGAACTGGCGCTGACGCTGGCGCGTTATGCCGATGACATCGAATATGACCCGGCGCGGCTGGACGAGTTGGAAGAGCGGCTGGAACTCATCAACACGCTGAAGCGCCGCTTCCAGCTCGACAGCGCCGCCGACATCCTCGCTTATGGCGAGCGGGCGCGCCGCGAGTTGGACGGCATCGAAAACAGCGACGCGCGGCTGCACGAATTGGGCGCAAAAGCCGAGCGGCTGCTGATGCAAATCGGCGAGCGCTGCGCCCAGTTGAGCGCGGCGCGCAGGAGCGCCGGGCAGCGCCTCAGCGCGGCGGTGCTGGCGGAGCTCAAGGAGCTGCGCATGGAGCGGGCGCGCTTCGAGCTGCGGCTGGCGCAGGCGGAGCACCCCGGCGGCTGCATCGTGGGCGAGCGCCGCTACAAGTTTGACGCCAAGGGCATGGACGATGTCGAATTTATGCTGGCTGCCAACCCGGGCGCGCCGCTGCGCCCATTGGCGAAAGTGGCGTCTGGCGGCGAGGCGGCGCGCATCATGCTGGCGCTCAAGCGGGTGCTGACGGCGGCGGATCAAACGCCCGTGCTGATATTTGACGAGGTCGACCAGGGCATCGGCGGGCGGCTGGGCGCGGTGGTCGGGCAGAAGCTGTGGTCGCTTTCGGGCGGGCATCAGGTGCTCTGCGTGACGCATCTGCCGCAGCTGGCGGCATTTGCCGATTTGCATTTCTGCGCCGAGAAGGGGCTGGCGGCGGCGCAAGCGGCAACGCGGGTGCGGGAGCTGCGCGGCGAGGGCGAGCGTGCCGCGGAGCTGGCGGCGATGTTGGGCACGGCGGGGCAGGCGGGCGCGCGCGAGCTGCTGCAGGCGGCGCGGGCGTGGAAGGGGGGCTAGGTGAGCTGCAATTTTGCCCGCAAATAAGCCATACCGCGATTGCCTTTGACACGATTGCAAGCGCCGCAGAGCAGCTGCAAATTTTCGATATGGTCTGTTCCGCCTTTTACGCGCGAAATGATGTGATCCACTTCGAAATTGCGCATGTGAAAATGCTGCCCGCAGCCGGCGCAATCCCCTGCCTGCATGCCGTATAGCCGCTGCTTGTTTTCGATACTGTTGTAGCGTGGCAGCTTGCCCAAATCACTGCGCTTGGGGATGTCCTCGCGGTGGACTATCTCGCGGAACAGCCCCTGCCTATCCGCGATGCGGCGCACAACTAATTCAGCGGCTTTGGGCGAAATATCGATGCCAACCCAATCACGCCCTAAATCATCGGCGGCAACACAGGTCGTAGCGCAGCCGCAGAAGGGGTCGAGCACGATGTCGCCGGGCAGGCTGCTGGCTTTGATGATTCGGTCAAGCAGCGCCAGGGGTTTTTGCGTAGGATAGCCGACCCGTTCTTTGGCTTGAGAATTGAGATAGGAAATTTCCCAAACATCCCGCATCGCCTTTTGCCTGCTGTCGTCTTCGGTATACTGCTGCTCAAGTTTCCCTTCTTCAGTTACTGCGCTGCGCCTCGCTCGTTTATGTTTGGATTTAGGGCTATACGGCTCGGTTAATAGGTTAAATGTCGCCTCGGGCATAGCGTAAAACAAAACAATATCATGCATGCGCTGGAAGTGACGCGCCGCGCCAGTCCAGCGTTGATAACTCCACACGATTTCATTGCGGAAGTTCTGCCGTCCAAATATAGTGTCCATCAGTATTTTGAGATAGTGGCTCATTGTTGGGTCGCAATGCAGATAGATGCTGCCCGTTGGCTTTAAGACACGGCGCAATTCCAATAAGCGAGCCGCCATATAGACCAGGTAGGACTTGTCGCTGGGACTCACAGCTGCCAGCAGTACCCGATACAGGCTTGCATGCCTCGCTTCAATAAGGTTAATCCACTCAACATCGAGATCGGTCAAGGTCCAAGTATCTTTGAACGCAGCGCCAGCCGCCTGGCTGCCAATCGGCGCGGCATAATCCGTGTTGGAGTTGAAAGGCGGGTCGAGATAAATCAGATCGACGCTGCCCGAGTTCATGCCGCGCAGGATGTATAAACAGTCGCCTGTCCACATGACTTTGCTGGGCCAATTCTTTTCCGCCATAAATTGGCTTCCTACTTATGCAATCGTTCTGCTATGCAAATTCATAAGCGCTCTAGCTCTGCACGCTGTCGCTGGCAGAATTCCTGCCCAAGTAAGTTCTCAATCCACCCTTTGTCTAAAAGCTCTTTCGCCGTTTTGCGGGCAGGAATCGACAATGGATGCGGCTCTTCATCTTGGATTGCCAGCCCGTACCCTACCAGCGCATCTATCGCCTTCTTCAATTTGCCCTTCAATTCCAAGTTCCTCGAATCGATAGCCATCATTCCCAATTTCTCGGCGACTAAACAGTTACTTATTCCCTGCTGATTGCAACCAGTATACTTGATTGCCGTGTTAGATTCCACAACCGCCTCACAGCGGGAAGTAGACACGCCGCCCTTCCCGTGCGGATTGATAAGCGCCCAAAATCATCTCGATGCAGGCGCGCCCGTCTTCCGCTGTCGCCAGCGGCGGTCCCGCCCCTTTGATATAGTCCACCGCCGGGCGCGCCACCGCCGGTATGCGCGCGCTATGCGGCACGAAGGGGAAATCAAAACGCTGCCAATCATCCGCGCCCGCGCGGAAGAGCTTGAGCGGCGTCGCTTCCGGCGCCAGCCGCGTTGACGGCGCATCGCCATAATTCTGATGAATGGTGCCGGCATCGCCATAAATCTCGGTGGTGGCTTCCGCCGCCAGCTGCGTCGAGCTGTTGAAGAGGATGCCCAGCTCGCCCTTGGCGAAGCGGTAAATGGCGATGCCATTGTCATCGGGCGCGGCGCTGGTGACGATATTGTCAATCTCGGCGCTGACGCTGACGGGCTTGCCAAGCATCCAATAGAACCAGTCAGCGGCATGCGAGGCATCGTCCATGAACATGCCCATATTCTGGGCGGGGTCGATATGCCAATTGCCCGCGACCGCCCAGTCCGCGTTGAGCAGGGCGGGGATGGCATGCCGCCGCCGTACCGCCGCGATGTTGCCGACAGCGCCGGCAGCAAGCAGCGCTTTCAGTTTCTGATTTATCGGGTCGGCGCGCATTTGATAACACATGCTGAATTTGACGCCCCTGCGCTTCACGGCGCTGATGATGGCATCGCAATCCGCCAGTGTCAGCGCCATCGGCTTTTGCAGCAGGACGCCTTTGCCCGCTTCCGCCGCCGCGATTGCATGCTCGGCATGGCGGTTCGTCGGGCTGGCGACAAAGACGGCGTCGATATCCGCCCGCGCCAGCAGCCGCGGCAACGAGGGCTCCCAAGCCAAGCCGAATTCCGCCGCGGCGCTCTTGCCGCGTTTGATGTCATAATCCCAAGCGGCGACGACATCGGCGTCGTCAAACTCGGCGATGGCGCGGCAATAGCTGCGCACATGCGCATGCGCGAAGCTGATGATGCCGAGGCGGGTTGTAGCGGTCATGGCGGGGGTTCATCCTGTGCTATGGAAACGGGTGGGCGCAAGCCCGGCTATTGAGATTGGCGCAGCGCTCAATTGCCGAGGGCATAGATTTCTTTCAACTGATCATCAGACAAGTTGAAGAAACCGCGTGTCTCGTGGGCGGCATAACGTTTGTGGAGAAATTTCTCAAATGATGCAGCATGTTCCGCTTCGATAATGCACTTGAATCGGACTGGCTTGGGCGCGTGAATTGCATCATAAGGGGTATTCAACATCAGCTTCAACTTGAAATCGCCGGCAAGGTCCTTCGGGCGCAAGGCATACCAGAATTTGCGCAGCTTACCCGGCCGAACGCCCTGCACCAGGCAGACATAACCGGCAGGTTTTTCGAGCACCGGGTACTCGCGGTAGTTTTCGCTGGGCAGACTCTTCAATCGCCAATGCGTCTTCGGGCTTACATAAACGCTTTTCATCACATTTCCGTGCTGGGCAATCTCCCTCACTGCGCCAATCTCTTCATTTGAAAGCTCAGTCCAGCCATTGCCGTCCTTGTTTTCCGCTGGCGCACGCAAAGCTTTTTTGGCTTTCTTCTTGTCGTCAACCTCTAAGACCAGGACGACCTCCAGGTCGAAGTGGGAAAATTGTTCCAGCAATGCCGTTTCGATTGACGCTACCGGATGATCATCAAAATAGATTTTGCCCCGCTTGGCGGCGTTGTCGCGTATGATCGTGACATAGCCAGCCTTGCCCTTCGCCTTGGGCAGGGCGCGATAATTCTTGCGCAAGACATTTTTCCAGCTCCAGTCCATTTCGGGCAGTGCAGCGAGGTCATCCAAGTTTGGCTTGACCTTGGCGGCAGCGGGCGCGGGGGCTTTTTTCTTCTTTTTAGGCGCTTTAGGCGCTGCTTTTTCTTGTTGCCTTTTTGCCAGTTCTAGCAGTTGATAAAATAATGTAGTGGCAAGTTGGATGGTCTTGCTGTCAACCGCAGCCATGCCCAAATCATCGCCCGCTGCAAGCTGTGCAATAGCGGCTATAAGCGCGATTTCCAGCCGCTCCAAATCACTTAACGAGAACCATTCGCTCTTTTTGCCGTGCCTGTTGAAGGTATTCCGCAGCTTCTTCTCCAGGTCTTTCGCGTCTTTTGTTGGAATAACCAGAAAGAAGTCTTCGTTGTCAGCCATCTGGCTCCGCAATTGACTATCGCGCCAGGGCGCTTTGGAGCGGTATCCAATCTTGAATCGCTCGCCATTTTCCTGTCGTCTGATTATGTAGACGAAGCCCGCTTTTCCTGCCAAGGCAAAGCCGCGTTGACTGTCACTGGTTGCCAGCGAGCCGTCAAAGTGTTTTAGCAAATGAATGGCTAAGTGGATTGTAGGGAGGCTAGCGCCCGCCAATTTAGCAAAATGGATGACTTTCAGGATTGTTTTCAGGTCAATATATTTCATAGCTCCCCCTGTTTTCCTGTTGACGACTTAGCCCGCCCCCATCTCCCCCAGCGATTGCTCCCCCGGCTGCACAAAGCCCGCCACCGGGCTCTCGACGCGCCCATAGGCATTCCAAATTTTGAAGCCCAGCAGCGCCCGCAAATCGTCATCCGCCGCCGCCAATACTTCGGGCGCGGTTGCCAGCGTGAAGTTGACCTGCGTACGAAATTGCGGCGCCACAAAGGTCGTCAAGACGCCCAGCCGCATGCCCTCGCTGACATTCGCGCCCGTGCCATGCCACAGCCGCCCGTCAAAGAGCATGGCGCTGCCCGCCGCCCCTTCCGCCGGGATGCTGGGCGCATCTTTGTCCTTCTTTTTGTCCGGGCGCCGCCCATAGAGATGGCTGCGCGGCACCAGGCGGGTGGCGCCGTTGGCTTCGGTGAAGTCGTTGAGCATCCACATCACATTCACCACCACCGGCGGCGCAATCATGGCGGGATTTTCATGCACGCGGTTGGAAAGCTCGCGGGTTAAAGAGCCGGCGGGCACGGGGCTGGGCGCGCGTTTAATCGGCTCTGGCATCCACCACTGGTCGGTGTGCAGGGGCATGGCGATGCCGCCAGGTTTGGCGATATTGGCGCCATAGCTGGAAAGCAGATAGTCCGCCCCCAGCACATGCCCGACAACCGCGCGCATAGTCGGCTCTTGCAGCAAGGCGCGCCAGACCGCCCCCTTGTTGATCAAGACCCAGACGCGCTGGTTGACGCCGCCTGCCGCCGCGCGGAAGGCATCGCGCCGCGTCCGCCCCTCGGCATCGGTGAAGGCGCCCCATTGCTGCTTTGCGCCGCCGTCTTCAAATGCCTGCCCCGCTTGCAGCTCCGCCGCGGCTTGCTGCAGCAGGCGCTGCCGCGCCGCCTCAAGCTGTGGCGGCGGGATGGCGTCCCGCAGCAGGCAATAGCCATAGCGGTCGATATCGGCTTTGAGGGTGGCGATGTCGGTAGTGGCTTGGGGCAGTTCGGCGGGTGTCCAGTCGTACATGGTTTGTCTCCGTATTTTGCAGCTCGGCGCCTACTCGATAGCCGCGCCTTCCCATTCGCGCAAGCATACACCTGCGCGCTGGCGAATGCAAAAGTATGCGGGTGTCTTGGTTATATGGAACGATGTGCTTAGCAGGCGGAGCGCTGGCGCGGCTAATGCAATTGGGGAATTTTTAATATCGATGCCAGCACACTTAATGCATCCTCAACAACTTCTTCGGGTACACGCGCCATAAAGCGGGCGCCCCGCTCCCGCCAATCCACTGTTCTGACCTGATACACAAGCACGACGCCGCTTACAGCAAGAGTGCCTGGGAGGGTGAGTTCAAAGGCGCTGCGCCGGGCTCGGCTTGTAATTGGGCAGCAGATTGCCACCTTCATTTTTCGATTGTATCGTTCAGGGGAAAGAACAAGCGCGGGGCGATGCCCGGATTGTTCGCGTCCGATGCGGGGATCAAGATCAATCCAAATGGCGTCGCCGCGTTTGGGCAAATAAGCCACTACCAGACCTCATTGCCAACCGGCGGTCCAATATCCCAATCTTCAGGTTCAAAATCCTCGGGCACAGTCGCCAATAGATCGTCCAGGTCATAGCGCCGCGGCTTCCGGGCGCGCCGGATGCGGATTTCACCCTCTTGAAACCGGATGTCGACCTCGTTGCCGACTTTTAATCCCGCTGCTTCCGCGAGCGCTTTCGGCAGCCGTATGGCGCGGCTGTTGCCCCACTTGGAGATTTTTACCAACATCGCAAGCCCCCGTGTCTACATTGTAGACACAGTCTAGCGCCGCGCAATCCCGCTGTCAAGCAAGGCAAGCTCTGTGCCCCTTTGTGTCTCGGTGGTGAATGCTATTTTGATGCGATTGCCCCGCCCCTTCCCGCAATTTCATTCGCCATCCGCCACCGCTTTCGATACAATCCCGCGGAGTTTTGTGACCCTATACAAAATACAAAAGAGAGACTGACCATGCAAACACGAACTGCCCTCATCGGCGCTGGCGGCATGGCGCGCCACCACCTGCCGCTCATGATAGAAACCGGCGCGGATATCCGCGTGCTCTGCGAGCCTTCCGCGCAAAATTATGAGCTTGCTCTGGCGCGGCTGGAAGAGCTGGGCGCGCCGCCACCGCCCAACGAGCCTGACCTCGCCGCCATGCTGGACGCCCACGCCGCCGATTTGGACGCCGTCTTCATCATCACGCCGCATAATTTGCATCACGACCAGGCGAAACTCTGCCTGGAAGCGGGGCTGGATGTGCTGTTGGAAAAGCCGATGGTCATGAACGCGGCGGAAGCGCGCAGCCTCATACAAGCGCGGGACCGCAGCGGCAAAGAGCTGGTCGTGGCATTTCAAGGCGGGCTCTCGCCGCAAATCAACCACGCGGCCGCGCTTATCGCCTCGGGCGAGCTCGGCGAACTGCTGACCGTGACCGGCATGCTCTGGCAAGGCTGGAAAAGCGCCACCGCCGGCAGCTGGCGGCAAATCCCGGAGATGGCGGGCGGCGGCTTCCTCTTTGACAGCGGCGCGCACATGCTCAACTCGGTCTGCACGCTGGTCGGCGAGGATTTTGCCACTGTCGCCGCCTGGACCGACAATCGCGGCAGCCCGGTGGATATCAACGGCGTTGTTATGGGCAGGCTGCAATCAGGCGCGCTGGTGACCATCAACGGCTGTGGCGATTGCATCCCCGGCTTGGAAAACGAAATCTTCATCACACTCACGGGCGGCGCTATCCGCACCGGCATGTACGGCGAGCGCCTCTTCGTGCGCCGCCAGGGCGAAAGCGAAGCCGCCGCCGCCGATTTGCCCAAGATGCGCGGCGCTTGGGAGCAGTTCACGCAGGTGCGCGCGGGCGCGATCGAAAATCCCTGCCCGCCAGAAGTCGGCTTGCGCATGGCGAAACTCTGGGACGCGATTGTGGCCTCCGCGGCGCAGGACGGCATGCCCGTGCAAACTGGCGGCTAGCCGGCACCGAGTTGGCAGGGGCGAGCCACCGCGCCAGGAAAACTGGACAGCGGCGCATATTTAACTTATACTTCAATTTATAGTATTGCGCTCGCACTGCTTCATTGGAGATATGCTTATGTATGCCTGCCGTATACTGTGGCCTCGTCTGTATTTTCTTTTGCCACTTCTTGTCATCGCCGCGCTTCTCAGCCCGTCCCTGGCGCGGGCGCATGACCCCACGCCAACACCAGCACCGGCACCGACGGTAGCAGGCAAGGTCTATATTACAAGCAGATATGGCTATGTACTCATCAACTGGGACAATTTCATCAAAGATTTGGAAACGGATCTTGAGCCAAGATATAAAGTGTATCTTGGTCCCGTCGGCGCTAGACGGTGGGAAAGAAGTATTACGGGGCTTTATCCTTACGCATTTACCGCCGCGAACGGCATGAAACCGGATACGGAATACGAGGTCATTGTGACAGCTACGGATCGGTGGTGCCGACGCCTCACCTGTTTTTTTGATTCCGCAATCGCGCGCCTAAATCGCATCACCTTCCGCAGCCCGCCCAAGCCGGTCGCGACGCCGGTACCTGCTGGCACTATAACCGTATCCCAAATCTGGCCATATTCCGCCCG
>JAJDWK010000061.1 GCA_022825675.1 Anaerolineae bacterium | reverse complement strand
CGACAAGCGCCGGGCATGCGATGACCAGCAAGCCATTGTTAATCGCGTTGCGATAATAAATGCGGGCGAAGCTGCTGGCGATGACAGCGCGCAGCCCCGCCCCAACAAGGCAGGTTACCGCTTGCTCGCGGCTGCTGCCGTTGCCCCAGTTGCGCCCCGCCACGATGACATCGCCCGGCTGAGCATTCGCGGCGAAATGGGGGTCCAAGTCTTCCAGCGCATGGCGCGCCAGCGCCGCGCGGTCATTGCTGAGCGTGTAAGTGTATTTGCCGGGGAAGATGACATCGGTATTGACATTATCTCCATATTTCCAGACGCGGTGCGCGCTTCTGCTCATGGTTATGCCCGCTCTTTGATAAGCTCGGCGGGGTGGGTCAACGCGCCGGCGACGCAGCTGGCGGCGACGACAGCGGGGCTGGCGAGGTAAATTTCGGCGTCAGGCTGCCCCATGCGCCCGCGAAAGTTGCGATTGGCGCTGCTGATGCACACTTCGCCCGGTGCCAGCACGCCCATGTGATTGCCCATGCAAGGTCCGCAGCCGGGGGTGCCGAATGTCGCGCCCGCATCCAGCAAAGCGGCGACATAGCCGGCGGCAAGCGCATCGCGCAGCACCAGCGATGACGCCGGCACCACAATCAGGCGGCGTTTGAGGCGCTTGCCGCGCACTACCTCGGCGGCGGCGGCAAGATCTTCCAGCCGCCCGTTGGTGCAAGTGCCGATGAAACCGACATCAACTGGCGTCTGGGCGACTGCCGAAAGCGGCTGCGCATTTTCCACCGTATGCGGGCAGGATACCATCGGCTCCACCGAGCTCAAATCGAGCTCAAGCTGGCGCGCATAGCGGGCATCGGCATCAGCATAGACCGCATTCTCGCGGAAGAATTCCAGCCGCTGCTGATGGTCAGCGGGGCGGCTGCGTTTCAATGCCGCTTCCAACCAGCGCCAGGTACTTGCGTCCGGGGCGATGCCGGCATTCTTCACGCCCATTTCCGCCATCATATTCACCAGCGCGCCGCGGGCGTCCGCCGACAGCGCCGCGATGCCAGCGCCATCAAATTCAACCGCCATGTACGATGCGCCATCGGCGCCAAGATCGCCTATCAATTGGATGGCGAGGTCCTTGGCGCTGACGCCTGGCGCGAGCCTGCCCGACAGCGATATGCGCAGCGTCTCGGGCACGCGCAGCCACAGCGAGCCCGTCGCCCAAAGCGCCGCGACTTCGCTGCGGCCGATGCCAGCGCCAAATGCGCCCAGCCAGCCATAATGCGGGCTGTGGCTGTCCGCGCCCAACAAGCTCATGCCGGGACCGATGATGCCTTCTTCACAGAGCACCTGGTGGCAGATGCCCCTGCCCACATCAAAAAAATTGCGGATGCCCTGCGCCGCGACAAATGCGCGGATGCGCGCGTGATTCTGCGCATGTTTTGGCGTGGGCGGCGGCGCGGCATGGTCGAGCGTTATCGCCAACCTCTCCGGATATTTGACGCGCTCATGCGGCAGCTGCGCGAAGATGTCGGCGATGGCGGCGCTATTGTCGTGGCTCAAGACCACATCGGGCTCGATGATGACGATATCGCCCGGCTTGGGCGCATCCCGCCCGCAGGCTTTCGCCAACAGTTTTTCCGTCAGATTTAAGCGCGCCGCTGTCATGTCAGCTCCCAATTCGCCCGCGCCGGCATTATCCGTATTGTCCTGCCAAAACTCTGCTAGAATGACGCTCTAATCCCACCGACAGAAAGGCAAGCGAGCTGCATGCTGGCGGACGATCTTCGCGAAAAACTGCGTCACAATGCCGTCGTGAATATCCTGGATGGCAGTTTGTTCGGCTTCGGCATTATGGGTTTGGTTTCTTATGTTACCATAATCCCGCTCTTCCTGTCCTACCTCACCGATTCCACCGCTTTAATCGGCTTCGTCGCCGCCCTGTTTCACATCGGCTGGCAAATCCCGCAGCTGCTGACGGCGAATTATGTCGCTGGCATGCGCCGTTACAAGCCGATGGTGCTGGTGATGACGCTCTTTGAGCGTTTGCCCTATTTTGGGCTGGCGCTGGTCGCGCTCGCTATCCCGACAATCGGGCTGGAGGCGGCGCTCATCCTGACGCTGATATTGCTGGGCATACAATCGCTGGGCGGCGGCTTCACTGGCACCGCCTGGCAGAGCATGATTAGCAAAATCATGCCACCGCACCGCCTGGGCACATTTTTTGGCATACAGTCCGCCTGCGTCAATCTCTTTGGCGCGGGCGGCGCTTTGCTCGCCAGCGTCATCCTGGAGCGCAGCGCCTTCCCCGATGGCTTCGCGCTGCTCTTCTTTGTCGCTGGCATCAGCCTGCTGCTGTCCTATGCCTTCCTGGCGCTGACTTATGAATCCGCAAGCGCGCCCAAAGACCTGGTCAAGCGCGTACGCTGGGACCGCTTCGGGCAGCGCCTGCGCGGCATCCTAAACGCCGACCCGAACTTCCGCTGGTTTTTGATTGCCCGCGCTTTGACCGCGCTCAGCCTGACAGTCATCTCATTTTTCACCATTTATGGCATCCGCGTCTTTGATATGTCGCCGGAATTTGTCGGCGCGCTCACCAGCGTTTTGCTGCTGTCCAACATGCTCAGCAGCGCCTTCATCGGCTGGATAGGCGACCGCTGGGGGCATCGGCGCGTGCTCATCGCGGCGAATGTGCTGACAGTGCTGTCGATCGCAATCGCCCTGGCTGCGCCCGATATCCGCTGGTTCTATGCCGTGTTCGCGCTCACGGGCGTCGTCAACGCCTCGCAATGGTCGACCATTATGACCATCACCGTGCAATTCAGCTCAGTGGCGGAGCGCCCGCTTTACATCGGCATGGCGAATACATTAATCGCGCCGGTGTCGGTGTTCGCGCCGATTTTTGGCGGCTGGCTGGTGGATGCTGTCAGCTTCGAGCTGACATTCAGCATTTTCGCGCTGGCGGGGCTGCTTTCAATGTTAGTCTACATTTTGCCGATGCAAGACCCGGCGCGCCAAGCGCCAGCGCGCAATACGGCAATCGCCGCCGTCACCGACTAATCGCTGGCGGGCAAGGGAATCGCGTTCAGAATGCTGTCGACATCGGCAAGCGAAATCTGGCGTTCGTCCGCCAGCGCTTTGACCGCCGCGGTCGCATGCCGCAGCAGCGGCTCCGGCAGCTCAATGCCCAAAAGGCGCGCCCGCTCGCGGATGGCGTTGCGCCCGACCAGGCGATGCGCGATATCGATGATGCGCGTCTGCCCGAAATCCGCCGGGTCAATTGCCTCATAGGTGGTGGGATTGCGCAGGACAGCCTTGGTATGCACGCCAGCTTTATGATGGAAGGCGACCGCGCCCGTTATTGGCGTGTTAAAAGGTATCTCGATGCCGAGCTTCCGCGCCAGCCAGCGCTCAATCTCCGCCAGCAGCGGCAGTTCATATTTGGCGACCAGCGCGCGGTCACAGGTATAGAGCCTGCCGATTAGAGCGCCCATCGGCGTGATGCCATTGCGCTCGCCGATGCCGAGAATGGTGGTGTCTATGTGTGTCGCGCCCGCTTGCAATGCGCAGAAGGCGTTGGCGACAGCGCAACTGCTGTCGTTGTGCCCGTGAAATTCGATATCGCAATTGACGACATCACGCAGATTTGAGATGAGATTGAAGGTCTGCATCGGGTCAGCCAAGCCCACGGTATCGGCAACGCCCACGCGATTCACCCCCGCCAGGTCCATCGCCCGATAGACTGTCATCACATCGGCGAAATTGCTGCGGAAAGTATCTTCCGTGCTGAAGCGGGTTTCGACCCCTTGTGAATTGAGGTAGGCAACAACTTCTTGCCCCAGCGTGATGACTTGCTCCAGGGTTTTGCCGTGGCTGTATTCGCGCATGTAATCGGAAGTGCCGATGTAGACATCCGCGCCATCGACGCCGCAGTCCACCGCCAGCCTGGCGTCGTCAAGCTCGGCGCGGATATGCGTCAAGAGCTTGAATCGGCGCGGCATATCCGCCAGCGCGCGGATGGCGTCAGCGCTCTGCGGGCTGGCGACTGGCGTCGACAATTCCATATATTCGACGCCAAATTGGTCGAGCAGGCCCGCGATTTCCAGCTTGTCTTCAACGGAGAAATGGGCGCCACGGAACTGCTCGCCTTCCCGCAATGTGGAATCGATGATATTAAAGTCTTGTACCGGCACATTGCGATTCAGCATGCGCTTCCCTGTGCCTGTCATGCGCTTTCGAGGACGCTTGTAAGCACCTCGATCGCCTTCCTGTATTCGTCCAGGTCGATGTGTTCTTGCGGCGTATGGTCAAGCGCGGAGTCGCCGGGTCCATACGCCAATATCGGGCAATTCCAGCGCGGACCAACCACATTCATATCAGAGGTGCCGGTTTTGTAGAGAAGGCGCGGCCTCCCGCCGCTGGCGCGGATGGCGCGGCGAAACAGCCGGGCGAGCGCGCTGTTCTTGTCGCCGCTGAAGGCGGCTTCCGCGCCGCGGGTCTCAAGCGTTGCGCCATTCTCGGCTGGGAAATGCGGCGCAATCGCCGCCGGCTCGATGCCTGGCGGCAGGCGAAAGCCGATGGTCATCTCCGCCAAGCCGTTGACGCCATCCTGCCGCGTGTTGATATCCCGAATCGAGGCGTCCAGCCGCCCGTACAAGCTGTTGATGTCGCGGTTGTAGGCGGCGCAGTGGGCGTCAATGCGCTGCCAATAGGCGACAGCGCGCTCGGCGGGGCTGGGCTCCGCGCCGGCGCTGTGCGTCAAGCCGCCTTGCCAGCGCCAGTCCAGCAGCAGCCGTCCCTTGTAACCCAGCGTGATACGGTCCCAGCGGGATGGCTCGCCGATGACGCATAACTCCGGCTGATACTGGCTGAGGGCATGGCGGGCGCCGCGGCTGGTCGCCGCTTCTTCTTCGACCGCGCCCAGCACAATCACGCTGATATCGGCGGGCAATTCCGCTCGCCGCGCTGCAGCGGCGAAAGCGCAGAGCGGTCCTTTGGCATCAACTGCGCCGCGCCCGTATAACAAGCGCCCATCGGTCCGCACTGGCGGGAAGCCGGGGAAAGTATCGATATGCCCAAGCAGCATGATTTGCCGCCGTCCGCTGCCGATAATGCCGACGGCGTTGCCCGCGGCATCCACGAACGCCTGGTCGAATGCTTGCTCTCGCATCCAGTTGACGAGGAAGGCGCTGGCAGCCGCTTCCTGGCGGGAGGGGCTGGGGATGGCGACCAGGTCACGCAGCAGGCGCTCGGCGCTGTGATGGGGCAGGGCGGCTGCGTTCAAGCCAGCACCTCGCGGATGGCGGCGGCGACAGTTCCCAGCTGCTCGCGCGTGATTATCAGCGGCGGCAGCAGGCGCAGCGTCGTCAGCCCCGCTGGCAGGGCGAGGATGCCGCGTTCTTGCAGCGCTTTTAAGACCGGCGTTACCCGCCCGCGCAATTCCAAGCCAATCATCAAGCCCTCGCCGCGGATTTCGCGCGCGCCCCGCAAGTTTGCCGCCTGCAGCTGCTCGCGGAACCATGCGCCATTTTCACGCGCCTTGGCGACCAATCCCAGCGAATTAATTGTCGAGACTGTGGCGATAGCGGCGGCGCAAACCAGGGGGTTGCCGCCGAAGGTGCTGCCATGGCTGGCGCGCGCGATGGGACCGTGGGCGGCGCGCCAGCAGACCGCGCCCATCGGCAGCCCGCCGCCAATCGCCTTGCCCAGCGAGATGATATCGGGCAGGATGCCCGCATGTTGGAAGCCGAACCAGCGCCCCGTGCGCCCGAACCCGGTCTGAATTTCGTCCAGCACCAGCATGGTGCCCGTTTGATCGCAGCGCTGGCGCAGCGCCTGCAAATAAGCGGCGCTTGCCGGATGCACCCCGCCTTCGCCTTGAATCGCTTCGACGACAACGGCGGCGGTATGTTCATCGATTGCGGCGCGGGCGGCTTCAATGTCATTAAAAGTAACATGTTGGACATCTGGCAGCCATTCCTGAAATGGCTTGCGATATTTCTGCGTCCATGTCAGCGACAGCGCGCCAGTCGTGCGCCCATGGAAAGAGCGCTTCGCCGCCACGATGCCGCTGCGCCCGGTCAAGAGCTTGGCGATTTTCAGCGCGCCTTCGTTGGCTTCGGCACCGCTGTTGCAGAGGAAAAAGCGCGTGAGATCCGCCGGCATAATGCTTGACAGCATGCTATACAGCTCGGCGCGGCGGTCGTTATAAAAGGATTCGTGCGCGGTCACAAGCGTTCCCGCTTGCGCTGTGATGGCTTCGGTCACGGCGGGATGACAGTGCCCTAGGGCGGCGACGCCTTGCCCGCTGGTGGCGTCCAGGTAGCGATTGCCATCCACATCCCAAACATAGACGCCCGCGCCGCGCGCCAACGCCGTCGGGCGCTTGCCATAGGCGCCCGAGCCGTGACTGTCTTCGAGTGAAAAAAGCGCTGATGTATCGATCATTTGCTGAACCTCGTTCCCGCGCCCGCCAGCGCTTGACGCAGCGGCTGCGGCTGGCGGCCATCAGCAATAATGACGCGGCTGACGCCCCCTTGCAGCGCCTCTTGCGCCGCCAGGACCTTGCGCTTCATGCGTCCCTGCGCCCAGCCCAGCGCGCTCTCCAGCTGCGTGGCTGGCACTTCGCTGACGAGGCTGTCTTCCCGCGGGAAATCACGATACAGCCCGCGTACATTGCTGAGGATGATGAGCGTGTCAGCGCCGAGCGCCGCCGCGACCGCGGCCGCCGCCCGATCGCCATCCACATTGAGCGCGCCATCAGCGCTTTGCGCCATCGGCGGCAGCACCGGCACGCTCCCAGCCGCGATGCACTCCCGCAGCGGCAGCGCCGAAACGCTGCTAATGCGCCCGCTGTAGTCGTCGCGCACCAGGCGGATGCGCCCCTTTACCAAGCTGCGGATGGCTTTCTTGCGCTCGCCGAATACAGCAATTTGCGCGCCGATAAAGCCTGTCGCCGCGCAATCACGCTGGCTCAATCCTTCTATAATCTGCTGATTGACGGTTTCCGCCGCCTGCACATAAACATCGCGCAGGGCTGGCGGCGTATAGCGGGAGCTATGCCCGCTGGGCGAGGTCAAAGTCTGCACTTTGATGCCCAGCTCGCGGCAGCGTTTGTCCATCGTGGCGCTCACGCCATGCACAACCGCGAGCGGCCGCGCCTGCGCGATTGCCGCCAGGTCAGCGCAGGCGGCATGCAAGTCCAAGCCAGCGCCTCCCCCAAGTTTTACTACCAACAGCTTATTCGTTGTCATGCGTCGCCCAATATCAGGGAAAATAGCCAGGGAAGCGCAGCCCGGCGCTTTCTTCAAAACCGCAGATCAAATTCATCGATTGGACAGCGCTGCCCGCCGCGCCTTTGCCGAGGTTGTCCAGCGCCGCGATGACCACCAGATGCTCGCCATCGGCGTCCAGCTCGAAGCCGATATCACAATAATTGCTGCCGGCGACCACCCGTGGCTCCGGCAAGCGGTGGATGCCAGTCCGGTCGCTCACCAGGCGGACGAAAGGCTCGGCGGCATAAGCCCCTCGATACAAGCGCCAGATATCGCGCCGCGTCATGCGTTCACGCAGATAACAATGCGCCAGCAAATGCACGCCGCGCACCATCTCGATAGCGGTCACGGCGAAATGCAGCGGCAGCTCGCTGCCGAGCGCCAGCTGCGCTTCCGCCAGGTGCCGGTGGCCGGTGGGCTTGTAGCTGCGCACCGCGCCGCTGCGCACAGGATGATGCGAGCCGGCATTGCTTGTGTTGCCGCCTTCTGACGAGCCAACTTTGATTTCGATGGCGGCGCGCTTTAAGACGCCGGCGGAAACCAGCGGCAGCAGCGCCAGGTTGACGGCGGTCGCGTTGCAGCCGACGCCGCTCACATAATCAGCGCCGCGCAGCCGCTCGCGGTTAATTTCCGGCAAGCCATAGATAAATCGGCGAAGCCATACTGGCGCTGGATGCGCGCTGCCATACCAGCGTTTGTAGTCGGTGTCGCTGTCCAGGCGGAAATCGGCGGAGAGGTCGATGAGCTTGGGCGCAAGCGCCGCATACTGCTCGATATTGCTGGCGGCGGTGCCATGCGGCAGCGCCAGGAACAGCAGATCACATGCTTCAAGCGCCTCCGGGTGGCTGAACTTCAAGCGCGAGACCTGGCGCATATTCGGGTGGGCGCTGTGCACATAACGCCCGGCACCGCCGCGGCTGGTGATTTGCGTCAGCTCCACCTGAGGATGGAAGTGCAGCAGGCGCAGCAACTCGCCGCCCGTATAGCCGCTGCCGCCGACAATTCCCGCCCGCATCAAGCCGTGACCCCAATCCGCTCGATGACAAAATCAACAACTTCCTGCGCGATGTTGACGCCAGTCGGCTCGCTGCTGTTGCGGAATTCCATTGTGTGGTTGATTTCGTTGACGACATAATTGCCGGCGGCATCTTCCAGCAGGTCAATCGCCAAAATGCCGCCGCCAACCGCCCGCGCCGCCCGCAGGCAAATCTCATGCAGAGTGGCGGTTACGGGGCAGTTGCTCGCCATGCCGCCACGGGCGGTATTGGTAATCCAATGGTTGGACGCGCGGTATATCGCCGCGATTGTGCGCTCGCCGACAACAAAGGCGCGGATATCTCGTCCCGGTTTGTCGACATATTCCTGCACATAATAAATGTGGTGATTGTAATCGCCCAGGGTCTGCCGGTGTTCCAATATCGCTTCGGCGCTGTCACGGTTGTGCACGCGCGCCAGCAGCCGCCCCCAAGAGCCCGTCACCGGCTTGAGCACCGCCGGGTATTCGACATCTTCAATGGCGGTCATGGCGCTTTTGGGAGTGAAGGCGAGGCGGGTATGCGGCTGGGGGATGCCATGCCGCGCCAGGGCGATGCTCGTGCGCAGCTTGTCACTGCAGATTGCCGCCGTCTCATAAGTATTGTAGCTGGGCAAGCCCCAGCTGTTCAGCACCGCCAGCGCATACATGCCGCGCGAGGTGCTGATGCAGCGCTCGAAGACGACATCATAAGTTTCCCAGGCGATGCCAGAGGGCGCAAGCTGCTCGGCGCCAGCCGTAACATCAAAGTTCAATTCGCGGTCGAGCATAATATCCGGGCTGACGCCGCGGTTGTTAAATGCCGCCAGCAGCAGCTTCTCCTCGGCGCGGATATGGGTTACCAACAGGGCAACGCGCATCGGGACTATTCTCCCCAATCCTCTTCGACTTCCGGTGCCAATTCCAGTTGGAAAGGGTGAAGGCTGATGATTTCCAGCTCGCTGCCGCACTCGGGGCAGACTATCAATTCGTTTTCCATCACATCATCGGGGATGTCGAGTTCGCCGTCACATACAAGGCAGAGATGGCTTTGCTCGGTCATGTCTCGCTCTCCAGATATGTCTCTCACAATGAAAAAAACCCGCCGTATGGGCGGGTTTGCGTTAATCATCAGCTAGCACACAAACAGACCCATACTCAGCGGGCGCGGCTCTTCTTCGCCTTTTTGCTTTTATGCGTCAACATGGACTTTTGTCTTCCGCTCGTATCATCAATCTCGCTTTATATTCGCAGCCAAGTCTAGCGCCGATGCCCGCATTCAACTATGGAAGTTTTGTACGAAAAATCCAAATACACAAACACTATTCTATCTTATTTCAATACTTTAGCTCTTCAAGCGTCTCGTGCAGCGGCTTTAGGTATTTTTCGCCAAAGATTGTGAGGTGAATCAAAAGCGGGTAGAGGTTGTAGATGTGGCGGCGCCGGCGGAAAAAGCCATCGTCAATCGGCAGGCGCGCGCTATAAGCATCAAAGAACTCTTGCGGGACGCCAGCAAACAGCGTCATATATGCCAGTTCCATTTCATTATGCGCATAATACAGCGCGGGGTCGATGATGCCGACCACCCGCCCCGCCCGCGTGATGACATTGGCGCGCCACATATCGCCATGAATGAGCGCGGGGCGGGGCGGCTCGCTGAGCATGCGCTCGAGCCCATCCGCCAGGCGCAGCAGCCGCCGCTCCAGCTCGCTCGGCAAATTGCCGGATGCGCGCGCGACCGCCGTCATATAAAGCAGGCGCTGTTCACGAAAGAATTCGATCCAGGAGTCTGATGGCGGGTTTGGCTGATGCAGCGGACCAATCAAAGTATCCCGTTCCAAGCCATAGGCGCTGCCTTGTATCTGATGGCATGCCGCCAGCAATTCGCCCAGGTGACGCAGGCTGACGCTGTCCCAGCCGCTCGCGCCGGCGATGAACTCCATGATGAGCAGGTCTGACGCCGCATGCAGCACCGATGGCACTGGCAGCCCGCTATGCTCGCGCAGGTATCTGAGCATATAGGCTTCGATGGTCAAGTCATGCCCGCCATCTCCCAGCTTTGCCACAGCGCGCGCGCCATCCGCCAGCTCAATGCGCAGCACCTGGCTTATCATGCCGCCGGCCAGCGGCTGCGCGTTGTGAACAGGCTGCCCCAGGATGCTCGCCAGCCTGCGCTCTAAACTGTCTGATATTTGCATAGAGCCTCATGCTTTCCGCGCTCAATCCGCTAGCTTTGCGCAGCCGCTACCGCTGCTTCATTATGCCCGAGCGCGCACGGGCTTACTCCTTGGGCTAACAATTTCGCCAAGAAGAAAGAATATCTCAGTAAGCGCGGAGATTCGACAAGGATTTTTTCCACCGAGTACAGCGAGGTACACCGAGAAAAGCCTGAGAAAATCTCTGTGCATCTGAGTAAGTACAAGTTAATTATGCAACAGAATTCCACATATTCCCCCACCCCAAACCCATGCGCCATCTCTATGGCGCATTTTCCCATGAAGAGGGAGGGGCTTAAAACCCTTGTAATCACTGGGGATTCTCCCCTTCCCTCATTTTGGGGATACTTCGCCATAGAGATGGCGAAGG
>JAJDWK010000049.1 GCA_022825675.1 Anaerolineae bacterium | reverse complement strand
GCACAGCGAGCATGGGATGCTCGCGCGCCTGGCGGCGAAGATGGCTGCTTATAATATGGGCATCCTGCTTAATCGCCAATGTGGACGACCAGATGGAGCGCTAGCCACCCTTGTATGTTAGGGCAGTAGCGGACAAGCCTTGTAGGGGCGTTTCGCTGAAACGCCCTGCCAGCCGACATGGAAACGCGGGCGTCTCGGCGAGACGCCCCTGCATCCTGGTTCGAGAGGGCAACCCGCCAGGTCAACCCTGCCATTGGAATGTTTGCGGCTGATGCCACACACTAAGCAGTCGCAATATGCGCCAGTATCGCCGCCGCGCGCGCATCCCAAGTATAACGCCCCAGCGCGACTTCGCGCGCCCGTTCCCCCAGCCGCTGGCGGAGGGCGCTGTCATCCCGCAGCCGCGTCAGCGCTTGTGCCCAGGCGGCTGGGTCTTCCGGCGGCAGCAGCAGCGCCGTCTCGCCATCGTGGACCACATCCGCCCAGGCGGGCAAATCCGAGGCGGCAATCGCCTTGCCCGCCGCCATATATTCAAAGAGCTTCAACGGCGAAGCGTAAAAGGTGAAGTGGGCGGATTTGGGCAGCGGCATCGCGCAGACATCAAAAGCGCTGAGGCAGCTCGGCACCGCCGCTGGCAGCACCTGCCCGGCATAGAGGAAGCGCTCGGGCGGCAAGCCCAGCGCCAGCCAGCGCCGCCGCAGGCTTTCCGCCATATCCGCGGGACCGCCGACCAGCGCCAGATGCGCCCCCGGCACCGCCGCCAGCGCCGCCACCAGCATGTCCACCCCCTTGTCCATGCCCAGGGTTTGCAGCCTGCCCACATACCCAACGATGAAGGCCTGTTGGGACCAGCCAAGCTGAGCCCGCGCCTGCGCCGCTGGCGGCAGCTTTTGGAAGCGGGCGCGGCGGATGCCATCGGGCAGGGTGATGCAGCGCGCTGGCGCCGCGCCGCGGTGCCGCACCAGGTCTTGACGCAGGCGCTGGGTGATGGCGATGACGCTGCCGGCGCGGGATGCCGCCCGCCGCTGCAGCTGAGCGCCGCGCGCGCTGGGCGCGAATTGATGCGCTTCGTAGGCGATTGCCCGCTTCGGCTTCAGCCACGACAGCAGCCAGACTATCAGCTTGTCGCGGCTGTAATAGACATCGGCGCGCCTGCCCAGCAGCAGCAGCGTACAAACGAAAGCGAAAGACAGCAACTGCAGAGCGAATGCCAGGCGGTCGCCCCTGCCCGCCGCCGGAAAGAGCGGGAAAATATCGATGCAGGGGATGCGGCGGATGCGGAAAGCGCGCTCGACGCCGTAATAGGCGTAGTCATCGGTGATGGCGCGCAGCTCACGGCGGTTCCAGCGGCGGGCGACCCAGAGCGTAACCTCATAGCCGGCGTCGGCGAAGGCTTCACAATTCTGCATGATTTGCAAGCCGTGCGCTTTTTCTGTCGGCAGGCGCATCGGGGAAATGTAGAGCAGCCTGGGCATGGCGCTAGCCCGCTGGCTGGCGCTGCCGCGGCAGCAGCAAGCTCAAGCCGCCTGCCAGGGCAATCACGCCAGCGACAAGTTGGAAGGTCAAAGCCAGCCCGATGCTGTCCGAGATAGCGCCGATTGCCAGCGAGCCGATAGCGCCCGTGCCGAAGATGAAGCCCAATATCGCGCCGGATGCGAAGCCTTTGCGCAGGGGTATCAAATCTTGCGCCATCACCACGATGAGGCTGTGCGCGCCGCCAGAAAGCCCGCCAGCCGCAATCGCCAAGACGAAGGCGAAAGCGCCGTCATAGGCGGGCAGGAAGAAAAATGCCGGCGCTGACAGCACCATGCTCAGCATCATAACCAGCCGCCGGTCATAGCGGTCCGCCAGCCGCCCGAAGATCAAGCCGGAAATGCCGGAGGCGATCCAATAGGAGCTGGCGATAGCGCCATAGGCGGCGGGTCCCCAGCCTTTTTGCTCGAAGAGCAGCGGCACAAAGGCGACTGAGCCTTGCTGCCCCAAGCCGCGCAAGACGACGATGGCGCCGAGGATGACAAATGCCATCAGCGGGAAGTGCTGCCGCGCGCCAGTTGCGCCGTCGCTTTTGCTGGTCTCTTTTGCCGCGTGGTGCTCGTGATGTTTGGGCATGCTGGTATACATCAGCAGAATCGCCGGCAGCGAGATAAGGGACAGCGCGAGAATAGGCGTGACATCGTTCTGCATGCCAAAATCGTTTACGCCGATGAGCGCGCTCATTCTGCCCAGCAAGTTGGGGTTGGCGAGGTCGAGCAAAATGCCGGCGAGCGCGGGACCCAGCGCCAGCCCCGTTTGCCCCATCAAAAAGAATATCGCCATGTGAAAGGCGGAGCGCCGCGGCACCGCTTCGGCGGCGTGCAGCGCGCCCACCGGGTGCAGCGCCGCGCTGCCTATCGGCGCGATGACCAGCGGGAAGAACATCAGCCAGTATTGCCGCGTCAGCGCCGCCAGCAATACCGCCAGCGTGAACAAGCCAACATGCAGCAGCAAGCCAAAAGAACCGAGACGGCGGCCGCCGCTGCGGTCGGCGCGCAAGCCGAAGAAGGGCTGCGGCAGCGCGTTGAAGAGCTGGGCGATGCCCACAGTCAAGCCGATTTGGATGTTGCTCATCGGCATGATGCCCGCCGCGAGGAAGGTCAGCAATACTGGCGTCATCGAAGCGAAGATGTCGTTGGTCAAATGCCCGTAACAGACGGACCACAATAAGCGATATTGACGCCGCATGGCGAGGCGCTCCCATAGCTGCTGCGGCAATGATAACCCAGTATGAGCGGATGAGAATGTGAAGTGTGGGGGAACTTGCGCAAAGACGGCGCTAGCCGAGATTTCGCAGCAGATGCCAGATGTCGCTGGCTTCAACATCGGGCTTGTCGGATTTGGAGTAGAGATGCAGGAAGAGGATTGTATGCTCGTCCATTGCATGATAAATCGCGCGGAAGCCGCCGCTCTTCCCGCGGCGGGCGGAACGATTTGTCAGACGCACTTTGTAGAGCGGGATGCCATAGCCGGGCATAAAGTCTCCGCGATACTCCTGCTGTTGCATTTCTGCTTCTAGAGTGTCGATATCGTCTTGAATCAGACGATAACGCTTGCGTAAGCGTTTGACATCCTTAAGGTATTCCCTTGAGTAACTGAATGTAATCGGCATTAGCGCCGCGCTTATTCGCTTAACAGGCTGCGAAACTGCTCTGCCGTAAGCACATCCCCCGCCAGCGCCTCTTTGTAGCCCTGTTTTATGCCTTCGAGAATCTCCAGCCGCGTCGGCTGGCGATAGGGCTCGTCATCGTCATCATCAAGCGAAGTTGGGCTATAGTCGCCCGCTTCATATTCCAGCGCCGCCTGCCGTACCGCCTCGGCAATTTCTTCATCGCTGGGCTCGCCAAATAGCTCTTCGTACAATGCCCGCAACTGCTCTTCCGAAAGCGAATTTAAATCCACTTCCGCGATTCTTTCGCGTTCGAGCTGGCGCGACTCTTTGACCAGCGGCGCTTGCTTCATGACAGCCTCCAGGGCAAATTCTTGTGCCTGTATCGCATGATAGAAGTGTATCGCAATCCCTACTGTTTTCCACCCTCTGTGATATACTGCCAGCCGGCGCGCCAATAGGCGGGCAATCTACAAGATGAAGGACAAGCCATGCCCATAGACTACGACAAGCTCCAGCCGGTCCCGCAGCGCGCGGAGCCTTACCATATCGTGGTTACCGCCGCCCATCACGACGATATCGAATTCGGCGTGGCTGGCAGCGTCGCCCGCTGGATCCGTGAGGAAGGCGCGACCGTGACCTACATCATCATCACCGATGGCGGCGCGGGCAGCAACGAGCCCGGCATCACGCGGGCGGACTTGGTCGCGCGGCGGCGGGCAGAGCAGATCGAAGCGGCGGCGCGCGTCGGCGTACGGGATCTGCGCTTCCTCGACTATCCCGATGGCTGCCTGCAAGCCAGCCTGGAGCTGCGGCGCGATATCACCCGCATCCTCCGCGAGACCAAGCCCTACCGCGTCATCTGTCAAGACCCGACCACCGTCTATGTGCGCGGGCAATACATCAACCATCCCGACCATCGGGCGGCGGGCGAAGCCACGCTCTATGCCGTCTTCCCCAGCGCCGAGACCCGCCCCATCTTCCCCGAGCTGCTGGCGGAAGGGTATGAGCCGCACAAAATCGGCGAGCTCTATTTGAACTTGTCGCTGACGCCGACGCATTTCCAGGACATCAGCGACTGCATCGAGCTGAAGCTGAGCGCGCTGGCGGCGCATGAATCCCAGGTGGGCGCGGGCGAAGACTTTGAAAATGGCGTCAAGAAATGGCTGCTGGCGGGACATCGAGACGGCGGCAAACGGGTGGGCGTCGAGCATGCGGAATTCTTCCGCGTCATGAAGTTTGATGCCGAGCGCGCAAGCTGGCATGAAGACGAGACCTAAGCATACTCCCCAGCCGCCCCTACAGATTTAGCCGCGGAAACGGTACACTGCACCCGATAGTTAAGAAGCGAAGAAGGGCGAAAATGAAACTTAGCACCTATATGACGGACAGCGGCGCCCAGCTGGGCATCGTGACGGAGCGTGGCGTTTTGGATGTGGCGGCGGCGGCGCGCGCCCAAGGCATCCAACGGCAGATTAACGCCGATGCGGTATATCGCCGCGGGTTGCCATTGCTGCCACGGCTTGAGGCGCTGGCGGCAGCGTCCACCGACCCGGCGCTTTACCTCAACGAGGCGGATTTGACTTACGCGCCCGCCGTGCCCAACCCGGGCAAAATCCTCTGCGTCGGCTTGAATTACAAAAAACACGCCGCCGAAACCAGCATGGCGGAACCGGACTATCCCGTGCTTTTTAGCAAGTTCAACAACGCCATCGCCGCGCCGGGAGAAGCGGTGCCGCTGCAAGCCGACTGGACTACTGTCGATTATGAGTCGGAGCTGGGCGTGGTCATCGGCGCGACCGCCCGCAATGTCTCGGTTGCGGACGCGCTGGACTATGTCTTTGGCTATTGCAATATGAACGACCTCAGCGAGCGCAATTTGCAGATGCGCAGCGGGCAATGGCTGCTGGGCAAGACACTGGACAAATTCCTGCCGCTGGGACCGTATGTCGTCACCGCGGACGACATTCCTGACCCACAGAAGCTGGCGATACGCGGCTGGCTGAATGGCGAGCTGCGCCAGGACAGCAACACCGCCGACATGATCTTCAGCGTTGCCGAAGTCATCGCCTATGCCAGCGCGGTGATGACATTGGAGGCGGGCGATGTCATCAGCACCGGCACGCCCGAGGGCGTCATCATGGGCATGCAAGAAAAACGGTGGCTGCAGCCGGGCGATGAATATGTCGTCGAGGTTGAAGGCTTGGGCAAATTGGCAAATCGAATGGTTGAGGGCTGATCATGGCGCATACCTGGCTCGTCACTGGCGGCATGGGCTGCATCGGCGCTTGGGCGCTGTATCACCTGCGGCAGCGCGGCGAACGCGCCGTCAATTTTGACCAAAGCATAGACCGCCATCGCCTCAACTGGCTGTTGAGCGCCGAAGAACAGGCGGACATCACTTTTGTGCAGGGCGATTTGCGCGATACCGCGGCGGTCAAAGCGGTTTTTGCCGAGCATGGCATCAGCCGCGTCATTCACCTGGCGGCGCTGCAAGTGCCGATGTGCCGGGCGGACCCGGTGCTGGGCGCGCAAGTGAATGTAACGGGCACCGTGAATATCTTTGAAGCGGCGCGCGCCCATGGCGTCCCGCATATCGCGCTCGCCTCGTCCATCGGCGTTTACGGACCGCCCGAGGAGTTCCCGCCGGGGCTGGTGCCCAATGACGCCCCTCAACGCCCGCGCACCCTCTATGGCGCTTACAAAGCCTGCACCGAGCTGGTGGCAAAAGTGTATTTTTATGACTATGGCATCGCCAGCGCCACCCTGCGCCCTTACACGGTCTACGGACTTGGGCGCGACCAAGGCATGACCAGCGAACCCACCAAAGCGCTGGTGGCGGCAGCGAAGGGGCAGCCCTATCACATTCCCTTCAGCGGCACGATGCAATTTCAACTGGCGGCGGATGTGGCGCGGCAATTCATCCTGGCGGCGGAGCGCCCGCTGGATGGCGCGTATGGCTTCAATTTGGGTGGCGGCGCGCCAGCGACTGTCGGCGATTTTGTGGCGGCGGCGCGGCAGGCGCTGCCAAAAGCGCAAATCGAGGTGGCGGATAATCCGCTGCCCTTCCCTGTCGGTTTTGACGATGGCGCCTTGCGGGCGCGCTACGATACTGTCTATGCTACGCCGCTGGCGGCGGGCATCGCGCAGACAATCGCGCATATCACGCGCTTGGGGGATGCGATATAGCGCATCAGCGCTAATTTTGCGCTGGCGGCGGGAAGAGGCGCGCCAACTCCAGCGTGAAGCCGGGCAGCGCCGCTTCGCCCGAGAGCGTTCCCGCGCCGATGAATTCGCTGAACAAGCGCCCATCGTCAGCGGCGCGCCAGACTTCGACGCCCGCGT
>JAJDWK010000038.1 GCA_022825675.1 Anaerolineae bacterium | reverse complement strand
CAGGGCAATTGCATCAAAATCATTTATGTCGATTGCAACATAATTCTAGCGAATTGTAGGGGCGACTCTGTGAGTCGCCCACGAAAATTGCTTGGATATTGAGGGCGTTTCGGCGAAACGCCCCTACATCATCTCCTTTTTCTGCAAATTTGCAGAAAAATCTCTGTGCCCTCTGTGTCTCTGTGGTGAATACTATTTTGATGCAATTGCCCTGGGGCATCCCCCTCACGCACCATCAGCGCCGGGAGCTGCCCCGCCTGCCATCGGTCAGGACATCGACATCCTCACCCTGGAGTATCGCCTTGACCTCGCGCGAATCCACATAAGTCTTGACCTTCGTTTCCGTCTTCACGCTGTCCCGTGTTTTGGTCTCGGTGCGCGTCATCTCAAAAGGCACATACCCGCCCGGCACTTCCAGGCGGGAGGTATTGCGCTCGCGCTGGACAGAGGCGGGCGGCGTATACGGCGGGCTGACCACGACGCCTTCCTTCGCTTTGGGTTTCTCTTTGGATTTGCGCTTGGCTTTGCTGTTCTTTTTGCGCTTGGCAGGCGGCGCCGGCTCAGTGGCAATGGCGAAGAACATCAGCGCCAGCCCGACCACGCCAAGCACGAGCAGGGCTTTGAAGATATTGCCAAAGTTGCTGAAGATACTGCCAATGTCTACTTGAAAATGAATTGCAGCAGCAATCACTATAACTATAATAACCAAGCAGCCGCAGCCGCCAAGAGTATCATCATTTGATCCAGACATAGTTGCCTCGCTTCGCGTTACTCCTTTTGTATCAAATATAGCGTGATGCTGGCGCTGCGCCGCCCCAATAATTAGGGGCATCACAGGTCCGCCAACAGCGCCTCCACCCGCGCCAGCCGCTGGTCATAGCGGTGATGCGCCAGCGCATGCGCCCGCCCCGCCGCCGCGATGCGCCGCCGCTCTTCCGCATGTTCCAGGTAATAACGCGCCTTCGCCACCAAATCATCAGCATCTTGAAAAGTAACCAGATGCTCGCCATCGCGGAACCACTTGTGCACGCCGGGCAGGTCATCCACCAGCTGAAACGCGCCCAGCGCCGCGCTCTCAAACAGGCGCATATTGCCGCCGTAGCGCATAAAATCGCCGTGAATGTTGACGCTGATTTTCACCGAAGACAGCGCTTGCAGCATCGCTTCGCCCAGCGCCGCGCCGCGATAGTGCGGGCGCAGCGGCGGCGGCACCTCGTGCATGCTCCAAATGCCCAGGTCAAAGTCGCGCAGGCGCGCCAGCGCCGCCACCCGCTCGCTGTATAAATGCGGCGGCGTCAAGGTGCCGACAAAGCCGATATCGCAGACATATGCGCGCGGCGCATCACCCAGCGGCGGCGGCTGATGCAGCTCGGGGTCAACGCCAACATAAGGCAGGCATTCGACGCGGGGCGCGCCCAGCTCCCGCCATTGCATGCCGTGATAATAATCGTTGACCAGCACCAGGTCATAGAGGCGGGCGGCGGCGCGCTCGATTTTATGGGAGAAGACGATGGGCGAAACGCCGCTGACATAAAGCAGCGTGCAGCCCAGCTCGGCTTTCAGCTGCGCCAGCGTGCGCGGCAGTATCTCGCGGTTATCGCCCGAGAGCCAGATGATATCGGGTTGGAAGCGGCGCGCCTGCGCCAGCAGCAGTTGATTGCGGCGCAGATGCGCGGGCTGCCAGCGCGGCGGCACGCGGCGCATCAGGGCGGCGGCGGCTTTTTGCGGCGTCCAGCGGGCGCGGAAGACCTCGGCGCGCAGGCGGCGGATATCCCGCGGACCGAAGGCGGGCAAATTGCGCCAGAAGACATCGACTTGGTAGCCGGCGGCGCGGAAGGCTTTTTCCCAGGCGCGCTGCCCCATGCTGTGCGGGAAGAGCGGCGGCGGCTGCCCGGCGGGGGCGCGGGCGATGTCCTGCTGCAGCTGTTGGGGGTGGTGCAGCGCGGCGATGAAGAGGACGCGGGGCATTAGGGGGTATTCGCCGCTATGATTCGGCTGCGGATTGCTCTCGAAAATAATTCTGCCACAGCGCTTCAGGACCTTCGGTGGCGATTCGTTCTATCGCTTTCCAAACGAGATGGTAGCCAATCTGTCCACGAGAATCGTGAAATAGCGCTTGCTGGTGTTCCCAAATGTGCCGCTTAAGTTCAGCAATTTCTTCAATAATGGATGCGCCTGCTGGCCAATGGCGTACGATTACCGCCTTGTCAAAAGAATCTTGCTGCAGCAACCAGTACAGTGAAATAGCAAGCACTGCGCCATCATCTACCAGCGAATTGGCATCGGCGCTGTCCAAGTTTTCCGGCATTAGGTCAAGCGAGCTAAATACATAATTTGCCGCCACCAACAGCGGCGTTTTTACTTCAAAGCTCACGCCATCATCGTCGATCAAACGCATGAGCAAATCCAGGAATGGCTCTAAGTGGAGCAGAATGGTTGTGCGCGGATCGTCTTCCGCTTCCGCCACTTTTGTTATCATAGGCTGCCGCCATTGCTTTAGCCAATGCTTGCCAAACGCGCCTACAGTCAACTTAAGCTCACTGTTTCCATCGTGCAGTATCTCTGTTTCTCGTAAATAGGCATTCAGCAAATTGACCGTATCTTTAGCAATGTCGCGAGTTGCCAAATAGGGATCGTGTTTACATTTATTCCAAATTTCGTTTGCGGTGTTTAAGGTATGTTCATTCAGATTCTGGAAACTGTATCCAAATTGTGAAGTTAATCTGCCAAACAATTTTCGTTTCTTATAGAAATCAACCCAGCTTCTTAGCCCCCAATAGATTGTTTTGGCGTCTTGCTTGCGTTCTGCAAGCTCAATTTCTTTCCGTAAGGCTCTCGCTCGCCTTTGTGAGTCTGAAGAGAGCTTTTCATGCAATTGGATTATCAAATACTCCAGCAGCAACTCTATGCCACTGCAAGCAGTCAAAGCAGCAGAATGGTTTAATCCGTGTACCAAACAAGCGCTAGCTTCGGCGCGGCGTAAAATGATGTGTTCCCGTTCTATATGACGGAAATTGACCATCTGCCACCCCCAATACTCACACCCCGCCCAAATCCAAAAGCCGCAGCGGATGCTCCAGCAAGCCCCGCAGGTGATTCAAAAACTGCGCCCCCTCCGCCCCATTGCTGACGCGGTGGTCGACGCTCACGGTCATATTCATGCGGCTGCCCACGCCCAAACTCCCATCCGCCAGCACCACGGGAAGCCGCCGCGCCGATGACACCGCCAGGATGCCCGCTTCCGGCGCGCTGATAATGGCGGAAAAATCCACCACATCAAAAGGACCGAGGTTGCTGATGGTGAAGGTGGCGCCGCGAATGTCATCTGGCTTGATGCGCCCCGCCCGCGCCCGCTCGTACATCGCCTTGTTTGCCACCGCCATCGCGCTGAGCGGGACGGTATCGGCATCGTGGCAGACAACATTGACCAAGCCATTCTCCGGCAAGGCGACCGCGATGCCGATATTGACGCGCTCGTGCCGCACAAAGCGGTCGCCATAATAATGCGTGTTTAGGTTGGGGAAGGCGCGCAAAGTCAGCGCCAGCGCTTTGATGAGCATGTCGTTGACGCTTACTTTGATGCCACGCTCCGCCAGCGCCGCGTTGATTTCGGCGCGCAGCGCCAGCAGCGGCTCGACATCCGCTTGCACGGTAACATAAAAATGCGGCGTATTGCTCTTGCTGCGGATGGTGCCATCGGCGATCGCCCGCCGCATGCGGGAAAGCGGCGTTACCTCGACATCGGCAGCGGGCAGGCTGCCCCAGGTGGCTTGCCCGGCAGCCGGCGCGCCAGGCGCGGCTGGCAGCGGCGGCAGCTGGGGCGCCGCCGTGAAGTTCTCGATATCCGCTTTGACGATGCGCCCGCCGGGACCCGTGCCCGTCACCTGGTTGAGCGCGATGCCCTTGTCCGCGGCGATGCGCCGCGCCAATGGCGAGGCTTTGACGCGCTCGCCGCTGGCGGCGGTTATGCCCGCGCCATTGCCCGCGGCTGGCGCTGATGCGGACGGCGCTTCTGATGCGGCGGCGGGGGCGGGAACTTCGCCGCTGCCGCCGATGATGGCGATGACCGTGCCTTCGCCCAGCTCATCGCCCGGCTCGGCGCGCAGCTCCAGCACTTCGCCGGCGCTGCCCGCCTCGACCTCGACTGTCGCTTTATCCGCTTCAAATTCGGCGATGATGTCGCCGGCGCTGACGGCATCGCCGACTTCTTTCAGCCAGTTGATGAGCAAGCCGTCCATGGTAAGCGTAACTTCGTGCGCCATCTACACAATCTCCTTGACCGCAGCGGCGACTTTCTGCGCGTTTGGCAGCGCCAGCAGCTCAATTTCTTTGGAATAGGGCAGGGGCACATCTTCCGCCGCCACCCGCTTGATGGGCGCGTCCATATAATCAAACATATGCTCTTGCAGCAGCGCGGCGATTTCGCTGCCAAAGCTGTACATCGGCAGCGATTCTTCCACGATGACGCAGCGGTTGGTCTTCTTGAAGCTCTGATAGACCAGCGCCATATCCAGCGGGCGCAGCCAGCGCAAATCGACAACTTCGGCTTCGACGCCATCCCGCGCCAACAGGCGCGCCGCTTGCAGCGCCCAATCCACGCCGCGGGCATAGGCGACCAGGGTAACATCGCCGCCTTCGCGCTTGATATCGCCCTTGCCGATAGGCAGCAGATAATCCTCGCCGAGGTCGTCCGGCATCGGGCTGGGCTTGGGGTAGAGGGCGATGCTCTCGGTGAAGAGCACCGGGTTGTCATCGCGGATGGCGGCTTTGAGCATGCCATAGGCGTCCAGCGCGTTGGCGGGGCAGCCGACATAGATGCCGGGGAAATGGGCGAAAATCGGCTCGGGCGCGTGTGAGTGGGAGGCGGTGGCTTGGTTGCCCCAGCCGCTGGCGGCGCGATAGACCAGCGGCACTTTGAACATGCCATCGAAGAAATAGCGCACCTTCGCCGCATGGTTGGCGATGGCGTCAAGCGCCAGGAAGGCGAAATTGATGGTCATGAACTCGGCGACCGGGCGCAAGCCCGCCATCGCCGCGCCCACCGCCAGCCCGCCGATAGCCATCTCGCTGATGGGCGTATCACGCACGCGGCGCTCGCCAAATTCTTCCAAAAAGCCGCGGGTGACGCGGTGCGTGCCTTGCCAATGGGCGACTTCTTCGCCCATGACAAACACCGCTTCATCGCGCTGCATTTCTTCGCGTAACGCCCGGCGGATCGCTTCCCGCATGGCGACATTTCTGGTTGCCATATCCCTTACCTTAAGCGCTGTGAATCGGCTATGCTTCGTTTTCAGTCAATGTTTACTCGATGCCGGCGCCGACGCTCTGCGCCGTTTTATGCACTAAATCTGAGGCGACATAAGTGTTACGCATCAGCGCTTGATAGCTGTTGGGCAGGGCGCTGGCTTCGGCGAAGGCGACTGACTCGGCGACGATGCGCCTGGCATCGGCTTCGTGCCGCGCCAGAATCTCGGCGACAGCCTCAGCGCCATGGCGGCTTTCGATGCTGTCGCGCAAAATCGTAATCGGCTCGCGGCTTGCCCGCCACTCTTTCAGCTCCGCCGACATATCGGCGCGGGCGTCGTATTGTTTGTCAGAAACGCCATGCCCGCGGTAGCGATAGGTAATATGCTCGATGACGGCGGGACCATGCCGCCGCGCGTAGTCCACCGCCTGGCAGGCGACAGCATAGACTTCCAGGGCATTTTGCGCGTCCACCCGCCCGAAGCTCCTGATGCCATAGGCTTCGGCTTTGCGGTGCAGCTCGGTCTGCCCGCTGGCGCGCGCCACCTCGGTGCCCATGCCATAGCCATTGTTCTCGATAATCCAGATGACGGGCAAATCCCAGATGGCGCTCATGTTCAGCGCTTCGTGGAAATAGCCATTGTTGGTGGCGCCATCGCCCACATAAGTCATGGTTACATCGTCTTTGCCGCGGTAACGCGCTTCCAGGGCGATGCCCGCCGCCAGCGGCAGGTGCCCGCCGACAATGGCATAGCCGCCCCAGAAATTATGCTGCCTGGAAGCCAGGTGCATCGAGCCGCCTTTGCCGCCGCTGCTGCCAGTTTCTTTGCCCATCATCTCCGCCATGACGGCATTGGCGTCCATGCCGAGGATGAGGGCGATGCCATGGTCGCGGTAGGCGGTGATGACATGGTCGCTTTTGCGCAGCGCCGCCATCGAGCCGACGCCGCTGGCTTCGTGCCCGCTGTACAAATGCAAATAGACGCCGGTGATGCGCTTTTCTTCGTAGAGCTGATGGCAGGTTTCTTCAAATTCGCGTATCAGCACCATCTGCCGATACCACTCAAGGAGCATGTCTTTTGTCGGTTCCGCCATGGATATCCCTTCGCCAATGGCGCGTCCTGTTTGTATGAGTAGGGGAGTATACCATAGAAGATTGTGATTTTGGATTATGCGTTTTGGCGGCAGGGCAATCGCATCAAATATTTTTTCACCACAAAGACACAAAGGGCACAAAGTTTTTTCTTGAAACGGCTCTATGCTTCTGGTGCGGCTGCCTTCAACTCCCCGCCGCGAGGGCTTGACACAGCCCGTCAGAAAGAGTAATTTAATGATTGGTACTCATTGAATCTATGAATGGATAGGAAATATGTCATGCAGTTTGGCTCTCGGGGGGGGGGGGGCGGGCCCGGCGCGGGGCGCGGGGCGGGGAGAGGGAGACGG
>JAJDWK010000008.1 GCA_022825675.1 Anaerolineae bacterium | reverse complement strand
CATACCACCGAGAACACAGAGAAAAAATGAGGACACCGAGAAAAGCATTAAAGAGGCTTCTCATGCTTTTCTCGGTGTATCTCGGTGTCCTCGGTGGTTAAATTTTCGTTGGATTCCGCTTGTTGTGGCGAATGTCTTTTTTAATGCAATTGCCCTGCCCCCATATATCGCCCGCATAATTTAGTGGCATACTATACGCATCATGCCTGCGCTACAAATACGCCGCGAATTGCCGCGGGACATCGGCGCGATATACGCCCTCACAAAGGCTGCATTCGGCCGCGCCGCCGAAGCCGATCTTCTCAAGCGCCTGCGGGACGAGAACGCGCTGCTGCTTTCCCAGGTGGCGCTGCTGGACGCCGCTGTCGTCGGGCATGCCGGCTACAGCCTCGTCACAGTGTCGGCGGGCAGCCGCCGGGAGCGATTCCCGGCGCTGGGACCCATCGCCGTCGTCCCGTCACATCAGCGGCGAGGCATCGGCGGCATGCTGGTACGCGCCGGGATGGCGGCGCTGCGGGCGCAGGGACATAGCTTGCTCTTCCTCGTCGGGCATGTGAGCTATTATCCGCGTTTTGGCTTTCAGCCAGCGCTGCCGCTGGGTTTCACTTGTGATTATGTCAGCGACCCGGCGCGGCATCAGCATTTTATGGTGGCGATATTAAACGATTGGCAGCCAGGCGAAGCGGGCGGGCATGTCCGTTTTCACCCGGCATTTGATGAGGCTTGACGCCCCGCGCTGAAGGTATACTCAAGGACTTATTGCGGCAGTTTCCCTATGGGCGATTCTAGTGGACTTTGATTTTAGCTGGCACTTCGAAAGCCGCTCGGCAGCGCAAACCGAATGCCTGGGCGCGGCGCTGGGGGCGCGGTTGCAAGCGGGCGACCTCATCTGCCTGCAGGGAGATTTGGGCGCGGGCAAAACGGTTTTCTGTCGCGGCATCGGCGCGGGATTTGGCGCGCTGCCGCCGCTGACAAGCCCAACCTACAACCTGGTGCACGAACATCGGCGCGCCCAAGATACCACGCTGCTGCATCACATCGATTTGTATCGCATCCAAAGGCCGGAAGACGCCGAGTCCCTGGGCATATATGACATCCTGGACAGCGCTGGCGTCGTGCTCATCGAATGGGCGCAGCGGCTTGCCGGCGAGCTGCCGCCGCAGTACCTGCGCATCCGCTGTGAGCATCGGGACGCCAGCAGGCGCGGGCTGAATTTTGCCGCGCGCGGCAAGCGCTATGTAACGCGCCTGCAGGAATTGGCGGCGGTCGCTTATGTTATTGGCGATTGACAGCGCCAGCAGCTGCCTAAGCCTGGCGCTTTACGATGGCGCGGCGCTGCTGGCGGAAATGACGCTGCAAGCGGGGCGGCGGCAGGGCGCGCTCGCCGCGCCGCTGATAGAGCAGCTTTTGCAGGGCGCGGGCGTCGAAACATCAGCGCTGACGGCGCTGGCAGTGGCGATCGGTCCCGGCTCGTACACGGGTACGCGCATCGGCGTGGCGCTGGCGAAAGGCATGGCTGCCGCCGCTGACTTGCCGCTGGTGCCAGTTACAACTTTGCACATTGTCGCCGCCGCCTGTCAGCCCAGCGCTGATGCGCGCCCGCTGCTGGCGACAGTCGCGGCGGGGCGCGGGCGCGTCATCTGGGCGGAATACCGCTGGCGCGATGGCGGCTGGCAAGAAGCGCGCCCGCCCGCCCTCAGCGATTGGGGGGGGCTGCTGCGCGAATGCCCGCGCCCGGCGCTGCTGAGCGGGGAAATCCCCGCCGATGCCCTATCACAGGCGGGCGGCGCGGATATCCAGATTTTGCCGGCGGCGCAGCGGCTGCGGCGCGCCGGTTTCCTGGCGGAAATCGCTTGGATGCGTTTGCGTCAAAATGAAGAAGCGGGCGCTTTCGCCGCTGAGCGCGTCATGCCGCTGTATATGCAGACGGCGGGCGGCAAACCCGCTGCGCGCTGACAGGGGGCGGTGCCGCCGCTATTTTCGCCGCAGCCACAAGAGCAGGCGCAAAACGAGCAGCAGCGCAACTATCGACACCATCTGCCGCAGCTCGGGGCTGAAGAGCTCGACGCTCGGCAAGCTCGGCGGCGCGTCCACCGGGTCCAGGCGGACGACAGTGAATTCCTCAACAACTTCCGCCAGCGTGTTTAAGTCCGCCGCTTGCGCCGGGGTCATGCGGGCGAAGAGCGTCTCGTAAATCACGGAATTGCGGCTGAACATATACAGGGCGCGCAAGGCTTCCGCCGGGTCTTGCACGCGCTCCGCCCGCGCGGCGAAGACCTGCGCGCCCTGCTGGACAGTCACCTCGGGATGCTGCTGGATATTGCGATACCAATCGGTATCAGCGCCCCAGCCAGACACGATGTAATACTTGCTGCCGTGGCGGCGGTATTCAACCACGACATGCCGCGGCGCGCCGCTGCTGCGCCCCTTGCTCGTCAGTATCAACAGTGGCAGCCAGCCCAACCAGCGCCCCCAGCCCAATTGATAGAGGTATATCGGCGCGTTTAAAATCTCTTTGGCGATGGCGCGCGACCGCTGGGAATGCAGGTTGGAGAGGCTCATGGCGCTTAGTCCCAATCCGAGCGGCGGCGGCGACCGCGCCGCGGATAGTCATCGTCCGCGCCACGCCGCAGCTGCCGCCGCGCCTTTTGCACATCGCTCTCGTGCTTGAGCAGCACGGTCAAGGTCGTCTCCAGAGTTTTCTGGTCGATGCTGTCGGCATTAAGCGCCACCAGCGCCTTCGCCCAGTCGATTGTTTCCGAGACGCTGGGGTTCTTCTTCAAATCCAGCCGCCGCAGCCCCTGCACGATATCAACAGTTTGCCGCGCCAATTCTTCGCTCAATTCGGGCGCGCGCAGCTTGACAATGCTGAGTTCGGTTTCGTGGCTGGGGTACTCGACGAAGAGGTAGAGGCAGCGCCGCTTCAAGGCTTCGGACAGCTCGCGGGTGTTGTTGCTCGTCAGCACGACGCTGGGGTGATGGCGGGCGCGCACTGTGCCCAGCTCGGGGATGGACACTTGGAAATCGCTGAGGATTTCCAGCAGGAAGGCTTCGAATTCGGCATCGGCGCGGTCAATTTCGTCGATGAGCAGCAGGACCGGCTCCGCGCTCAACAGCGCCGCCAGCAGCGGCCGCGCCAACAGAAAACGCTCGCTGAAAAAGACATCATCCTCTTCGCCGAGGCGGTCGGCAGCGCTGCGCAGGCTCGCCGCTGACGCCAGCAAGTCACTGAGTTTATCGCGCAGCAGCTGGGTGTAGAGCATCTGCTTGGCGTATTCCCACTCATAAAGCGCCTTGCTCTCGTCCAAGCCTTCATAACATTGCAGGCGGATGAGGGTTTTGCCCGCCGCACCCGCCCAGGCTTTCGCCAATTCGGTTTTGCCGACGCCAGCGGGACCCTCCGCCAGCAGCGGCTTGCCCAGCTTGTCCGCCAGGAAGACCACAGTCGCGATTTCGTCAGTGGGCAGGTATTGCTGCCCGCGCAAGGCTTGGCTGACATGCTGCGCGGTTTCGAACATGCGGGGGCTTCCCTTTCCGTCGGTCATGCGCAGTGTAAATCAGCCGGCGCATTCTGTCGAGAGCCGCCTGTCGATGGCTGCTATGAGGAAGGCGGCATCAAAACCCGCGGGCTGACGAAGCGGTGGTGCAGCATCGCAACCCCGAAACCAGCTACAGCCCCTGGAGTTCGCGCATATGGCTGTCAGGCGAGAGCGGGCGGGTCAAAATCCAGCGCGGCTGCGTCCACATCCGCGACCGAAAGTATCGGTTTAAGGCTCGCCATCGGCGCGTCCCCCCGCTTCATGCCAGCAGCCGGGCGATGCGCTCGATGATGTGAGCGGCGACCGCGGCTTTGCTCGTCAGCGCGATATGCTGGCTGCCGCCGCCCTTATCAAGCAGAATAACGCGATTTGTATCCACCGCGAAGCCCGCATCCGCCGCCGTGATGTCGTTGGCAACCAGCAAATCCAGCCCCTTCCGCTGCAATTTGCCGCGCGCATTTTCCAGCAGATGTTCGCTTTCGGCGGCGAAACCCACCACTACCTTGGGCTTGCCGCTCTCGGCGCGCTGCGCTTGCAGCGCCAACAAAATGTCCGCCGTTCGCTCCAGGGGCAGCGTGAGCTGCTCCGCCGCCTTTTTGATTTTCTGCCGGGCGATGTGGCGCGGGCGATAATCCGCCACCGCCGCCGCCATCACCACTGCCGAAACAGCGGCGGCATGCCGCAAAACCGCCAGGCGCATCGCCTCGGCGGACTCCACCGCCAGCAGCTGCGCGCCCACAGGCGGCGGCAGCGCATTTGTTGTGGAGAGCAACAGAACATCCGCGCCGGCATCCAGCGCCGCCTGCGCGATGGCATAGCCCTGCTTGCCGCTTGAGCGGTTGCTGAGATAGCGCACGGGGTCAAGCGACTCGCGGGTGGCGCCAGCGGTAATCAGCAGCTTGCGCCCCGCCAGCGCGCCACCTTTGCCCAGCTGCCGCCGAATATGCCCGAGCAAGGTGGCGGTTTCTGGCAGCCGGCCTTCGCCCGTCAAGCCGCTGGCGAAACGCCCAATCTCGGGTTTGATGAGCTGGACGCCGCGCCGCTGCACCAGGTTTAAGTTGGCTTTTACGGCGGGATTTTGGTACATGCCGCCGTCCATCGCCGGCGCTATCAGCAGCGGGCAAGCCGCCGCCAGCGCGGTGATGGCGAGCAGGTCATCGGCGAAGCCCTGCGCCAGCTTCGCAAGCGTATGCGCGGTGATGGGCGCGATGAGCAGCAGGTCCGCGCCTTCCGCCAGCGCGATATGCGCGATGTGGCTGCCCGCCGCGCCCGGGCTGGCAGCCCAAAGCTCACTATGTACCGGGCGACCGCTGAGCGCCTGAAAGGTCAAGGGGCTGACGAAGCGCTGCGCCGCCGCGGTCATGATGACATCCACCAGCGCGCCCGCCTGCGTCAACTTGCTGACGAGGTCAGCCGCTTTATAAGCGGCGATGCTGCCGCAGACGCCGAGGACTATGCGCTTGCCATTTAATAGCGGTATCGCCGTCATCGCCCCTCCCTGCAAGGGTTTGCCTCAATGGTACATCGGCGGCGGCAAATTCCAAAGCTGCGCCAGGGCAAAGGGCATCAAAATAGTATTCACCACAGAGACGCAGAGGGCATAGAGATTTTTCTGCACATTTGCAGAAAAAGGAGATAATGTAGGGGCGTTTCGCTGAAACGCCCTCAATATCCGGGCAATTTGCGTGGGCGACTCGCCGAGTCACCCCTACATATCGCTAGAATTATGTTGCAATCGACATAAATGCATTTGATGCAATTGCCCTGCCAGCCGGGCAAATCAAAACCCGCCAACGCGCGATTTGCAGTATACTCCCGCCTAATACATACACGCGCAGCCGCCGAACCCGGCGCGTGCCGGAGGCAAGCCCATGAGAATCACCGCCATCCGCGACCTGGTGGTGCCGATACAATCGCGCATTCGCAACGCCTTCATCGATTTTTCCCAGATGACCGCCTCAATTGTCGGCATCCAGTCCGATGTCATGCGGGCGGGCAAACCGCTCATCGGCTACGGCTTCAACTCCAACGGGCGCTATGCCCAGAGCGGGCTTTTGCGCGAGCGCTTCATCCCGCGCTTGCTGCATGCCGCGCCGGCGGCGCTGCTGGCGGCTGACGGCAAAACTTTGGACCCAGCCAAAGCCTGGCAAATCATGATGGCGAACGAGAAACCGGGCGGGCATGGCGAGCGCTCGGTGGCGGTTGGCGTGCTGGATATGGCGCTGTGGGACCTCGCCGCCAAAATCGCGGATCTGCCGCTGTATCAGCTGCTGGGGGCGCGTTACCGCGGCGGCGCTGTTGACGAAACTGTCTTTGTCTATGCCGCTGGCGGTTATTATTATCCCGGCAAAGGCAGCGACAAGCTGCAAGACGAACTCAAATCCTACCTCGATATGGGCTACAGCAGCGTCAAAATGAAAATTGGCGGCGCTTCCTTGGCGGAAGACTGCCGGCGGATTGAAGCGGCGCTGGCGGTCGTCGGCGGCGGCGGGAAACTGGCGGTTGATGCCAATGGCCGCTTTGACCTCAAACAAGCGCTCGCCTATGCCGAGGCGCTGGCGGACTATGAGCTGTTTTGGTACGAAGAAGCGGGCGACCCGCTTGATTATCTGCTGAATGCCGCGCTGGCGCAGGCGACCACGCTGCCGCTGGCGACTGGCGAAAATCTCTTCTCCACCATCGACGCCACCAACCTCATCCGCTATGGCGGCTTGCGCCCGCAGAAGGACTTCCTGCAATTTGACCCCGCTTTGAGCTATGGCTTGGTTGAATACCGGCGCACGCTGGACATGCTGGCGCGCTATGGCTGGTCGCCGCGGCGCTGCATCCCCCATGGCGGTCATCAATTCGCCTTGCACATCGCCGCCGGCTTGGGCTTGTATGGCAACGAATCCTATCCGCATGTGTTCCAGCCTTTTGGCGGCTTCGGCGATGGCATCCCCGTGCGTGACAGCCGCATCCAGCCGCCGCAAGCGCCGGGCATCGGCTTCGAGCTCAAAGCCGATTTGATGCGCGAATTAGATAAGCTCTTCGGCCAGGCGAGACGCTTATGACAGCGAACCCGGCCGCGCCCATCAGCTTCGTCACCTTTTATATGGAGCTGAGCGCCGGCATAATGGCGAATATCCATCAGACGACCTCGACCATCACCGTTACCGAGCCGCATCGCACCATGCGCACCATGTTCGCGTCGGCGCGGCTTTTCCATCCCGATTGCCGCCTCGTCATCCTCAGCGACCGCGAGACGCCCTTCCCGCCGCAGCCTGATATCGAGCTTATCCGCTATGAACTCGACCGGCAGCAGCCGATGCTGGCGCGCTCCCGCGCCTGGCTGCAGTACCTGCGCGCCGCCCCGGGGCATACGATCTTTCTCGATAGCGACTTGCTCATCAACGGGGATTTGGCGCATGTATTCGCCGAAGAGTTCGCTGTCGGGCTTACCTATCGCGATGGCGACAAAAAATGGCCCATCAACGCCGGCATCAACTTCGCGCATGGCGCTGCTTTGCCGGCGGCGGCGCGCTTCCATCAGCTTTGGCTGGACGAGTTCCGCGCCGCTTACAGCCATCGCAGCGTCTGGGGCGGCGATCAAGATGCGTTGCGGGCGCTCTTCGCCGCGGTTGATTTTGCCCGCGATGACAGCTTCACGCAGCCGCTGGGCGCGCTGGCGATCCGCTTTCTGCCCTGCGCGCGCTACAATCTTTCGACTGCTAACGCCGCCGAAATGAAAGGCTATTACCCGGATGCGACCGTGCTGCATTTCAAAGGCAAGCGCAAGCCATTTATGTTCCCCTATTGGCAACGCTATCTTCAGAATACAAAGAAGAATACACAGATGTAAGTGCAACAAAATAATTGGAATTTGAAAGTGCGGAGATTCGACAAGGATTTTTACCACCGAGTACGCCGAGAAAAGCATGAGAGAATCTCTTAAAATCTTTTCTCGGTGGTAAGGGCTGTGTACAGGCTGATCAGAAAGCACTGGATTGTCGCATTACTTATTTGAATTTATTGAGAAAGAATACAAATCGAAAAGCGTAGACGATGAAAACAATCCCCCATATCGACATCAGCGACGAGGCGCAGATTCAAGCGCTTTTGGCGGACCCCCGCTGTTACAGCTGGCGCGCCGTCGACAGCGAGACGCTGGACACCTGGACGCCTGACCTCGGCTTGACCGCCTACCCGCGCCCCAGCGTCTATCGCGCTGGCGCTGTCGCCCGCTCGGGCATGGCATCGACGCTGCGCCACCGCTTCTGGCAGACGATCGAGCGCCAAGCTGACCACACCGGGCGGCGTTATATCGGCATCCTCATCTATTTGGCGGCGGGCGAAAGCTCAATAATGGACTTGCGACTGGCGAGCCAGGATATCGGACGCATCAAGCCGGGCGAGCATGACAACCGGCTGCATCTCATCGTTGCTGATGCGCCCGTGGACTTCATCGGCGAGATGGAAATCTTCCAATTGACAGCGCCCGGGCGCGGCAGCTATCGCATCGAGCGGATTGCGCTGCTGCCAGAAAAGCCGCAGCCGCGTCCCAAAGCGCCCGCGATTGGCGCGCCCCGCCTGCGGCTGGAAGCGGGCGCGAGCGGACGCTGGACGGCGCATCTGCATTGCGTCGCGCCGCCGGCATCACGGCTGGAAGCCCGCGTCAGCGATAGGGCGGGCGGCAGCGCCTTCACGCAGACGAGCGAAGGCGGGGCGCTGCGCCGCTTGAGCGTCGCCGATTTGCCCGCGGGGCGGGAGTTTGAAGCTGTCCTCAGCGCTGTTGATAGCGCGGGCAGGCGCAGCCAGCGCAAAATCAGCTTCTCGACAGTCCCGCCGGCAGCCGCGCCCGCGCGGGAAGTTATTGTGCCGCTAGAAATTCTCAGCCCGCCAGACGCCAACTGTTCGGGCTTGCCGCTGCGGTTTGGCTTGCCGCTGGCGGCGGGCGCGGTGCCTAGTGTGCAGTCTTGCGCGCTGCGCGCGGGCGGGCAGACGCTGCCGGCAGCGATTGATGCCCTCAGCCGCTGGCGCGATGGCTCAATACGCTGGGCGCTGGTGGCAGCGCAATGCCCCGCCAGCGCGGCGAATGCGCCGAAATCCGCCGCCAGCCTGCACATCAACGGCGCGGCGCTCCCCTTGCAAAATAGCGCGGCGGCTGACGATATCACGCTCTCGTGGCACAATGGCGCGCCTTGTATCAGCGGCGGCGGCGTCAGTTTCTCGCTCGCCGATATGCAGTTTGAAGCGCTGTTGGGCGCTGGCAGCCGCTTGAGCGCAGGCGCGCCGCGGCTGGCGGAAGCCCGCGGCAAGACCGCGATGACAATTGACATTGACCATTGCGATGGACAAGGCGTCGCGCATTTAAGCAGTCGGCTGTGGCTGCGCGCCTACCCGGGGCAGACTTTCGTGACGCTGCGCCATCGGCTGGAAGTCATCAGCCCGGCGCTGGCGCCCGCGGCGGCCGGCGATGCGCATGGCGAAGAAAGCACCCTGCTCGCGCTGCGTTCTTTTGCGCTGCGCATCCCTTTCGCCGGCGGAGAATGCCTGCATCACAGCGGCGAGAGCTGGCGGCTGGCGGCTGGCGCTGGCTGGCAGCTGCGCCATGATCACGACTTGGCGCATGAAATCAACGGCATCCCCCGCGAGGGGCGCGCCGCGGGGCATATCCGCGTCGCGGCGGCTGACGGCAGCCAGCTTGGCATCGGGCTGCGGCACTTCTGGCAGAGCTACCCCAAGGCGCTGGCGGCGAATGCCGGCGGCATCGACATTTGCCTCTTCCCCGAGCGGGCGGGGCGGGCGCTGCCCGGCGATGATGACGCCGCCCACCGCCTCTATACCTGGCTGGATGCTGAAGGCTATCGTTTGAAAGCGGGCATGGCGCTCGGCAGCGAAATCCTGCTGGATTTCGGCGGCGGCAGTCCCGCCGCCTTCGCCTGGCTGGAAGCGCCGCCGCTGGTCCGCCCTGATATCGACGCCGTCAAAGGCAGCGGCGCTCTCAATCCCATCGGCGCGCGCCGCGATTCTCCCCTGCCAAAGTATGAGGCGCTGACCGACCGCGGCATCGAATCCTTCCTCGCCGACCGCGAACGATTCCGCGCCTATGGGCAGGTCAACTTCGGCGATTGGTACGGCGAAAGCGGTTGGTCCTGGGGCAATAACGAATATGACCCCGCCTACTGCGGCTACACCGAGTTCCTGCGCGGGGGCGACCCGCGCTGGGCGCAGTGGGCGGCGGCGGCGGCGCGCCACCTGGCGGATGTGGATACGGTTAACTTTTCCGCCGCCCCGTCCGAGATTGGCGGGCAGTCGATGCACATGCCGGGGCATCTCGGCGGCTATCTGCCGCCCTATTTCCGCAGCAAGATGGGCGGCACCAAATCCATCCCCTCGCATACTTGGGTGGAAGGTCCGCTGCTGCATTATCTGCTGACGGGCGATCAAGCGGTTTACGAATCCCTGCTGAAAACGCGGGGCTGGCTTTTGCAGGGCAAATTCTTCGATTATTACGATTTCAGCAACGCGCGTGAAGCTGGCTGGCATCTGATTCACCTCTGCGCCTTCGCCGCGGCCTTTGACGATGCCGCTTGCCTCAACGCGGCTGGCATCATCGTCGAGCGGGTGCTGCAGCGGCAAGCGCCCGCCGGCGGCTGGGAACGCAACTTGACCGAATCCCACTGCGGCTGCGGCTATCCGCGCTGCCGCGGCGAAGCCGGCTTCATGGTCGGCGTCTTGATCTCCGGCTTGAAGCGCTACCACAATCTGACCGCCGCCGAGCCCGTAGCCGCGGCGATAGCGGGCGGCGCGCGCTGGCTCATCCGCCGTACTTTTGATGCCGCCAGCGGGCACTTCCGCTATACCTCCTGCCCCAATCGCACCCTCGGCGGCACCTATCAGCACAGCCAATATGTGCTGGAAGCGCTGGCAGCCGCCTGGGAACTCAGCGGCGACCGCGAGATTGGGCGCGCCTTGGGCGCGGTTTTGCCAACTATCGGCATGTTCCCCGCTGGGCTGGACCACCTGGGCTTGGGCAAAGCTCTCTCCCAGCAAATGCGTTATGTGCCCACAATTCAAGCGATTCTGGAAAAACGACCATTGGAGGACTGTGATGACTGATTGGCGGCAGCGGCTGGCGATTATCAGCGATGAAGCGGATGATTCTTTTGCGCGGGCGGTAGAAACCTGCCTGCCCTTGGGCATCCGCGCTTATGAATTGCGCAAGCTGGAAGGCGGGCGCTTCCCCCATGTCAGCGACAGCGCGATTCAAGCGGTGCTTGACACGGTCGCCGCCCACGAGCTTGAGCTTATCGGCGTCAGCCCGGGGTTCTTCAAAGGTCCGCTGGATGCCGATGTCATCGCCCGCACCTTCGAGCAGGATTTGCCCAAAGCCTTCCGCCTGATGGAACGGCTGGGCTTAAGCCGCATGACCCTCTTCACCTTCCGCCGCGCCAGTCGTGACGAAGCCATCCCGGACGAAATCTACGATCACCTGGGCAAGGCGGTCGAACTCTGCGCCCGTGAGGGCATTGAGGTGCTGCTGGAAAATGCCGCCAGCATCTACAGCGATACCGGCGCGAATCTGGCGACAATCGCGCGTACGCTGGGGCTGTCGGTCGTTTGGGACCCTGCCAATGGCGCCGCTTCGGGCGAAAGCTCCTGGGCTGATGGCTACGCCCATGCGCGCGATATTCTGAGCCATGTACACTTCAAAAATTGGAAGCCAGAGAGCGGTTTTGTGTATATCAACGATGGCGTCGTTGACCTGGCGGCGCAGGTGGCGGCGCTCAAAGCGGATGGCTACCCGGGCTATTATTGCCTGGAGCCGCATCAATGGGATGACCGCGTCCGCGCCGTGCGCGCCAATCATCAGCAGTTGCTGACATTGCTGGAAGCGGAGTAGGAGGCGGTTATGCCGGAGAAAATGCGCAGCATCATCGTTGGCATGGGCGGCGTAACCCGCTCCATGCTCAAGACTTTGCGGGGAAAAAGCTGGCACGAAGTCGCCGCTGTCGTTGATGTCAACCCGGCGGCGCTGGATTGGGCGCGGCAAGCGCTGGCGCTGCCCGCGGCGGCGCTGCATACCGACCTGACGGCGGCGCTGGCGCAGACGCCCGCCGATGCCGCTTTGATTAACACACCCTCGGAGTGGCATTTCGCCCAAGCCGAAGCCGCCCTGCGCGCGGGTGTCAGCCCGCTTGTCGCCAAGCCGCTGGCCAACGACTTCGCCCAGTCCCAGCGCTTGGTCGCCTTGGCGGCGCGGCTGGGCATCAAGCTGGCTGTCGGGCAGCAGATGCGCTACTTCCGCCATTATCAAGTTGTGGCGGACTATGTCGCGTCTGGCGCTTTAGGTGCCGTCGAGCAGATATTTTTCTTCAACGCCAAGCCGCGCCATCAAGCCAGGAATCTGGTGGATTTCCCGCAGCCGGTGCTCTGGGAGATGACCTGCCACCATCTTGATTGCCTCTTCGCCATCCTGCCCGCGCTGAAGCCGCAGTCCGTCCTCTGCGATGGCTTTTTGCCGTCCTGGTCGGTCTACAGCAGCCCCTGCATGATCAACGGCATCCTGCGCTTTGCCGGCGGCGAGCGCATGCTGTATCACGCCGGCTATTCATCGCAGGCGGATTGTTATGAGCTGCGGCTGGAAGGGGAGCGCGGCGCGCTGCGCTGCCGCGGCTTGCACATGTCCAGGAACGAGATGCGCTATGAATTTGCCGAGCGCGGCGGCGCTTTCGCCTCTATCGACCTTGACCAAGGGATGCCGCCGACGCAGCCCTGGTCGCTCTTTTTGGAGCGCTGGCGCGATTGGCTTACTGGCGGCGCGGAGCCGCACTTCAGCGGGCGCAACAATCTCAAAGTGCTGGCGGTCATCGCCGCCGCTATCGCCTCCCAACGCAGCGGCGCTTTCACCCCCGTAACCGCGATGCCAGCGGCCGCTATCGGGGAGGGCGCATGAGCCTCGTCATCGATTGCCAGAGCCATGTTTTCCCCCGCGCTTATGCCGATTTGCTGACGCGTAACGCCAACAGCTTACGCGTTAGCGGCGGCGATGGCGTCTATCTCATCAATTACGCGGGGGTACAGCGCTTCCGCCTGGACCTCGCTGACTACAGCCCGGCGCAAAAGCTCGCCGCTATGGACGCCAGCGGCGTCGACATCAGCGTCATCAGCGTCAATATCCCCACGCCCGATATGCTGGAGCCGCCGCTGGCGCTGGAAGGCGCGCGCCTCTGCAACGATGCCGTCGCTGAAATCTGCGCCCGGCATCAAGACCGCTTCGTCGGCATCGCCTCGCTGCCACTCAATGATGTGCCCGCCGCCATCAGCGAGCTGGAGCGCGCCCATAGCGCGCTGGATTTGCGCGGCGTCTTCCTGCCTTCGCATGTGAACGGCGCGCCTCTCGATGACCCCCGCTTCGAGCCGCTCTACGCGCGGGCGGCAGCGCTGAATATGCCGCTGCTGCTGCACCCTACCGTGCCGATTTGGGGCGGCGCAATCGCCGAGCACAGCATGATTCCCATGCTGGGCTTCATGGTGGATACCTCCATCGCCATGCTGCGGCTCATCCTCAGCGGCATCATGGAGCGGCAGCCCGCGCTGACAGTGGTGCATCCGCATTGCGGCGGCGTCTTGCCTTATCTGATGGGGCGGGTGGTCGAGCAGACGGAAGTCAAGCGCCGCGGACGCGAGCATATCCGCCAATCGCCACGCGAGACCTATCGCCGCGTTTATCTCGATTTGGTATCGCCCGACCAGCTCGCCATTGATTTTGCGCTGCGTTTTGCTGGCGCCGAGCGCCTGCTTTTTGGCAGCGACCACCCCTGGGTGACGATTGAGGCCATCCTGCCTTATGCGCGCGCGCTGGACTGCAGCCCGGCGGACTTGGCGCTGATTTTGGGCGGCAATGCCCAGCGGCTCTTCCGCATCGCTTGACGCAGGTCCAGCAGGCTTAGCCGCCCGCGGACTCTGCCGCTGGCATCGGCGGCAGCCATTGTTTAAGGAAGGCGACGCCATCTACCCGCTCGCCATGCAGCAGCACTTCCCAATGCAGATGGGGACCGCTGCTGCGCCCGGTGTTGCCGCTCAAGCCGATGACCTGCCCGCTTTCAACCCGCTGCCCCGCCCGCGCGAATATCTCCGATAGATGCGCATAGCTGGAGAAGACGGTGTAGCCGTGGTCGAGCATGACAAACTTGCCATAAATGCCCGCGCGCGCCGCCGGCGCGGCTTCCGCCGCCGCCACTATCCCCGCCGCCATGGCGCGCACGGGGCTGCCCTCGGGCGCGTTTTGATCCCAACCCATGTGCCGCGTTGAAAAGTCTTCGTTCAATGTGCGAATCGCGCCGAAGGGCGATGTCAGCGCGCCTGCCAGCGGCAGCGCGAAACCCTGCGCGCCCCACTGCGGCTGCGCCTGATACTCCGCCGTGATGGCGCGGATGAGCGCCACCGCTTCCCGCTCCGCCGCCTGCGATACCAATTGCCCGGCGCTGCCTCCCAGGGCGAAATCCTGCACGATGAAGTTGCCGCTTTGCACTTCCACGCGGCGCTCGAAGCGGGTTGCGCCCGCGTCCCGCGTTGCCAGCACCGTCAAGGGATATTCGCCCGGGGCGGCGTCGATGCTGGCGGCAATCAAGCCGTACCAGGCATCGCCGGGCGCATGGAAAAAGGAGATGTCTTTGCCCAGGAAGTCCGCGCGGGCGCTGAGGATGCCGCCGCCGCTCAAGCGCAGCAGTCCAACCCCGCCCTGCTTCAAAGCCGGGAAATAGAGTTCCAGCTGCAGCCCCGCGTCTCTGTGTACGGACGATGGCATCGGGCGCGGCGCTGGCTGCGGAACTGGCGCGGCATCTTGCGCGGCGGCAGCCGCCAGCATGCTGACGCCAATCAGCAAGGCGGACAGGCAACGCAAAGGCAGCAAATGGCGCATCTGGCGGCGGGCACCTCGGCTATGTGGGACTTAGCGTATCATAGCGCAGTGAAGGGATGAATGGGGGCGGCTCTAGCGAGATGCCCAATACCGGTTTCCCTGCTTATAGGTAGAAGCAAAGAGCCATTTCAAGAAAATTTTTGTGTCCTTTGCGTCTTTGTGGCGAATACTACTATTATGCGATTGCCTTCCCCTACCCTGTATACGCGGCGCAAAAGCTGGTATATTGCAGGTACTGTCGACGCCGAATTGGCGCGGCTGTCCGAAATGTGGAAGCCCTATGCCGCGATTCACAGACCTCTACACTCTGGGCAATTTCATCGATACCTTTGCGCTTGGGCATTACGCGCGCGTGCTCGCCGCAACCGACCGGCGCAACGGCAACTCAGTCGCCTTTAAGGTGATGCGCCCCGAGCATCTTAGCGCCGATGGCGATATGCGCTGGGAATATCGCGCTTTTGGCAACGAAGCCGATATCCTCACGCGGCTCTGGCACAGCCCCAATATCGTCAAATTGTATGATTGCGGCTTCCTGACCGATCGCGGGGAAGCGCCAGGCGGCGGCGATATCACCTCCTTCCAAGGCGATGTGCGCGGCTTCATCGATGCGATGCCGCGCTATGCCGCGGCTGGCTGGCGTCCCTATCTGACGCTGGAAAATCTGCCGCGCCAGCACAGCCTATTCTACTTGATGAAGCCCAACAAGCCCGAGCGCCGCTGGCGCTTGCCCAGCGAAGAGGGCTTGGCGCTGGCGCTGCAATTCAGCGAACTGCTCGCCCAGGCGCATGAGCATTCCATCGTCTATCTCGATCATAAGCTGGAGCATGTCTACTGGGATGGCACCCATCTCAAAGTCATCGACTTCAACAGCTCGCGCCGGCTTGAAGACGGGCGCGCTGATGCCAGCGGGCAATACCGCAAAGATGTGCATAATATGTGCGTTGGCGTGCTCTACCCCATCTTCACCGGCATGTCGCCGCAGAAGACTTCGCTGCGCCCCCAGCCCAGCAGCCGTGATGCCGTGGAAGCGCGTTATACCGATATCGACACTCTCGATTTTTCCATGGAACCCAGCCTAAGCGAAGACATTGCCGATTTGCTGCAGCGCGGTGCCGCCGAAGAGCTGGAGACAGTCGCCAGCTTTGTCAGCGGCTTGCAACGCGCTTCGGCGCAGCATGGCTGGCAATTCCGCGACTTTTATACCAGCGATGCCAGCAGCGAAGCGCGCAGCCAATTGCGCGCCGGCTTGGGCAAGCTGCGCGGCGGGCACGAGCATTTGCGCGAGGCGCGTGATCTCTTCCGCGAAGCGCTGATTCAAGATGGCATCAGCCGCGACCTGGAAGATGAGCTGCGGCGGCTGGTCGTTTTGGTCAACGAGATGTTGAATCACCGCGTTTTGCCTTAGGCGGCTGGCTCCGTTGCATTCCGCATTTCATCTCAACAGCTGGGCAAGGCTCAGCCCCGCTTCTGCGCGTAGAGCCGCGCTTCGCTGAGCACGAAGTCCACCGCGCCCGCGATGCTGGGGTTGGGCGGCGTCCGCGGCGGCAGCCTGTGGATGCGCGCCGCCCGCAGTTGGATTGCCCCTGCGTACTGCAAGCGCGCCAGCCCAACTTGCCCCGCGCTCACCCGCGCCAGCCGCAGGCGGCTGCCCGTCAGCCGTGTCTCGCCGGCGGGACTCAGCGAGATGCTCAAGCGCGCGCCTGCCAGCGGCGGCTGCAGCCAGTCGCGCTCGCCATCTAGCAGGCGCATCGCCACCGCCGCTTCCAGCTTGGCGCGGTCTGCCGGTGTCAGCGCACCGGCGATGTTAGCGGCGTCATAGCCCATGCCATCCAGCAAAGTCAGCGCCGAGCGATTGCCAGTGGCGCGGCAATGCCAGGCGGCAGCGCTGCAAGCGCCGCCCAAATCCAACAGCAGCGATGTGCCGCCGCCCGCGGCTTTGAGGCGCTGGAGGAAAGTATGCAGGCGCGGCAGCAGCGCCAGGTCACCGCCGATGCCGCCGGTATACACGATGGTCAGGCTCAGCGGTGTGTCCATCGCGCCCGCCGCTTTTCGATGAAGGCGCTCATGCCCTCGGCTTTGTCTTCCGAGCCGAAGGCGAGCAGGAAATTGCGCCGTTCAAATGCCAGTCCCGCTTCCAGCGAGCCGTCGTAGGCTTTGTTGATGGCTTCTTTTGTCAGGCGGATGGCGACTTGCGAGCGCCGCGCCGCCTTCTGCGCGATGCCGATCGCCACCTGCATATAGTCCTCCAGCGGTGCCACCCGGTTGACCAAACCATAAGCCAGCGCCTCTTGCGCGCTCAGCTTGCGGTCTGTCAGCATGATTTCCATCGCCAGCGCCTTGCCGACAGCCCGCGTCAGCCGCTGGGTGCCGCCAGCGCCGGGGATGATGCCGAGGTTTATCTCCGGCTGCCCAAAGACCGCCGTCTCCGAAGCCACGATCATGTCACAGCTGAGCGCCACTTCACAGCCTCCGCCCAAGGCATAGCCGGACACGGCGGCGATGACCGGCTTGTTTAAGCGGTGCACCGCGAAGCGGTCGAGCAGCGATGGCGCCATCAGCATGTCCATCTGTGATTTGCCCTGCATCTCTTTGATATCCGCGCCGGCGGCGAAGGCTTTGTCATCCCCGGTCACGATGAGCGCGCCGATTTCCGCGTCATTGTCGAAGGCTGTCAGCGCCTGCATCAGCTCGTCCAGCAGCGCCGAGTTGAGGGCGTTCAGCGCCGCGGGACGGTTCAGCCGCGCCCGTCCCACCCCCGCCGCGGGCTTGTCCACCAAAATGTGTTGATAGGGCATAGTCTCGTTCTCCTTATTTCAGCTCTCGTCGAGGAATGCCGCAATCGCTGCGGCGGCATCGGCGGCTGAGATGCCATCGCGCTGCCAATCCCAGCGGCTTCGCGCCTGCGCCGCCCCGCCTTTCGGCAGTTCCCGCGGCTTCCACAGCGCCAGGCTGTCGCGGGTATAAGGCGCGTAACGCAGCGGGTCAGTTGGTCCCATCAGCATTGCCGTTTTTGCGCCGCTGGCGGCTGCCAGGTGCGTCAAGCCGCTGTCATTGCCGATGTACAGCAGCGCCGCCGCCGCCAGCGCGCCGATTTCCACAAAACTCAGCGCGTCCAGCCATTGCCGCGCCGGCACGGTCAAGCGGTCGGCTACCGCCTGCGCGAGCGCGGCATCATCAGCGCCACCGATGAGGATGACAGAAGCGCCCTGCGCCGCCGCTGTTTGATTCAAAAGCGCCGCCAGCATCGGCGCGGGATAGCGCTTGCTCGCCAACTGCGCGCCCGGGTTGCGGCCGCCGCCGGGGTGCGCCACGATAACTGGCGCGCTGATGCCCGCCGCCCGCAGCCGCTGCCGCACTGCCGCCCGCGCCGCCTCGCTGACAGGCAAATTCGCGGAGGCACGCAATTCTCTCCCGGCGGCGGCGCTGATAACCCGCAGATAGAGCGCCGCCTCGTGCTCACGCGCATCAGCCGCAATCGGCACGCGCAGAGTGTAACCGAAGCCGCGCCCGCCGCTATGTAAGCCCGCGCGGGCTGGCGAGCCCGCCAGCAGCGCCGCCAGGCTCATCAGCGGGGAACGCGCCAGCGACACCGTAAGGTCAAAGCGCCCCGCGCGCAGACGCCTTACAAATCGCCAAAAGGCGGCGGGAGATCGCAGCGGCATATCGCTGCCGATATCGAGCAGGGCGTCATGCGCCGTATGATGCGCGATTGCCCGCGCCGACCAGGGTCCCACCGCCAAGGTGATATGCGCCCGCGGGAAAGCCGCCCGCAGAGCGCTCAAAGCCGCGGTCGCCATCACCACATCGCCAATGCAGCAGGGGCGTATCAAGACGATGCGCCGCGGCTCGGCGGACGCCTCTGCCGTCGGCAGCAAGCGCGAAAGCAGCCGATATAGCATATAGGCGCGCTCCTGGGCAAAGAACTCTATAGTAGCATTCTACGCGCAATTCCAAGACAGTAATGCCGAGATTTTTGGCGAAAATTGGATACCGCCTGTGCCTGTGGGGTGCCCTCGGCGCACTAGGCGCTGCAACAATCCCCCGAATGCCTGGACAAATGATAAATCCATGTTAAACTTAGTTTAAGCGAACATCAACAAGTTTAAAGAAGTGCTTATGATTCTCCTGCGCTCTTTCACATACATCTTTGGCGACCGCCATTGGCGGCGGAAAATGGCGGAACTGGCGCTGTTTCTCATCCTGTGCCCGCTGCCCGTTGTCGGCATACTCTGCCTATGCGCGCTTCTGGGCTATCTGGCGGCGCTCGTCCGCAATGTCAGCAACGATTATCCGCGCCCGCTGCCCACATGGACACATATCGGCGAAGATATCGGCAAGGGCTTCCCGGTGCTGGTCGCGATTCTTGTATATCATCTGCCTTTGCTGCTTGCGCTGCTGCTGCTGTCCGCCGCTCGCGGCAGTTTGGGCGGCAGCCTCTTCGGCGGCTTGACATTCGTCGGCATCCTGACGGGGCTGGCGCCGCTGTTGCTGCTCTATCTGGCATTTGCCTGGTCGCTGCTGGCGCTGGGCATGACGCGCTATGCCGAAACTTGGGAGTGGGACGCCTTCTTCCAGTTCAATGCCTTGCTGCGCAGCCTGCAAGCCAACAGCATGCTCACCCTGCAATGGCTGATAGTGACGGCGGCTGCCTGCTTGCTGCTGATAGCTTTGCTGCCGGCGGCATTGCTGGGATTGCTGCTCTTTGTGCCGGTGCAAGGCTATGTGACGGGCACCTACGGGCGGCGTTTGCGCGGCGCCAAATTTGCCTATCGCCAGGGACGCGCCTAAAAGCTGCCACAGCGAGACAGAGGCATAGAGATTTTCTCATGCTTTTCTCGGTGCGCCTCGGTGGTTACATCCCCTGTCGAATCTTTGCCGCATAAGTTCTCACTGCTTAATCGCGCTTACATCTGTGGCAAAATCCCCGCGTAATATCCCCCTACACCCGCTGGCGCGCCTTTGATACGATTGCGCGGCACATCACATAGCCAAAAAGGAAGAGCCTGCAATGAGCGAAGCCGTCAAGCAGCGCCCCACCGGCGCGGAAGCTGTCCTCTGGGACCTGTCCGTCTTTTATATCAGCCCCGATGACCCGCAAATCGAAGCTGACATCGAAAAGCTGGGGCGCTTGGCGGATGCCTTCCAGGACCGTTGGCGCGGCAAAGTCGCCAGCATGAGCGCCGCTGATTTCCTCAGCGCCTACAGGCAGTTGGAAGCCATCTATGATTTGCGCGGGCGGCTGGCGTCTTTTGCTTTCCTCAATTTCTCGACCGATACTGGCGATGCCCGCTTCCAGGCGGCGGTCGCGCGCATCGAAGAGCTGGAAGCCGCGCTCAGCCAAAAGCTGGTTTTCTTCGAGCTGGAGTGGAATGCGCTGGCGGACGAGGCGGCGGCAGCTATCCTAGCCGACCCCGCCATCGCCGAATACCGCTATTATCTGGAGGCGGAGCGGCGCAACCGCCCCTATATGCTCAGCGAGGCGGAAGAACAAATCAGCATCGAGAAACAGGTTACGGGCAGCGCCGCCTGGACGCGCTTCTTCACGCAATTGACCAGCGCTTTCCGCTTCGATTGGCTGGGCGAAGAAGTGAATATGACCGCCGTGCTCAACAAATTGCACGATGCCGACCGCGATGCGCGCGAGATGGCATGGCGCAAGCTGACGGACAAACTCAGGGAAAAGTCGATGGAGCTGAGCTTCATCTTCAACACGCTGATTTTGGACAAAGCCAACAGCGACCGCCGCCGCGGCTATCCCAGTTGGATTTCGGCGCGCAACTTAAAAAACAAAGCCAGCGACGAAGTCGTGCAGGCGCTTGTTGATACCGTCACCGGCAACTACGCCCTGGTGGCGCGGCACTATCGGCTGAAGCGCGCCCTGCTGGGCTATGACGAACTTTATGACTATGACCGCTACGCCCCGCTCAACCTAAAAGAGAGCGAAACCTTCTACACCTGGGACGAGGCGCGCGCGGTTGTGCTCAAGGCTTTTGACACCTTCAGCCCGGCGATGGCGGCGGTGGCGCAGCGCTTCTTCGAGCAGAATTGGATTCACGCGCCGGTGCTGCCCAACAAACGCGGCGGTGCCTTCGCCGCCCCCACCGTGGCGTCCGCCAACCCTTTTGTATTCCTCAATTACCTGGGCACAACGCGCGATGTCACGACATTGGCGCATGAGCTGGGGCATGGCATGCACATGTACCTCTCGGCGGAAGCGAAGGGCTTGTTCGCCCTCTATACGCCGCTGACGACGGCGGAAATGGCATCGACCTTCGCCGAGATGCTGGTATTCCAGGATTTGATGGCGGCGGAAGACGATGACGAAGTCAAGCTGTCGATGTTGATGGAGAAGATTGAAGACACCTTTGCCACTGTCTTCCGCCAAATCTCGATGAACCGCTTTGAAGACAAGATACACCGCGCCCGCCGCGCCGAAGGCGAGCTGACTGCCAAACGCTTCAACACGCTCTGGCTGGAAACGCAGCGCGATATGTTCGGCGACAGCGTTACCATCACCGACGAATATGGCAGTTGGTGGAGCTATGTGCCGCATTTCCTGCACACGCCCGGCTATGTCTACGCCTATTCTTTTGGCGAGCTGCTGGTGCTGGCGCTGTATCGCCTCTATCAAGAAGAGGGCGCGCCCTTCGTGCCAAAATATCTGCAGCTGCTGGCGGCGGGCGATTCGGATTATCCCGACCGCTTGCTGGCGCGCGTCGGCGTTGATATCAACGATCCCGACTTCTGGCGCAAGGGCATCGACTTCATCGAAGAGTGGGTGGCGCAGGCGGAGGCGCTGGCGCGGGCGCTCTATCCGCGCAAATTCGCGTGAATGCCCCGCTCTCCCTGGAAGCGGCGCTAGAGAGCCGTCAGCGGCTGCGGCAAGCGGGCAAAACCCTGGTCTTCACCAATGGGCATTTTGACTTGCTGCATCTGGGGCATCTCGATTATTTGCAGAAGGCGCGGGCTTTGGGCGATGCGCTCTTCGTCGGCGTGAATGGCGATGCTTCCACGCGGCGGCTGAAAGGGACGGGGCGCCCGCTTGTGCCCGCCAGCGAGCGGGCGCGCCTGCTGGCGGCTTTGAAGCCAGTCAGCGCCGTATTGATTTTTGAGCAGGATACCGCTGATGCCCTGCTGCGGGCGCTGCAGCCGGATATCTATGTCAAAGGCGGCGATTATGCTGATAAGCCGCTGCCCGAGCGCGCTACAGTGCTTGCCAGCGGCGGGCGCGTCGAGCTGATTGACTTCCTGCCCGGGCACAGCACCAGCGGGTTGATTGAGCGGATTCGCAGCTTGCCATACTAAAGTGGGGGGATTGTCGCGCCGCCTGCGGATTAGGTCAGCCGGTTGTAAAACTCGACCACCATCTGGATATCCACCGGCGTCTGCACCTCGCCTTCTTCCGGCGCGCGATCCAGCGTAACGCTGAAGCTGTCCTTGTCCACCGACATGTAGGGCGGGGAATAGGCGGATTGCTGCATCCATTCGATGATGTGCACATTCTTCTTCATCTTCGGCGAAACTTCGATGACATCGCCCGGGCGCACCTGATACGACGGCAAGTTCACGCGCCGGCCGTTGACATGAATATGCCCATGCCCGACTATCTGCCGCGCCGACCATATCGTCGCCGCCAAGCCCGAGCGATAGACGATATTGTCCAGCCGCCGCTCCAACAAGCTGAGCAGGTTGACGCCGGTTGGACCCGGCATCAGGTCCGCTTTTTTGTAATAATTGCGCAGCTGCCGTTCCCGCACATTGTAGATGAAGGAGAGCTTCTGCTTTTCGTCCAATTGCAGCGCATAATTGCTGCGGCGGCTGGAGCGGAAGCTCCTTTGCTTGCCATGTTCGCCCGGCGGCGCGCTGCGGTTTTCCAGGATGCGCGAATACTTGGGGCGGGGCACCAGCAATTCGCCGAAGCGCCGCTGGGGTTTGGCTTTTGGTCCGTGATAGGATGCCATATATCGGTATTTCCTCTTGCTACTCGTGCTTTTGAGCGCGGGGCTGCGCCCCTGCCTGCGTTGCGAGAACTGACAGCCCAGTATAGTGCATACTGCCGCAGGCGCTAGGGCGAGTTTGCAGGCGGGCTTCACACCCGTCGAAAATTGCTGGCGCGAGCCTCGGGGGCTGCGCCTTTGCGCTGCGCCATCAAGCAGGCATATTTTCCAGCCGGCTCAGCCAATAATTCACATCAAAACTCTCATCCCCAGTCAAAAAACGCCACAGCTTGACGCGATTGACGATTTCCAGACGCCCGCTCGCCGCTTCAAACCAGGGCTCCAGCCGGCTGAGGATATCCTGTACGCTGCCATCGCGTCCCAAGCCCGCGTGGATCTCCCGATGGGCGCGGTATTGTTCGTTCAAATCCGCGGTATTCCACAGGCGCAGCTGCCGCACTGCCGGGTTCAAACGCAGCTTAAACATATAGCGGCGGCGGTCGGTTTTGTTTTGCCGCCCGCAATGCCAAATGCCGTGATGCAGCGCCAGCACCGTGCCCGCTTCGCATACCATCGGTATCTGCCCGCGCATATTTTGATAGGCGGCGACATCCATCTCGTTGACGCGGCGGAAGTGGCTGCCGGGCAAAAGCAGGGTGCCGCCCATTTCCAGCGGCACATCATGCGGGAAATACATCAACTGGATATCGAAATGCGCGCGCGTATCAATGATGGAATCGGCGTGCAAGCCCTGCGCCTTGCCCTCGTTGGGCTCGCGCACATGGATGGCGTCATGGTCAAAGAGCGGGTCATCGCCCACCAGGCTGCTGATGATGCCCTGTATGCGCGGCAGCTCCAGCAGCAGGCGGATGGGGCTGCCGTGATAACATTGAGAGAGCGGCGTGCCCGCCGGGTGCCCGCTGATTTCGCCGCGGTCGATGCCGCGCATAATCGCTTGGTTAATCGCCGGCGGCACCAAGGCGTCAAAACGCAGAAAACCCCGCGCCACGAACTCCGCCATCGCCGCCGATGTTAGCAATTCCTTGCTCGCGTTCACTGTTTTATCCCCTCCAGTTTCTCAAAGACAAAGCCATATTTCATGAACGAGGTGCTGTATTCTTCGCCCGGATAGGGCGGAATCAGTATCGGATGCTGTATCAGCCGCCAGCCGGCGCGCAGCGCCTCCAAGCCAGTTTCATAAGGCACCTGGTCGCTGTCGCCGGTGGTATGCGTCTCTGTTCCCGTGCCATCATACATCGCCCAGCCCAAAACGCGGCTGTCCAGCGCCGATGTTGACAGGTAGAGCACCAGAACCTGCTGTCGTACAGTAGAACTCATGGCGATCCCTTCGCGGTTGCTTGACAGTCCGCCAAGCCTAGCGCATTAGCGGCTGCGGGACAAACGCAATTGGCTTATTATTTCAAGAATCGCTCAGTCTTCGCCGTCTTCAATAGCGATTTCGGTTTTCGGCATAGGCGGGTTCTTGGGCTTTTCTTCTTCCAGCAGCTCCAAAGGAATGATGACTTTGGTATCCGGCAGCTCGGACCGTTCCCGAAAATAGTGCATGACGGCGTCGCCAATCACGCGCGCTTTTGCCGCCATGCCCGCGCTCTTCACCGCCCAGCCGACCAGCGGAATCACGCCGACAAATTCGCCGATGACGCTGCCGGCAATCGCGCTGCCGATAGCGCCGCCGAGTATGGATTTTAAGTGATTCATGTCGAAGGCATTCACTTCATAGGCGCTGGCGACTTGATAGATCATGGCGGTATCCGCGCCCGTGAGGAAGAATGTGCTGCCAGGTATCCAGCCGGTGCCGGCGGCGACTGTCGTCCAATTGTTGACCAACTTGCGGGCTTGCCGGTCCGCATCTTGTAATGTTTTTGCCATCATTTCCCCCTGTTTCTAGGTATAGTTTATACGCATTTCCCGCGCCGCCGTTGCAATCAGAGCAATTGCAGCAAATCTTAATTCACCACTGAGACGCAGGAGGCACAGAGATTTTCTCATGCTTTTCTCGGTGTAACTCTGCGCACTCTGTGGTTAAATTGACCTGTTTCAACCGCCCCCCCAGGGACGCAAAGAATCCGTAGATGAAGATCCTGCTGCTCAGTGATAGGATACCGCCAGAAGGCAAAGGCGGGGCGGAGGCTGTCGTCTGGGCTTTGGCGCGGGGCTTGGCGGAGCAGGGGCGGGAGGTACATATCGTCACCACCACTGGCGGCGCCACCTTTCAAGAAGCGCGCGCGGGCATGCCCACCTATCACCTGCATTCCCGCTATCCCGAAAGGTTCCGCGCCTGGCTGACGCTATGGAATCCACAGACTGTCGGCGCTTTCCGTGATGTGCTGGCGCGGCTGCAGCCCGATGTCGTCAACGCGCACAATATTCACAATCAGCTCTCCTATCATACACTCAAGCTGGCGCGTGATGCTGGCTGCGCCGTCGTCTACAGCGCCCATGACGCCATGTCCTTCGCTTACGGGAAGCTCAGCCACTATGTACGGGCGGATGCCAGCGCCATAAGTCTGCCAGCGGAGTATCGCCTGCCGCGCGCCTATAACCTGCGGCAGAACCGCTTCCGTTACAATCCCTTGCGCAATCCGCTCATCAAGCGTTATCTGCGTCAATGCGCGCATATCCGCACCGCGCCCAGCCAGGCTTTGGCGGCTGCCTGGCGCGCCAATGGCATGCCAGCGGTGGAAGCGCTGCCCAATGGCATCGACCCCGCTGCCTGGCAGCCGCCCGACAAGGCGGCGATTGCGGCGCTGCGGCAGCAGCTCGGCTTAGAAGACGCCGCCGTGATTTTGTTTGTCGGGCGCTTGACGCGGGCGAAGGGCTCGCTGCAAGCCCTGCAAGCGCTGGCGCAGGTGCGCGAGCGCCTGCCGCAAGCGCGCTTGCTCGTCTTGACGGCGCGTGACTTTGACAAACAGATTCCCGCGGAATACGCCCATCTGCGCCCGGCTATCCGCAGCGGCGGCTGGCTGACTGGCGCTGACTTACGCGCCGCCTATCACCTGGCGGATGTCGTAACCGTGCCCTCAATCTATCTTGACCCCTTCCCCACCGTGAACTTGGAAGCGATGGCTGCCGGCAAAGCGCTGGTTTCCACATGCTTCGGCGGCTCTCCAGAAGCGGTCATTGATGGCGAAACTGGCTACATCGTCAACCCTTTTGATATCGGGCAATTTGCTGACCGCCTGCTGCGGCTGTTGACGAACGAAGCCCTGCGCTGCAAGATGGGGCTACGCGGGCGCGAGCGCCTGGAGCGCGAGTTCACGCTGGGCACATATTTGAGCAGGATGAATTCTATCTACGCGCGCGCGCTGTCGCTTTAATAAGCGCGCGCCCAACACTGAGGAAAGGCAAAAATGCAACTCTGCCGCTATCAAACATCGCAGGATTTCAGCCGCGCCCAAGCCGCCCTGATGCGCTGGGTGCAGCAGACGGGACAATGCAATTATCTGCACAAGGGCGATATCGGGCATCGTCTGTTCAACAATTGCTATGGGCAGCACACAAGCGACATCTTCCGCTATTGGCTGGATGACAGCGGCGAGCTTGCCGCATTCGCCACCTTGCTGCCCAAATGGCAATCTTTTGAGCTGCAAGTCGCGCCCAAATATAGGCTGAGCCGGGCGCATCGGCGCTTCCTGCAAACCTGCGAGCGGGAGACTTTGCTGCTCGGCGAAAAATGCGGCAAGCCGCTCACGGAATTCAGCGTGGAACTTGATGATTGCGATGCCGCCCACACGCGCTTCATGGAGGACTGCGGCTATACGCGGGATACGCTGCGCTACAGCCTCACCCGCCACGATTTGTCCAACTTGCCCGAGGCGGCGCTGCCCGCCGGCTTCCATTTTCACGAGGCGCAGCAAGCCGATGCCGCGCGCCTGGCGGATGTGCACAATCACAGCTTCTCCAACAAATGGAATGCTGATTCTTATGGCGCGGTGTTCCAGTCGCCGCATATCGAATATGAGTGGGTTGCGGTCGCGCCTGATGGCCGTTTCGCCGCTTTCACCAACCTCTGGGTTGACGATATAAATCATTCCCTGCTCTTCGAGCCAGTGGGCACCCATTCCGATTTCCGGCGGCGGGGCATCGGCAAAGCGCTGATGGCTTACGCATTGCGGCGCATGAAAGCCGAGCGCGGCATCCGCTGCGCCTATGTAGGGCACGAGCCGCCGGCGAAAAATCCCGCGTCCGGCCGCCTCTATGCCGCTGTCGGTTTCGAGCGCTATTGCGACACCTATGCCTACAAGAAAGCCGCCCGTCCCTGATTTTGGTGTAGGGGCAGGGCAATTGCATTAAAAAAGACATTCGCCACAACGAGCGGAATCCAACGAAAATGTAACCACCGAGGACACCGGGATACACAGAGAAAAGCATGAGAAAATCTCTTAAAATCTTTACTCGGTGTCCTCAATTTCCCTCTGTGTTCTCGGTGGTAAGGGCTGTGTACAGACTGCTCAGTAAGCACTAGATTGTCGCATTACTTACTTGAACTTACTTCTGTGTTCTCGGTGGTATGGGCTGTGTACAGACTACCCTGATAAATGAAGAAGCATAGAGCCATTTCAAGAAAAAACTTTGTGCCCTTTGTGTCTTTGTGGTGAAAAAAGATTTGATGCAATTGCCCCATCCGGGCAAGCCTGTTGCCAGCGGGCGCGCGGCTGGTACAATAGGTTGAAGCCAGCAAAAACCAGCGAGGAGCGATGACTTTGCGCATATTTAATGTGCTGGGGCGTCAAAAGCAGGACTTCAAGCCAATTCACGAGGGGCGCGTCGGCATGTATGTCTGCGGTCCCACCGTCTACGAGCATTCGCACCTGGGGCATGCCAAAACCTATGTCTCCTTTGATGTGGTGGCGCGTTACCTGCGCTACCGCGGCTTTGACCTGCTGTATGTGCAGAATATCACCGATGTGGGGCACCTGCGCGCCAATGACGAAGACCGCATTCTGATGCGCGCCGCCCAGCTCAAGGCCAAGCCGATGCAAATTGTCGAGACCTATACCCGCAGCTATTTTGAAGATATGGACGCCCTCGGCGTGCAGCGCCCCGATATCTCCCCGCGCGCCAGCGGGCATGTGCCCGAACAAATCGAGATGATCCAAACGCTGATTGCCAAGAATCACGCGTATGAAGTCGACGGCAATGTGTATTTTGATGTGCTCAGCGACGCCGATTATGGCAAGCTGTCCAACCGCCGCGTGGACGAACAGCAGGCGGAATCCCGCGAGTTGATCGGCGGCGACAAGCGGCATGCCGCTGATTTCGCCTTGTGGAAACGGGCGGAGCCCGAGCATATCCTGCGCTGGAACAGCCCCTGGGGCGCTGGCTTCCCCGGTTGGCACATCGAATGCTCGGCGATGGCGAATAAATATCTGGGCGCCAATTTTGATATTCACGGCGGCGGCATCGACAACATCTACCCGCACAACGAAAACGAAATCGCCCAAAGCGAATGCGCCAACGGTGCCAGCTTCGCCAACTACTGGATGCTGACCGGCAGCTTGAATGTGCTCGACCCGGACGAAGGCATCCCCGTGAAAATGAGCAAATCGCTGGGCAATTACATCACCATCAAAGACGCGCTGAAAAGCTACCGCCCCGCGGAATTGCGTTACTTCATTTTGACCTCGCACTACAGCAATCCCGTGGTCTATAGCGATGAGGCGCTGGTCTCGGCGAAAGCGGGCTGGGAGCGGCTGATGAATGCGCTGCGCCTCGTCCGCCAGCAAATGCAGGCTGCGCCCGAAAGCGCCGCTGGCAATGGCTTTAGCGAGCGCTTGGCGCGGGCGCAAGCCGACTTCCGTGATGTGATGGACGACGACTTCAATTCCCCGCGGGCTATCGCGGTCCTGCAAGATTTGACCCGCGATGTGAATTCCCTGCTCAACAGCGGCAGCGATGTCGGCTTGCAGACGCTAAAGGCGATTGAGGACACCTATTTGCGGCTGGCAGGCGATGTGCTGGGGCTGGCGTCTGAGACCCCCGCGGCGAGCGGCGGCGACAGCCAGCGGGAAGCGGCGCTGGTGCAGATGCTGATAGACATGCGGGCGCAAGCCCGCGCCGCCCGCGATTATGCCCGCAGCGACGAAATCCGCGACAAGCTCGCCGCGCTGGGCATCGTCCTGGAAGACCGCGCCGATGGCACCACCTGGAAGCCGGGCTGATGCCAGAATTCCTCTATGGACATTGGGCGGTGATTGAAGCCATGCGCGCAGGACGGCGCAAGCTGCATGCGCTGATGATCCACGAACGGGCGGAGCGCCGCGGCACTGTCGCCGATGTCATGAGCATGGCGGAAGAACGCGGGCTGCCGCTGCAGCGGGTGCAGCGCCGCATCCTCGATGACCTGGCGAACAACGGCAATCATCAGGGCTTGGCGCTGCGGGTCGGTCCTTATCCCTATTGCGATCTGGAGGATATCCTCAACACCGCGGCGCGGCGCGGCGAGAAGCCTTTTATCCTGCTGCTGGATTTGCTGAAGGACCCGCAGAATGTCGGCTCTTTAATCCGCGTTAGCGACGCTGTCGGCGTACATGGCATTGTCGTGCAAGAACGGCGCAGCGTGGCAGTAACGCCGGCGGTAGTCAATGCCTCGTCCGGCGCGGTCGAGCATATCAATGTCGCCCAGGTTACCAACTTGGTCAGCGCGATGAAATCGCTGAAAAGCCAGGATGTTTGGCTGGTCGGTTTGGATGTGGGACCCAACATCCCGCCGCTGGACAAGACCGACCTCAATATGTCTCTTGGCTTGGTGATGGGCAGCGAAGGCGATGGCTTGCGGCGGCTGGTGCGCGATACCTGTGACCTGCTGCTGACCTTGCCGATGCGCGGCGAAGTCGGCAGCTTGAATGTGGCGACGGCGGGCGCGGTCGCCCTCTATCGCGCTTGGAGCGCCCGCGCCTGGGAAGGCTGGGCGCATGCTTAAGCGGTATAGAATACATGACCGCGAGCGGCTTTATGCGCCGCCCGCGTGATTGAAAAGGCGCCGAGCGCCTAGGCGCGGGCTTTTTCCAAGTCGCCCTGCCAAGAGCGCACCTTCATGCCCAGCGCAATCTGCATGACGCCAGCGATAAGCAGATAAAAGGGCACAATCAGCAACAGCGTCGCCACCGTCTCGAAGGTATTAAAGAGCAGCAGCAAGCCAAATACCAACGATACAAAACCGCTGATGCCCAGCAGCCATTCGTTGTCGATCTCTTCGCGCAGGCGGACGGCGCTAATAATCTCCAGCCCGCCGCCGAGTATCGCTTTGAAGGCGAACAAGTTGATCATAATCGCCAGCGTCAAAGTGCTGAAGACGATCGGGTTGGCAAGGGCGGCTACGCCCGCGATAACGCTGACAACGCCCACCAGCGCCATCAAAACCCAGTGCCCCTCGCGCTCGCGTATCGAGCCCCACAATGTCGAAATCCCATCCACCAAGGCGTAGGCGCCGAAGAGCATAACAAAGCTGAAAGCGCCCGCCGCCAGCGTCACGCCCGGCACAAAAACCAGCAGCAGAGCAAAAATAATCGCTACGACTCCCCGCAAAATCAGCGCTTGCGCGGATTGTTCAAGTACGCCTTTCATAAGGAATCCTCCTGTGTTGAGCCTGTTGGCAGTGTAGCACTTCTGATATACCGCCGCAACAGCGCAATTCACGCGCGATAGCGGGCAGCTCGCCGAGACTGCTCGGCAATCCGCGCCTGACTGATTTGCCGACATCCGCGCTTTATGCTAGCGTTATGGTATAGGCAATGTCGATTACGCTGGAATATACATGCCAACTTCCAAGGAGTACGGGCGCTTGCGCAAGCGCATGGTTGCCGAACAGCTGCGCGAGCGCGGCATCAGCGACCGCCGGGTGCTGGACGCGATGGCGGTGCTGCCGCGCCATCAATTTGTGCCAAAAGAATTCCAAAAGCATGCCTATGAAGACCGCCCGCTGCCCATCGGCGAAGAGCAAACGATCTCTCAGCCTTATATCGTCGCCTTTATGACGGAGCGCCTGCGCCTGAAACAGCACCATTCCGTGCTGGAAATCGGCACCGGCAGCGGCTATCAGACGGCGTTGCTCTGCCATCTCGCGCAGTATGTATTTAGTATGGAGCGGGTAAGCCGTCTGGCGGAGCAAGCGGGCAGGCGCATCGGGGATTTGGGTTACAACAATCTGGATATTCATGTCGGCGATGGCAGCCAGGGCTTGCCCGACCAAGCCCTGTTCGATCGGATAATCGTTACCGCGGCGGTGCCGCGCCTGCCCAGCGTTCTCTGCAGCCAGTTGGACGAGCGCGGCGGTTTGATGATTCTGCCAGTCGGCGACGAAGACTTGCAGGAACTCAAATTGGTGGCGCGGCGCGGCGACCGCTATACCTCGCGCACTTTGCTGCGCTGCCGCTTCGTCCCGCTCATCGGGCGTTATGGCTTCGACAGCGATGTCAAAAGCCCGCCAACGATATTCTAACCATCCTACTGTGACGGCAAAGCTGATGCCAGCTGATAATTCTCCCGGCGATCTCAACCTCGCGCTGATAGAAATGGTGCAAGCCGCCCGCTTGCAGCATGACGCGGCGGCGCGCCCATCGGACTATGCGGCGGTCTACTGGATTGAAGTCAAGCGCCCCGCTGGTGCCGCGCCAGGTCCAACCGCGCATGCCGGCGAATGGCGCGCCCCGCTGAAGGCAGCGGCGCTTGATGCCGTCTGGGAGCGGGTCAAAGCGATGACGCTAGCGGGGAAATTAGGCTACAAATCCAAAGTATCGACTGGTCCCGCCGCTGATCAAAGGGCGGCGGATGCGCGGCTGCTCTGCGCCCGCACCTATGACGCGCGCGACCAGGAAGATATCCAACGGGTGAAAGCAGCGCTGTTGGAACTCGGCTTGGGCGCATTGCAATATGTGCCGGATTAGCCAGAGCTATCGCCGCGTCCCCCACCCTAAATCCCTCCCCCATGAAGAGGGAGGGACTTTTAGCCGCTCATTTGTAGTAATTTTGCTCCCCTTGCCTCATTTTGGGAAAATGCGCCATCTCTATGGCGCATGGGTTTGGGGAAAGAGTCCTTAGCGCGCCGCTGCCAGCGCCGCGTCGAGGTCGTCGATGATGTCGTCGATATGCTCAATGCCGATGCAGAGGCGGATTGTCTCCGGCGTGACGCCCGCCGCTGCCTGCTCTTCCGGCGTCAGCTGGCGGTGCGTGGTCGAAGCGGGATGCGCCGCCAGCGATTTGGCATCGCCGATGTTCACCAGCCGCTTGAAAATCTTCAGCGCGTCATAGAACTTCACGCCGGCGTCAAAGCCGCCTTTGATGCCGAAGGTCAGCAGCGCCGAGGGGCGCCCGCCCGTGTATTTCTGCGCCAAATCATAATAAGGCGAGCTCTCCAAACCGGGGTAAGACACCCACTCGACCTGCTCATGGCTTTCGAGGTGCTTGGCAACCGCAAGCGCATTGTCCACATGGCGCTCCATGCGCAGCGAGAGCGTCTGCAAGCCCTGCAAAATCAGAAAAGCGTTGAAGGGGCTGAGCGCGGAACCGGTGTTGCGCAGCGCAACCACGCGGGCGCGGGCGATGTAGGCGGCTGGACCCATGGCATCAGTGAAAACAACGCCGTGATAACTCGGCTCAGGGCTGCTGAACATATAGAAGCGCTCGCTGTGCTTCGCCCAATCGAAGATGCCGCCATCCACCAGGATGCCGGCGATGCTGTTGCCATGCCCGCCCATATATTTGGTCATGGAATGCAGGACGATATCGCAGCCGTGCTCCACCGGGCGGCAGAGTGCCGGCGTCGGCACGGTGTTGTCGACGATGACGGGTACGCCATGGGCATGCGCCATATCGGCGATTGCCGCCAGGTCGGGGATATTACCCGCGGGGTTGCCGATAGATTCGCAGAAGACGGCGGCGGTTTTGCCATCGATATGCTGCGCCAGCTCGTCCGCGCTGTCGCCATCGGCAAAGCGCACATCAATGCCCAGCTTGGGCAGCATGTGGCGGAAGAGCGTATAGGTGCCGCCATAAAGCTGGGGCACGGTCACGATATTGTTGCCCGCCTCCGCCAAATTGAGTATTGAATAGGTGATTGCCGCTTGACCCGAAGCCAGCGCCAGCGAGGCGACGCCGCCTTCCATCGCGGCGACGCGCTGCTCCAGCACATCGTTGGTCGGGTTCATGATGCGCGTATAAATGTTGCCCGGCACCGCCAGGTTAAACAAATCAGCGCCATGCTGCGCGTCATCAAATTCATAAGCGACAGTTTGATAGATGGGCACGGCGACCGCTTTGGTTGTCGCTTCGCTTTCGTACCCGGCGTGAATGGCGGCTGTCTCAAGTTTCATGTGTCATTCTCCTTACTTTTGCCTTCGTGGCTTTATGAGCGTACTGTATCGCAAACTGGCGCAGGATGTGAGGTGCAACTTGGGCAGTTTCATGCCCGCCGGCTATGCGCCCAGCGCGCCTGCGCTTGCTCCCAAGTTGCGATGATGACGCCATAAATCACCAGCGCGCCGCCGGCAATTTGCAGCCACGATGGCACCTCGCCGAATAGGAAAAAGGCGATAATCGCGCTGACGACAACGCCGACTTGCAGCAGTATCGCCAGGGCGGTAGCGCCAAAAAATTGCAGCGCCAGGTTCATAAAGACATGCCCCAAGACCTGGGCGAGCAGGGTGACCACGAGTGTCCACAGATAGCCGCTGGCGGGGTAGCCGGTCAGCGCTGTGCCGCTGATGACAACAAATACCGATGTCGCCAGCGCCGCGCAGAAAAATACGAGGAAGCTGTAAAGTAGAGATGGCATCACCGTGTTGAGCCGCCGCCCTATCAAGAGGTAGACGCCAAAACAGACCGAGCCCAGCAGCGCCAGCAGCCCGCCCAGCAGCGGGTTGCTGCCGGCTTCGATGGCGCTCAAACCGCCGATGCCAACGAGGGTAACGCCCACTAATGTACATAACAGGCTGAGCCAAAAGCGCCGCGAAAATACGACGCCGAAGAGCATAATCTCCGGCAGCACAATCCAAATCGGCGAGGTGCGCCGCAGCAGGCTGGTCATCAACACGCTGGTATATTCCAGCGAGGCAAAGAGCAGAATCAGGTTAAGCGACAGCCAAAAGCCGGCAATGCCCGAGAGCAGCCAGTGGCGGCGCGTCAAGCGGGCGAGGTCTTGCCGATAGCGCGCCCAGACCAGCGGCAGCAATCCCAGCGAGACCAGCCACAGCCGCAGCACCACAATGACCAGGGATGGCATGCCTTCGCTTTGGGTGATGCGGATGGCGATGGGCGTGACACCCGCCGAAAAGACAATCGTCAATAAGATGAGCAACCGGCGCGTATCCAGCATCCGCCGCGCTTTCGCCCGCTGTGCAGAATGCCCAATGCTATCACAGGCGCGGGCGCGGGTCTAGCGCAGGGCAATTGCATCAAATGCATTTATGCCGATTGCAACATAATTATAGCGATTTGTAGGGACGACTCCGTGAGTCGTCCACGCAAATTGCCCGGATATTGAGGGCGTTTCAGCGAAACGCCCCTGCATTATCTCCTTTTTCTGCAAATTTGCAGAAAAATCTCTATGCCCTCTGTGTCTCTGTGGTGAATACTATTTTGATGCAATTGCCCTGGGGTCTAGCGCCTCAAGTTTGACAGCCTCAGCCCGCCTGAGTACAATCCGCGACCATGAGCGTGATGGGCATTGATGTTGGCACGACTGGCTGCAAAGTCCTGGCATTTGCCGAATCGGGCGCGCTGCTGGCGCAGGCGGGACGCGAATATCCGCTGATTAGCCCGCATCCCGGCTGGTACGAGCTTGACCCCGAGCGCGTCTGGCGCGATGTGCGCGCTTGCCTGCTTGAGGTGAACGCGCAAGTATCACAAGACCCGGTCAGCGCGCTGGGCATCTCCTCCCAGGGCGAGGCGATGACGCCCATCGCCGCTGATGGCACCGCGCTCGCAAACAGTCCCATCAGCTCAGACATGCGTAATATGCGGCAAACGGCGGCGCTGGAGGCGGCGCTCGGCGCGGAGCGCATATTCGCCATCACCGGGCAGCCCCTCAGCGCAATTTATACCGTGCCCAAAACCATGTGGTTTCGTGATAATGCGCCGCAGATACTTGAGCGGACTTGCAAGCTGCTCTGTTATGTCGATTTTATCGCTTTCAAGCTGGGCGTCGAGCCCGCGATTGACTACAGCATGGCGGCGCGTACCCTGGCATTGGATGTACATACGCTTGATTGGTCGGAGGAACTGCTGGCGGCTGGCGGCATCCGCCGTGAGCAACTGGCGAAGCCTGTGCCCAGCGGCAGCGTCATCGGCGAAATCCCGCCGCGGCTGGCGCGGGATTTGGGCTTCCGCGGCAAGGTGAAGGTGGTGAGCGGCGGGCACGATCAGCCGGCGGGGGCGCTGGGGGCGGGCGTGCTCGCGCCGGGGCGCGCCATGCTTTCTATTGGCACCACAGAAGCGCTGGTGGCGGTTACCGATCAGCCGCGCCCGGCAATGCTCGCCCATCATGTGTCCTGCTATCCGCATGCCGCGCCCGGCAATTTCATCGCGCTGACGGGCAGCCAAACTGGCGGACGCCTCCTGCGCTGGTATCGTGACGAACTGGCGGCGGCGGAGCGGCAAATCGCCAATGACACCGCCCGCGATATCTACGATGTCATCGTCGAGCAAGTGCCAGACGCGCCCAGCCCCTTGCTGCTGCTGCCCTATTTCATCGGCAGCGACATGCTCTACAACGACCCCGCGGCGACTGGCGCTCTCATCGGCTTGACCTTCGATACCAAGCGCGAGCATATTGTCGGCGCTATCCTGGAAGGCTTGAGCTTTGAAGCGGCGCTGAATATCCAGCGCCTGCAAGAGATTGGCGTGGCGGTCGAGCGGATTACGGCGGTGGGCGGCGGCGCCCGCTCCCAGCGCTGGATGCAGCTGAAAGCCGATATCATCAACCTGCCGGTCACGATAACGCATACCAGCGAAGCCGCCAGCCTGGGCGTGGCGATGCTGGCTGGCTGGGCGACTGGCATTTTCGACAGCTTGGAAGAAGCGGCGGCGCGCTGGATACAGCCGCGGCGGACTTTTATGCCCCGCCCCGAGCGCGTCGACTATTATCAGCGGCGGCTGGCGACCTATAGCGCCTTATATCAGGATTTGCGCCGCAGCTATGCGCTGATGGCGCGGGATGCCCACAAGTCCTAAGCGCGGCTGGCGGCTCAGCCCCCGTGCAGCCGCCGCTTCCGCTCTTCGATTTGGTCCAGGACGCTCTTGTTGACTTCGGGCTTTTCTTTCTCTTTTTCCTGCAAGCGTGAGATATCGGGCGCGACAATATCATCCGCGCTGATGACAACATCGTGGTCTTTGAAGGCGATTTTGCCCTCGGGGTTGCTGTCCAGCGCCTGCTTCATCTGCTGGATTTTGCTCTCCCGTTCTGCTGGCGCCGCTTCTTCTTTGGCGGCAGCAGGCTGCTCGGGGGCAGGCGCGGTCTCCGCCTGTTTGCGCTCGGCGCGCCGCGCCCGCCGGGAGCGCCGCCGCTCTTTCTTTTCGCTCGCCTCGGCTGCTGGCGCTGGCTCCCCGCCCAGCTCGCTGAGCGCCTCGCCCGCTTTGACTGTCGCCTCGACCACTTTCTTTGTGCGGCGGAAGCGGCTGAAAATGCCGCGCGCCTGCTCTTCCACCTCTTCTGCCGATGGCGCTGGCGCTTCGGTCAGCGCCCAGCGATAGGCAGCAAAAATACCCGCGCCCACGATGAGGAAGGGCAGCACCGTCTGTATCAATTGCACCAAAGTACTCATCACCGCCAATGCCGCCAAAGTCGCCAGCGCCACAATCACCAGCTTCAGCGCTTTTTCTCTGTCGAGCTGCATGCCCGCCGCTCCTAAACTCCGTCCCGCTGCCTGTCAGACTTTGGCAGGCGGCTTCTTAGTATACTATAGACGATGCGCCGCCGCTGGATCGCCTGCGCGCCATCACAAACCGTAGGGACGAGCCTTGGACCGCCTGCGCATAACAACACTATATCGTGGGCGTTTCGGCGAAACGCCCCTGCATTCGTCTTTATTGTGAGCATATGCAGAAAAATCTCAGTGCTCTCTCTGTCCCTGTGGCGAAGAAAACTTGACGCGATTGCCACGAGAAACGCGACTGGATTCTGCCCCATTTTTGCTGAAGCTATGATACAACGGGAGCAAGCCCAGTCCAAGCGCAGGGCGCTGCGCAGCAGGTGCCGTGATGCCGTCTCAAGCTGTCATATCGCACGCTTTTGTTTTGCCCGATAAGGACTTCTATGAATGGCTGGCTGTCCTGCGCCCCTATGTGACAAAATTCCCCCGTGTGGCGGTGGTGCGCTCGCCCGCCGGCAACAACCTCAACCGCTTCCGCAATGTAACCGCGGTTGATGCCCCGTTGACCTGGTGGCAGGATTCCGCGCTGACGCACATCCGCCGCATCTACCCCTCGGTGGTGATGGTTGATGTCATCGCGGCGGCGACGCCGGCGGCGCTGGCGCCCATCCTGGCGCGCCGCATCAAAAATGACGACCGCTATGGCGAAGCCGATGCTGACCCGCCCCACATCTTCCACCGCTTTGTGCTCGAATGGATGACCAGCGCCCGCCCAATCGCCCTGCTGACGCGCTTTAATGCCGAGCCAGAAGCGGGCAAATTGCGCGCGGGCATCGAGCTGCTCACGCAAGAAGGCGCTGATGTTGTCGCTGGCGCCGCCGGCAGCGTGCGCGCCGCTGGTGATGCCGTCGTGGTGGAATCGCAAGTGGCGGGGCGGCGCTACTTCACCAGCTATCACGGACTAAAAGGCATTCGCGTCGCTGTCGGCGAATCGGTGGCGCTGGGGCAGACGCTGGCGCTGGCGGCGGGCGAGCGCCTCGGCATCAGCGTGCGCAACCCGCCCTTCGGCATCAGCCTGTTGGGGCGGCAAAACTTGGTGAACCCGCGTGATTTTCTTTACATCCCGCAGCTGCGCGCCCGCCCGCTGGTGGATAACCTGCGCGTGCGCAAGCTGCCCAGCGTATACGCCAGCATCGTCGGACAGGTCTTCAGCTGGCAGCTGCTGGAGCCGCAGGAGCATCACGGGCGCGCCCTGGAGAAGATTGGCAGCGATGGCAGTTGGCTCAAGGTCCGCGACCGCAGCGGCATCGAAGGCTACGCCGCCGCCTGGCACCTGCGCGCCACCACCTTGGGCGAAGGCGCGGAAGTTTTCCCCGGCGTCAATCCTGTCGGCGTCAACCTTGATGTGCTGCACCGCCGCGGGACGCCGCCACCACGGCGCTTGGGCGGCATCGGCTGGCTGCGATTTGGCTACAATGTCTCGAACCGCCGCGGCTCTGAGAATATCACCGCGGCGCTGCAGCGCTATCTGCCCTATGTACAAGCCTGCCGCGAAGCGGGCTATCGCATCATCTTCACCACCAGCCATCAAACTTATGGCGAAGGCAAAGACGAATTCTGGCCCTGGTCCCAGATGACGCCAGCCAAGTGGCGGCGGCTGCGCCAGCGCTTCGCCGATATGATGGGGCGCATCGCCAGCCAATGGGCAGGGCGGGATCTCGTCGCCGCCTGGCAAATCTGGAACGAGCCCGATTCCCTTAGCGGGGTGGCGTCGGTGCCCATGCCGCCGCAAGAATACGGCGCGATGTTCGGCGAAGTCTATCAGGCGATCCGCGCTGCCGACAGCGACGCGCGCATCATCACCGCGGGCTTCAACAGCGGTCCCGTGAAAGGCAGCGTCTATGCCCGCCGCATGCTGGAGGCGCTGCCCGCGGGCATCCAGCCGGATGGCATCGCCTTCCACCCTTATGGGCGCGGCGTCAGCGGGCACCCGCAGTATGCGTTTTTTGGGCATATTGACGAATCAGTGTGGGCATACAGCGCCATATTGCCGGCGAAGCCGCTGTGGATCACAGAATTTGGCGTGCTTGACCGCCCCAAAGATTCGCCGAGCCAAATCGCGCGTTACGCCACCGAGATGATCCGCTATCTCAAAACGCAGTATCCCGGGCGCATCGCCACCATGATTTGGTACGCCTGGGCGCAGGGCATGCACAATGGCTATGGCATTGTGGACACTGTTGGCAGAGACCGCCCGCCGCTCACGCAGAAATTCCTGTCTTCTTAGCTGGCGTCACTAGCTTAGCAAACTGCCCTCAGCCCAACACAATGCTGCCCAGCGCCAGACGATTGTCCAGCAGGGGCGCGCCAGCGGCATCAGCGGCGGCGGCGCGCTCCTTATCGCGATTGCGATACAGCCCCGTGAAAACCTCATAAGCGCCCGGCAGCAAATCGGCGGGCAGCGGCAGCCGCCAGCCTTCTTCGTCCGCGAGCCCGGCATACCACAGGCGCGTCGGCAGGCGCGCCCCCAAAGGCTGCTGATCGTAGACCCACCACTCGCCGCTGGCAACATGTCGCAAATGCAAGAATTGTGTATAGTCTTCCGCGCCCGCGGCGGCGCTTTCCCAATGGAATGTGATACTGAGCGTCTCGCCCGGGATGGCGCGGGCGGGCAGCGCCGCGGACACAAGCGTAAAACCACCGGCGAAATGCGCCAGCGGCGGCTTGTCATCGGCGCGGGCGGGAGCCTCATGCCGCGGCAAAACCAGCTCATCTATCAGCAGTAGATTGCCCCAAAGCTGCGGCAAATCGCTCTTGAGAATCGCCTGCCCGGGGAATTCCTTATGCTCGCGGCGCCACAGCTTCAGCGCGACCGCATAAGCGTGGTTGCGGGCGGCATCTGGCGGGATGTCTAAGCCAATCGCCTGCCGATACAACGGCGCATACTCGCCGCCGAAGAGCCACAGTCCATGCTCGCGGCTGGCATAGACATCGCTAAATGCCAGGGTTTCCCCGCTAACCTGGTCAATCAATTGCAGGGAATAGCCATAATCGTAGAAAATTTTCTGCGGCGCGCTGATAAATACGCGCAGTTGCACATTCTCTGCGTCAGATTCGATGTGGTAGCCGCGTAAAGTCAAACCCGCTTCGTATTCAACTTGCGCCTTCTGCGCCGTCAAGCGGTGCTCAAGCCGCGGGATGAAGGTAGACAGCAGCAGAAACATCAGCCACAGCAGCGGCAAGGCGTAGAGATGGCGCTGCGATTTTGCTGGCGGCGCCGGGAAATGCCGCGCATACAGCCCCAGCAGCGCGACCAGCGCCAGCCAGATGCCGAGGAATTCCAGCGCTTCTTCCCAAAACCACAGGAACATGCAGCCATCAAAGCGCAGCATGCCGACTTGCCCGAAGCAGGGTATCCACTGGGCGTCAAGCACCAGCGCGCCGAAAGCGCTCAGCGCCAAGCCCAAGAGAAATGCCCAGAAGAAGCGCCGCGTCCGCCTGGGGGAGTAATAGGCAGCGACCAGCGTCGCTGCCGCCACCGCCATGCCCAGCAGGCGATAGCGCTGCCCCCAATGCTCAATGTATTCATGGATTTGATAATATTCATCCAGCGCGAAGAAAAAGAATACCAGCGCGATGCCCAGATAATAGAGCGCCGTCCCGCTGCCCGCGCGCCGCGCCCGCCCAGCGCTCAACAGGGCGACGCCGCCAACAATAGCGAGCTGGGTGGAAGCCAGGGTGGCGGGGATATTCCATTCGCCGCCGCTCCAAATCGGGTCATGCACTGCCCATAGCAGGGCTTGATAGCGCGCCTCTGGCTGATAGTCCAGCGCGATGACGATTATCAGCAACTGCGCCACGGCGAATATGCCGGCGAGGCGCTTGGCAGTCTGAGGCAGGCTGGGCAAAAGCCAGCGCCAAGCCGCGATGCCGACTGTGATGTAGCCCAGCGCCAAGCCGATGCGCGTCAGCGCATGCGCCGAAACTTCTATTTCGCTAACCGGCATCGGGCTTCCTTGTCTGCAACATTGCTGCCATTTTGGTAGGTGATTGGCTAGTGTACCCCCGCCGCCGCGCTGAATCAATTGCCGTGTTAAAAGAGAGTTGTGACGGAAGTCAGTGCAAGTAAGAAAATAGCCTCTGTACGAGCGGGCTGTTGGCTCGCCCACGCAAAGCAACACAATCTTGCGGGCGTTTCGCCTATGCGCCCCTACATCAGCTCCTTCGCTGCTGATTTGCGGAAATAACTTTGTGCCCTTTGTGTCTTTGTGGTGAAAAAATTTGATGCGATTGCCTGCCAATACTCCAGACCAGCTTGGCAGCCGCTGCCTTTTACGGGTATAGTAGCGGCGACAGCGCTCGAAGAGGCGGGAGGCGGAAGTCCGATGAGCAAAAGCGTTTTGATTGTCTATGGCGGCTGGGACGGGCATGACCCCAAAGAAACCGCCCATCTCTTTGCCGGGCTGCTGGAAGCGGCGGGCTTGACGGTAACTTTGTCCGAAAGCCTCGACAGCTTCCTGGATGCCGAGCTGATGGCAAATGCCGACCTGATTGTGCCCGTCTATACCATGAGCAGCATCAGCCGCGAGCAAGAGGCGGGCTTGCTGCAGGCAGTGCGCGAGCGCGGCGCCAGCCTGGGCGGCTGGCATGGCGGCATGGGCGACGCCTTCCGCCAGAATACCGAATACCAATTTATGTGCGGCGGGCAGTGGGTGGCGCACCCCGGCAACATCATCGACTACCGCGTGAATATCCGCGATAGCGCGCATCCGATTACCGCCGGCATCAGCGACTTCGCCATGCGCTCCGAGCAGTATTATATGCACACCGACCCCTCGAACGAGGTGCTGGCGACCACAACTTTCACCGGCGACCACGCCCCCTGGATTGACGGCACGGTGATGCCCGTGGCTTGGACGCGCCGCTATGGCGCTGGCAAAGTCTTCTATTGCTCGCTCGGGCATGTCATCAGCGATTTTGATGTGCCCGAAGCGCGGGAAATTGTGCGCCGCGGCTTGCTGTGGGCGGCTGACAGCTTGGGCTAAGGCTGCTCAGCGTAGGGCTTCTGACGGCGGTCGGCAGGCGTTAAGCCGCGATGCCGCCAGAGTATCTGCCAGACGCGCAGAGCCGCTTCGCCCGCCACCCGCGGCGACATCTTGGAGCGGCCGTGCTGCCGGTCGGGGAAATGAATCGGAATCTCGGCGATGCTATAGCCGAGCCGATGCGCCACATAAGCCAGCTCGACCATAAACACATAGCCATTGGCTTCGATTTTGTCCAGGTCCAGCCCGATGAGGCAGCCGCGGCGATAGACACGAAAGCCGCCGGTGGTGTCCCGAATCGGCAGGCGCAGGATGCCCGGCGTATACAGGCGGTTCGCCCACCAGCTCAGCAGTTTGCGCAGCGGTCCCCAGCTTTCGTCAACGCTGCCGCCGCGCGCATAACGGGAGCCGATGACGATATCGCTGTCCCCCGCCCGCGCCAATAGCTGCGGGATATATTTCGGCTGATGCGAGAGATCGGCGTCCATTTGAATCACCAAATCAGCGCCCAGGGCGAGCGCCCGCTTGAAGCCCTCGATATAAGCGGGACCCAGCCCCTGCTTGCGCGCGCGATGCAGCGCCTGCAGCCGCCCCGCGTATGCCGCGGACGCCGCCAGCTCATCGACGAGCTTGCCCGTGCCATCGGGCGAATTGTCATCCACCACCAGCAGCTGAAAATCGGGCAGCCCAAGCGCGAAGAGGGCGGGAACAATGCGGCTGATGTTCTCGCGTTCGTTATATGTCGGCAGGACTATGATGACTTTGGGCGGCGCTTGCGGCATAGCACTCTCACCGCCTCAGTCGTCTAGCAGCGTGTTGACCGCTTCGGCGACATGCCCCGGCGTCAAACCATAGGCTTGGTAGAGTTTTGCATAGGGCGCGCTGGCGCCAAATCGGTCAACGCCGATGGCGATGCCTTCCGCGCCCAGGTAGCGCTGCCAGCCCAATGTCGCCCCCGCCTCGATGCTGACGCGGCAGCGTACCGCCGCTGGCAGCACGCTCTCTTTGTAGGCGGCGTCCTGCGCTTCAAACAGCTCCCAACAGGGCATAGAGACAACCCGCGCGCGGATGTCAGCTTCTTCCAGCAAGCCCGCGGCGTCCAGCGCAATCGCGACTTCGCTGCCGCTCGCCAGGAGTATCGCGTCGATGTCGCCCGACTCATGCTCCGAAAGCACATACGCGCCGCGGGATACGCCCTCGTGAATGCCCGCGTCGTTGCCCGCCAGCACCGGCAAATTCTGCCGGCTCAGCACGATGGCGGCGGGGTGCCGCAGCTCGGCGATTGCCGCCCAGGCACCGGCGGTTTCGGTGGCGTCCGCCGGGCGGAAAACATGCAGATTGGGCATCAGCCGCAGCGACATCAACTGTTCCACCGGCTGATGCGTCGGTCCATCTTCGCCCAAGCCGATGCTGTCATGCGTGAAGACATAGACTGTCGGCAGGTCCATCAGCGCGCCCAGGCGCATGGCGGGGCGCATATAATCGCTGAAGGTGAAAAAGGTGGCGCTGTAGGGCTTGACGATGCCGCCATGCAGCGCCAAGCCATTGACTATCGCGCCCATGCCATGCTCGCGCACGCCAAAGCGCAGGTTGCGCTCGGCTGGCTGCCGCGGTCCCGTATTGTCCGCGCCTTGTATCAGGGTTTTGGTGCTGCCCGCCAGGTCGGCGTCGCCGCCAATCATGGTGGGGGCGTAACGCGCCAGGCAGTTGAGCGCCTCGCCGCCGGCATTGCGGGTGGCGATTGCCGCGCCCGCCTGCCAAGTGGGCAATGCCTCGCGCCAGCCGGGGGCGAACTCCCCCGCCTGCGCCCGCTGCCATTCTTGCGCCAGCTCGGGGAAAGCGGCGCGCCATGCCTGCAAGCGCCGCTGCCAGGCGGCTTCGGCGCGCTGCCCGCTTTCGATAGCGCCGCGGAAATGCTCCAGCGCCGCCCCGGGGATGTGGAAGGCATCGCGCGCTTGCCAGCCCAGGTTCGCTTTCGCCAGCGCCACTTCCGCCTCGCCCAGGGGGCTGCCATGGGCGCTGCTGCTGCCCTGTTTGTTGGGGCTGCCATAGCCGATGATGGTGCGGACGGCGATGAGGCTGGGCTGGCTGCTGATGGCTTTTGCCTCCGCGATCGCCGCGCTGACGGCGGCGCTGTCCAAGCCATCCGCCACGCGGCTGACATGCCAGCCCATCGCGCGGAAGCGCAGCGCCACATCTTCGCTGAAAGTCATCGCCGCCGCGCCATCCAGCGTAACTTGGTTGTCGTCATACAGGAAAATCAGCTTGCCCAAGCCCCAATGCCCCGCCAGCGCCGCCGCTTCCAGGCAAACGCCTTCCATCAAATCGCCATCGCTGACGAGGGCGTAAGTATGATGGTCGACGATGGTATGCCCATCACGATTGAAATAACGCGCCAGGTACGCCTCCGCCAGCGCCATGCCGACAGCGGTAGCCGCCCCCTGCCCCAGCGGTCCAGTGGTCGTCTCTACGCCGGGGGTGTGACGATATTCCGGATGCCCCGGCGTCTTGCTGCCCCATTGGCGGAAGTTCTTAAGCTCGTCCAGCGATACATCGTAGCCGGTGAGGTGCAGCAGCGCGTACAAAAGCATCGAGCCGTGCCCGGCGCTCAGCACAAAGCGGTCGCGATTTGCCCAAGCCGGGTTACGCGGATTAAAACGCAGATGCTGCATCCAAAGCGCATACGCCATCGGCGCGGCGCCCATGGGCAAGCCAGGGTGGCCGCTGTTGGCTTTCTGCACCGCATCCATCGCCAAAGCGCGGATGGTGTTGATTGCGAGCGTTTTTATGTCGGACACTGGGCGGCTCCCGTCGATTGCGCGGACCTATCAAGTGCTATAGTGGCTGCATTATAACAGCCCCCGCGCGAGGGCACAGGGGCACTGCGCCGATACCGTTCGCCAGTATCCGCCTGCAGTTTGATAGGTTGCGCCAGCAAACAGCGGGACCGCCGCCGCGCTTATTCCGGGCGTGGCTCCACGCGGAAGCGCACCGCAGTACGCTCCTGCCCATCGATATCCACTTCGGTGAAATACGGCGTGGTGACGATGTCAATCTCGTCTCGCTCGAGGTAACCGCGCGCGATCGCCAAAGCTTTCACCGCCTGGTTGACAGCACCGGCACCAATCGCCTGCACCTCCGCGCGATTGTGCTGGCGCATCACGCCGGCGATGGCACCCGCCACCGCCGTCGAGCGCGAGCGCGCCGATACCTTGATGATATCCGGTCCGGAGTCATCGATAGCGCCGAAATCGTCACTATAAGGCTCGTCCATCGGCACTTGGCTAGCATATTCGGACATATTTCCCCCCCATGCGCAACAGGGCTTCATAGATTGAGTTGTGGTAACTTTGCGGGATTTTACACCCTAATCCGCAATTCGTCTATGAAATATGAAGATTTGTAAAGAAATCGTTACTTTGCCCGCATTTGTAAAGTAAAGCTGTTGCATATCGCCGAAAACTAATGCGTTTTTCTGGGCTATCTATACAAATCAGGCCGCGCGGAAGCTCATAGTCGGCGCATTTTCCCAGAGAGCGGAAGCGATTGCCGCCGCCATCTCAGTAAGTGCAACAAAGTAATTGGAATTTGCAAGCGCGGAGATTCGACAAGGATTTTTACCACCGAGTACACCGAGGTACACCGAGAAAAGCATGAGAAAACCTCATAAAATCTTTACTCGGTGTGCTCAATGACACGAGCGCCATCCCCAGCGCCTCGGTCGACCTGGGGCTACAAGCACGGCGGCAAGACCAGCGCCCAGCCGCTGCTTTAGAATTGCCTGCCCCTCATTTTAACAGCTTACTTTAACAGCTTACTTGTCCAGCCGCCGGTCCATGCTGTCGACCTTGTCATTCAGGCATTGGACTTCCACCTGAATCTTGGCGATATCCACCTTCATATCGGCTTGGGATTGCTTGATGCCATTGATGTCGCCGCGGATGTCCTTGAGTTCGTTGCGGATATCCGTATGGGCAGCTTCCATGCTCGCATCTTCGCTTTCAAACGCGGCTATGATATGGCTAAGTTAGCTTGGCATAACAGAAAGTATAGCAATTAAAAGGTTTCAAACAATCATTAGGGCTGTAAAATGCCCGCCAGCACCGCGCTGTCGATGTTGCCGCCGGATATCACGCAGACGATTTTCCCGCCGCCAGCGCGCCCGGCAAGCGCCGCCGCCAGCGGCACCGCGCCCGCGCCTTCGGCGATGACGCGCGCCCGCTCCGCCAGCAGCCGCAGCGCCGCCCGCGCCTCTTCCAGCGATACCACCAGCGAGCCCGCCAGCAGCCCGCGCGCCATTGCCCACATCTCGGGCAGTACGCTTTTGCCGCCGATGCCATCAACAAAACTGGGCGTATACTCAACTTCGACCGGCTGCCCGGCTGCCAGGGAGGCCGCCAGCGGTGCCGCTGTCGCCACCTCGGCGGCATAGACGCGGGCGGAGGGCTTCCGCGCGCGCATTGCCGAGGCGATGCCGCAGCTCAAGCCGCCGCCGCCATACGGCACGATGACGGCATCAACAGCGGGCAGGTCTTGCAAGATTTCCAAGCCGATGCTGCCATTGCCGGCAATGACGGCGCGCTCACGCACGGGGTGGATGAAAAGCCCCGGCGGTCCTTCGTGCTCGCCGCTGACGATGACCTGCCACCAGCGCTCGAAAGGCAGTTTGATGACAGTGCCGCCCAGCCGCTCAATCGCCGCCAGCTTGGTCGCTGGCGCGTGGTCGGGCACAAGCACATGGCAGGGGATGCCCCGCTGCCGCGCGCACCAGGCGACCCCCTGCGCCATATTGCCGGCGCTGGCGGTGATGACGCCCCGCGCCAGTTCATCGGGATGCGCCAGCGCCAGCGCGTTGCCAGCGCCGCGCAGCTTGAAGGAGCCGATAGGCTGCAAATTCTCCAATTTCAGATAGATTTCGGCGGGGCTGTTGTCGGTTGGCAGGCGCAGCAGCGGCGTCCGCGTTACAGTACCGGCGAGGCGCTCCGCCGCCGCTTGAATCTCTTCTAACGGTATCATTAATCGACCGCTCGCTGCGCCAGGTAATCGAGATCGACATCAACCCCCAGCCCGGGCGCTGTCGGCACCGCCACCGCCCCATCCCGCAGGTGGAAGGCGGGCTGGGTCAAGTTATCGCGCAGGGCATTTTCCGAGCGGTCCATCTCCAGCAGCGGCTCGGGCAGGCGCAGCCGCCCCGGCAGCGGATCAAGCGTGCTGACCAGGTGCAAGCCCGCGGCGAAGGCGATGCCGCTGCCCCAGCTGTGCGGGATGACATTTGTCTGGAAGGCGGCTGCCAGCGCGACAATCTTCTTGACTTCGCTCAAGCCGCCAGCGCCGCAAATATCGGGCTGCGCAATATCAACGCAGCGCCCGCTGAGCAAGCGGCGAAAGCCCGCCAGCAGGTATTCGCATTCGCCGCCCGCAATCGGGATGGAAGTCCGCCGCCGCAGCTCGGCATAGCCTTCATAATCTTCGGGCGAGACGGGCTCTTCAAAGAAGCTGATATTCAGCGGCTCAATCCGCTCGGCGAAGCGCAGCGCCTCGCTGAAGCTGTAGCCATGGTTGGCATCCACCATCAAACTGATATCGGGACCGATAGCCGCCCGCACCGCGCGCGCATGCCGCAGGTCAGTCTCGACGCCCAGCCCAACTTTCATCTTGATGGCGCGGAAGCCTTGGGCGGCATATGCCCGCGCCTCCGCCGCCAGCCGCGCGGGCAGGTCAGCCGCCTCGGTGAAATACAAGCCGGTGGCATAGACCTGCACCTGCTCGCGCCGCCGACCGCCCAGGAGCGTCGACACCGGCTGCCCCAGGAGCTTGCCGCGCAAATCCCAAAGCGCGATGTCGATGGCGCTAATCGCCGCCACCAGGACGCCGCGCCGCGCATAATCCAGCGCCCGCAGGTGCAGCTTGTTCCAAATCGCTTCGACATAAAGCGGATTTTCGCCCAGCGCCAGCGGCGTCAAAAACTCGATACCCGCCCGTATCACCTTGGCGGGACCATAGCCCTCGCCCCAGCCATAGCTGCCATCCTCCGCCGTCACCCGCACCAGGCAAAGCTGGCGGCGGTCAAAGCCGAATTGGGAAAAATAGAAGGGCGTATGCAAGCGCTCTTCGGCGACAAATGCCTCGATCCCTGTGATTTTCATCCCGCTGCGTTCATCCTCTCGCTGCGCATTGGACTATAGTCTAGCCGATTCTGCGTGATTGCAGCAAAATACAAGTCGGTACAGGCGAAGATTCAACAGGGATTTTTACCACAGAGAGCGCAGAGGGCGCAGAGATTTTGGGCGTTTCGGCGAAACGCCCCTGCATTACCCCTTTTTCTGCGGATATGTGGAAAAACTTTGTGTCCTTTGTGTCTTTGTGGTGAATAAATCTTTGACACAATTGCCCTGACCGCGAACGCCCCACACTATAAAATCCGCCGCCGCCGCGCTATACTCAGCGCCCGCTTACACAGCCTTTCGGGAGGCATCATGGCGCGCCGCACGCGCCTTGCCCTGCTTATGCTGCTGCTTCTGCAGGCGGGCACCCATCTCTTTTGGCTGTCGCCATCAGCGCATTCGGGGCAAGTCGCCATCCCCTGGATGCTGACCCGGGGCATGACGCTGTTCGGCGACATCTGGGAGCAGCATGCGCCAGGCGCGTCGCTGCTGGGCGCGGCGGCGCTATGGCTGCTGCCGCTGACGCCAGCGCTCGCCATCAAAGTGCTGAACACCCTGCTGACGCTCGCCTTCACGCTGTTGATATTTCTGCTGGCGCAGCGCGTCAGCGGGCGGCAGTCCGCCGGGCTCGCCGCCGCTTTTGTCTGGGCATGGTGGGAGCCGGTCTACGCCAATGTGATGCTCTACTTCGATTCTCTATTGGCGCTCTGCGTGATGCTGGCGCTGCTGCTCTACTGGGGCGGGGGCGGCGGGCTATCAGCGCGGCGGGCGGCGGGCATCGGCTTGATTTTGGGCGCGGCGACGCTCTTCAAACAGCATGCCTGGCTCAGCCTAGCCCTGATGGCGCTCTGGCTGCTGCTGACGGAGCGGCGGCGCTTGCTGCTGCCCTATTTGGCGGCGGCAGTGGCGCTCCCGCTGCTGCAATGGGCGTTTTTATGGGCGGGCGGGCTTTGGGATAACTATCTCTTTTGGAATTGGACCTTCAATCTGGCGGGCTACATGGATGGCGTGCCGCTGGATGGCGATTTCTTCCGCAAGCTGCTGCTCAGCAACATTTTGGTCCTGCCCTTCGCCGCGCTGGCTTGGGCGCGGGCGCGGCGGGAGCTGCTGCTGCCCGCCCTGTGGCTGGCGGCGCTCAGCCTGCTCTATCCCCGCTTCGGCGAAATCCACGCCATGGGGCATCTGCCCCTCGCCGCCGTGATGTCCGGCTGCTTGCTGGCGACGCTGCTGCCCAGCTTCCGCCAGCCGCCGCCATGGGATGCGCCGCGCATCGCCCTGGCGGGCTTGGCGGCGGCGCTGGGCATCGGCTGGCTGTGGACGGGCGCTGTCAGCTATATCCCCACCGAGCTGGGCGCGGGCAAAACCCTCGCCTGGCACGAGTTTGATGCGCTCGCCGCCGAGCTGAATGGGCGGAAAGCGCCCGGCGATACGCTCTACATCCTGCCACAGACCGACAGCAGCCCCCAGCTGCACCCGCGGACGGACATGCTGCCGCCCGGCACCTGGGTCAAAGGCTGGCGCTGGTACTTCCGCCCCGCCCAGGTTCTGCCGCAGCTGCTGGCGGAATGGGCGCGGGAGGCGCCGACCTGGGTGGTCGTTTTCCCCGCGTTCATCCGCGACGATGACGCCGAAATCCGCCGCTTGCTGGCTTGGGTCCAGCGGGAATACCACTGGCGCTTCGCCATTGATGGCATCTTCGCCCATGGGCGGGCGGATGTCTATCGCCTCAACGCTGGGCAGCCCTGACGCCCGCGATGATCCAGCTTTCGCCCCGCGGCGCGCTGCTCTACCAATTGCTGACGCTCTGCGCGGCGCTGCTGCCGCTCTATACTCTCGCCGCCTTGCTGGGAGCCAGCGCGCTTGTCCCCGGCACTCCGCTGGGCGGCGGTATTTCCGCAGCGTCTTGGGCGGCGCTTGCTGATGCCCTTTTCACATTCCTCTTGCTCTCGGCATATATCGCCGCGGGGGTGCAGCTGGCGGGCGCGGGCTTGAGCCGGCAGCGCGCCCAGCAATGGCGCGGGCTCTGGCTGGCGGCGCTGGCGGCGGGCGGCGGCGCGCTGCTATTCGGGCAGCCGCTGGCGCTGGATACGCTCATCGGCGGCGCGCTGCTGCTCATCACGCTTTCTTCGTTTTCGGCGCGGGGTGCCTCTTCCTACCTGCGCCTGTGGCAAGCGGGCATGCTGCTCTGCGCCATCAGCCTGCCGCTGGCGCATTTTGTCAAGCCTGCCTGGGCGGATGCGGCGGCGGCTTTCCGCATTGCTGTCGCCTATGCGCTGCCGGCGCTCAGCCTCTATTTCTGGCTGCTGGGGCGCTGCAGCAGCGTCGAACGCGCCTGGCGCGAAGCTGGCTTGCGCATCCTGGCGCTGCTGTTGACGCTGGCGGGCGCGCTCATCAGCCTGGGGCGGCTGGGCTTGCCGCCGGCGCTCGCCGCGGGTGCCGCCCCGCTGATAGCCCTCGCCTATATGATTTTGGCGAGCCACGGCTACCGCGCCTTGAGCAGCCGCAATGAAAATGCCACGCTGGCACCGCAGTGGCTGGCGCTGGCGACTTTGCTGTGGCTGGTCAGCGGGCTATTCGCCGCGCTCAGCATCCAGCCGGGCATCAACGCGGCAATGCGCGGCAGCGACATCGCCGCCGCGCAGCGCTGGCTGATGCAATGGGCGCTGTTGGCGGTGGCGCTGGCATGGGTCAACGAAGGTACCAGCGCCTTGCGCGGCGACAATCGGCGGGTTACCGGGTTTGCGCCCTTCTGGCTGATGGCATTTGGCGCGGCGCTGACGGCGGCGGCTTTGCTTTGCCGCGGCGCGGCCTACATCGCCCTGCGGGATATCGCCGCGCGCAGCCCCACGCTCGCCGAGCTGCTGCCCTTCACTTTTGTGCTGCTGCTCTGCCTGGCGGCGGTGGCATTGGGCGGCTTGAGCTATGCCCTGGGCTATTGGCGGCGGCGGGCGCGCCCGCGCATCATCGACGATTAGCCGGCATCGCCTATCGGCAGGAAAGCCGCCAGCAGCACAGTTGCATACGCCCACAGCAGCCAAGCGCCAAAGCTGCCAGCCGCTGCCACTGGCATATTGGGGAATACCGCCGCGAAATTCGCCACCACAAGCGCATCCAGCAGCATGCCGGCAAGGACCAGCAGCGCCGCCGCTTCCCAGCGCTGGGCGCGCCGCAGTCCCTGCCAGCGGAAAAGCGCCAGCGCCAGCGCAATCATGGCGGCGGCGGTCACCAGCCACAGCGCCAGCATCAGCAGCCGCTCGTCGTATAAAAAGAAGCGCTGCCCAAATAGCCGAAACAGCAGCGTCGCCAAGAGCCAGACAGCGACGCCAACGCCGAGAAAGAGCCTTCTGTTCATGCCTGCAGCCGCGCCGCGATCCAGTCGATTTCGGGATAGCCGCGCGCCGCCCATGCCGCCAGCGCCGCCGGCACATCATAAGGCAGACGGCGGAAATCCACTTCCAGCGCGCCGTCCCGCCAGCGCAAAGCCGCCCATTCCGCCATGCCCGGCGCGCCAAAAGACATGCCCACGCTGCCTGGGTTTATCACGCGCCAGCCGCCGAGCTGGCGGTCAAGCGCCCGATGGGTATGTCCACAGAGCGCCAGCCGCCCCTGGCGGTCGAGCAGGGCGTCCGCCGCTTCTTCGTCAGCGCTGTCGGGGCGCAAGGCGAGCGATTCGTCATCGCCCGGGATGGCGTGAAAACCGATGACCGTGCCATAGCCGGGCACTTTCAGCTTGGTCTCGCGCCCGAGGATATCACGCAGCAGCGTGAAGCCATGCCAGCGCAATTGCTGCAGGTTCCAGCCGAGAACCGCGCCGCTGCAGAGCGCTTGTGCACGATACTCGGCGAATGCCGCCTCGTCCTGCGGCGGCAGGGAAGGCAGGCGCGCGCCCGTAACCAGGTAGCGGTCGGTGTTGCCGCCGATGACTTTGAAGTTCTTTTCGCCCTGCCGCTCGCGCAGCGCCAGCAGCGCATCCAGGCATTCTTGCGGCTGCCCGCCCAGCGCCGCCAAATCGCCCAGGCACCAGATCATGTCGAAGGGTGCGCAGCGATGTATGTCAGCCAGCACCGCTTGCAGGGCGGGTAAGTTGCCGTGAATATCAGCGAACACCGCGAGTCTCACGGGGGCGCACTCCTTTCCGCGCATAGTTGTACTCGCGGGGATTGTAGCATGGAAGCGCGCTGGCGGCGAAGCATCACTTGCAAAGGGCAGGGCAATCGCATCAAATATTTTTTTACCACAAAGACACAAAGGTTTAGTCTCATTTCGCTCGTAGCGGCGAATATCAATTTTGATATGGTTGCCTTGGCGAATCCCCAAGCTACACTACAGCCATGAACATGCCCGCAATTCCGCAGCTCTCCCCGCAAGTTGAAGCCGTCATCAGGCGGCTGGCGGGCGGCATCAGCGCCATCCTGTCTGACGGGCTCATCGGCATCTATCTCTATGGCTCGCTGGCGCTGACAGATGGCGATTTTGACCCCGCCATCAGCGATATCGATCTGGTCGCGGTCCTGCATGCCGAATTGTCGGATAGCGAGTTCAGCCGCCTGCAGCGCCTGCATGACGCGGTGGTGAGCGCCTTCCCCGCCTGGCGCGACCGCCTGGAAGTCGCTTATATTTCCGCCGCTGGCTTGCGCGATTTTCAAACCCGCGCCAGCACCATCGGCATCATTAGCCCGGGCGAGCCTTTCCACCGGCTGCGCGCGGGGCGGGATTGGCTCATCAGTTGGTATGCCCTGCGGCAAGATGGCATCGCGCTGCTGGGACCGCCGATTCAGCAGCTAGTGCCGCCGCTGCCAACATCCGCCTATGTAAACGCCGTGCGCCAACACATTCGCCGCTACCCGCAGTCCATCGAAAAAGCGGGCAGCAAGCAGGCGCTCGCCTACATCATCTTGACGGTCGCCCGCGGCTGCTACACTGTGCGGCACGGCGCGCCGACATCAAAAAAGCGAGCGGCCGCCTGGGCGGCGGCGCGCTATCCGCATTGGAGGGGGCTGCTGGAACTGGCGCTGCGCTGGCGGGCGGGCGGCTCGGACGCACTCACGGTCGCAGAGATGCGCCCGCGGGCACGCGCATACACGCGGGAATTGCTTGACGGGCTGCCCCCGCGCGGTCTTGAGTAACCGCGCGGGTCCTTAGGCGGAAATTACTCAGCCGCCGATGAGCACGACCATGCCGCTGCGGTCGATGCGGGCGCAGAAGTAGCCATCTTCTTGATATGTATTGAGCTGGATGACAGCGCGCTCGGGCGAGGCGGTATCGACGAAGACCAGCCGCCCCGGCAGGGCAAAGCAGACTTCGGTATCAGCCGCCAGCGACACCGCTTGGCCCGGGCAAGTTGGCAGGATAATCTGCTGCCCGCTGTGAATTTCGCTGCTTTCCAGGGCGTTATGGCGGATGAGCGTTTCCGCAGTGGTATCGTATTGCATCGCGATGCGATACAAATTGTCGCCCGGCTGCACATAATGCACACATTGCAATTCGCCGCGCCAGACTTGCACCGCCGCGCGGATGCCATCCAATTCCGGATGTTTGTCAATGTTGAGAATATCGATGTTGGCGCAGCGCAATTCGGGATCGTTGGAGCGCACGATGACAAAATCACTGGGGATGCAGGGGTCATTCTCCGGCGTTACCGTCGGCACGGGCACGCTGGGCGGGGGTTGCGTTGGTTCCGGGTCGTCGGGCTGGGGCGGCGGGGGCGGCGGTTTGGGATATTCCCACGCGCCGATATCACAATTGTCATATTGCGGGCGGACGGTGCCGACTTGGTCTGTCTCAGTGACGCCGGCGACATTGCAGTAGGCGGGGTCGCCGCCGTCAATGGCGGGGCTGCCCCATTGCAGCGGGTGATGCGGCAAAGTTGTGCCGGTTACCGGGTTTATCATGGCATTGCCCAGGCTGGGCGACTCGCTTTCCATCGGCATGTGCTGCGCTTCCAGGTCGCCCAGGTCTTCATCGCTGGCGCTGCTGGCGGCGGCGCTGTCATCGCTGTCTTCTGTGGACTCAGCGTCGGCATCAGCATCGCCGTCTTCTGTGGCCTCAGCGTCGTCGGCATCAGCATCGTCGCTATCGGCATCGCTGTCGTCGTCAGCGCTTTGCGCGGCACCATCAAGCGTCTGGCTGTCCAGCGATTGATCCTCCGCTGGGGGCGGCGGGGGCATGCAGGTGCCATCCTGGATGAAGTTGCCGGTGAATTCCTGGATGATATTCGCGTAATTCGGTCCCGGGTGGCAGTCGCCGCCATGTTCGCTGTCGGTAATCAAGGTATTGCGGATCATGAATGCGCCGTCCCAGCCGATGACGGCGATGCCGCCACCTTGCTCGCTGGCGTAATTGTGCGCCCAGGTGGTGTGCGTCAGCGTGACCGTGGAGCCAAAAGAGCTCAAGCCGCCGCCTTCGCGCGCGCGGTTGCCAGTGAAGGTGCTGTTTACGATGTTCATCACGGTGTTGCTGGCTTCAATAGCGCCGCCTTCATCGGCGATATTGCCCTGGAAAGTGCTCTTGATGATTTCGATGGTGCCGCCAGAAGCCTTGATCGCGCCGCCATCTTCCTCCGCGATATTCTCCAGGAAAACCGATTCTTCTATATGCAGGGTATTTGAGGAGTCCGAGCTGATGAAATACAAGCCGCCGCCATGGCTCTGCACAGTGGAGTTTGACCGCAGCCGGCTTCTCGTCAGGGTAACATCACTGTCCGAAGAATAGATGCCGCCGCCGATGTTGCCGGCGCTGCTGTTGGAAACGACCGTGTCTTCAAGCGTCAGGCTGCCGCCAACGATGGCGATTGCGCCGCCTTCTGTCTGCCGCGACAGCTGCGTCAAAACAAGCTGACTTATGCTGAGGTCCGTATACATGACCGAGAAGCCGCCGATGCTGCCATCAGAAGAAATGCGTTTGCCATTGCCGTTGATGGAAATCGGCGAGGTGATGGCTGGCAGCTCCGCCGTCAGCACGACAGATGCCGACAGATTTATCGTGTCCGCGCCATCTTCCGGCGGGTCGGCGTCCGTATCGGGCAAGGTGCCGATTTCGCAATCGTCATTGCCATCGGCATCGCCCGCCTCGGCGAGCTGCGGTTCGCCATTTGCCGAGCGAATCGCGTTGGCGAGGCTGCAATCGCCATCCACATTGATCTCCACATCCGCAAATACCGAGACCGCGCCTACCGCAAGCGCGACTATAATCGAGATGAGAAGCAAGCTTATCCGCTTTTCATTAGACATAAGGACCTTCCCCCAACTTGCATTCAATGCATTGATACAAGAGCTCTGCTTTAAGTTTCGCCAAAACACAATTGCGCGCAAGTGAAATTAACTCGGAATTGGGAATTTAAGTCAAGTGATTTCGGAATTGCGATGACCGATAAGGGCAAATACGCTTCAAAATCGCTTGTCGCGCGGGGAGTTGGGCAGCGGCAGCGCGCCTTTGCCGCCCGCACCGCCTGTTGGCTGATGCTCTGCGCCTGGCTCTGCGCCTGCACGCTTGTGAGCGGCGCGCCAGCCCCGCCCGCGGCGACGCCGCAGCAGCCGCAAGCGCGCATCCTCTACCCCGCTCATACTCAGCAGGTGCTGGAAGGCGTCATATTTGACATCGACATCCTCGCCTCGGATACGGCGCAGGGCATCGAACGGGTGGAGCTCTATGTTGACGAAGCACTGCTGCAATCCAGTCGCAGCGAGGGCGCAGTCAGCGAGTACCGCGTGACGATGAACTGGTTCGCCCGCGGGCTCGGCTGGCACAAATTCAGCGCCATCGCCTATGCGGCGGATGGCAGCGCCAGCCACCCGCACATCATCGCGCTGGAAGTCATCCCGCCGGGTTAGCGCGGGCGCATTGGTCATTTGATGGGACTGCGCTACAATCGCTGAGTAGGGTTTGGCGCATTGTTTGGCGAAGGAAAGTGCGGCTGCGGGCGCGATGGACATTGAGCTGAGGAATATCCACAAGCGCTTTGGTCCCGTGCATGCCAATGACGCCATCAACGCCAGCTTCCGCCATGGGCGCATCGTCGGCATTTTGGGCGAGAATGGTGCCGGCAAGTCAACGCTGATGAAGATTTTGTCCGGCTTCCAGCCGGCTGATGAAGGCAACATCCTGATAGATGGCGCGGTCATCGCTTATGATGGTCCCACCGCCGCCATCGCCTGCGGCATCGGCATGCTGCAGCAAGACCCGCTTGATGTTGGCGCTTTCACCGTGTTGGAGAATTTCATCTATGGCAGCGGCGGCGGCATCGCGCTCAAACGCGCCCAAGCCGAAGCCCAGCTGGAAGCGCTGAGCGCGCGCTTTGGCTTCTCGCTGGACGCGCATCAGCCGATCGAAAGCCTGCTGATAGCGCAGCGGCAGCAGTTGGAGATTGTGCGCCTGCTGGCGCTGGGCGTACAAACTTTGATATTGGACGAGCCTACCACCGGCATCTCCGCCGAGCAGAAGGACATCCTCTTCAACGCGCTGCGGCGGCTGGCGCATGACGAAGGCTTGGTGGTGCTGTTGGTCTCACACAAGCTGGAAGATGTCATCGACCTCTGTGATGAGGTGGTGGTGTTGCGTGGCGGGCGCAATGTGGGCGCGATGGCGATGCCAGCCAGCGGCCGCGGCTTGACCAGCGCCGTCATCGCGGAAACGAAGCGGCAATTGGTAACGCTGATGTTCGGCGAAGCGTTGGCAGCGCAGAGCCGCCCGCGTTTTGCGCTGGGCGCGCCCGCGCTCGCCGCTGAGGCGCTTGTCGCGCAGGATCAACGGCTGGACATGCAGCCGATTAGCCTGACGGCGCGCGCCGGCGAAGTCATCGGCTTGGCGGGCTTGGACGGCAGCGGGCAGGAGCTGTTCATGCGCGCCTGCGCCCGTTTGGGGCGGGTCGCCAGCGGCTCCCTGGAGTTTGACGGGCGCAGCAGCCTCAAGCTCAGCTATCGGCAGCTTTTCCGCCGCGGCTGTATTTTTGCGGCGGCGGGACGGCTGGAAGAAGGCTTGATTGCCGGCTTGACCCTGTCGGAGCACAGCGCGCTGGTCGCCGATGACAAGCTGCAAATCGATTGGAAAGCGGTTGAAAAACAGACCATCAGCCGCATAGAGCGCTATCGCGTCAAAGGGCGGGCGGGCGACGCCATCGAGCAGCTTTCTGGCGGCAATCAACAGCGCCTGCTCATCAGCCTGCTGCCGGACGCGCCCAAGCTGCTGATACTCGAGCAGCCGACGCGGGGCTTGGATGTCGATTCCGCCCGCTGGATTTGGACGCAGCTGCTGGCGCGCTGTCAGCGCGGGGCGGCGATACTCTTCAATTCTTCGGATTTGGAGGAGCTGGTAACCTACAGCGACCGCATCTTTGTCTTTTATGCCGGGCGGGCGCATGAAGTGCCGGCGGTGAGCAGCGCCACCATTGATGAGCTGGGGCACATGATTGGCGGTGATTTTTAGCGCCTGCCAGCTCTCAGCCCCTCCCCCTCCCTAAATCCCTCCCCCATGAAGAGGGAGGGACTTGATTTGCGCGGATTGACTTTATTGACAAGGAGTAACGATGCCACTCAGCGAAAAGCATGAAGAAACCAAGACATACGATGACATTCTCAACGCGGGACCGCCGCTCAACCAGTTGGCGCGGGAATTTGTAACGCCGACCGATCTCTTTTTTGTGCGCAACCACGCCGCCATCCCGCACCTGCAGCTGGACAGCTACCGGCTGGGCGTCAGCGGCATGGTCACGCGGGAGCTTTCGCTGAGCCTGGAGGACATCAAAGAGAATTTTGAACAGCGGCGGCTGACCGCCACCTTGCAATGCGCGGGCAACCGCCGCAAAGAATTGGTCAGCCACAAGCCGATTGACGATCAACTGGCATGGGATATCGAGGCGATTGGCACCGCCGAATGGACGGGCGTTCGCCTGGGCGAGGTGCTGGCGGCGGCGGGCATCAGCAGCGCCGATGCCGCCCATGTGGCCTTCCTCGGCTTGGACACCTTGCTGCGCGATGGCGCGCGCGATGCTTATGGCAGCTCCATCCCGCTGGAGAAGGCGCTGGGCTGCGAAGTTTTGCTGGCTTACGCGATGAATGGCGAGGACTTGCCGCTGGCGCATGGCTGCCCCTTGCGCGTGGTGGTGCCTGGTTATATCGGCGCGCGCAGCGTCAAATGGCTGAGCGATATCCGAGTGCAGGAAAGCCCCTCGGACAACCATTTCCAGCAAGTGGGCTACAAGCTCTTCCCGCCGCATATTGATATGTACAATGTGGATTATGCCGATGGCATGCAGCTGACGAAGCTGCCGGTCAATTCTGTCATCGTGCGCCCGCAGGACCGCAGCCTGCTGCCGGCGGGCAAGGTTGCGGTTGAGGGCTATGCGATGAGCGATGGCGAGCATGAGATCACCTGGGTCAGCGTTTCGCCCGATGGCGGCGCGAGCTGGCAGCGCGCCGAGTTCATCAACGCGCCGCAGCTGTGGACCTGGCAGCTGTGGCGGGCGGAGTTTGAGCTGCCGCCGGGCAGGCATGAGCTGGTGGTGCGCGCCTGGGACAGCGCGGCGAACAGCCAGCCGGAGACAATCGCGAGCGTCTGGAATTTCAAGGGTTATGTGAACAATGCCTGGCATCGCGTGGGGGTGACGGTGAAGTGAGCATTGGCGCCGAGCGTGGCGCCGCTATTATCGTCCTGTGAGATGGTGATGGGGGCGCAATCTTGGCATCTGCGGACGATTTTTTCCAACGTGTATTGGACAAGAATACTTTCTATTATTTCGACCGTGAATTCGAAACTGCTTATGACGCCGGCCAGATTACAATGCTCAACACGCTCCTTGCCAATCTTTTCGAGAAAGTGCGTGCCGACGGGGTTAGGAAATCTTTTTTTGACGAACTTCTTCAAAAGAATAATGGCTTAAGGGCAATCCTCGCACTAAATGGGTTCTCCAACGAACAATTAAATCGTGTCATCACATTAGCTCGTGTTATTAACAATAATGAACTGGATAGCCTACTCAATCGCGATAGCTGGGGCATCCAAGAAAAGTCAAGTTCAACTCATATTTCTGAATGGGGCACCAGCAGAATCGAAAAACTCGTTATGACTAACGCCGCGTTTCGCGGAGGGTTGGTAAACCTGTTTTTCGAAGGAGCCACTAATTCGTCTATTTCACAATACTTGCCACCCTTTGAAGTTAAAAAACTGACTGTCAGGAAACTGAACTTTAAAACCGATGCAATTGTGGACACATTGGTGCGATACAAGGAAAAGGGATCTTACTCTGGCAAGCGCGGCAATAACCCTGAAAAGAAAATTAGAAATACTCTTGAAGAACTCAATCTTTCGTTTGAAACAGGCGTTCACTTGTCTAGACTGCTCGATGGTGCAACTGGCGCCGAACGCACGATGGATTTCATTATTGAGCATCAAGACGACCCACGTGTAATTGTAGAATGTTCTTTTCTGTCCACAACAAGCTCAGGCCAAGGCGATAAGTCAAAGGCAGAAATCGGAGTCGACTCGCTAATTCATCGGAAATACCGATCGGCAAAATTTGTGGGATTTGTTGATGGCATCGGTTGGTACGTAAGAAAAAGAGATTTGCGACGCATGGTCTCGGCGTATGACGATGTCTTCACTTTTCATCCCGAAGAATTGGAACGATTTCGAGTCTTTTTAAACGATACATTTTTTCACCGTGGACGGCATTAACAGATGAACCTCAACAATATCGAACATGCCGACTGCTTGGACTATTTACGCGACATCCCCGACGAAAGCGTCGACGTAACGTTTGCCGACCCCCCTTTCAATTTGAAAAAGAAATATAGTTCGTATTGGGACAACCTAGACGTAGCGCAGTATGTAGACTGGTGTCATCAATGGTTGCGCGAATTGGTGCGCGTAACCAAGCCAAGTGGCAGCATTTTCATTCACAATATACCCAAATGGCTCAGTTACTATTGCCAAGTCTTGAACGAAATAGCGGACTTCCGCCATTGGATAGCTTGGGAAGCGATGAGTACTCCGCTGGGGAAAACGCTGCTACCGACGCATTATGGCATACTATTTTACGCAAAAGACAACAGTCAATTGAAATTTTATGATATCCGCTATCCCCATCACAGATGCCGAAAATGTAACACGCTACGTAAAGACTATGGCGGTAAAAAGAAACTTCTTCATCCGTTTGGACCCCTAATTTCAGATGTATGGACAGATTTATACCGCATCAAACACAACAAACGCCGCGACAAGCACCCTTGCCAGTTACCAATTCCATTGCTTGAACGAATAATCCTGATGAGCACTGATGAAGGCGATGTTGTGCTAGACCCATTCATGGGAACAGGAACAACAGCTGTAGCAGCTAAACGTTTAGGCAGGAAATACATAGGCACGGATATAGACGCTGAATACGTAAAAATTGCAACAGGGCATGCAGACGAAGTTCAATCGAAATCCAAGATAGGCAATTCCTGGGTGAGCTTGTACCTCGATAAAGTGGCAACATTGCGAGACGTTGACTGGGATGATATACAGCAGTATTTTGATATACCCGATCCGCGACCAGAAATTGACAATAAATCCATCAAATACAAAGATGGAAAGCTAAAATCCATTGAAGAATCGCTTTATAAAGTTGAAGAGAAGAATCCACCTAAGAAAATGAGCGTAACAGTCTATCGCGGCAAACAAGAGACAAGAGAAGAAATACAAATAGACGCTTAACTATCGAATAGACACATCTATTTCGCATGACCTCCCCACGCCACATCGCCACCCAACTCCTCTTCCTGCTGCTGCCCATCGGCATCTCGCTGGCAGTCGCCGCCGCCCTCGTCATCGCTGTCGGGCGTGACCCGCTCGATGTCGTCGACGCCCTGTGGAAAGGCGCTTTCAAAGACAGCCGCAAGCTGGGCGGTGTCGTCAACTTCTGGATACCGCTTGCCCTCGTCAGCATCGGCTTGGTCGTCACCTTCCGCGCCGGCTTGTGGAATATCGGCGTCGAAGGGCAGATGATGATGGGCGCGCTCTTTGCCAGTTGGGGCGCGATGTTCATCCCGCTGGAAGGCGCGCTGGTACCACTGCTGCACCTGCTGCTGATTGTGCTGGCGGCGCTGGGCGGCATGGCATGGGCATTTGTCGTCGGCGCGCTGAAAATCCGCCTCGGCGTCAACGAAATCTTCGGCGGCGTCGCCTTAAACGCGCTGGTCAATGTGCTCTCGATTTATCTGATTTCCGGCCCCTGGCAGCCGCGCATCGGCGGCTCGGCACAAGGCACAGAGCCCTTCCCCAAAGCGGCGCTGCTGCCAGAATTCTCGGCGAGTTTCCCCGTCAATCTCTTCATGATCGCCTTGGTCATCGCCGCATTTTTGACTGTGCTCGGCCTGCTGAACGCGACCCGCTGGGGGCTGAACCTCAAGGCGGTGGGCGTGAACATGCGCTCGGCGCTGCTTTTGGGCGTCGCCACCGAGCGCACATCCATGAGCGCGTTTTTGGTCTGCGGCGCGCTGGCGGGCATCGCCGGCTCCTACCGCGTGCTTTTCACCTTTGATAATCTGCGCCCGCTGGCATCAGGCGGCATCGGCTTCCTCGGCTTGCTGGTGGTGCTATTGCTGAGCATCCGCCTGCTTTGGGTGCCGCTGATTGCTTTCGCCTTCGCCGCGATTTTGACGGGCAGCACCCGCCTGCAAATCGCGCCCTCGCTCAAGCTGGACGCGTCCTTGGCGGGCGTGCTGCAGGGCATGCTGGTGCTCTTTGTCATCCTGTTCCAAGGCGCGCGCGAGGTCTTCTTCCCGGGGACATTGCCGGATGAACAACAAGCCTCCACCCCACCCCCCAAGCGGAGAGAAGGGGAGATGAAATGAATGCGCGTTGCGCTAGAATAGCCCCTCCCTCATTTTTGGGGAGGGGTTTGGGGTGGGGGCGCGATAGGGCATGAACCCCGAATTCCTCAACACCCTGGGCAGCATCATCGGCACCGCCACGCCGCTGGTCATCGCCAGCTTGGGCGAGACCATCACCGAGCGCGCGGGGGTCGTCAACCTCTCTTTGGATGGCAGCCTGGCGCTGGCGGCGGTTACCGGTTTCGCCGCCGCCTGGACAGCGCAGGAAGCCGGCATTTTTGATGTCCCGGCGCAGATAGCGGTGGGCATCGCCGCCGCGATGCTTGTCGGCGCGTTGATTGCGCTGCTGGTCGCCTTCTCCAGCATCAAGCTGCGGCGGGATCAAGTGGCGGTCGGCTTCGTCTTGACCTTGCTGGCAGCCGACCTGGCGCGCTTTTTGGGCGCGGACTACACGCGCATCCCCGGTCCGCAGATAACGCGCTGGTCCATCCCGCTGTTGGAAGAGCTGCCGATTTTGGGACCAGTACTCTTCCGCCAGAATCTGCTTGTCTATTTCAGCTATTTTTTGATGTTCGCCATCTGGTTCTGGTTCTTCCGCAGCCGCGGCGGCTTGACCCTGCGCGCAATCGGCGAGCGCCCGCAAGCGGCTTATGCCCGCGGCGCGCGCGTGCAGCGCCTGCGCTATTGGTATACCTTCCTGGGCGGCGCGCTGGTGGGCTTGGCGGGCGCTGCCTATTCGCTGAATGTCAAGCCTGGCTGGTCCAGCCCGCCGGCGATGCAAGGCGACGGCTGGATCGCGCTCGCCATCGTCATCTTCGGCGGCTGGCACCCCTTCCGCGTGGTGCTGGGCGCTTATCTTTTTGCCGCGCTGCGCGCCGTATCCAGCAATATCCAAACCAACGGGCTTTTCCTCTTCGGGCAAGAGATCAACTTCCCCTTCGTGCTGCTTAATGCCCTGCCCTGGCTGCTGATGATTGTAACGCTGCTGATTGTCAGCGGCGGGCTGACCGAAAGATTGCTGCAATATATGCCGCGGGCGGTGCAGCGCCGCTTGCGCGCCTTCCTGCGCTCCGACCCGCCAAAAGCGCTGGGCACGCGCTTCGAGATGGAATGATCTTCCCCCGTTTTGGTGGACAGTAGGCTTGTCTAATGCTGCGCTCCTTCATAACTCATGGGACTACGATAGCCCAAGCTCGAATGCCGACGCTCGCGATTGTACCAAGCCTCTATGTAGTAGACGATTGCGCGCCGCGCCTCGGCAATGCTCTCGAAACGGTTGTGAGCACACTCTGTCTTCAGCGTGGCGAAAAAACTCTCGACCATCGCATTGTCATAACAATTGCCGAGACCGCTCATGCTGCACTGAATGCCATTGTCCGACAGCAGCTTTTGATACGCCCGGTCGCTGTACTGGCTTCCGCGGTCGCTATGATGCACCAGCGCCTCGCGGCTGTCGCGCTGCATCAGCGCCATTTTGAGCGCAT
>JAJDWK010000096.1 GCA_022825675.1 Anaerolineae bacterium | reverse complement strand
ACAGTCTGCATGCCGACGCATTTCACCCAGCCAGCCGTCGCCGGCGCGGCGGCGGTGGCGGCAGCGGTCGCCATGGCGCTGGTTGATGGCGCTTCGCTGGACGCGGTGATTGCGGCGGGCAAAAAGGGCGCGGCGCTGGGGCGGGCGCATGGACGGCGCTGGTTCGGCTGCTCGGTTGTCTTCAAAATTGAACAGGCGCTGGCGATAGTCCGCAGCAAAGGCTCTGAGCGCAGCCGCTTGCGGCGGCTGTATGACGAAGTGGGCGCCACCTTGAATGTGCCGGAGACAGTCGGTGCCGCCTTTGGCATTTTGGCGATGGCGGCGGGCGATCCCAAGCGAACCGCCATCCTGGCGGCGAATCTCTCGGGCGATGCTGATACCATCGGCGCCATCGCCTGCGCTATCGCGGGCGCATACGCCGGTTTTGACGCGATACCGCCCACGGACATCGCCGTCTTGGAGCGCGATGAGGTCTTCCGCCAATACGATGTGCCCAGGATTGCCGCCGGTTTAAATGCGCTCGTCAGGAAACGCCGCGCCGATGCCTAAGCGCCTGGTCACCGTGGGCGATTTGGTCGTCGACCTGCTGCTGGAGGCGCGTCTGCCGCTGCTGGCGGATGCGCATCAGACTTCGCCAAGCCTCATGATTGAGCCGGGCGGCGCTTGCACCACCTTATACGCGGCGCGCAATTTGGGCATGGAAGCGGCCGCGCTGGGCACAGTCGGCGCGGATTTGCCCGGGCGGATGCTGCTGCAACTGCTGGCGGCGGGCGGCATCGACACCGCGGCCGTGCTCATCCCGCCCGGCAGCAGCAGCACAACCGTCATCGCGCTCAGCGACAGGCAGCGCCCTGCCCATGTCTTCCTTGGGTATTACGGCAAAAGCGTGCCAATCCCGTTCACCGCGGCGGCGGCGCGCCAGTTGGAAGCGGCGGATGCCGTCTTTATCGCCGGCTACAGTTTGATCGAAACGCGGCTGGAGCCGCTGGTGGCGGGAGTGCTGGCGGCGCTGACAGGCGCGGCGACCCCGCTCTATGTGGATGTCGGTCCCTTCCTCGGGCAGTTGCAGCAAGCGGGCGTCGAGCGCGTACTGAATGCCGCCGATACCTTGATTCTCACGGACGATGAGATCCGTTTTGTCGCCGCTGGCGAGAGCGATATCGCCGCTTGCCGCCGTCTCGCCTGCGCCTATCCCCAGCTGCGCATTGTGCTCAAGCGGGGCGCAGCCGGCTGCCACCTGCTGGGGCGCGGGCTGGACCTGGCGCTGCCCGGTTTCCCGGCGGCGGTGGTGGATACTATCGGCGCGGGCGATGCTTTTGCCGCCGCCTATATCTGGGCGGAAGTAAACGGGTATTCACCCGCGGACTGTGGCACAATCAGCAATGCGATGGGCGCGGCCAGCGTCAGCAAAGCCGGCGCTGGGCGCAATGTACCCACGCGCGCCGAAATCCAGCAGCTCCTGGACGAGCAGAAAACGGGCATTGCATTAAAAGGCTAAGGAAATGCTAAAAAAACTGGACTTGGAAACGCCGCCCGGCGAAACGCTGCTGGATGTAACTGCCGAGCTGCGGACGATTATCAGCGAGAGCGGCGTAGAAGCGGGCATCTGCGCCCTGGTCGTGCCGCATACCACCGCTGGCATCACCCTAAATTCCAACCTGGATGCCGCCACCCCCGCCGATATCCTCGCCGAGCTTAAGCGCCTGGTGCCGACCCGTGTCGATTTCCAGCATCAATACGACACGCCCGCTGATGCCGCCGGGCACATCAAGGCGAGCCTGGTCGGCAATAGCGTCACGCTGGCGATTGCTGGCGGCGAATTGCTGGTTGGCTGGTCGCAGAGCGTCTTGTTCTGCGAATTTGATGGACCGCGCCGCCGTCAGCTGCAGGTCAAAATCATCGCCGGCTGATGCTGTTGGCGGCCACAAATATCCTGAGACTTCCGTGACTTCAAAGGAAAGTGAGACCATGCCCCGAAAAATCATAATCGATACCGACCCCGGCGTGGACGATGCCATGGCGATTTTCTTCGCCCTCTGCTCGCCAGAGCTGGACCTCATCGGGCTGACCACGATCTTCGGCAATGTGCATACCGCGCTGGCGACAAAAAATGCGCTGAACCTGCTGGAAATCGCCGGACGCGGCGATATCCCGGTGGCGCCAGGCGCATCTGATGCTTTGACCCGCCCCTTCGCCGGTCCCGTGCCCGCCGTTCATGGCGCTGATGGCCAGGGGGAGGTCAATTTGCCCGCGCCCACAGGCAAGCCGCTGAATATCTCAGCCGCCGAATTCATTATTGAGCGGCTGCGCGCCCAGCCGGGCGAGATTACGCTGGTGCCCATCGGTCCGCTGACCAATATCGCCCTGGCGCTGCGGCTGGAGCCGCGCATCGCCGATTGGGCGCGGGAAGTGGTGCTGATGGGCGGCAACGCCCTCGCCCCCGGCAATGCCAGCCCCGCGGCAGAAGCCAATATCCGCAACGACCCCGAAGCGGCGGATTTGGTCTTCGGCGCGGGCTGGCAAGTGACCATGGTCGGCTTGGATGTTACCCTGCGCGCCCACATCACGCCGGCGCATATCGCCGATTATGCGGAACACGGCAACCCTATGTCCGCGCATATCGCGCGCATCGTGCCCCATTATCAGCGCTATTACGAAGCCAACTACGATGTCGGGGGCCTCTTCTCGCACGATTCCAGCGCCATCGCCTACCTGCTGGCGCCCGAGCTGTTTAAGCTGCGGCGCTGGCCCATTCGCGTGGGCACGCGGGGCTTGGGGCGGGGCAAAACTTGGCCCGCCACCGGTCGCCGCATCCTGCCCGAATGGGAAGGGCGGCCTCTGGTGAATGTCTGCGTCGGCATTGATGGCGCGCGCACTGTGGATTTGCAGTCCGAGCGCCTGCGCGGGGCATAATTTCATCACGCAGGGGCGCTGTAACGAAAGGACCCTGCCTGTTTGCAGGCGGGTTAAACGCGGGGCGCGTTGCGCTGCCGCGCAATCGTGAGCTCGCGCATCCGCTCGAAGACATGCACGCCCAACTGGTCGTAGATATGCAGCAGATCCACCAGCACCCAGTTCTCGCGCACCATGCCCGCTTCACAGCGCCAAAAATCGAGGCTGCGCCGCGTCAGCTTCTGCCCCGAGGGCGCGATGCCCAGCCAGCCATCGCCCACCAGCGTCGACTGCCCGCCGGGCCAAGCGGTGAAGCCGACATAGTCTTCATCGCCGAACATGACGCCATTCTCGAGGAAGGCGAAGCGGTCGGGCATGGCTTTTAGAAATGGCGTCTGATGCCAATGGCGGAAGCCGCTTATGCGCCGCATGGAGCCGATGCCCGCCGGTCCATACCACATCATCTTGGGGTGCCAATAGCGGTCCAGTTCCATCGCGGCGACCCCCTTGGGCGAGTTGCGCAAGGCTTTCAGCATCTGCATGACCAGCTGCACGCTCGTTGCCGCTTTTTCTGGATTGTGCGGCGCGCTGATGATGCCGTCATTGGAGGCTGGTCCCGGGATGATTGACCAATCCGGCGCCAGGCTCGGTGACAGGGGCCAGGCATCAGCTTGCATCATCACGGCGGGGATATCCCAAAGCGCTTGCATTTCGACGATGACGCCATCAACGAAGCGGAAAAATTCGTGATAGCGCATGGAAACCAGGTGCTGCGTCGGCGGGATATCCAGCCAGGGCTGCTCGAATACGCCCAGATAATGCCCGCCACAGCCGACCCAGTCGCCGCTCCAGTGCCCGGGGGAATGCCCCGCCATCACGATGAAATCGCGCCGCTCCAAATCCGGGATGGCGCGCAGCAGCGGCGCATAGACCCGTTCATGAAGCTCGGCAGGTCCCGCGATGTGCTCAAAGGGCGAGGCGAGCTGAATCTTGCAATCAGGCGCGAAGACCGCTGCCAGTTGCTGACGCAGCCGCGCCGGATCAATGTCGTACAAAGCGGCGCGCAATGGCGCGATGCGTTCTTTGTTGTGGTTGTGAATGCTTGCTGGCATACTGCCTCTTCTGCGCACTGGCTGCCGAGCCCGCCACTTCAATCGCGGAAAATCTGCATCATCACATCAAATTCGTTGAAGAGCATCCACTCTTTTTGTATTTTCCCGTCTTTGATTTCCTGCTGCGTGATGCCCCAAAGCTGGACGCGGCGTCCGCTGGGCGCGCCATAAATGCCCATGCCGCGGTGCGTGCCCTGCATGCTCCAGCGCGTCGAGACGAGATAGCCATCGGCATCATTGCCCATCCAATAGATGTCGTCCACCCGCGCCGTCAAATCGGGGAAAAGCGCCAAAAAGCTCAAGATGAAGGACTGGTATTCGCCGCGCCCGCCGAAGGCGCGCCCCGTGCTGCCGCGGAAGCGCAGGGAGGGCGCATAGACGCGCCGCACTTCCCGCAGGCTGCGCCGATTCCAGATATTGTGCCAGGCGCGGCGCGCAAACTCTTCGACATCAAAGCGGGCGGATGCCTCAGGCGCTGGCAGATACGCGGGCTTGCCTTGCCCGGGCAGGCGCTCGGCTTCGCCAAAACGCGGGTCATCGTCAGCAATTGCGCCGCGCTCGTTGCCCAATGTCCGCGCCATTTCCCGCAGGTCAAATCCCAGCTGCTGGATGAGCGCGGCGGTATCATAACAGACCCATTCGGCGAAGATTTCATTCTCAAGCGAGACGCAATTGGCGATGCACCAAAGCAGTACTTTTTTGCCGGTGGGCGCGCCAAATTTGCTGTATCCCGTGTTATGCCCGCTGATGACGGTGCGGTGCGAAGTGTGGAAGCCGATGGCATCGTTGCCCGCCCAGATTATCTCGTCCGCATACAGGCGGATATCGGGGAAGGCGTTGATGGTATGGGCGGTATCGGCGACTATTTTTTCGTTGCCATATTGCAAGCCGAAATCATCATAAACCCGCGAGTTGTGGCGGTAGGTATCGTAGATATAGCCGATGTCTTTTTCTTCCCAAATGCGGTGGGTGATGCGCACGATGTAATCGATGATATCGCTGTAAGTCGGCTCAAAGCCGCGCATGGGTTGGGCGCGTTCCAGCGCCGGTTGGCGCAGCAGGCTGTCGACGCCGCCCTTCGCCGCCAAGGAAATCGAAAAATCCCCCGGCATGATGCCAGCGCCATGGGCGATGGCTAGCGGCTCATTTGCGTCAACATGAGAAGCCGCTGCCTTGCTAGCGTCTTCCACCTGCGTCTGCCCCATCGCTCAGCCCCCCTGCCGCTCCTTGTCACGCCGATGCTGCTGATACAAGTCGAAAATATCAACGCCAATCTGCTGGAAGATGTTGATCATATCGATGTGCACCCAGTTGTTCATGAGCTTGCCGCCGACGCGCTCCCAAAAGTCCATGATGCGCCAGCGCAGCGTATTGCCACTGGGCGGGAAGCCCAGAAACACGCCATCGTGCACGGCGACCAGGCTGGGCCAGCCAGTGGAAACGGCAAAGCGCCCCTCAGCATAGCGCGCATTGTGGGAGCCCGTCCAGCTCCCGCTCAAACCCGTGAGGAAGACATTATGCACCCTCTCATGGAATTCGGCGAGGGAGCGGGCGCTGCCTACGCCGCTGGGGCTGTTCCAAGTCATCGCCTCATCCCAATAGAGCGCCATCGGCTGGTCTTTGCGCACCAGCCCAAAAAGCATCGCCTCCACCAAGAGCAGCGTTTGGCGGGACTCGGCGGCGTCCTGCTCGCTGTTGAGAATGCCGCTGCCAATCGCAACTTTGGGGCGGAGCCCTTCGATAGCCGGCGCCTGCCAGCCCAGTTGAAAGCCGCCTTGCTGCATCACATCAATCAGGTCGAGCAAGAAATAGGTCTTGACGATCTTGCCGCCCGCCAGCGCCATCACCTCGCCGAAGCGGATCATAGTCCGCTCGCCAGTGGCGGCGATGCCATTCCAATCGTCGCCGAAAGTGCCGTGAAAATAGCCGCTGGCGCTCACCCAATCTTGATCGCGGTAGCGCCCCGCCAGCAGCACATCGCTGCGGCGGCGCAAATCCGGGAAGGCGCGCCGCAGCGGCTGCCAAAAGCGCTCGATAAGCGCGTCAGCGCCCTGGATGTCATCGTAAGGCTTGGGACCATGCCAGGCGATATTTTCGGCGCTATGCCGCTTGATAATGTCAGCGGCGCTTTGGGCATCAGCGCCGTCCAGCGCTTCCCAATATGCGCTGATGAGTTCTCGGTTTTGCTGCGCCTGCGACTTCGCCATGAGCTTCTCCTGAGCTGTTTCCAGCTTTTTAGAATAAGAATGCGCCGCTGCGGGCGCGGCATCAGCCCTTCACCGCGCCTGCCGCCAGCCCGCGCACCAGGTGCTTTTGAAAAAAGAGGATTACCACGATGATGGGGATGGTCGCCGAGACTGATGCCGCCGCCGCCAAAGTGAGCTGCGCCGGGTCTTCCGCGCCGGTATAGCGGGAGATCGCCACTGGCAGCGTCCAGTTGGTTTGCGTCAGCACGCGCACCAGCAAGAATTCGTTATACGCCAGCAGCAGCGTAAAAAGCGCCGTCGAGATGATGCCGGGCCAGGCGACCGGCACGATGACATGAATAAAGGAAGTCAAGCGGTTCGCGCCATCCACCATCGCCGATTCTTCCAGATCCTTCGGCACTTCCATAAAAAAGCTGCGCAGCATCCAAATCGTGAAGGGCTGGTTCACCGCCACCAGCGCCACGATGACCAGAATATGGGTATCGAGCAGGTTCAGCAGTGAGCCAATCCAAAAATAGGGCAGCACAAATGCCAAACGCGGCAAGGCGCGGAAAGCCAGCGCCGCAATCAAAATCACAACTGCCGCCATGCCCGCGTAACGCGCCAGCGCATAACCCGCCAAGCAGCCGATGCTGATGGATATCAAAATCGTGAACACAGTAACGATAATCGTGTTGATGAAATACTTGTAATACTTCTGCATATAGACCAGTTGCGGGATTGCCCACAGCAGCAAGCCATAGCCCAGCAGGCAGCCGATGGCGAGCCAGCTGGAGCGGATTGGGATATGCCGCGCGAAGAGAAGCAGGCATGTCAGCGCCAGCGCCGCCAGCAATATGAAATAGCCAACTGTCGAGCCCGCCTCGGGCAGCGAGCGGATCCAAACTTCTTGATAATTCTTCCAAGTGGGCTGGAAGATAAAGATCGGCACGCGCGAAAAGGCGTCTTTGAAAGTCTTGAAGGATTGCAGCGTCGTCCAAAAGAATGGCACCAGGCTGTATATGGCGAAGAGCAGCAGCACGGCGTGGATGAAAAGCCGCCCCCCGCGGCTGGTAACTCGGTCCATATCAGCGCTCCGCGATTTGTTCTTTGTACATCAGATAGAGGAAGGGCACGAGCACAACCATAATGCCGATGACGGTGAGGATTGCCATGGCATTGGCTTTGCCCAGCCGCTGCACCTGCATGGCGGTGAGGAAGGTATAAGTCATGACAGTATCGGCTTTGAATTGCGGATTTAGCTCGGAAAGTACAAAGACGCTGTCAAAGACGCGATAAGAATCCATGATGGAAAAGAGCAGGATAAATACCGTCAGCGAGCTGACATAGGGGATGACGATATGGCGGATTTTTTGCAGGCGGCTGGCGCCATCGATAGACGCGGCTTCTATCATCTCGGGCGGCAAAGTCTGCAAACCGGCGAAATAAACGACAATGGTGAATGGCGTAACATACCAGATGCCGAAGAGGATAATCAAAGTCTTGACGGAAGTTTCGTTGACGCGGAAGCGCGTGCCCGTCAGCTCTTGATAGATCCAGGTCAGCAAGCCCGATGGCTCCCACAGCTGCTTAAACATGATGGTGCCGATGATGGGCACGATGATGAAAGGCAGCAGAAATATCGACAGATACAGCCCGCGCGCGAAGCCCGAGACTTGATCGAGAAATAGGGCGATGATGAAGCCGATGACGACCCAGCTGGGCACAACAATGGCGATATAGAGGGCGGTGAAATTAAAAGAGCGCCAGAAGCGCGCGTCCCCCAGGATTTCGCTGAAGTTGCGCCAGCCGACAAACTCCGGCGCCGTGATGTTGCGGAAGGTCAGATACTGGAAGCTGAGGAAGATCGCCATCAACAGCGGCAGGACCATCAGCGCCAGCATGATGAGGATGCTGGGCGAGGCAAAGGCGAAGAAACTGTTGCGGTTCATAGGCTTATGCCTTTGGCACGGGCAGAGTTTTTATCTTGCATCTCAGTTGCTAATTGTTCGCGCTGCTTTGTTGCAATTTCCTAGTTTTCTTTTTATCTGATACCTGCGCCTGTCTCCTGTGTATAGGTTGCGTATACAAAACTGAAAGGGATTCCACCATGCTAACGAAACTTGTCGTGAGTTTGAGCGTTTCGCTGATCCTGATATCCTCGATTTCAGCTCAACAGGGCAACATATCATTCCAAGGTACTCGTTATAACTCGATTTCGGAAGTAATTGCAGCTTCAAGTAGCGGCAATGGCAGTTCCGAGCCATTAGGCTGTGGCCCCGCGGCGTCAAGAGCAGATGTTGAGCGTGGCTATTACGACGAGACAACAAGATGGGTCTGTCATTCTGGACATAAGGCAAACAATGTACAGTTTCGGAGGAATCAGTCACTGCGTGCTCGATTCTTGACGCCGGAAGCTGCCTCTGTACTTGCTCCTCCTGATTTCTATTCGAGCCATTACAAGTGCTCGGATCCAAATCGCGGGACACCATTCCACAATCCATTTTATAACGGAGCGATGGATGACGTCTGTGCTAGTAACTTGCGTGAGAACCTGAGCGCGCGCGATCGCGTCAAGTCCTACTGGCAAGCCGGACATGGGCGGACCTACTTTTACTATCGGTATTATCCGGGTATGTTTTGGTGGCTGGATGCCCCAACGGCAAGTACGCCAGCAACAATGGGGCGCGCGATGAAATTCTATCATTGGTGTGAGATTTACTACGACGGGCGCTGCCATTAGCGTTGTCTTCCTGCGCGCTGTGCCAACTTCTTAAGGCGTTGGGACAGCGCTTCTTCACAAGTTGTATCAGGAGAAAACCCTATGAATCACAAGGTCGGCGCAAAGCCTCGCAATCGAAGGGCAAGCCTTCAAATGCTTTCAGTGGCAGCTGCAATTTGCGCGCTCCTGCTCCTCGTTTTTGCCTACATCGCTCCCGCGGTGGCTGGCTACACCATGCTCTTTGACTCTGAACGCGGCTTTATGCGGCAAATCAGCGAACGACTTTCAGCGTTAGAAGCGGAGTTGGGCATGGAGCCGGCACCTGGTCTTCCGCTCATGGATTTGCCAGAGGGCTAATGACAAGGGCTTTACACCGAGCTTCACCGCTCGGTGTAAAACGCCAGTTTCAATTGCTTAACCCTCGATATAGCCTTGGGCGGTCGCTTCGGTGATGTAATCGGCGGCGGCGGCTTCCAACGCTTCTTCCGCGCTCATATCGCCGGGCCATACCAGCGGCAGATACTGCTCCAGCTTGGCGATGGCGATGGTGATGGCCGGGTTGACCGCATAATTGCCGATGCCGTTGCCGATGGTGGCATTGGCGGCGGGCAAGTAGGGACCGCCATATTCGCCGGCGGAATTGCGCGTTGTCGAGCCGACGGCGGCGGCAGCTTGCTGGCTGGCGGCGTCAACCGTCTCCATAATCACCTGGAAAATCAGGTCCGGGTCGTTGCTGGTGTTGGTCGGGATGAAATAGAAATCCAGCCAGGCGGAGCCGGCGCGGGGACCATCTTCTGTCACGCGGGGCGCGGGCGCATAGCCGATGACATCGCCCAGGTCGGTGCGCTCGGGGTCCGCCATGGTGGCGGCGCGGCTCGCCCAAATCTTGGTCAGCGGCAAGCCGCCGTTGCCCATCGCCACTTGGATTTCGTTTAAGCCGTAAGCGACGCCATCTTCGCCAACGCAGTGGTTGACAGTATCGATCATCAAATCGACGGCAGCCAAACCCTCATCGCTGTTGAAGGCGGGCATATTGTCATCACCGAGATAGTCGCCGCCCATAGCGCGCAGCAGCATGAAAAATTCCAGCTCCCAGGCGCGTGAGCGCGAGACATCCATCGCGTAAATCAATTCCCAATCCGGGTTGCCCAAGCCGACTTCATCACACCAGTTGATAAGCTCTGTGTAGGTATCGGGCACTGCCCAGCCATTCTCTTCGAAGACATCGGTGCGATAGACCAAATGCAAGGTATTGCCCACGACCGGGATGCCGTAAATGTTGCCGTTGTAGCTGCCGCTCTCCCAATAGCCCGGCGGGATGTCGTCAAGGTCATATTCGTCGCGGTATTTGTCGATCAAATCGTTGAGCGGCATGACCCAGCCGGGCGCGCCCCATTCGGCGATTTGGCCGTTGGCGCCATGCAAGATGTCATAAGGTGAATCGCCGCCGGCGGAAAGCGCCAGGCGCACCTGCTCTTGCAATGACGAGGAATCCAGGAAATTGGTGTTGATGGTGAGGTTGTCAATTTCGCTGCAGGCTTCCATCTCGGCGCCGTAAAATTCGGTGATGGCGAAGGGCCAGCTAATCATCTCGAGGGTTACCGGCTCGGCCGGTGCCTCGATTGTGCAGGCGTCTCCGCTCTGGGCGAATGCCGGGACGCCAATCAGCAGACCCAGCAGGGACAGAATAATGAGGTACTTGCGCATAAGTTTCTCCTTGGAGCGCTAAACTTTGCTTGAACGATAAAAAGGCGCGCTTGCTCGCAAACGTCTGCCACCTTTTCCAAAATCGACTGGCGCTTTCATGAAGCCAGCCCCGGCACCAGCGCGGTTGAACCGCGCGCGATAAGTTCCACCGGCAAGATATGCTGGCGTGCTTCGCGGCTGCCATCGGCAATCAGCGCCAGCAGGCTCTCGACTGCCAGCTTGCCAATGTGCGCCGCTGGCTGCCGCACCGTCGTCAGCGAGGGCACGGTTACGCCGGAGGGCAAAATGCCATCATAGCCGGCGATGGAAAGCTGCTGCGGCACGCGGATATTGCGCTCGCGCGCATGCGAAAGCGCCCGGATTGCCATTGGGTCAGTGAAGAAGAGGATGGCTGTCGGCGGCTCATCCAGGCGCATGAAGGCAGTGAAGGAACGCTCGCCATAATCGGCGGCGCTGGAATCAGCCGCCAGCACCAGCTCGTCAGCATAAGCGATGCCCGCTGCTTTCAGCGCTTTTGCATAGCCGGCGTGGCGGTCGGCATCGGTCTCGTAGACTTCGGGCAGGCGCACAAAGCCGATGCGCCGATGCCCCAACTGCAGCAGATGCTCGGTCAGCATGCGCGCGCCGCTCTCGTGGTCAGTGGCGACATAAGACAAATCCGCCCGCGGCAGGCGGCGCGGCAAAAATATATGCGGCATTTCTTCTTCCGCCAACAGGCGCGACAGAGCGACCGTCTCGCCCAGCGCTTGGGGCCAGGCGATGACGATGCCGTCAAGCTCGCGGGAACGGCAGAGGCTTTTCACGCGCTGGGCGTTGCCCGCCAAAGAGGTATACAGGATGAGATTGTAGGCGGAAGCCTCGGCGGCGGTCGCCATGCCCGGGATAAGCTCAGCCAAAAAGTCGGACACGCGGTAAAAGGGATAATTCAGCACCAAGCCGATTTTGTCGGTGCGCTGGCGGCGCAGGTTGCGGGCGGCGGCGGAAGGTTGATAGCCTAAGGCTTTTGCCGCTTGGCGCACCCGCCGCTTGGTCACCAGGGAGACATCGCCGCGGTCGTTTAAGGCTTTGGACACGGTCGAGCGGGACAGCCCCAATTTCCGCGACAAATCATTGATGGTAACCGGCATTTCTGCTAAGTTCCCCGTACACTCAGACAGAATCGAAATCGATTTCGTAAAGTTGCAAACGAGTATAGCGCATAAGCCAGCCAATATCAAGCGGGATTATGGGAGAATCAGGGCAATTGCATCAAAATAGTATTCACCACAGAGACACAGAGGGCACAGAGATTTTTCTGCAAATTTGCAGAAAAAGGAGATAATGCAGGGGCGTTTTGCTGAAACGCCCAATAATTGTCCCGCTAGGGACGCGGATAGCTTATTGCCAGCATGCCTTCAATGTCCAGCGGGTCGACGCCATAAAGCTGCCGCTGCTCTGCCCGCAGCGCCGCTTCCGATTCCAGCTCGCCCGTCAGCGGCAACGTCAGCCGCTTGCCCGCCTGCCGCGCTGATTCCCGCGTCGCCACCTCCATCACCATCGCCATCAGCGCGTCTTCATCGCTGTATTCGGATTGCCGCAGCCCGCGCACAGTCTCGGCGAAGTCCACGATGTGGCTGATGACGGCGGCGCTGTAATAAGTGCGGCGGTTGCTCGCGCCCGCCCCCAGCTGATAGGGATTGACATATTCCACGCGTCTCCCCGGCAAATCAACATGGGAAGACAGCCAATCGCGCCCATCGCTGACATGCACAATCGGGTGGCTGATGTCATGCCGCCCGCCCGCCGCCAGCGCCTCCTCGCTGCAATAGCGCACCTCGCCCACCCCCTGCCAGCCGGGCGCCGCCTGCTGCACGATAGCGCCACGCGCCCCCGCCAGCTCGGTATAGCCCGGGCGCGGATAACGCCCCAGCATGCTTTTGATATTGCCGGCGTGGTCAATCACCAAAGCATCATCGGGGAACCAGTAAAAATGCGCCCGATAGCGCTCCGATTCATAATAGCGGTGCGCCAGCTGATAATGCCCGACTGTCGGCATCGTGTGGGCAATCGCCTGCACGGCGACCGGATGCGCGCCGAAAAAGTGGATCCAGCGCGAGTTGTTGTGGTAGCCGGTATGGTCCTGCCAGCAGGTCAGGCGTTTGATAGCGCCGACATAGCCATCGGCGGCGATGAGTTTCATCATGCGGTCGAAGGGGAAGCGGAAAAAATTCTCGGCAATGCGCAGGATCGCGCCGCTCTCCCGCGCCGCGTCCACCATCGCCCGCGCTTGCGCCAGCAAGCTGCACATGCTGGTCTCGACATTGACATGAATGCCCTGCGCGAGCAGGCTGCAGCAAATGCTGTGATGCGAGGGGATGGGGCTGACGACAAATGCCGCTTCCATCGGGCGCGCCGCTATCAATTCGTTTAAGTCGTAAAATGCGGGCACGCCGATAGACGCGGCGAACTCGTCCGCCGATGCCCGCACCGGGTCACAGACGGCGACAATTTTCACCCAGGGTTTGAGATAGTCAAAAATCGGTTTGTAAGTGCTGCGCGAGCGATTGCCCGTGCCGATTAGGGCGACGGCGAGCGGGTCAGCCAGTGCCATTTGTCAGCCTTTCCAATAATGTTTCGGGGATTTCCGCTTCATAAATTTGCGCGCTGCCGCTGCAGTCGCTGGTGTATACAACCAAGTTGCCATCGGGGGAAAAGGATGGATGCGGATGCGTATGCTGCGGCGCGTACACGGGGATAGGACCCTGCTCATAAGGGAAGGGACCGCCCCAATGCGCGCCGACATTGCTGGCGCCGGGGTAACAGAGCGTTACGGTCTCGCCGCCGCCAGCGCGCGGGTTAAAGAGCTGGATGCCAATATCGGGGAAGTTGGTATCGGCGACCATCAAGCTGCCGGCGCGGTTGGGGCTGGCATGCCAGGCGTTAAAAGACGCGACCCGCCGCTCCGCGCCGCTGTCCACTTGGATGGCGCGGATGCCGCGCTTCCAATCCACAAATGCCAGCTCCCGCCTGCCGGGCAGCCACACTTCATGTGTGATCCATTCGCCCGGCTGCCGCTGATAGAGGCGGCGGTTGCCGCTGCCATCACGGTTGATGACCCACACGCGGTCCTTCAAGGGACCAGCGTAATAGAGCAGGCTGCTGTCGTCCGGGCAGAACATCAGGTGGGCGATGGTATCCCGCTGCAGGATAACCTGGCAATCGCCCGAGGCGGTATCAAAGACCGCCAGGTTCGCCTGCCCATCCACACTAAAGCGCAGCGCCCAATAGCGGTCATCAAAGCTGAGCGCGGTTGTGCCCATGGCATCGGCGACCATGCCCGCCTCCCGCAGCCGTATCGCGCCGAAATCCAGCAACTGTTCTTCTTTGAAAGTCTCAGTATTGACGCGGAAGCCGCCCGTGCCCGCCGTGAAGTAAACATAACGCCCATCATGCGAGGGCGCGAGCGAATACTCGGCGATGCCAGCGCGCTCGGTCAATTGCACGATGGCGCCAGTCGCCCGTTCTTCCGCATAAATCTCGGGCTGCCCGCTGCGGTGGGACACAAAAATCAGACGCGCCATCGCGTCATCATACGCGGGCACGATGAAAAAGGGGTGATGATGTATCGCCGGCTGGTCGGTAACCTGCCGTATCGTCACGCCGGTGCGCGCATCGGCAAATCGGCGGGATTCGCTGGGGTATAGGCTGCCGCGCGCCATCTAGCGGAACTTCCCATCCACAACCGGGAAGCCCGCGGCGCTGAGTTCGCCGGCGATGCGGTCAATCTCGCTTTCTGGCAGCGGGCGTATCGGCCGCCGCATGCGCATGGAGGGGAATTTGCCCAGCAAAGTCATGGCGCATTTCATGCGCTGGTGGGCGTCGCTGGAGGGCTCGCCGAAGCGGTAGACAATCTGCGACAGCGGGCGCACCTGATTTTGGATGCGGTTGGCTTCCGCCAAATCGCCACTGAGCGCGGCGCGCACCAGCCCCGTTATCAGCTCGGGCACGAAGCCGGCAAAACCAACGAGAGCGCCATCCGCGCCATCCAGCAGCGTAACCAGCAGGTATTCGTCCAGGCAGCTGATGATGCTGACATCGGGCGCGGCGGCTTTTAGGTTGCGATAATCATACGCCCAGCGGGACATCTCCCGCGTGCCCATTTTGATACTGACGACGCGGTCAATCTTGACCATTTCCAGCATCTCCGCCAGGCTGTAGCCGGCTTTGGTCCAGGCGGGATATTGGTGCACGATGATGTCGATATCAGCGCCCGCGGCGACATCCTGGAAGAAGCCGACAGCGGTCTCGCTGGTGCGCCCGAAGCGCAGCCAATGGTGCGGCGGCATCAGCAGAATGGCGTCCGCGCCGACAGCTTTTGCCGCCAGCGCCTGGGCAATCGCCTCATCGCTGCCTTCGGCGCAAACGCCGGAGACGATTTTCACTTTCTGCCCGACTTCATCGGCGATGATCTCGGTAACGCGCGCCCGTTCGTGATTGCGCAGGGACATGACCTCGCCTGTATGCCCATTGCAGACCAGCCCGGTGATGCCAGCGACCGAAGCGAGGTACTGCGCGTAGGCGCGCAAGCCGCTTTCGTCGATGGAATCATCGTCGTTAAAGGGGCAAAGCGTCGCCGGCAAAACGCCCGTCCATGGTTTATCAAACATCGTGCTTCCTTTCCTTTGGCGAATAGCCCGGATAAGCGGGGCTTTATCAGCTATTGGGCTGGGCTTCGGGCAGCGGCGGCAGACGCCGCCGGCGCAGCAGATATTTTGCGAAGCGCGCCGCCGCCGCCTCGCTGGGATGGCGGCGCGCCAGCTCAACCAGCAGCGTGTATTCCCGCCGCGCCAATTGGCTCAGCGAATGCTCTTCCAGCGCGATGCGCCTGGCATTAGCGCCCATCTTTTGCATCAACTTTGGCTGCGACAGCACGGCGCGGATGGCGGCTTCGATGCTGCCCGCGTCCGTCTCGCAGAGGTAGCCGCTGACCTCGTGTTCCAGCATATATTTCAGCTCCGGCACCCGGGTGCCGATGACGGGCATGCCGCATGCCATCGCTTCCAGCATCGAGCGCGCATTGCCCTCGCTGAAAGAGCACAAGATGAAGGCGCGCGCCTGGTTGATGTAGCGCGGCAGCTCTTCCTGCTGGACGCGCCCAAACCAGTGCAGCCTGCCATCAAGATCGCCGAAGCGCGCTTTCAGCGGCGCCATTTGGTCATAGCGCGTACCCAGCTCTCGCGGCAGCGGTCCGCCAACCAGCGCCAGGCTGACATCCAGCTTTTCAACCGCTTCCAACAGCGCCCACAAATTCTTGACCAGCGAGGTGCGCCCGACATAAACCAGGTCAAATTTCTTCTCCAGCGGCAGTGGCTTAAAGCGCTCGGTATCCACAAAATTGGGCATAACGGTGATTTTATCCGCCGCGCCCGGCGCCAAACGCGCCATTTCCCGCGCGATATTGTGCGTCGGCGCCATGACATGCGCCGCCATATAAACGCCCCGCCGCTCCGCATTCTCCAGCTTGTTGATAATCACGGTGTCGTCGGGGAGTGTGCGCCGCCGCGTCCAGGATAAGACGAAGCCGAAACGGTATACCAAGGGGATTTGCCAAGCCCAGGCGATGCGCAGCGCCACCGCGATGCCCGCCGCGTCAATCGTTTGCACCAAATCCGACTTAATCAGCTGCCGCGTGTGCAGCTGATGCAGGCGGCGGGCGTAGAATTTGGCGGGCAAGCCATAGCGATTGCAGAGGATTTTCATGCCGGGCAGTTGCGATGCCAGCTCCAGCTCTTCGCGCCCGCCAAAACTGACCAGCGTGATTTCCATGCCCAGCTTTTGGAACTCCCGCAAAAGCGCCGATTGCACCTTGAGCAAGCCGGCCGTCTGCCACTGCGCCAGGGAATCGCCATGGTTCAGCACCGCTGTGAGTCGTACCGGTCGCGTCATGTTGGCGGCTCTCCCAAGGGCTGCATCTGCCTGGGCGCGGCTGACGGGGCTGCCAGCGCGCCGCCGCCTATTCTTATCGGCAAGCGGCGGCGGCGCAATAGCGCGGAATCGCGGCGGGACAGCGCGGGACCATGCTGGCATCAGCGCGCCCCGGCAGCGCGGCTCAGCTATTGCGGCGCGGATCGAGGGCATCATTTAAGCCATCGCCGAGGAAAACAAAAGCGACTTGAATTATGCCGATGGTCGCCGCCGGTATCAGCATGAGATGGGGGAAGACCTGCCACAAGCGCCTGCCTTCTTCCAGCATGGAGCCCCAGCTGGCGTTGGGCGGCTGGATGCCGATGCCGAGGAAGCTCAAGCCCGCTTCCAGCGTGACCGCGCCGCCCATGCTGGCGGTTACGGCGACAATCAGCGGTCCCATGGCGTTGGGCACGACATGGCGCAGCATGATATGCCATTCCGATGCGCCCAGCGCCCGCGCCGCCAGCACAAAATCTTCTTCGTTGATGCTCATAACCTGCCCGCGTATCAAACGCGCCAAGCCAGGCCAGGCGATAAGCGCCAGCGCGCTGAAAACCAGCACATAATCCAGCCATAGCGTATTAAGAAAAAAAGGATTGCGCGTTTGCATATACATTTGGTCAAAAGCGTTGATGACCGGGCGGCGCAAGGTGGTGTTGATGAGGATGACCAAAAGCAAGCCCGGCATCGCTTGAATCAAATCGCTGAACCACATCAGCAATTCATCAATGCGCCCGCCGTGAATGCCCGACCAGGCGCCCACCAATATGCCGATGACCAGGCTGATAAAAGTGGTGAAAAAGGCGACCAAAGCGGCGGTGCGCGCGCCATGCAGCATGCGGCTGAAGACATCCCGCCCCAGGTCGTCCGTGCCCAGGAAGTGCTCGGCAGAAGGACCCTGGAAGGCTTTGACGATATTCTGCTCCAGGAAATCGTAAGGCGCGATATGCGGACCAACTATCGCCAAAACGAGGAAGACTATCACCACAATCAAGCCGCCGACCGCCAGCCAATTCTGGCGGAAGCGCCGCGCCGCGTCCTGCCACAGGCTGCGCTGCCGCCCCAGCGCCAGGCTCTTGTCATCAACAACGCGGGAGCGCATGGGCAAAGCCGCTGGCTTTTTCATTGCGCCCTCACGCGCGGGTCCAATATCGGGTAGAGGATATCGACCAGGAAATTGCTGACGAAAATAATCAAAGTGCCGACCACCGCCACCGCCATGATGATGGGATAATCAACTTTCTTGATGCCCTCAATTGTCAGCAAGCCGAAGCCGGGTGTATTTAAGATGTATTCCACAAAAAGCGAGCCGTTGATGAGACTTATCATGACGAGACCGAGCGTTGTTACCACCGGCGTCAGCACCGGGCGCAGCATGTGCCGCAGGATTATGCGCGATTCGGGCATGCCCTTGGCGCGGGCGGTGCGCACATACAGCTGGCTGCGCACTTCCAGCATCGCGGAACGGGTCTGGCGCACGATAATGGGCAATATGCCAATCGATATCGCCGCGACCGGCAAGAAGGCATCGATATGAAACAAGCCGCTCCAGCCATAAGGCACATCAATGAGCTTGAGCTGCAGCACCAGCAGCAGCAGCATCATCGGCAGGACAACAAATACCGGGATGCCATTGATGAACAACACCGTGCTGATTATCAGCCGGTCCAGCCAGCGGTTGTGATACAGCGCGGCGATGATGCCCAAGCCTATGCCAAGCACCGCGCCGATGGCGGTGGCGGCGAAGCCCAGCTGCATCGATATCGGCAGGCGGAACTGGACGATTTCCAACACGGGACGGTCAACTTGCAGCCGAATCGAGCGCCCCCAATCGCCTCGCGCCAGGTTGTTGAGGTAATTGCCAAATTGCACGATGAAAGGCTCGTCCAAGCCATATTTTTTGCGCAGCGCCAGCATGACCGCTTCGTCTTCGCTATCGAAATCTTCGCCCTGGATGAACATCATGCGGATGGGGTCGCCAGCGCCATAAAACATCATGCCGTAAGTTACGAACAGGATGAGGAAAAGCCCAACGGTCCAGCGCAAGAGGCGTATCAATAAAAAGGATGCCACGGCAATTTCCTTATCGCCCCTCAAATCCCTCCCTCAAAACGAGAGAGGGAGTATTCTCCCCTGCCCCAAACTGAGGGCAGGGGAGTAGGGCGAAGCGAGCTACATGCGCTCGATATAGATCTTCCACGGTTCGATTACGCTGACATCGGGACCGCTGTAGTATTCCTTGACATGCTCGCGGGCGTTGGCGGTGCGCAGCGGCTTGCCGAAGTGCATGATGACATAGTCGCCTTCGTATTGCGCCTGCGCCTCCAGCGCCAGCTCACAGCGCCGCGGATCGTCCGGTGCCAGGGTCAGCGCTTCGTCAACCGCCGCTTCCAGCGCTTCGTTATAGTAGCCGTTCAGCATGGAGCTGCTGGCGACTGGACCCGACGAGTGCCCCGCCGCCCACATATAGGTGGCGGCATCGGGGAAGCGGATGACCACATCGTCGCGGCTCAGGTTGATCTTGTCGAAGTCATCGCCGAAGCTGTTGGGGTCTTGCTGGAATTCGACATTTTCAATGCCCAAGTTCTGACGCCAGAATTCGATGACGGCTTGCAAAGCGCGGTTGTTGAACTCGTTGCTGCCGCGCGGCGTAACCCGCAGCTTGGGCAGGTTCTCGGCGCTGCCATAGCTGGATTCTGCCAGGGCGGCTTGTGCGCCTTCGACATCATAGGGGTAGCCAGTGGCGTCCGCGTTCTGGCAGGTTACGATGTCGTCCAGGGTTTGCGTCGTCATCACACCGCTGCCTTCGATGGGGAAAGCCGCTTGGAAGACGGCATTCCAATCGACCGACTTGATAAGCGCCTCGCGCACTTTCGGGTCATTGGTCGGTTCGCGCGTCGGCTGCATCCAGAAGGTGTTGAAGCCGATGGCGTCAAACTGACGGAAATAATCCGGCATCTGCGCGCGCAGCACCGAAGGCGCCGCCGCCAGGCTGGCGTCAATTTGGTCGTTGAGCGCCATCGTGCCGACAATCTGCTGGTCGGGCACGAAAATGAAGCTGACCGAATCCAGGAGCGGACCGTCTTTCCACCATTCCGGGTTGGGCGTCAGCTCGGCAGTTTGCTGGTCGGCATCAAAGCTGGTGAGGATGAAAGGACCGTTGACGATGGGGTTGTTCTCCGGCTTCCAGAATTCGTTGAAGCCATGCTCCAGGACATCTTCGGCGCGGGCGATTGCCATGTGCGCCGTGGCGATGCGCCAGAAGAAGACGGGGTCGGGCAGCACCAGCTCCACCTGCACGGTGGCATCGTCCAGCGCCGACAAGCCGCTGACCTCGACCGTCATCGCGTCTTCCGCCGCCATCTCACGCGCTTCGGCGAAGCCCGCGACATTGCCCAAATAAGTGCGGATGCGCCCAACGCTGTTGAGCGGCGCCGCTTGCACCTGCCAGGAATCGATGACCTGCTGCGCGGTGATGCCAGTGCCATCAGACCAGCGCGCTTCGGGATCGACGCTGAAGGTCCAGACAGTGCCATCTTCGTTATGCGACCAGTCGTTGAAATAGCCAGTCTGCAAGTTGAAGTCGACATCAAAATAGAGCGGCGGCACCGATTGGAAGGTGATCCAATTCTGCTGGTCGCCGCCAGCGGAAAGGATCTGGAAGCTGAAGTTCGCCACGCCGGAAGACCCGGTGGCAATCCGCAGCACTTGTTCATCCTGCGCCAGCGCGCCGCTGATGCTCAGCAGCAGCAAAAGCGCAACAACAAACAAACTAAGCAGTCTTTTGTACATTTCTTCCTCCTCAAGTGAATGATTGTCCACCACAATGCATCGAGCGCGCCCGGCGCGCTCTCACTGCAGCCAAAAAATCTAGCGCGCCAGCGCCACGCCGGCGAACTCCTCCCCGCCCGCGGGGGCGCTTGGCAATCGGGTCGGCGCGTATTGCGTCGATTCGCGCAGCGTCAGCTCGGTCGGCAAGGTGATGACGCGCTCCGCCGCGCCCGCGCCCTCCTGCATGCCTTGCAATAGCAGGCGCGCCGCCGTCGCGCCCAGCAGCTTCAAATCACGGCGGATGGCGGTGATGGGCGGCCGATACAGCCGCGTCAGATGAATATCGTCACAGGCGACCAGGGCGATATCCCGCCCGACCACCAGGCTGAGGTCTTGCAGCGCCATCAACGCGCCCGCGAGAATGATATTGCCCGCCACAATCAACGCTGATGGCGGCGGCGCGCTCCGCAAGAGCAGCAGCGCCTCGGCATACGCGGCGCGCTCGGTGAAAGAGGTGAAGCGGCAAAGCTCCCGCCGGCGCGGCAAGTCCAACGCCCGCAAGGCATCGCGATAGGCGGCATAGCGCTGCCGCGTCGGATAGAAATCCGCCGGTCCCCCAAGAAAAGCGACCTGCCGATGCCCCTGCTCGGTGAGATGCGCGACCGCTTCTTTGATGCTGCTGGCATGGTCGGACTGCACCGCGTGTACATGCGCTTCCGCGCTCGCTTCGCGGTCAAGCAGCACCGTTGGGATGCCCAATTCCGCGATGAGTTCCCGCGCTGGCTCGGGCGCTTCCGCCGCTGACGAGACCATCAAGCCGCTGACCTGGCGGCTGGCGAGCAGGCGCAAACAGGCGACATCCAGCTCCGCCTGATTGCGTGACGAAACCAAAGTTATCGTGAAGCCCTCGGTGGAAAGCGCTTCCGCCGCCGCTTCGAATATGGTGGAGATAACCGGATTGGCGATGGTGCCCACCAAAAATCCTACCGAGTTGCTGCGCCCGCGGCGCAAGCCATGCGCCAAATAGGCTGGCTGATAGTCCAGCGCCACCGCCGCCGCCAATACGCGGTTCTTCAGTTCTTCAGAGACATGGGGGTAATTGTTCAAAGCGCGGGAAACCGAGCCGGCGGAAACCTGCGCCTGCTGCGCAACATCGTGAATTGTGGCTTTTGACGCCAACTGGCTGCTCGCTCCACCTGTCGGAAAACGATTTCTGCGACTGTACCGCAGCTCCGCACCTTTGTCAAATTATTGTTCACCAGTATTCACCACCGAGACACAGAGGGCACAGAGATTTTCTGATGCTTTACTCGGTGTACTCGGTGGTAAAAATCCCTGTTGAATCTTGGCTATAAAGAGTCTCGTTTTTGTTGAAACTGCTGAGATATTTTGGCTGCTCAGCCCCAAAACGGCTCGATCCAGCTTTCTTCGATGCCCAAGCCAAAGCCGGGCGCATCGTCAATCTCCAACCAGCCATCAACCGCCGGCTTCATGCCCGGCAGCCAAGTGCCCTCGCTGAGCGGCACGCCCGGGTCCTCGCCGATGAAGTATTCAATCCAAGGCACGGCGGGCATGGCAAAAGAGAAATGCCGCCCATAGGGCGTGCGCGCGCCAGCATGCAGCATGACAGTTTTGCCAGCGGCTTCGGCAGCATGGGCGATTTTCAGGCAAGTCGTCAAACCGCCGACCCACTCGATATCCGGCTGCAAAATATCCACCAAATTATGTTTGATGGCGTATTGGAAGGGCAGGTGGGTATACCAATGCTCGCCGCTGCTCAAAGTCTGCCAGGGCAGGCGCGCCCGCAGCTCGGCATGGGCGTCAAAATCTTCGGGCAGCAGGCATTCTTCAATCCATTTGAGTTTGTAAGGGCGCAGCGCCTCCGCCAGGCGCACTGTGTAGTCGACATCAAATGCCATCCAGCAATCGAGCATCAACTCACAGCTGTCGCCGACCTGCTCGCGGGCGGCGGCGACCAGCTCAACATTCTTATTTAAGCCCGCCACGCCATCGGCGGGACCGTAGGGGCAGGCGAGCTTGTGCGCGCGGAAGCCAACTTCCTGATACCAGTCGATGTCGTTGCCAGTGGAATAACAGAAGAGGCGCTCTTGCCGCTTGCCGCCGATGAGACTGTAGACCGGCTGCCCCAGCGCCTTGCCCTTGGCGTCCCACAGCGCCAAATCAACCGCGCTGACGGCGTAGGCAGCCAGCCCGGTCGAGCCGTAGAACTTGGTCAAGCGGAACATCATATCCGCCAGCCGCTCGCTGGCGAAGCCATCCTGCCCTTCCAGCTGCGGCGCCAGGTGGTCGTCGATGATGGCGGCGACTGGCTTGCCGTGCATCGACGAGCCCAAACCCCAGGTGCCGTCCTCCAGCGTGACTTTGGCGAAGACCTTGCCCCAGCCAGTGTTCGTCCACATATCGCGATGGCGCTTGACATGGGGGTAGCGGGACATCGGGTTGGCGACTTCGGCAGTTTTCTGCCAGCTGGCGCGCCGCGGCGGGACGCTGAGCTCGCGCTGGGGCAAAGTTACGCGCGCCGCTTCAATTCGCTTGATTTTCATCGCTCGCTCCGCACTCGCCGCGCTCGCTGCCGAGTATAATGCAGTTACGGAATGCAGGGCAAACCTTGTTAGACTGGGCGGAGTTGTGATTGCATCAAGTACTTTCAGCACAGAAACATAGGAATACTACCAGGTTACTAATGCGAATGTATGGCTTCCGCGCGGGAGGCTCGCCCACAATCCCCCAACAGGTAAGGGCGTTTCGCTGAAACGACCTGGCGGTGGCGATGTAGGCGCGGCGTCTCGGCGAGACTTCCCCGCATCGTGGTTTGCGAGCGCGAGCCGCCGTCTCGCCTGTACGATGTCTCGATATGTAGTTGCATGTACTTCTGTGCTTGGGATTGTGTGAAATAGTGTTTACTTTGCACATCAATACCGAAGGGCAAGCATGATGAAAGCGCTAGTCTGGGAAGCGGCGCGCGCGATGCGCCTGCGCGAAGAGCGAGAGCCAACCGCGGCGGCCGATGAAGTCCTTATCAAGGTGCGCCATGCTGGCATCTGCGGCTCCGAGCTGAGCGGCTACCTCGGGCATAATGCTTTGCGCGTGCCGCCGCTGATTATGGGGCATGAATTCGCTGGTGAAATTGTGGCGCTGGGTCCGCTTGTGCCCGCCTTCCGCCCTGATTTAACGCTCGGCGAGCTGGTGACCGTGAACCCGCTCTGGTATTGTGGCGTCTGCGCCGCCTGCGCCGCGGGCTTGAATCAGCTCTGCGTCAGCCGCCGCCTGCTGGGCGCGCATCGTCCCGGCGCCTTTGCCGAGCTGATATGCGCCCCCGCCAAGCAGGTGCATCGGCTGCCAGCGGGCATGGATACGCGCGCCGGCGCTTTGACCGAGCCCGTGGGCTGCGCTGTGCGCATCGCCGATCTGGCGGGCGCGGTCGCCGATGTCGACTGCCTGATAGTGGGCGCTGGTCCTATCGGCTTGCTTAGCTTGCAGATGCTGCGCTATAACGGCGCTGCCCGCGTTTTCATCGCCGAGATCGATGAGGCGCGCCTGGAAATGGGGGCGGCGCTGGGCGGCATCCCGCTGCAGCCGCGCGAAACTGACCCCGTGGCGGCGGTGCTGGCGGCGACTGCGGGTGCCGGGGTCGCCGTCTCGGTGGATGCTGTCGGCAGCGCGGTGACGCGCGCGCAATGCGTCGCCGCCACCCGCGCCAGCGGCAAGCTCATCCTCAGTGGCTTGCACGAAGAATCCAGCGCCATGCCCGTCGCCGAGATGATCCGCAAAGAAATCCACGCGCAAGGCGCTTTCGCTTATTCGCCCGCCAACTTCGCCCGCGCCCTGGAGCTGCTGAGCCAGGGCAAAATCACGCTGGACCCATGGATTGAAGAAGCGCCGCTGGGGGATGGCGGCGCTTGGTTCGAGCGCTTGCTGGACACGCCCGGCGCGGTATCCAAAGTGCTGCTGCTGCCGGCGCTCTAGCCGCTAGCCGCCGGGTGGTTGGGACCAACCCAAATCGCCTTTGCGCTTTCCACGGCGTCGATGTCTAAATTCACCACAACCGCTTCCTGGTCGCTGCGCACCAGCACACAGACCAGCGGCTCATCCGGCTGGGCGTTAATCTCTTGATGCGGCACATAGGGCGGCACATAGATAAAATCGCCCGCCTCGGCTTCGGCGACATATTCCAGCCGCTCGCCCCAGCGCATGCGCGCCCGCCCGCTCAGCACATAGATGACGCTCTCCAGCTCGCCATGATGATGGGCGCCAGTCTTGGCATCCGGCTGGATGTTGACGGTGCCCGCCCATAATTTCTTGGCGCCAGCTTTGGCGAAGGTGATGGCGGCGGCGCGGCTCATGCCCGGCGTCTGCGGCGTGTTGCTGTCCAGCTCGTGGCTGCGTACGATGCGCACGCCGTTCTCGCCCCAATTTGCCTTGTCTGTCATGCGCCGCTCCCACTTGTTGATGGATTGTCGTAGCGTGATTATATTTAATCTTCCACCCGTGTAACAGCGCCTATTCGCATACGCTCACAGCAGGACGCGCGGCGAGCGCAAGGTATGCCAATCGGCATAGATGACATAGTCCTTGCCGCGGATATGCGTCACCGGGTAGTCATCGCCCGGCGCGCCAAAAAGGGCGAGGCGCAGCACCGTATTCGCCCAATCAAGCGCGATGCCATTGCGGCAAACCAGGCGGATGCGCCGCGCCGCCAAAATCTCCCGCATGCCGATGCTGTAGGCATAACGCGGGAAGCCCTGCAAATTGCCGCCGACGCCCGCCCGCAGCGCGTTCATGGTAACTGTGAAATCGTTGAGCCGCAGCTTGCGGCTCGCCAGCGCGCTGACGCCGGGCTCCGGCTCGTTGAAGGCGACATGCCCGTGGATGCCGATGCCGCCATAACAGGTGTCGATGCCCTCAGCCGCCAGCAGCGCCGGCAGCTGCGCGATAGTGCGCTCATCGGGGAAAATCACACGCGCCGGCACCAGCCCCAGGCTCTCATCCAGCGCATCCAGGAAAAGCGACTGGGCAATGCCGCGGAAGCTCAAAGGGTGGGAGCGGGGCAGGGCAGCGCCATCGTCGGCGCAATACTCGTCCATGAAGAAAAAGTGACAGCGCTCCAGCGAGGTGCCCGCCGCGTTCAGCATGCGCGCGAGCGGCGGATACTGCCCGCTGGGACCAACCGGCAGGATGATGCGGGTCGCGCGACCCGCCTGATTGTTGCGCTCAATCTCGGCGAAAATAAGCTCCGCCAGGCGCTGATGCAAGGCGGCGACAGTATCACAAACGACAAGACGCTCGCCAGCGGCATCAATGACCTGCTGCGGCGTCATCTGATTAAGGCGGCGGATTTCTTCTTTGCGCGTCATGCCTTTTGGCGCTGCGCCCGCCGCCGCGGCTATACTTGAGCCGCCTGCCGCGCGGACGGAGACTTGAATGCGAACGATACTCTTTCGCGATGATGATACCAGTTTCTTCACTTCGCCGCAGCGCCTGCAAGCGGTCTATGCGCCGCTGTGGGCGGCGGGCGCGCCCGTCTGCCTGGCGGTGATACCGGCAGTCGCTGCCGATACCCGCGTCTATTGGACGGCTGGCAACCCGCATGACCCCGCTATCCCGCCCGCCTACCGCGGTCAACAGCGCCGCTATCCCATCCTCGATAATCCTGAGCTTTGCGTATTCCTCAACGAATTGGCGGCGGCGGGATTGGTCGAAATCTGCCTGCATGGCTGGGCGCACAGCTTCTTTGAGTTCATCAGCCAGGACCGCGCTTATATCGCCGAGATGCTGGACCGGGGCATGGCGCTGCTGGAGCGCGCCTTCCCGGCAGCGCCGATACGCACTTTCATCCCGCCCTATGACCGAATTTCGCCAACAGCCCTGCGCGAGCTGCTGCGGCGCGGCTTTCACATCAGCACCATGTCGCATAACCTGGCACCCCTGCCCGAATTGCCGCAGCTTGCCGGCTTTGCCGCGGGCGCGATGAACCGGCGGCAGCAGCTCTTCGTCTGTGATGACTATCTCTTCAGCTACCAGCGCGACCCCGCCGAATCGCTGCGGCGGGCGCGGATGGCGCTGGCGGAAAATGCGCTGACCATCGTCAGCAGCCATTACTGGATGTTCTTTCACCCCTGGCGCGAGCAGCCAAACCCGCGCGCCATCGCCGCTTGGAACGCTTTTGTCGGCGAAGCGCTGGCGCTGCCCGACAGCCGGATTACCAGCTTCTCCGCCTATGCCGCCCAGAGCCATCGCAGCGCGTCCCAAGGGTAGGGGCACCCACAAAATTCGCCTTGATAGTGCGGGCGGTTAAGCGACGTTACTCCTCCGCCTTGGTTCAAGAGGGCGAGCCAAGGCTCGCCCCTACATTTCCAATTACTTTGTTGCGCGTACAGAGATTTTCTCGTGCTTTTCTCGGTGTACTCGGTGGTAAAAATCCTTGTCGAATCTTCGCGCTTGCAAATTCCAATTACTTTGTTGGATTTACTTCTGCGTCTCGGTGGTGAATAAAAATGTGATGCGATTGCCCCAGCCAGTCGGCTTTGAACAAATCAGCATTTATTTGCTATACTGCAAGCATATCGGCGGAAAGATTTAGGGACCTGACATGGTAAAGAAGAATTTGATCGGCGGCGAATGGCGTGGCAGCGGCGATGTGCTGGAGGTGCGCTTCCCCTATGACGACAGCGTGGTTGACGCCGTCTCGATGGCGAGCGCCCAGGATATGCAGGACGCGATGGCGGCGGCTGCCGCCGGCTTCGAAGAGACGCGCGCCTTGCCCAGCTACCGCCGCTCCGAGATTCTGGAGAAGTTCCGCCAGCTGCTGCGCGAGCGCTTTGATGAAGTGGTCGAGGCGATGATCCTCGAAGGCGGCAAGAACCGCAAAACGGCTGTCGGCGAGACGGCGCGCGCGCTGGAGACGCTCAAAGTCTCGGCGGAAGAGGCGCGGCGCATCGGCGGCGAGGTCTTCAGCATCGATTGGACAGCCGCCGGCGTCAACCGCCAGGGCTTCACCCGCCGCAGCCCGGTGGGCACGGTGCTGGGCATAACGCCCTTTAATTACCCGGTCAACCTGGCTTGCCACAAAATTGGTCCCGCCATCGCCGCTGGCAACCCCATCATCATCAAACCGGCGGAAAAAACGCCGCTGTCTTCGGTGATTTTGGCGGAAATCGCGCTGGAATCAGGCTACCCTCCAGCCGCCTTCAGCATGCTTAACGCCTGGGGGCGCGACAGCGAGATAATGGTTACCGACCCGCGCATCGCCATGATTAGCTTCACCGGCAGCGGCGCTGTCGGCTGGATGCTGAAGAGCAAAGCCGGGCAGAAAAAAGTAACGCTGGAACTGGGCGGCAACGCCGGCTTGATTGTGCATGATGACGCCGATCTGGCGGCTGCCGCCAGCCAGGCGGCGGCGGGCGGCTTCGCCAATGCCGGGCAGAATTGCATCTCGGTGCAGCGCGTTTTGATCCAGCGTGATGTCTTTGAAGACTTCACCGACCGCTTTATCGACGAAGTCAAAGCGCTGAAACTGGGCGACCCGCGCGACCCCGAGGTTGACATCGGTCCCATGATTACTTTAAAAGATGCCGAGCGCGCCGAAAGCTGGGTGCGCGAGGCGCAGGCGGCCGGCGCTTCGCTGCTCTATGGCGGCGAGCGCGCTGGCACGCTCTTCCCGCCGACGGTGATGACGGAGACCGCGCCCGACATGCGCGTCAACTGCGAAGAAGTCTTCGCGCCAGTGGTTACGCTCAGCCCCTATGACGAGTGGGACGAGGCGGTGGCGACCATCAACGACAGCCCCTATGGCTTGCAGGCGGGCGTCTTCACCAAGGATATCAAACGCATCATGGACGCCTGGGAGCGCGTGGATGTCGGCGGCTTGCAGGTCAACGCCGTCTCGACCTTCCGCGTCGACCACATGCCTTACGGCGGCATCAAAGCCTCCGGCTATGGGCGCGAGGGCATCAAATACGCCATCGAAGATATGACCCACCTGCGCCTGATGGTGGTCAATTTGAGCTAGCGCTGGCATCAAGCTAGCATCAAGATCGAAAGGAAGTCCGCTTATGGCTCCGCTGCCAGGTCGCTTGCGATGAAACCCGCTGATATTCGCATCGGCTTCGCGCCAATCGCCCGCCCGACATTCGACCTTGGCTTGGCGCATGAGCTGACGCGGCGCGTCTATCAGCAACTTGATGAGGCGGGCTATCAGCTGCTTGGCGGGCAGGCGCTGCTGATGGATGCCGCCGCCGTCGAAGCGCGCAGCGAGCAATTGGCGGCGGGCGCTATTGATATGCTGCTGCTGCTGCAAGCCAGCTTCGCCGATAGCACGATGGCATTGGAGTTGGCGCGGGCTTTGCCGGTGCCGCTGCTGCTCTGGGCGCTGCCGGAGGCGCAGGTCGGCGGGCGGCTGCGCATCAATTCCTTCTGCGGCGTCAACCTGGCGGCGCATGGCTTGCGGCGGGCGGGCATCGGCTATGACTATGTGCATGGCGCGCCAGAAGACGCGGCGGCGCTGACAAAAGTGCGCGATTTCGCAGTTGCCGCGGGCGTCAAGCGGCGGCTGACAGGCGCGCGCATCGGGCGGCTGGGCGCGCCGCCAGACGGCTTCGATACCTGCCGCGTCAATGAGTCGGCGCTGCGCCAACAGCTGGGGCTGGAGCTGCGGCACTTCGAGCTGCCGTCCTTTTTTGCGCGGGCGCGCGCCGCTGATGCCGGCGAAGTAACGGCGCTGACGGCGGACTTACGCGCGACCCTGGCGGATTTCGACAAAATGGAACCGGGACCAACGCAAGGTACGCTCGGCGCTTGCGTCGCGTTGAAAGAGCTGGCGCGCGAGCACAATCTAAGCGGCATGGCGGTGCGCTGCTGGCCCGAATTCTTCACCGATTTGGGCTGTTCGGCATGCGGCGCCATGTCCCTGCTCAGCGATGCGCTGACGCCCTGCAGCTGCGAAGCCGATGTCAATGGCACGATAACGCAGCTCATCTTGCAATGGCTGGGCGGCGCGCCCGCTTTTGGCAGCGATATTGTCGCGATTGACGCCGCGGCGGACGAAGCGACGCTCTGGCATTGTGGCTTGGCACCGCTTTCGATGGCGGACCCGGAGGTGCAGCCCAGCGCCACCATCCACTCCAACCGCGCGGAGCCGCTGCTGCTGCAATTCCCGCTCAAGCCGGGGCGCGTGACCCTCGCCCGTTTGAGCGAAGCGACCGGGCAATTCCGCCTGGTCATCGGCGGCGGCGAAATGTTGAAAGCGCCGCCCGCCTTCAGCGGCACCAGCGGCCGCATCCGCTTTGACAGCGGTGCCGCCGCTGCCATGGAGCGCATCCTGCGCGAGGGGCTGGAGCATCATATATCGCTGGTCTATGGCGAGCATCAAGGCGCGCTGGCAGCGCTGGCGCGGCAACTCGATATGCCTGTTCTGCGCCTGTGAAAGCCAGGCGCTCTTTGCGGGGCGGTTTTGATAAGGACCGCAGCCTTTGACATCTGTATAAGTTTAGGAGAACCACTATGAAACGCTTCACCACTTTTCTACTGCTCAGCGCCCTGCTGCTGTCGCTGGGGGCAGCGGCGCTGGCGCAGGACATGGTCGAGCTCGACTTCATGTGCTATGAAAATGGCAATGAATGCACGGTCTATGACGACCTGCTCAGCCGCTTCAGCGAGGCGAACCCCGGCATCAGCGTCGCTGTGAATACGGTGCCTTATACCACCGTGCGCGATCAGTTGCGCGTACAAGTCGAGGCGGGGCAAGCGCCCGATATCGCGCGCATCACCGATTTTGCCGGCATGGCGGGCTTCTACCTGGACCTGCGCCCGCTGATGGACGATCCCGCTTTGCTGGAAGACAATGTGCCGGCGGCGATTCTGGCGTCTTTCCGCGCCGAGGGCGATATGGATGGCTTGTATGGCTTCCCGGACGCGGCGACAGTCACCGCGCCCTATGTCAACGCGACGCTCTTTGAGCAGGCGGGCGTCGATATGCCCAGCGATGTCATGGATGAGCCCAGCTGGCAAGACTGGCTGATGGCGCTGGACGAAGTCGCCAGCGCGACCGGCGTCCAGTATTCCATGGCGATTGACAACAAGGGGCATCGCTTCGCCGGTCCCGCCATGAGCATGGGCGCCAACTTCTTTGATGAAGACGGCAACTTCGACCTGGAAGATGAAGAGGGCTTCCGCGCCTTCGCCATGATCCTCAATGACCTGATCAGCGCTGGCAAATCCCCCGCCGAGACTTGGCTGGGCACCAGCCAATACAGCGGCGCTCAGGATTATTTCATCAATGTCGAGGCGGTGATGTATTTCAGCGGCAGTTGGCAGATTGGCCGCTTCTCGGCGGATATCGGCGATGCCTTTGACTGGATTGTTGTGCCGAATCCCTACGGTCCCGGTGGCAGCACCGGCGTCGCTGGCGGTGCCGCGCTTGTCGGCTACAGCGCCACCGAGCATCCGGAAGCGGTAGCGGCGGTGATGGAATATCTCTTGCAGCCGGAGGTCTACGGCGAATTTTCTTCGCGCACCCTGGGCATCCCCGGGCATAATGCTGTGGCATCCATGGGCGTTGATTATCCGTCAGCATCGCCAGCGGTAGCGGCGGCGCTTAACGGCTTCGCCTCCGAAGTGCCCAAGCTGCAAGACCAGGCGGTCGCGCTCAACCCGCACCCGCTGGCATTCGCCTATTATGACGCTTCCAACACGCGCCTGGCGCAATACTTCGCCGGCGAACTGACGCTGGACGAAGCGATGGCGCGCCTGCAAGAGCAGTTGGACGAAGCCGCCGCGAATATGGCGGCGGGCGGCTAGCCAGCTCAGCCTGATAGCATTGGCATCGCTCCAGCCGGTGTATCGGCTAGGGCGATGCCAACATTTTGTATCTTTTATCAGTAGTAATACAGGAGACACCACCATGAAACGCTTCACAACTTTTCTACTGCTCAGCGTCCTGATGCTGTCGCTGGGGGCGGCGGCGCTGGCGCAGGATATGGTCGAGCTCAATTTCATGTGCTACAACAACGGCATCGAATGCCAGGTTTATGATGACCTGCTTTCGCGCTTCACTGCCGATAACCCGGATATTGCCGTCTCGGTGAATACCGTGCCCTACAACACCGTGCGCGATCAGCTGCGCGTACAGGTGGAGGCGGGGCAAGCGCCTGATATGGCGCGCATCACCGATTTCGGCGGCATGGCTGGCTTCTATTTGGACCTGCGCCCCCTGCTTTCGGACGCGGCAATAATCGAAGGCGCATTTTCCGCGCCCTATCTGCAAGCCTTCCGCGCTGGCGATGATGACGATGGCCTCTATGCCTTCCCCGATGAGCTTTCGGTGACTGCCGCTTTCATCAACCGCACGCTCTTTGACCAGGCGGGCATCGATGTGCCCAGTGATATGAGCGGCGAAGTTGACTGGGCGACCTGGACCGATGCCATCACCGCCGTGGCGGAAGCCACCGGCACGCCCTACGCTTTTGCCATCGACAACAAGGGGCACCGCTTCGCTTCCGCCGGCTTCGCGCTGGGCATTGAGCTCTTTGACGAAGACGGCAACTTCGCCCTGGAAGATGACCCCGGCTATCGCGCCTTCGCCGAATGGATGAAAGCCTGGTTCGATAATGGCTTGACGCCAGCCGAAGTCTGGCTGGGCGGCGGGCAGTATTCCTCCGCTCGCGATTATTTCGTGAATGCCGAGGTGGTCATGCTGTATTCGGGCAGTTGGCAAATCAACGGCTTCGGCAGCGAAATCGGCGATGCCTTTGACTGGGTGCTGGTGCCGAACCCGGTAGGTCCCGGCGGCAGCGCCGGCGCGTCTGGCGGCGCATCCATCGTCGGCTATGCCCAAACCGAGCATCCCGAGGCGGTAGCGCGCGTGATGGAATATCTCTTGCAGCCAGAAGTCGGGCAAGAGTTCGCTTCACGCACGCTTTTGATCCCGCCGAACCCGCCGGTGGTGGCATTGGGCGTCGAGTTTGATACCGATAACGCGGCGATATCGGCGGCGCTGAACCAGGCGGGCGTCGATGGCACCAAAGTTACCGAAAACGGCGTGGCGATGAACCTGCACCCGCTGGCTTTCGCCTATTATGACGCTTCCAACACGCGCCTGGCGCAGTACTTCGCTGGCGAATTCAGCCTGGACGAGGCGATGGCGCGCCTGCAAGAAGATCTGGATCAAGCGGCTGCCAACCTGGCGGCGGGCGGCTAGCGGGAGTTCAACTCTGTGGGGCGGCTGGCAGAGCCACCCCACAGACACTTGCTTAGCTCTCAAGTTGGAAGATGGAAAAAAGATGAACAGAGCAGTGCCCATAGTTTTGCTTTTCCTGCTAGCTGTCAGCACAGGCATGAGCGCGGCGCAAGAATCGGTGGCGCTGCGCTTCGCCTGCTTTCAGGATGGCAACGAGTGCGATGTTTACGCTGACTTGCTGGCGCGCTTCACTCAGGAGAACCCGGCGATTGAAGTCACTGTGGAGACTGTGCCGGCAGCGGAGATTCACGAGCGGCTGTCCGCGCCAGTGAACGGGCTGGATATCGCGCGCATCGCCGACCAAAATGTCATGCAAAGCCGCGATCTTGGCTTGCGTTACGGTTTTGCCGATACAGCCGCGGTGGTCGCCCCGTTTGTCAATACATCTCTCTTTGAGCAAGCGAGCGTGGCTCTGCCTAGCGCAGAAGCCAGTTGGGACGATTGGCTGCTCGCGCTGCGTCAAGTCAGTGAGGCGACCAATACGCCCTATATGCTGGCGGTGGACAACAAAGATCATCGTTTGGTAGGTCCGGCGATGAGCCTGGGCGCGCGCTATTTCGACGAGGCGGGCTTTTTGACCCTGCCTGATGCCACTGGCTTGCGCGACTTCCTCGAAATCCTGCAAAGCTTGATGCAAGCTGGCGAGACGCCGGCCGATACTTTGCTGGGAACCGGCAAGTCGCAGGAATACTTTGTGCGCGGCGAAACTTTGATGTACATCTGTGGAAGCTGGAAAGTGGAAGAAGTGGCGGCGCAGGTCGGCGATGACTTCGCATGGCAGATTGTGCCTAATCCGGCGGGTCCAGGCGGCGCAACGGGCGTGGCGCAATTTACCGAGCTGGTGACTTTCGTCGATTCGGAACATCCAGACGCGGTCGACCAGGTCTTTGAGTATCTATATGCGCCAGCTATCGCCGCCGAGTTCGCCGCCAGGACATTAACCGTGCCAGCCCAAAGTAACCCTTACGCTGAAACGATTGACTATCATACCGACAATCCGGTCATCGCGGCCGCGCTCAACGGATTCGCCCGCGAGGTGCCGAAACTGCAACGGCAAGCAATAGCGCTGGGTTCGCATCCTCTGGCACCAGTCTACTATGAAGCCTCCAATACCTACTCGCGGCAATACTTCGCCGGCGAGCTGACGCTGGATGAAGCGATGGCGCGCCTGCAAGAGCAATTGGACGAAGCCGCCGCGAATATGGCGGCGGGCGGCTAGCGCCTGAAAATAGCGCCGGGGCCGCCGCCGCTTTTATGCCCCGGCGCAAGAAGTGACACTATGAACCAGGTACTCGAAAGTTTCGTCAACCTCTTTGACGGGCTCTTCAACCGCATACAAAGTTTCACCGGCATATCCGGCATGGCATACATTTTTGTCGCGCCGAATATGCTGGTATTCTCCATTTTTATCCTCTTCCCGATGCTCTTCAATTTTGTCTATACCTTCACCGGCAGCGACAAGCTATTCCTGTATCAGCGCCCGTATGTCGGCGCGCAGAACCTGGAACGGCTCTTCGACTGTGGCGATTTTCTGCGCCCCGCCACCTGTGACGAAGACCTCTTCGCCTCAGCCGTCTTGAATACCGCCGGCTTTGTTATCACCCAAGTCGCGGTGATGATTGCCGTCTCCCTGCTGACGGCGGTGGTGCTCAATGGCAAAATCCGCGCCCGCGGTTTCTTCCGCAGCGTATACTTTTATCCCGTATTGCTTTCTCCCATTGTAGTCGCGCTGATTTGGCGCTGGATGCTGCAGGAAAACGGGCTTTTCAACGCCGTCATCGTCAGCCTCGGCGGCGAGAAAATGCGCTTCCTAACCGACCGCAATTGGGCGCGCTTTTGGGTGGTCATGGTCAGCGTCTGGTCGCTGATGGGCTTCTACACTTTGATATTGCTCGCCGGCTTGCAAGCCATCCCCGCTGATTTATACGAAGCGGCGGCGATTGACGGCGCGAGCAGCTGGCGCGCTTTCCGCTCGATTACCCTGCCGCTGCTGGCGCCGACGATGCTGGTGGTCATCGTGCTTTCTACCATCCGCGCCGTGCAGATATTTGATGTCGTTTTTGCGTTCACCGGCGGTGGACCCGGCTCCGCCACCCTTTACATCGTGCATTATATTTACAACAACGGCTTCGCCAGCCCCTTCCGCGAATATGGCTTGGCGGCGGCGACCTCGCTGGTGATGGCGGCGGTGCTGATTGTGCTGACGATTGTGCAAATCCGCGTGCAAGGCACCGGCTTGGAAGCTGAAACCGACGACAAGCCAAAGACTGCCCCGCCTTCTTCCGTCAGCAGCTTGCTCGCCAGCCTGGCGCGGGCGCTCGCGCCGCTGTTCGTGCTGCTGCAAGCGCTGCTTGATGCTGTCGGCAATGCCCTCGGCTGGCTCTTCAGCACAGTGCGGCGGCGCGCATTTTTCACTTATGGCTATCTGCTGCTGGGCGTGGCGGTGATGTTCGGTCCCGTATTGTGGCTGGTGATGTCGTCGTTCAAAAGCTCGGGCGATATCCAACGTTTCCCGCCGCGTTTCCTGCCCTATCATCAAGAACTGGTGGCAGTGGCTGGCTATGATGAGCCGCTGCCGCTCTACAATGTGCGCCTGGAAGATGGCAGCAGCGCGCAGCTCGCGCAGCGGCGGCGCGTCGGCTTGGAAGCGCAGATGCTTGACCCCGCCGACCCCGATGCTGGCGTCATTCGCGTCAAGCTGGGCGACCGCGAGCCGGTCGAGAGTGTGCGCTTCAGCTTGGACAATTACCGCCGCGGCGTTGAGAGCTTTAACTTCTGGCGTTACCTCGCCAACAGCGTCACGGTTACGGCGGCGGCGACCATTTTGACGCTCTTCGTCAACAGCATGGCGGCTTTCGCGCTTAGCAAATATCGCTTCCGCGGCCGCAGCGTGATATTCATGCTCATCATCAGCACTTTGATGGTGCCGCTTTCGGTCATCCTCGTGCCCGCATTTCTGCTCATTACCGCGCTGGGCTGGAACAATCAGCTCATCGGCATCATCATCCCGACCATCGGCACACCAACGGGCGTCTTCCTGCTGCGGCAATACATGCTGACGATTCCTGACGAATTGCTGGATTCGGCGCGCATTGACGGCGCCAGCGAATGGCGGATTTATTGGCAGGTCATCCTGCCGCTGGCGGCGCCGGCGCTGGCGGTGCTGGCGATATTTTCGACCATCTGGCGCTGGAACGATTTCCTCTGGCCCAAAATCGTGATGACGCGCGACGAAATGTTCACCCTGCAAGTCGGGCTGGAGACTTTTCAGGGCGATTTGACGCTGCAATGGGACCTCATCCTGGCGATGACGGTGCTGACGGCGCTGCCGATTACCTTTGTCTTCGGCTTTTTGCAGAAGTACATCACCACCGGCATCGCAACCACTGGCATGAAATAAGCCACCTTCGCTCATATCTCACGGTGAAGCGCCCGGCGCTGGCGGCGCTTTGGTCTTTGCGCCGCGCCGCAGCGCATAATACAGCACCATGCCCATAATCGCGACGGGAATCGCCTCATCCAGGCGCAGGCTGAGTTCCGCCAGCGCGCCCGAATGCGGGCTTCTGAGCAGGGCATGCCCGCTGGCGCTGTCAAGCAGGCGCAGCGCCGCTTTGAAGACGCCAGCGCCGCCAATCAGCATCGCGCTGAGCGGGCAGACAACAAGCGCCGCCAGCAGCCACAAAGCATGCGCGTGAAAGCGCCGAAACAATGCCAGCCATTGGATTGCCAAAGGCACGGTCACCAGCAGAAACATTGTCGTGAGCATGTGAAGGTCGTAGCCCGGCGGCACTGACGACACCGGGAAAAAGCCAGCGCCGTGAGCCGGAGCAACGGCGCTCTGCCCGACATGCTTCATGAATTGCGTCATCAGATAGCTGCCGACAAATTCTCCCAGCAGGGCGAGCGGCAGCCAGCAGAGCAAGCGCAGCTTCAATGCCCAGCGTATCCACAGTATTTGCAGCGCCGGGCGCAGCGCGCTGATGGCAGCCCAAAGCGGCAAGCTGATGGCACCGCGCCACCCCGCGAAGAATTGCTGGCTAAAGACGAGATCCGCCGCCCAGATAGCAAGCCAGCCGAGCAGAAAGCAGAGCAGGCTGGCTTGGACAGATGCTTTCTTTTTGTGGAGAGTTGCTATTCGCAGCATGATTGCCTCCTTCTGTCTGGATAGCTTTCTACACGGCTGCCGCCGCGAAGTCCTCAGCCGCTAATGCTGGCGGGAAGTGGCGCGCGCTTGCGCAAGCGGTATCATCTGTGCAGCCTGCAATCGCTATGCGAGAATCGATATTAAAGAAGAAAATGGTGCCTGATATGAATACCAAGCCTCCAAAAATAGTGGTCATCGGCGCGGGCAGCGCCATCTTCGGCTTAGGCGCGCTTTCCACCATCATCCAGCACCCGGCGATGCGGGGCGCGCAGCTGGCGCTCTGTGATATCAACGCCGAGGGCTTGGCGGTCATCCGCCAGCTCGCCGAGAGTATGAACCGCGCCTGGCATGCCGAGATGACCATCAGCGCTTCGACCGAGCGCCGTGAGCTGCTGCCCGAAGCCGATTTTGTGCTGGTGTCGATCCAGGTTGGGCAGCGCGAAGCAGTCTGGGAGAGTGATTGGCGCATCCCGCTGCGGCATGGCTTGCGGCAGCCTTACGCCGAAAATGGCGGTCCCGGCTCCTTCGCCCATACCGCGCGCAACCTGCCGCTGATATTGGCTATCGCCCGCGATATGGAGGCGCTCTGCCCCGATGCCTATTATCTCAATCTGGTGAATCCGCTGATTCGGCTGACCACGGCCGTGCATCGGCATAGCAAAATCAAAGTTGTTGGCTTGTGCCATCAACTGCTCTGGGGCTATACGATGGCGGCGGCGGTGCTGGCGGAGCGCTGGGGCATCGCCGTGCCTGAGGGCTTCCATGTGCATACGGACGCCGATAATATGCCCGCCTTCCTTTCGGTGGCGCAAGAAGCGGTGAAGCGCCTGGAAATCAAGGCGGGTGGCATCAACCATTTCTCCTGGGTCTACGAAATCCGCGATAAACATACGGGCGAAGACCTCTATCCAGAGCTGCGCGAACGCTGGCTGAAGCAGTATCGGCGCGATTTTGAGCCGCTCAGCCGCGCCATCTTTGAGATTTATGGCTTGATGCCGACCGCCGGCGACAGCCACCTCTGCGAATATCTCGCCTGGGTCAGCGACCCGGTGGCGCAGCCCTGGAAGAAGTATGAACTCAAGCTGCAAAGCTGGGAGGGCAACCGTCGCCGCCGCGCCTACCGCGGCAAGCTGGCGCGTGATATTGTCGCGGGGCGCGTCGATGTCGACAGCCTGCGCGACCTCAGCCGCCACGGCATGCTGGACGAAGGCATCCCGGAAATGGTGGCTGCCGCCCACTATGACCGCGAAACGCCGCATCCCCAGCTGAATATCCCCAACCGTGGCTATATCACAAATTTGCCCGCGGATGCGATAGTCGAAGTGCCCGGCGCGGTGAGCGGGGCGGGCTTCCTCGGCGACGCCTGCCCGCCGCTGCCCGCGCCCATCGCCGAGCTCTGCCGGCGGGAGCTGGCGCTGAGCGAGCTTTATGTAGAAGCGGCGCTGACGGGCGACCGCGAATTGGCGCTGCAGGCGCTGCTGCTGGACCCGATGGTGCGGGATATTGACGCCGGGCGGGCGATGCTGGAGGAGCTGCTGGCGGCGAATGCGCAGTGGCTGCCGCAGTTTGGGTGAGGGAGAAATTGAAATGGCTAAAGCAATACACTTGCGCGGTGTTATCCGCAACCTTGATTATGATCCTCTTGTTCATAGCTCGGCGTTGAAGACTGAGAAGTATGAGGGATTTGACATCAATTCTGCTCCGTCGTCGGGAATAATTGAATTTGCTGATGGTACAACGCTTGCTGCATCCAAGTGGCTAACGCCTAAACCCAGCCGTTCGTATCCGTCAGCGCGAATTTACAGAACATACCATCTCCCAAAGCCAATAACGGTCATCCCTTTAATCAAGGACGAAGGCTCTGGAACGCTAAATAATGACCGCATCATGTTCATGACATTGTCGCGTATGAATTTGATGAATGTGTACATTTTATTGAGTTGGTATGAAAGCGCGAAACCTCATGCTAGTCTTCCGAACCGCATCACAGAGCAACGACTCAACAATGCTTTCGTTCGTGAACGAATTCTCGAAGTTAAGCGCTACAAGTCAACAGCTTTACATTGGAACTGTATGCACTTTAAGCGTGATTTCGAAAATGTCTTTCGAAATGCAGTGGAATGCTATCAAAGAATTGGCAAGCGGTATAATGTAGTGATGAATTCAGCCGAAAACCACTTGAAAATACTTGAAAAATATCTGGTAAATGGCGAGTTCAGCATTGACGCGTTCCGCGAAAGTTCAGTACCGCGTTCAGCCTCTGCCGCGCGTAGGGAATCAATGACTACACATGAATTGGAGCACTTGGCGGATGGTGGCAAAGCGACCTTTGAACTGAAGAATTATCTTGGCGGCATATACCATGTAACCGCCGATGAAGTATATTGGGAAAACGATACACTGATAATCCAAGAGTCAAAGAATAGTGGGCGGGGACGGTTACCCTCCCTGACGGATATCCAAGATGGTCTTTTCAAGAATATCCTGTTTTACAATGTCGACGAACTGTACCTGGGTGACAATCAGATAAAGTTCATGACTCGCCTTAAGCTAACTGGCAACGTAAAGGATACTTTGAAATTACCAGATGATGACCTAACAGCAATTGCTCGTTTTGCCGACCGAAATGAATTGAGGCCGGCAAAGCGTGAGCTTATTGAACTGTTACATAAGGAAACTGCTGCCAACCACGGTCTCAGCATAGAAATCGCGCCAAACTCATGAAAGCTGCCAAAAGTCCGCTGCGTTACCCCGGCGGCAAATCCCGCGCCATAAGGCAAATCCTCCAGCATGTGCCCGCGCATATTGAAGAATACCGCGAGCCCTTCATCGGTGGCGGTTCGGTATTTCTGGCGATTCGACGCCTCTTCGGACGCCGCATACGCCGCTATGTGATAAATGACTTAAACGAAGATCTCATCCACTTCTGGCGGGCGGCGCAAACAAATCTCGACGACTTGGCGCGAAGCGTACAATCGTTTAAGGATTGCTATGATGACGGGCGCGAACTTTGGCGCTTCTTGCACACAGATGGCACAATGACAAGTGATTTGCAGCGGGCGACGCGGTATTTTGTCTTGAATCGCATCACATTTTCCGGCGTAGTGGATTCGGGCGGTTATTCGCAATACGCTTTTGAACGCCGTTTCACTCAATCCTCAATTGGCAGATTATGGCGGATTGAGCCGCTGCTGCAAGAGGTCGAGATTTGTCACGGAGATTATGAGCCTCTGCTGCATGCGACAGGAGAAAAAGTCTTCATCTTCCTTGACCCGCCTTATTGGAAAGCCACGCAATCGCGGCTCTATGGCGTCAATGGAAAGCTGCACACCGGATTTGACCATGAACGATTTGCCGAGAATATGCGCCGCTGTCCGCACAAGTGGCTGATAACTTATGATGATTCGCCACGAATCCGCGACCTGTTCAGCTTCGCGAAGATCAGCGAATGGACGCTGCAATATGGGATGAACAATTATATGCAAGGCAAGGCTGAAAAAGGAAAAGAACTTTTCATCAAGAACTATTGAATTTCTCCGCCTGCTGTGGCCTTGTGTGTGGCGTCAGCTTTGCGATGGCTCCCACACTTCATCGTGCTTCAACAGAAGGCGCATGATTGACGATGATTTGCTGGGGCATTATCAATACGACTGAAACTCAGAAATAATGAGTGAGCTTAGCCGCGTTTTTCAAAATGATATAAACGACTTTTTGGCTTCTGACGCTTTTGCCGAGCGCGAGCTTAACCTGACCTTCCTTGACCCCCCCTTTAACCAAGCCAAAGACTACGCCTCGCACAATGACGACATGCCCGCAGACGAATACTGGGCTTGGATGAAGCGTGTCTGCAGCGCCGTCTGTGCGCAGACTGCTGACGGTGGCGCTGTGTATTTCATGCAGCGGGAGAAGAACAGCGAGCAAGTTCTTGCCTGCCTGCGCGAAACCGGCTGGACGCTGCAAAACCTCATCATCTGGAAGAAGCTGACATCCGCCGTGCCCATGAGCCGGCGCTTTGGCAAGCAATATCAAATCATCGCCTACGCCACCAAAGGCCCGCGGGCGCGGGTATTTCATCGCCTGCGCATTGACCCGCCCCTGCCCGCAAATTATCGCCACAAGCGCGAAAATGGCTTATATGTTACTGATATTTGGCACGACATACGCGAGCTGACAGCGGGCTATTTCGCTGGGGACGAAGCCCTGCGCGCTGACGACGGTATGCGCTTTCACAAGCAGCAAGCGCCCATCGCCCTGCTGCTGCGCATAATGCTCAGCTCGACGGTGGCTGGCGATGTGGTGTTTGATCCCTTCGCGGGTACAGGCACGACATTAGTTGTTGCCCAGCAGTTGGGGCGGGCAGGGCTGGGTGTAGAGATTGACCCGGATAATGCCGCCTGCATCCGCGAGCGCCTGCGCGCAATTCGTCCCGCTGACGCTATCGCGCGCTTCCGCGACGACTATCGCTTTACGGAAAATCTGGACGAAATTTGGAACGGAAATATCGAGCTTGGAAAACAGAGTGTACTCAATTTACCACTTTTTCGCCCATCTCTACCGTAATCGAAAGCAGTTTATTTCATGGAATAGAAAACTCCGCTGAGCAGTCAGAAATTCGCTGTGTTCTTTGTGTTCTTTGTGGTGAAAATACCTGTGTCGTTTTCGTTAAGCAAAATTTCGTCACGATACTCTCTAAATCACCCGGAAAGGTCCCCCTATGAAAAAAGTATTCGTCGTCTACGCCACCGACAATGTCGGCACCGCCGTGCTTGAAGCCATCCACACCGGCGACCATGTCGCCAGCAATGGCGAACGCAGCGACCTCGAAGTCATCGCCCTCGCCGATATCGCCTATGGGCACAAAATCGCCCTGATGGACATCGCCGCCGGCGATACCGTGCTCAAATACGGGCTCAGCATCGGCTCCGCCAGCCGCGATATCAAAGCTGGCGAGCATGTGCATGCCCATAATGTCGAAAGCAATCGCGGACGTGGCGACCTCGCGGGGCGCGCCCAAGTCGCCGCGGAATAGGAAGGAGACAACATGTCAGAATTTATGGGCTATTACCGCCCCGATGGCGCTGTCGGGGTGCGCAACCACCTGCTGATACTCTCGGGCACAGTCTATGCCAATGGCGTCTGCGAGCGCGTCGCCGATACCATCCACGGCGCGGTGCCCATCACGCATGCCAATGGGCGCTGCCAAGTCGCGCCCGATTTGCGCGTGACCCGCCGCTTCCTCGCTGGCACCGCCATGAACCCCAATGTCGGCGCGGTTGTCATCATCGACCATTTCAAAGAAGAGGGCATGACCGCTGACGACCTCGCCGAAGATATCGCGCCGACGGGCAAGCCCATCGCCACTGTCAACATCCGCGGCGCTGGCGGCTTCATCAGCGCTGTCGAAAAAGCCACCCGCTATGCCCAGGATTTCGCGCGGCAAATCAGCCTGCATCAGCGCGAACCAGCGCCGATGAGCCACATCCTCTTCGGCACCGAATGCGGCACTTCCGATACCACTTCGGGCTTGGCGAGCAACCCCGCCAATGGCATCGCCGGCGAAATTCTCATCGCCCAAGGCGGGCGCATGCTGATGGCGGAATGCACCGAATGGATGGGCTGCGAAAATTGGCTGACTGACAAAGCCGCCAGCCCCACTGTCGCCCAAGCCATCCTTGATGGCGTCCAGCACATGGAGCGCCGCGCCCTCGCCAGCGGCGAGGACATCCGCGGCTCCCAGCCCACGGGCGATAATATGGCGGGCGGCTTGACCACCATCGAAGAGAAATCCATGGGCGCAGTCAAAAAAATCGGCGGCGATGCCATCATCGAATATCTCGAAATCGCCGAAGCGCCAACCAGCCGCGAGCCCGGCAATTATGTGATGTACGGTCCCGGCATGGGCGCGGAGAGCATCAGCAGCATGGCGGCGGCGGGCTGCCAGGTGCTCACCTTCTGCACGGGCGGCGGGCATACTTCCAACCATCCCATCATGCCGACAGTCAAAGTTACTGGCAATCGCGGCTCCTACGAGCTGATGCGCGATACTGTCGATGTCGATGTCAGCGGCGTCTTCACTGGCGAGCTGACGCTGGCGGAAGCCGGGCGCATAGTCTATGACGAGGTCGCGCGCGTCTGCAATGGCTATTTGACCAAGTCCGAGGCGCTGCGTGACAACAACAGCTTCGCCATCCACCGCGTTGGTCCCAGCATCTAGCCGCTGCCCGCGCTCCTGCATCGTTGTACAAGAGAGTGAGCCGCCAGAGGCTGTTGAAAATCGCCCCCTCTCCGAATCATCGGAGAGGGGAATCGCTAAAAATAAGTTTGCATTAGCGTTCATTCTCATACATATCACCAACAAATACCCAGATTCAGCGACGAGTCACCCTTCTCCGTTGATACGGGGAAGGGCCGGGGATGGGGTAGAAAAAGGTGTCCCCTCGTCAGTCATTTTGGGAAAATGCTGGCGTATCCCCGCTTTACAAGCCGTGCCGCCCATGTTAGACTGCCCGCCAATGCGCTGGAGGCAAGCATGATGAAAGTCAATGCGGCAGTGGGCTTTGGGGTGGCCCGCTCTTTCCTTACCTAGCCGCTTGCGGCTGCGCCCCCCGCGCCTCTTGTGATATTTTCCTCAAGAAACGCACTCTATTCCACTCGCATGCGGGCGCGCCCGCTATCGGCGGCTGCCGCCCTGTATCCGCAAAGTGATGAGGGAGTAAGAATCTGATGTCAGCAGCGTATCAACCGCGAGCCATTGAAGGCAAATGGCAGCAAAAATGGGAAGCGACCCAGCTCTACCGCGCCACTGTTGATTGGGACAAGCCCAAACATTACGCCCTCACGATGCTGCCTTACCCCTCGGGCGATTTGCATATCGGCCACTGGTTCGCGATGACGCCGTCAGATGCCCGCGCCCGCTGGATGCGCATGAAGGGCTACAATGTGCTTTTCCCCATGGGCTTTGACGCCTTTGGCTTGCCCGCCGAGCAAGCGGCGATCTCGCGCAATATCCACCCCTGGAAGTGGACTTACGCCAATATCGAGCGCATGCGCGAGCAGCTGCGCAGCATGGGCGCCATGTTCGATTGGGAGCGGGAAGCCATCTCCTGCACGCCCGAGTATTACAAATGGTCGGAGTGGTTCTTCAAGCGCTTTTATGAAAATGGCATCGCTTACCGCGGCTCGGCGCTGGTGAATTGGTCAGAGAGTTTGCAGACCGTGCTGGCGAATGAACAGGTCATCGATGGCAAGGATGAGCGCACTGGCCAGCCCGTCATACACAAGATGATGGAGCAATGGTTCTTCGCCATCACCAAATACGCCGATGAGCTGCTGAACTTTGAAGGTTTGGATTGGCCCAACGCCATCCGAATCATGCAGACCAACTGGATTGGACGCAGCGAAGGCGCGCGCGCCACCTTCCATACCGCTGACGGCGGGCATAAAATCGAAATCTACACCACCCGCCCCGATACGCTCTGGGGCGCGACCTTTATGGTGCTGGCGCCAGAGCATGATTTGGTCAGCAAAATCACCACGGCGGAAAAGCGCGCCGCTGTCGAGCGTTATATCGACGAAGTCGCTGTCGAAACCGAAGTCGAGCGCATGAAGGAACATCGCGAAAAGACTGGCGTCTTCACGGGCGCGTATGCCATCAATCCCGTGAATGAGGAGCGGATACCGATTTGGATCGCCGATTATGTCATGATTACCTATGGCACCGGCGCGATTATGGCGGTGCCCGCCCACGATCAACGCGATTTTGAATTCGCCCGCGCCCATGACCTGGAGATACGGGTGGTCATCCAGCCCGAGGCTATGCAGGAGCCGCTGCAAGCCGCTGATATGGACGCCGCCTATGATGGACCCGGCACCATGGTCAATTCCGCCCCGATGGATGGCAGCGTCAGCAGCCAGGCCAAGGGGCGGGCGAACGCGGCAATCAGCCGCGTACTGGATTGGCTGGAGGCGACCGGCAAGGGGCAGGAAGCGGTCAATTACCGCTTGCACGATTGGCTCATCAGCCGCCAGCGCTATTGGGGCGGTCCCATCCCGATGATGTATGAGGGCGGCGAGATTATCCCCGTGCCAGACGCCGAGCTGCCAGTCGAGCTGCCGGAAGATGTCGATTTCATGCCCACCGGACGGAGCCCGCTGACCTATCACGAGCCCTTCTACAAAGTGGACGCAACCCGCCGCCGCGAGACGGATACTCTGGATACATTCATGTGCTCGTCCTGGTATCAGCTGCGCTATCTCTCGCCCCGCTGTGATAGCGCTCCCTTCGACCCCGAAGAAGCGGCTTACTGGCTGCCGGTTGATGTCTATACCGGCGGTGCCGAGCACGCGGTGATGCACCTGCTCTACACGCGCTTCTTCACCAAAGTGCTGCGCGATATCGGCGTCTATGATGACGCCGCCGCCGCCATGCGCCGCCACGGGCGTGACCCCGCCGGCGCTTTTGACGAGCCGATGACCGTCCTGCGCAACCAGGGGCAGGTCCTCGGCGCGGAACGGCAAGGCGATTTTGTGCTCTGCAGCGGCGCTCAAGCTGGCGAGAAGCTGCTGGCGCGGCGGGTGGAAGTTGTCGACTGGAATGCCGTGCCCGCCGGTTTTGACGGCGTCTTCGGCGAGATTGCCCACCGCACCGAAAATGTGCTGCATGTGACTATGGCGGGCGTCACGCAATTTGTCGAAGTCCTGCCAAGCGCTGAGGTCATCATCCCCGATATCCCCGGCGAGAACACCGTCAATCAGCTGCGGCATCACCTGGATATCCAGCGCATGTCCAAGAGCAAGGGCAATGTCGTCAACCCCGATGAATTGGTCGAGCAATATGGCGCTGATGTCGTGCGCTGTTACCTGATGTTCAATTTCGATTGGCAGAAGGGCGGACCGTGGAACGAAAATAACATCAAAGGTCCGCAGGGCTGGCTGCACGATGTCTGGGAGATTGTTGCCGCCGGCGCGCCAACTGGCAGCGGCGACCCCGCTGCCGAGCGCGATATCGAGCGCAAGCTGCACCAGACCATCGCCGTCATCGACCGCGGGCTGGAAGCGTTCAGCTTCAACACCGCCATCGCCGAGCAGATGAAGTTCAAGAACGCTTTTAAGGCGGCGCTGCGCGCGGGCGGCATCGGCGCGGGCTTCTGGCAAGAGACCGTCAGCGCGATGATACGCTTGCTGGCGCCTTTCGCCCCGCATATCGCCGAAGAATGCTGGGAGCGCCTGGGCGGGGACTACAGCGTGCATACCCAGCCCTGGCTCGAATATGACGCCGAAAAAGCGCGTGAAGACACCGTCGAGCTGGTGGTGATGATAAATGGAAAACCGCGCGAAACGATTGCGGTGGCGGCGGATATCGCGCGCGAGCAGGCGCAGGAGCTGGCGCTGGCGAGCGCGGCGGCGCAGCGCAGCCTCGGCGGCAAGCCGCCCAAACGCAGCATCTTCATCCCCGGGCGCAACAAAACCAGCCCGAAAGTGAATATCGTGCTGTGAGCCGGCTTGAAGTTTGCATATCTCTTGTCTTTGCGTTATGCTATGCGCATCGGCAAAATAAAGTGGCAGCGGAGGAGATTTCTCATGCAAGAAGGTGGAATGGACATTGTCGTCAAGTATTGCGCGGCTTGAGGGCACCAACCCAATGCCGTCAGTTTGACGGACGAAATTTTGAACGAACGCGACATTGAGTATTACATCAACAGCTGGAAGCTGGTTCCTGGCGGCGGCGGCGTCTTTGATGTCTGGGTCAATGGCGACCTGATATTCTCCAAGAAAGAAGTGGGACGCCATGCCGAGCCGGGCGAAGTGCGCGCGGGCATCTTGCAAGCGCTGGCGGCAATCCGCCCGGCTGAAATGGCTGTAGCCGGCAGCTAACAGCATCCGCATGCGCGCCGCGGCTGGCGCGCCCATCAAGAACATATCCGCCCGGGGCAGGCAACTGTGCCGGGCGGTTTGCGTTGCCGGCATGCAACGCACAAAGGCAAAACTCTGCGCCCTTGTGGCGCATTATCCTGTACGATTGCCCTGCTCCCCGACCGCGCTGTATCTTGACAGATTTTACAATTTGGTATTTACTAAAGTTATGCAGCCATTCCCGCGGGAGCGCGTAAAGTCCCGCAGGATTGGCAAGCCAAATGTACCATGTCTAATGAAGGAGGAGGGGGAAGATGTATCGTTTACGCTTGTTATCGATTGTAGTGCTTGTCGCGCTCGCGCTTGGCGTGGGCTTCGCCTCGGCGCAAGATGGCCACATTGTCGACCGTATCATGGAACGCGGGGAGCTTATCTGCGGCGTGAACTCGGTTCTGCCGGGCTTCGGCACCCAGAATGACGCCGGCGAATTTGTCGGCTTTGATACGGACATTTGCCGCGCTGTCGCCGCCGCTATCCTCGGCGATGCCGGCGCTATCGCCTTCCGCCCGCTGACAGCGGCGGAACGCCCGACCGCGCTCGCCAGTGGCGAGATTGACATGCTCAGCCGCAACACCACCTGGACGATGAGCCGCGATACCGAATGGGGCGCCACCTTTGGTCCCACAACTTTCTATGACGGCCAGGGCATCATGGTCAAGGTTGATTTCGGCGTCAGCACCATTGCGGAGCTCGGCGAAGAAAGCATCGTGATGTGCGCCACCGCCGGCACCACCACCGAGCTGAATATCACCGACAAGGCGAACGAGCTGGGCGCTGATTGGGAATTGAGCACCTTCCCCGATTTTGACGCCATCATGGACGCCTACGAAGCTGGCGCTTGTGACGCCTTCACCAGCGATATCAGCAGCCTGGTTTCGCGCAAAGCCACTTCGGCTGATCCCGCCGCGCATACCATCCTGCCCGGCGCCATCAGCAAAGAGCCTCTCGGTCCCGTCAGCCCGCAGAGCGACGCCCGCTTCGCCGATATCATCCGCTGGACGGTGTGGGGTCTGGTACAAGCAGAAGAATTTGGCATCGACAGCATGAACATCGGCGATCACATGGAAAGTGAAGATGCTGGCATCGGCCGTCTGCTGGGCTTGGGCGACAATGTCGCTGGCGAATACCTCGGCATCAATGACGAGTTCATGGTCGATGTGATTTCGCAGCTGGGCAATTATGGCGAGATTTATGATCGCCACCTCGGTCCCGATACCATTTTCGGGCTGGAACGCGGTTTGAACGATTTGTGGACCCGCGGCGGCTTGCTCTACGCCGCTCCCTTCCGCTAAATCGGAGCCGCTTCACCTATCAGAAATGCGAGCGGGGCTTGTCATCCAGGCGGGTGGCAAGCCCCGTTTTGCTTTGCCCGCCAAAAAATTTGCCATGCTGTCGACTCTTGAATACAATCTACTTAAGAATTTCCGCTAGCCGCTGACGAGACCTTAGGGCGGCGGTCGCTAATGGGGCGCGCCATGCGCAGCGAAAATAGCAAACAAGATATTTTCTTCCCCGCCATCCTCCGCGATGGGCGCATCTTGCAAGGCATCGCGCAAATCCTTTTTGTATTGATTGTCGCCGTCGTGATGAACGACCTCGGCACTCGCATCAACAGCGCGCTGGAATCCACCAATCAATCGCCGAATTTTGAATTTCTGCAGAACCGCGCCGGCTTCGACCTGGCGGATTCCGGCAGCTATTCTTCCAACGACCGTTATATCGACGCGTTCCGCGTCGGCTTTGTGAATACGCTGCGCGTGGTGCTGATAGGCTTGCTCGCCAGCACGGTGCTCGGCATCCTGGTCGGCATTTTCCTGCTGAATCGCAATTTCCTGCTGCGCACGCTTTCGCGCATATATGTTGAGATATTGCGCAATACGCCAGTGCTGCTGCAAATCATCGCCTGGTATTTCATCGCCATCTTCTCGCTGCCGCAGCAGCAAGAGGCGATCGCCTTCCCGCAAGAAGGCATCCGCAGCCTGCCGCTGCTGCAATACGCGCTGTCTTTGTTCCTCATAGTGCTGCTTTGGCAGCTCACCGGCAATTTGCGCAGCCAGCTATGGCGCTCGCGCTTGCGCCAGCTTGGCATCGCGCTGCTGCTGCTGGTGAATCTGCTGGGCATTGTAGTTGTCGGCAGCGGCACGCCGATTGAGTTCCGCCCCGGCATCTACATCAGCATCAAAGGCGTGGCAATCTTTGAGCTGATACCCTCGGCGCACTTTGGCGTTTGGGCGCTTTTTGTGGTGCTGGGTGTGATTGTGGCGCTGGCGCTTTGGCGCTATTACGGTTACATCACCGAAGCCACCGGCAAGCCCGCCCCGCGCAGTCGCTACGCCGCCATGACCGTCATCGGCTTTACGCTCTTCGGCTGGCTGATTGTCGGCATGCGCCCGACACCGCCAGAAATCCCCGTTTATGATGACGGACGCGACAGCATTGTCGAAATGGAATACGATGAGGCCTTCGCCTCCGGCATGCTGACCATCGAGCAGGAATTGACGCATACTCGTCAGCCGCTGCTTTTCCGCCCGCCCAGCCTCGACCGGCGCGGGCGCAATGTCGAGACCGGCATCGAGATTTCCCCGCCGTATCTCGCCGTATTTTTGGGCTTGGTGATTTACACCTCAGCCTTCATCGCCGAGATTGTGCGCGCCGGCATCCAGGCGGTGCCCAAAGGGCAGTTGGAAGCGGCGCGTGCCGTGGGCTTGTCGCAAAGCGATACCCTGCGGCTGATAATCCTGCCGCAGGCGCTGCGCGTCATCATCCCGCCGCTGGGCAACCAATTCCTCAATTTGTCAAAAAACTCAAGCCTGGCGATCGCCGTCTCCTACACCGATATCTATCAGGTTACCTATACCATCATCAATCAGTCGGGACAGTCGGTCACCGGCATCGTGATGGTTCTGCTGTCTTATCTGTTAATCAGCCTGTGTATTGCCTTGATTATGAACCTTGTCAATCAGCGCTTCCAATTGGTGACGAGGTAATTGCCCGATGTCGCAGCAAATCCGCAGTGATGCCGGCATAACCGTCATCCACGAGCACGATGAGACGGCGCTGCCGCCGCCCACGCTGGAAGTTGGTTTGGCGGGCTGGATGCGTCAGAACCTTTTCGGCTCGCCAGTTGATATTGTGGTATCGGCGGTTTCCGGCTTGCTGATTTTGGCGATGCTCATCGGCTTTGTACTGTGGGCGGTGCGCTCCGCCAATTGGTATGCCATCATCAACAACCAGCGCCTGTTCATGATGGAATCCTTCGAGCCGATTTTTGAATGGCGGCTCGCGCTCACAACATTGCTGGCGGCGCTGCTGACGGGCCTCAGCCTGGCGGCTTGGGGGCGGGGCATTGCGCGCGCTTTGGCGCTGTTCTCGCTGGGGACGCTTGCCCTGCTCGCGGTATTGCCGCCGCTGATAGAAGCGCTCATCCCGCATCCGCCTTCCTATTTCACCGCCGGCAATGTGCATATCATCGACCGCGCCAGCACCCTCAAACCCCAGGAGAATCTGGCATTCATCGCCCAAGAGGGCGAGACTGTCTCTGTCCGCCTGGCGCTGGACGAAGTTGCCGATTTGAATACCTTAAGCGAGCTGGCAGGCTTTTCTGACCGGGCTACTAACGCCCTGGCAAACGCGGCGCGCAACCGGCTGGAGCAGCAAATCAAAACTGGCGATACCTTCGACAGCATGCTCAGTGGCGAGTTGACCGAGAACCTGGAAGAGCGGACGCGCCTGTCCATCCGCACTTTCATGCGCACCAACAATATGCTCGCCGCCACTGCGGAGACTGTCGCCGATATCAAGTCCCGCCTGACCGCGCCGGATGCGACTGTCGCCGACCTGCGCTATTGGCTGGGGCGGCTGGAGCGGGCGGCGCAGGCATTGGACCCGCCGGCAGCGCCCATCCTGGCGGCGCTGGAAACGCTGGAAGCCGCCGTCATAGAACTGTCGCTGGCGGACGCGCTGCCAGCGGGCATCAGCGTTGATATCGACGCTCTCTCCGCCATCACCCTCGCCAGCGAGCAGTTGGAAGACCTGGGCGAAACGCTGGTGCAGCAGCTGACGGAAGATTTGATTGGCGAGCCCGATCAAGCCGATGATGACGAAGAGCTTATCAACCCCAGCCCGCGGGAAGCCACTTTCTTGCGCGACCTCTTTGTGCGCCTGCTGAAGCCGCAATCGGTGCTGGCGGTTTATGAACTGGGCGCGACGCCGATGCGAGTCGCCATCCGCGACGCGCAGACACTGGACGCGCTGGCTGAAGGCGTTTTGAGCGCGGCGGGGGATGCGCTCACTTTTGATATCCCGCAAGATGGCTGGTATCTGCTCTCCAAGAATGCCATCGAAGGCGAAGAAGGCAGCGCCATCCTGGCGGCGACAGGCATCTACCCCATCGTCCAGCGCACGCTCAGCGCGACTGAATCCCGCTATGTGCGCTTGACCGACAATGACCTGGTTGTGACCGCCTCCCGCCCGCTGATAAACGGCAAAGAAGCGCCATTCGTCGTGCTCATCGACAATCAATTCCGCGGCTTCCGCAGCTTGCAGACCTATCTGGTGCATTTCATCCCGCCATTCTTTCGGCAGCTGGAAGCGCTGTTTCTGCCCCTGTTCCTGACGGCGGTTTGGGGTTTTGCGCTGGGGCGGGCGCTGGCGCATCTGCTGGGCGAGCAGACTGTCTTCAGCAGCCGCCAGGCGCGGGCGCTGGTGGCATCAGCGGCGCTTTCACCCCTGCTGATTGTGATTGCCTACTTCGTTTTTCTCGCCGATACCTTCGCCAGTGGCGGCGCTGTCGTGGTCGCCCTCAGGATCGCGATTGCCTTCGTGCTTGTCTGGCTGGCGCGGCGGCTTGAAAGTTGGCTCAAACGCCGCAACGCGGGCGAAGATGCCGAAGGCGCGCTCAACCGCATTATGGTCTATGGCTGGGGCAGCTTCCCCCTGGTGATGTTCCTGCTGGCATCGGGCGTGGGCGGGCTTTCGGGGGCGGCGCTGGGCAGCATCGTGGGCGGCATACTCTGGCTGCTGCTGATGTATTTCATCGGCTTGCACTATCGCGGCACCTGGGGCTACGCGCTGCTGCTGGGCGGCTTCTTCCTGCAGATAATGCAAGCCTCAATTATCAATTTTGTTTGGGATGGCTGGCATAGCGGCCAAGCCGCGTATGGCTTTGCCTGGCTGCTGCTGGCGGGCATCGGCATTGTTGCTGGCTTGCAGGGGCGCGCCGCCGCCAGCCGGCTGTCGCTGTCGGCAAAGCGCTTCGGCTATCTGATATGCTGCAGCGCCTTTGTTTTGGCTTTTGCCAATATCAACATTGTGGCGGCGGGCGGCGATGCCAATGCGCCGCTGCTGGCGGCTGCCGCGCTGCTACTATGGCTGGGATGGATGTTCTTCTCGGGCGCGTCCATGTGGGCTTCCAACAGCATCATTGTCGGCTTGCTGTTGCTGACATTGCTTTGGCTGGGCATGTTCACGGGGCTTGACCGCTGGTCCAGCATCTATTTTCTGCTATGGCTGGCGGCGGGCGCGGCCGCATTCAAGCGCGGTGAAAGCGGGCAGGCGGACGCAATCAAGCCGCGGGACCTTAATGGCATCGACCCGCAGTCCAAGCGTATGGCGGCGGTTGCTGCCGCCTGGGTGGCGGCGCTGCTGCTCGTGCCCGCTTTTGTGCTGCTGCTGGATGGGCAAGGCGTCTTACAAGTCCCGCCAGGAGACCTGCTCCCGCTTTCGGACAAGCGGCTCTGGGGCGGCTTGATGCTGACCATGCAGCTGACAATCCTCGGCATCGGCGCATCTTTCCCGATTGGCTTGGCGCTGGCGCTGGGCAGGCGCAGCAATCTGCCGGCGGTCAAATACGCCTGCATCCTCTATATCGAGGTCGTGCGCGGCGTACCCTTGATTACGCTGCTCTTCCTGGCGACCCTGGTGGTGCCTTTGGTCGACCCAACTTTGGCGACCATTGAACAGGCGGTGCGCGCCTGGGTGGGCATCACCATGTTCAGCGCCGCTTATCTGGCGGAAAATGTGCGCGGCGGCTTGCAATCGATAGACCGCGGCCAAGTCGAAGCGGCGCAGGCAATTGGCTTATCCGGCTGGCAGACCACCCTTCACATTCTGCTGCCGCAAGCGCTGCGGGCGGTCATCCCGGCGCTGGTCGGGCAATTTATTTCCCTCTTCAAAGATACCTCGCTGGTCTTCATCGTTGGCTTGGCGGAGATTATGGGCATCGCCGTGCGCGTGGTCGCGCAGCCAGAATTCCTGCAGCGGCGGCAGGAGACCTTCCTCTATGCCGCTATCCTGTTTTTTGTATTTAGCTATATCATGTCTTACATCAGCCGGCGCATAGAGGCGACCGGCTCCGGCGCGACGCGGGCGCAGCAGCTCTAGCCGCATTTCTCATGTCTAAGGAGGGGCGCATGCAAGACCAAGGCAATCAAATGATGCCCGGGGACGAGCCCATTATCATCTGTCGCGAAATGAACAAATGGTTCGGCGACTTTCATGTGCTGCGCAATATCTCGCTGGAGGTGATGCCGCGGGAAGTGCTGGTGATTATCGGTCCTTCCGGCTCCGGCAAATCCACCTTAATCCGCTGCATCAACCGCCTGGAAGAGCATCAAGATGGCACCATTATCGTCAATGGCATCGAGCTCAGCCACGATGTGCAAAATATCGCCGAAATCCGCCGCGAGACGGGCATGGTCTTCCAGCAATTTAACCTCTTCCCGCATCTGACAGTGATGGACAATATCACGCTGGCGCCCATGAAAGTGCGCCACTGGGCGCGCGAACGGGCGGAGCAGCGGGCGATGGAATTGCTGGAGCGCGTCGAAATCCCCGAGCAGGCGTTTAAGTACCCCGGGCAGCTTTCGGGCGGGCAGCAGCAGCGCGTCGCCATCGCCCGCGCGCTGGCGATGGAACCCAAGATTATGCTCTTTGACGAGCCCACCTCCGCGCTCGACCCCGAGATGATCAAAGAAGTGTTGGATGTGATGAAAGAACTGGCGGTAACTGGCATGACCATGCTGGTGGTAACGCATGAGATGGGCTTCGCCCGCGAAGTCGCCGACCGCATCATCTTCATGGATATGGGCTATATCGTCGAAGAGGGACCGCCAGAGAATTTCTTCAGCCCCGAAATTGTGCATCACCCGCGCACGCAAGAATTTCTCGATCAAATTCTTTAGCCGCGCGCCCTGTTTTAAGGCAGGCAGCCGCCAGCAGCGCTAATGCGCCCATTGCTGCCGCCGCGGGATGCGGCGCTGCGCCTGCTTGCCGTGCTCGGCGCTGTGATTGCCCTCATCGGCATCGGGCTGGACCTGCTGCCGAGCGCCAGCCCCAGCGCGCTTTTCCGCAATGCGCTGCACCTGTTGGAAGCGCTGCATCTCAGCTATCTCAACCCCAGGGAGGCGCTTGATGCGCAGCGGGATTACGCGCCCGATGGGCATTGGAGCAGCGCCGGGCATCAGAAAATTGCCGGGCTGCTCGAACAGTGCCTGCGCGCCTTCTTCGCGCGCGGTGATTTCGTGGACTGCGCCTAGCTGCAATCACTCGCCGCTGTCGATGCCATAGACAAGCGTATCCGGATAAAATGCCGCCCAGGCGAACCAAAAATGCGGGAAGGCGTTGAGCAGGCGCAGCTGCGTCCCCGCCAGCGCGCCCGCTGTCGCGCGCCCAAAGATATCCCATTGGCTGCCAGTCTGTTCATCGGTGATGCGCCCATCGCTTAGCTGAAAATCCAGCGCTTCGCCCGCTACGGTGCGGTCGAAGAGCGCCGCCATGCCGACATCGCGGGAGCTGTCGATAAGGGCGGCGTCCAGCGCGCTGACAGCGCCCGGCTGCCACAGCGCGACAACCGGCAGCGCGGCAATTTCGTCTTGGATCAGCGCCATTTCTGACAATTGGCTGAAAGGGTAGGCGACGCTGCTGCCAGCGACAACCGCGCCAAGCACGCGCTCGGTCGCATGCAAGCGGGCATCCGGCGTACCGCGGAAGAGGAAGGGCTGTTCGCTGCTGTCATAGTTGACATAGGGATTGCTGCCATAGAGCCGCCCCTGCCGCGAGAGAACCTGCCCCTCGGGATAGCGCTCTTTGAAGGCGCTGTAGCCAACCAGCTGCGATGGCACAATATCCAGCAGGTGCCCCGTATACGCGCCGACAATGCCCTCGCCCGTCAACTGCTGCCAGAGCGATTGGGTTACATCATCCCACATGATGAGGTCGCTGTTGCGCAGCAAACCGCTGACGCCGAAGCGCAGCCGCTCGCCATCAACGCGGCGGTCGAAGACAACCGCGCTGTTGCAAAGCGGGCAAAATGTAACCGCGACTGGCACATCGCCGAAAACATCGTTGACGATTTCGTGCCGCGTCAAAATCGCCAGTGGATAGGCGCGGGCAGCGCCGGCAACTTCCAGCGCAATCACGGGCGAAGCGGGCTGCAGCCAGGCATCAGCGTCAGCGATGTCTTCAAATTGGGGGGCATCGATCGGCGGGATGCCATCGCGCCCGACGCCGCCCGAGAGTATCTCGCTGAAAACGCCGTCAACGCTGCGGCAGACATCGGTCAGGTTCCAAACCCGCTGCCAATTTTCCAGCAGCTGCGTATTATCAAAGGGTGGCGGCGGCTCTTCGCAAGAAAGCTGCGCCGATGCGCCCAGCGGCATCATCCAGGCGGCGCAGAGCCAAAGAATCAGGGCAAAGCTCAGGCTTCGTTTGCACATGGGATTTCCTTTTTGTATCGTCTACTCGGCGCGATATGCGCCTGCTTCAGGGCAGGGTATACAGTTCCGTTTCTGGGTAGAATGCCGCCCAGGCAAACCAAAAATGCGGGAAGGCGTCAATCCATTGCAGCTGCGCGCCGGATAACTCGCCGGCAATCGCCTCGCCAAAGGCGTTCCAACTGCTGCCGGTCTCGGCATCGCGGAAGCCGCCCGCCGCCTCGCTGTGGAAAGTCAGCCGCTGCCCATCCACTTCCGCGCGGTACATGCCGGCGCTGCCGACATCGCGCGCGGTATCGATGGCGCGCTCGTCCAAAGCGCTGGCGACCCCGCTCTGATAGAAGATGACAACCGGCACCTCGCCCAGTTGATCATTGAGCGCCAGCCGCTCGCGCAGCAGCGCAAAGGGATAGGCTTTGGCGACATCATCAAGCGCGACCGCCAGCACCCGCGCAACTGGCGATTGCAGCCGCGGGTCCACCGCGCCGCGGAAGAGGAAGGGCTGCCCAGCGCGGCTGTCATAGCCGTTGTAAGGGTTGATGCCGTATTGGCGGCTGTAGCCAGTATCGCGGGATAGCACCAATCCCGCCGGGTAACGCTCGGCAAAAGCGCCGAAGCTAAGCAGTTGGGAGGGCAGGATATCCAGCGCCGCGCCGGTATATGCGCCCGCCAAGCCCGCGCCCGTCAATTGCTGCCACCAGGATTCGGTCTCGCGGTCATACATTATGAGGTCGCTGTTACGCAGCAAACCGCTGACGCCAAATTCCAGCTCAATGCCATCAACGCGGCGGTCGAAGCTGATGGCGCTGTTGCAGAGCGGGCAAAAGGTCACGGCTACTGGTATGCCGCCGATGCTGTCGTTGGCAATTTCGTGCCACATCAGAATTGCCAGGGGATAGGCGCGCGCTTCTTCGCCCAGGGCAAGCGCGATGACGGGCGAGCGCTCGACCAGCCACTCCGCCGCTTCTTCAATGGATTCCAGCCGCGGCTCGCTCAAAGCGGGGATGCCATCTTTTGTCGGATTGCCCACCAATATGTCGGCATAATCAACAGCGCTGTTGCAGAAATCGGTGCTCCAATTGACAGTTCTCAGGTGCTGGGGCGCGCAGGACCGCTCGGCTTGAGAGACCTCGGGGGAGGGCAGATTGGCTATCAAGAGCAGCAGAATCAGCGGGGCAAAGGTAAACAGCAGCAGCGGATTGGGTCGAATTCGCTTTAGCATGCCTTGCTCTCCAAATTCCGTGAATACCGTTGAGCCTAAGCCCTGCATCTTACAAGGAAGTTACGCTTATGCTAGAGATATGCTGGTGGCGCGGGCAATCGCTACAGCTTGCGCCGCCACCGCCAGGGCTGTACACTGGCAGCAGCTTTTTGCCAGCAAGTTACGGGCATGTACCTTGGCAGCTGCCGAACGCGCCTCATCCCGCCGCCAGCTTGGCTTCCGCGCGCTGATTGCGCTTGGCTTAATCATCGCCGCCGCCAGCCTGGCATTTGACCTGTTGCCAGGCTCGCGCCCCGGCTTCCATTCCCTGCAGATTGCCGCCTTGGCTGGCGGGCTGGCGCTGGCGCTGTTGGCATCCCTGGCGCGCCGCTGGCTGGGTCGCGGCGGGGGCAAGCTGCTGCCCGTTTTGGGCAAGGCGCTGCTGCTCACCCTGCTGACGCTGGCGGCGCTGGAACTAGCGCTGATTGCCAGTGGCTACCCTACCTATTATCCGGCGGAGGTGCCGACGGACGCCCTCCAGCCCGCGCCCTGGTGGACCTGTGGCGAGCAAGGCTGCCATTTCATCGCCGAGGCGATGGCGGCGGCTTGCCAAGCGGGCAGCATGCAAGACCGCCGCTGCATCGTGAATCAAATGGGTTATCACGACCGGCAGGAATTTGCCCTCAGCGAGGGCGATAGGACGCGGCGGCGCATCCTGGCGCTGGGCGATTCCTTCACCTTTGGCTTGTCGGCGGCTATCGGCGCATCCTACATCGAAACTATCGAGGCGCTGATGCCGGCGGCGCTGGTCTGGAATACCGGCATTTCCAGCACCGGCACGAACCAGGCGCTCGCCGCTTTCCGCCGCGTGGCGCCGATATTGCAGCCGCAGCTCACAATCTACGGCTTCTACACAAATGATTTTGAAGACAATCTAAGTCCAGTTGATGGCTATTTTGTTGGCATTGACGAAGATGGCGATACCTTCTCCGTGCAGCAATATCATGTAGACCCCTGGGGCAACACCACAAAACTGGCGGGGCATACAGCGCTCTATTATCGCCTGCATGGCGTCGAAGCGCCCGTCAACGAGTTTGAGCGCATAGCCGGCTTGACGCGGCTGGGTTCGCTTTTTCTGCGCTCGCTGGAGAATGCGGGCAAGCAATTGGGCTTCGCCCAGCGTTCGCTCTTCCAGCGCAAAATCGCGCTCACGCGGGGCTATTTGACGGACTTACAAGCGGCGGCAGCGGCGCAGGACAGTGCCCTGCTCATCATGCTGATACCCTCCAAGGCGGATTTGGCGGCGCCCGGCGCGCAATTCAACGCCGCTATCGCGCTCTTCGAATCTTTGGCTATCCCCTACTTCAATCCGATTGACGCGCTGGGGCTGCAGCGCGATTATGCCGGCGGCGAGGATGTGCATTGGAACAGCGCCGGGCATCAATTGGTCGGCAGGCTGCTGCATGCCTGCATCGAGCTATTCTACAGTCATGGGGATTTCGCCCGCTGTGAGCGAGTGGTCAGTCCGTGAAACCCCAGCGGCGCATGACGAAGGAGAAGCCTCCGCCATGAGCAAAAAACGCAGCGCTTATGTCTGCTCCAACTGTGGCAAGCGCAGCGCTGGCTTCTTCAGAATCTGCCCGCAATGCGGCGAATTTGGCACGATGGTGGAGCATGTCGAAGAACCCCGTACCGCCGTCAAGCGCCGTGAAGCCAGCGGCGAGCCGTCCACGGCGATTCCGCTGCGTCAAGTCAGCTTGGAGGCGGCGGCGCGGCTGGCAGTGCCCCTGCAGGAGTTCAGCCGCGTGCTTGGCGGCGGGCTGGTGCCGGGCAGTTTGATACTTCTGGGCGGCGAGCCTGGCATCGGCAAGTCCACACTGGTATTGCAATTGTCGGCGGCGCTGGCGGCGGAGGGCACGCGCGTGCTCTACATCAGCGGCGAAGAGAGCCTGCGCCAAATCAAATTGCGGGCGCGGCGGCTCGGGCTGGACGAGGCAGAACTCTTCCTCTTGGCGGAGACTGACCTGGACAGCATTTCCGCGCAGATTGACGCGGTCAAGCCGGCATTGGTGGTGATAGATTCCATGCAAACCATGCGCAGCGCCGAGGTCACGGGCTCGCCCGGTTTGGTTGCGCAAGTGCGTGAATGCGCCGGCAAATTACAGGGGCTGGCGAAGGCGAGCGCCGTCAGCATCTTGCTCATCGGGCATGTTACCAAAGAGGGCAGCATCGCCGGCCCGCGCGTGCTGGAGCATATTGTGGATATCGTGCTCTACCTCGAAGGCGACCCTTTCCAGCAATATCGGCTGCTGCGCGGCGTCAAGAATCGCTTCGGCGCGACCAGCGAAGTCGGCGTCTTTGAAATGCGGGACAGCGGCTTGAGCGAGGTGACAAATCCATCGCAGATTTTCCTGGAAGAGCGCGTTATCAACGCTTCCGGCTCCGCTATCGCCGTCACCATGGAAGGCAGCCGCCCGCTGCTGGTGGAGCTGCAAGCCTTGACCAGCCCGACCGCTTTTGGCAATCCGCGCCGCACGCCCAATGGCGTCGACATGAACCGCCTGCTGCTGATTAGCGCCGTGCTCAGCAAACGCGTCGGCTTGAAACTTTGGGAGCAGGACATCTTTGTTAATGTCATCGGCGGCTTGCGCATCCGCGAGCCGGCGCTGGACTTGGCGATGGCGCTGGCAATCGCCTCCAGCTATTACGATCGCCCGCTGCCAGCGGATTTGGCGATTGTCGGCGAAGTCGGGCTGAGCGGCGAGCTGCGGCGCGTGGGACAGCTGGAGGCGCGCCTCAACGAAGCGCGCAAAATCGGCTTCAAGCGCGCGCTGGCACCGCGGCTGCCCCGCGATAATCGCAAGGCAATTACGGGCATCAGCCTGCTTGAGGCGCGCAGCCTGGCGGAGGCGCTGCGCATCGCCCTGCCGCGGGAGTGAAGCGCCTCAGGGGTATTTGCGGTTGAGCAGGCGGGCGTAGGGTATTGTCTCGCGCACATGGCTCAAGCCGCAAATCCAGGCGACTGTGCGCTCGATGCCGATGCCGAAGCCGGCATGCGGCACACTGCCGAACTTGCGCAGGTCGAGATACCACTCATACGCCTCGCGCCCCAAGCCCATCGCCTCGATATTCCGCTCCAGCAGCGCCAGGTCATGGATGCGCTCGCTGCCGCCGATTATCTCGCCATAGCCCTCGGGCGCCAGCAAATCGACGCTGCGGCAGACTTCCGGGCGGCCTTCCAGCGGCGTCATATAAAAGGCTTTGATCGCCGATGGATAGTGGGTGACGAAGACGGGGCGGTCAAAGCTGTCCGCCAGCGCCGTTTCCTGCGGGCTGCCAAAATCCTCGCCCCATTCAATGCTGAGCTCCGCCCGCAGCGCCGGGTCATCACACTCGCTGCTGAGCGCTTGTAAGCGCGCGACCGCCTCATCATAAGTGATCCGGGCGAAGGGCGCCTGGATTGCCTCCAGCTTCTCCAGCGAGCGCCCGATGATAGCCAGCTCTTGCTGGCGCTGCGTCAGCACCTGCTCGACAGCGTATACCACCAGCTGCTCTTCAATCTGCATCAATTCTTCCAGGCTGCAGAAGGCGATTTCCGGCTCCAGCATCCAAAACTCTATCAAATGCCGGCGCGTCTTGGATTTTTCGGCGCGAAATGTGGGACCGAAGCAATAAACCTTGCCAAATGCCATGATATTCGCTTCGTTGTAGAGCTGCCCCGTCTGCGCCAGATATGCCGATTCGCCGAAATAATCCAGCTCGAACAGGGTTGTCGTCTCTTCGCCAGCGGCGGGGCTGATTATCGGCGTATCAACCAGCAGGAAACCCTGGTCATCCAGCCAGTCGCGCATCGCCTTGATGATGGTGGCGCGGATGCGCAGGATTGCCCATTGGCGATTGCTGCGCAGCCACAGATGGCGGTGGTTCATCAAGAATTCGGTGCCATGCTCTTTGGGGCTGATGGGGTACTCAGCCGCCTGCTGCAGCAATTCCAGCCGCTTGATGCCAATTTCGTAACCGCCAGGGAAGCCGGGCGCGCGCTCATCGGCGCGCACTTCGCCCTGGATGACAACCGCCGATTCCTGTGAGAGCCCGCGGGCAATTTCAAACTGCGCCGCGTCCAGCTCCCGCTTGAAGGCGACGCACTGCGCCTGCCCGCTGCCATCGCGCAGCAGGATGAATTGCAGCCGCCCCTTGCCCGTGCGCCGATGCACCCAGCCGCGCAGGGTGACTTCCTGCCCCTCGTGTTCGGCGATGTCTTTAATCTGGATGACTGTGCTCACGGGCTGCCCTCGCTGCTGGAAATTCGATAGCGCTAGTATAGCACAGGCGCTCGCGGGTAAGTGTAGGCTCCGCCAAAAGCAGGTTTGCGCGGCAAGTGATTTTAGAGCATAATGCCACCTAAGCTTCACACGGAACAAGCGAGCGTCATTCCCAGCGCCTTTGCCAAATAGCTAGAGAAGCCTGCCATGCAAGATAGACCCATCGTCAACATCATCCGCAGCCAAGGTCGAATCTTCCGCTTGTTCATACGCTATATCTATTTGCATATTCAGTATTTCTTCCTGGTCTTGCAATACTGTCTGCTGATAGTGTTGCGCACAGTGCTGAGAGAAGCCGTGAAAATCGAATACTTCGTCCGCTTGCTATCAAGAGAAAACCGCGTTATTTTGGCGGCTTGCATTGTATTTTCACTCTATCTTCTGGTGTTTAATGTCAATATCCGCATATAGACGGGACTTGAAGGCATGAAGGTAACTTTCAAAATCAAACGGCAAAACCCCGAGGTGCCCGGCAAGGAAAAGCCCTACTGGCAAGAATTTGTCCTGGCGGATGTCGAGCCGACTGACCGCATTCTTGAGATGCTGCATCGCATAAAATGGGAGCAGGACGGGACATTGTCGCTGCGCCGTTCCTGCGCGCATGGCATCTGCGGCTCTGACGCCATGCGCATCAACGGCGTCAATCGGCTGGCTTGCAAAATCCTCGTGCGCGATCTTGGCGAGCGCATCCAAATTGAGCCGATTCTGGGGCTGCCGGTGGTCAAAGATCTCATCGTTGATATGGAGCCTTTCTTCGACCATTACAAGCGGGTGATGCCTTACTTCGTCAACGACAGTCCCCTGCCCGCAGATGGGCGCGAGCGCTTGCAAACCCAAGCCGACCGCGAACTTTTTGATGACAGCACCAAGTGCATCCTCTGCGCCTGCTGCACCACTTCTTGCCCCAGCTTTTGGGCGAATGGGCATTATGTTGGTCCCGCCGCCATCGTGCAGGCGCACCGCTTCATCTTTGATACGCGCGACCAGGCAGGGCAGGAGCGGCTCAACATCCTCGGCGAGCCCAATGGCGTCTGGCGCTGCCGCACGATATTCAATTGCACGCCCGCCTGCCCGCGGGATATAGAAGTTACCAAAGCCATCGGCGAAGTCAAATTGGCGATACGAAAACGGTCAACCGTTGGCATTGTGCAACCTCATGCGATTCACTGATGCCCCGCCCGCATTTGACGCGCCCATCCCGTGAACCCGCCCGCTGGCAGCGCATCCATGACGCGGCATCCCGCAAGCGGGAGACATTCTACCCCGATCCAGACAGCGGGCTGGCGGTCTTCACCGAGTTCGGCTTGCGCCAGCGGGGCAAATGCTGCGGCAGCGGTTGCCGCCACTGCCCCTACACGCCGGGGCAAGTCGCCCCGGCGGTCACGCCTCCCCGTTGGCTGACCCGTCAGCGCCCCCCAGCCGACCCCGCCGATTTGCTCTTCTGGAGCGGAGGCAAGGATAGCTTTCTCGCCTATCGCGCCCTCAAGCGCGAGCGCGCGCGCCCGATAGTTCTTCTGACGACATTTGACGCCGCCAGCGAGATCGTCGCTCATCAAGAGCTGCGCCTGCAGCTGGTGAAACGCCAAGCCGAACACCTGCGGCTGCCGCTGTTGGGCATCCCCCTCTATCCCAGCGCCGCCTACGAAGCGCGCATCGCCGACGCCATCAAGCTGATGCCCGCAATCGCCCGCTTCGTCTTCGGCGATTTGCATCTGGAACATGTTCGTGAGTGGCGTACGGAAGCATTCCGAGAAATCGCGGAGAGCCGCGGCGCAACCCTGTATTTCCCCATTTGGCAGTTGCCTTACGAAACTTTGATGGCGGACCTGGAGGCGAGCGCCGTCCCTTGCGAGGTCTCCGCGGTGACGGCGGCGGCGCGGGGCGCTCTCGCCGTGGGCGAGCGCTTCGACCGCGAGGTGATGATGCAATTGCCGCCAGGCTTGGACCGCTTCGGTGAAAACGGAGAGTTCCACACTATCGCGAAGGTGTGGGCGGCAGCCGACTATCCGCGACCCCAACAGCCCAATTGACGACGAAAACGGTCAAATTGTTGGCATTGCCAAAACTAATGCGATACACTAAAGGGCAACATCCCCTGGTGCCTGCGTATCCGGCGCTTGGGTGAAAAGAAAATCATGTATTTGGAGGGCGACATGAAACATAGTAAACGAAGTTCATCGTTCTGGTCGCGGCTGCTCGGCTTGACAATCGCCTGCGCCATCATCGCGCTGATGGTCGCTGGCGGGGTCGATAAAGTGATGAGCGAGTTTTCCGCGCTGCATCATGCCTTGGCCGCCAGCCAAATGGAGCTCATCGCCACGCAGGATGACCTGGCCTCGGCGCGCGGCGAGCTCCACAAAGCGCAGCAAACGCTGGATTCGCAAGCGTTTGCGCTGCACAAGAGCGCGCAGTCGCTCCGATTTGCTGACGCGCAAATCGACCGCCTGCTCGAACAAAAGGCGCGGCTGAGCAATGGCTTCCGCCAAGCGGTTACCGCCCTGGCGGAGCAGACCGATCAGCTCGAGCAAGAAGCCTTGGCGCGGCGTGAAGCCGAATCGGCGCTGGAGCGTTATCAGCAGCAGCCCAAGCTCAGCATGGTCGTGACTACTGAGCGCGTCCTGCAAGCGAGCAAGCGCGAGCTCTTCGCCGCTTCCGAGACGCAGGTGGCGGGCGCTGGTGAAGGCGGCTCTTTCGTTTATCAATCCCGGCAAGCCCTGCACGAATCCGAGCAGCATCTCAAAGTTGCCGAGCGCACGCAAATCGTCTTGACGCAGACAGGACCGGGCGATGATGTGCTGCGCTGCTTCAGCGAAGGCTGCGCGATGGTGCTCGCGGCGCAATCCAGCGCCATGCAGATGGAAGCCTACGCCTACCAATCGCAGTACATGAGCGCGGAATCGCTGGTGACAACTGACGGTCGGCGCGGGCGTCGTCCGGGCTGGCGCCGCTAGAGGTTAGCTTACCCTACCCCAAACCCCTCCCTCAATAATATGAGGGAGGGATTCTTGACTGCGCATTTGCAGTTTTCCCTTCCCCTGTTTGGGCTTGGGATTCCTTGCGGGATGTCGGCGGATATAAGTGCCACAGGCTCGCCCTTCGCCCTTGACATGCCGCCAGCCCGTCCCTACAATCAGCGCGCATCATGGGAAACTAACCTTGAGCAGGCTCTGTTGCTATGGTAGACTGCGCTCGCGCCACCATAGCTCAATGGCAGAGCGCCTGTTTTGTAAACAGGGGGTTCTGGGTTCGAATCCCAGTGGTGGCTAGGGCTTAACAGCCGAATCAAATGGGTCGGTGCCCGAGTGGCTAAAGGGGGCGGACTGTAAATTCGCTGGCGAGAGCCTACACTGGTTCGAATCCAGTCCGGCCCACTTGTTTCATCCCCGCCGCGCTTGCATGGGCGGGGCATTGCCTCCGTAGCTCAGGGGTAGAGCGCTCCCTTGGTAAGGGCGAGGTCATGAGTTCAAATCTCATCGGAGGCTCTTGACGGGACCGCGGCATAGGAATACGAGCGCCAGCCGCCCGCCGCATAGCGGATAAGGAAAAGGCTGGCGGATAAGGAGGAAGGGTATGGCAAAGCGGGGGCAGCGCATTGTCGTCAAAATGCGCAGCACAGAAAGCGGGCATATCTACATCACCGAGAAGAACCGCCGCAATACCCAGGGGCGCTTGCAGTTGCGCAAGTATGACCCCTATCTGCGCCGGCATGTTCTCTATCGAGAAACCAAGTAGATTTTCCCCGCGTATTGATGTACAGTATGGAAGCAGCTTAGGGGTATAGCTCAGTTGGTAGAGCGACGGTCTCCAAAACCGTAGGTCGGGGGTTCGAGCCCTCCTGCCCCTGTCGATAGGCAAGACGCCGCCAGCAGGCTCAGGCGCAATCGCTAATTGAAAAGCGGAAACGCGGCGTTCAAAGGACAGTGAGGAGTAAGCGCGCATGGCGGTAGAAGAAGGCGCGAGGGGCGCGATTACCGAAAAAAAAGGTAAGGCGACCCCCGGACGGCGAACGCGCAAGGTCAAAAAAACGAAAGCTGAGCCGCAAGGCAATGCCATAACCCGTCCGCTGTATATGACAGTGGAGTATTTTTCCGATGTGCGCTCCGAGTTAAACAAAGTTGCTTGGCCCAGCCGCTACGATACCCGCCGCCTGACGATCCTCTGCATCAATGTGACCATCGCCTCCGCCTTATTTCTGGGATTCCTGGCGGTTGTCTGGTCCGAATTCATGCGCATCGGCTTAAACCCCGGCAACGCCTGGATGCTGCTGGCGGTGGTTGTGGCGATGGTGGGCGCCGCCTTCGCGATGATACGCCGCGGCTCGATTTAGGCGCAGCCGCCTAGTTTGGACAAAATGCACGATGAGCGAACGCATACGCGACACCTTCAGCTTGACCGACTATGACCCCGCCCCCGTCTATCTCGAAGACGGAGAAGACGCCGCTGATGTGAACATCGCGCCGGAAGAAGAAGCGGGCGAGGTCGAAAAAGAGCGTGAGTGGTTCTTCATCCACTGCTATTCCGGCTACGAAGCCAAGGTCAAGAACGCCCTGGAAAGCCGCATCGAGAGCATGGGCATGAGCGACGAAATCTTTGATGTGCTCATCCCGACTGAAGACGAAATCGAAGTCAAAGACGGCAAGCGCCGCACAGTAGAAAAGCGTGTCTTCCCCGGCTATGTCATGGTGCAGATGCGCTGGTTCCTGGACGAGGACAAGCTGGAAGAGAATAAGGAAGAGTACCGCCTGCATGATGACGCCTGGTGGGTGGTGCGCAATACGCCGGGCGTTGTCGGCTTTGTCGGCGCGGACCACGAAGCTGGCATCCAAGCCACCCCCCTGCGCCCCGAAGAAGTCAAACGCATCATGGACCGCATGGAATCGGAAGACATGGTGGTCAAGGTCGATTACAAAATCGGCGAGCGCATCCGCATTGTTGGCGGTCCTTTCAACGACTTCCCGGGCACAGTCGCCACTATCGATTCCGGGCGCGAGAAGGTGCGGGTTCTAGTTGATTTCTTTGGGCGCGAGACGGCGGTCACCCTCAGTTTTATGGAAGTGGAGCGGATGTAAGTTCGCGCCTCAGCAAGCTGGCATGTAGCGCATAAGCATATATCCCCTGCCGGGTTTGCGGCAGCGGGGCGGCGGCAACCTGGAGGAAATCATGGCGAAGAAAATCAAAGCGATTGTCAAATTGCAGATACCAGCCGGCAAAGCCAACCCCGCGCCGCCGATTGGGCCCGCTTTGGCGCAGCACGGCATCAACCTGATGCAATTCTGCAAAGAATACAACGGGCGCACATCAAGCCGCATGGGCGATATTGTGCCGGCGGAAATCACCATATTTTCGGACGGCTCTTTTAAGTTCGCCCTCAAAAGTCCGCCGACTTCCTTCTTGATAAAGCGGGCGGCTGGCTTAAAAAAGGCGGCATCCAACCCGCTGACGGAGACGGTCGCCACCCTCAAGCGCGACCAGGTGCGGGAGATCGCCCAAGTCAAGATGAATGATATGAACGCCATTGATATTGAAGGCGCCATGCGCCAGGTTGAAGGCACCGCCCGCCAAATGGGCATCCGCGTCGAGCAATAGCGCGGTCTGTGATGTGATTGTGGGAGGGCGCAAACGCCCGCGTACCACGAGGAGACGAAATAATGGGCAAGCGATATAAAGCGGCGCTGCACTCTTTTGACAGGGGCAAAGAGTACCCGCTCCCAGAGGCGCTGCAGTTGGTCAAAGCCAACGCCAAAGCAAAATTTGACGAGACGATCGAAGCGCATTTCCGCCTGGGCATTGACCCGCGCCATAGCGACCAACAGGTGCGCACGACGGTGATGCTGCCGCATGGCACCGGCAAATCGATTCGCATCCTGGCATTTGTGGAAGAAGGGCAGGAAGAATCGACCCTGGCGGCTGGCGCTGATATCATCGGCACCGATGAGGTCATCAGCCAGATTCGCAATGACGGCTGGCTGGGTTTTGACGCCACCATCGCCACGCCGCCGATGATGCGAAAAGTGGGTCCCATCGCCCGTATCTTGGGTCCGCGCGGGCTGATGCCCAACCCCAAAGCGGGCACGGTGGTGCCAGCCGATGATATCCCGCGCGTCATCAGCGAGTTGAAGGCGGGCCGAGTCGAATTCCGCAACGACCGCACCGGCAACCTGCATATCCCCGTGGGCAAAGCCAGCTTCTCGTATGAGCAGCTGAGTGAGAATATGGGCGCGGTGCTGGATACGGTGCAGTCGGTCAAGCCGGAGTCTCAAAAGGGCGCTTATATCCGCCGCCTGACTTTGACCTCCACCATGGGTCCCGGCGTGCGCGTGGATGGCATGCGCTAGCCCGCTGCTTTAAGCGCAGGCGCAGCATAAGACTATCTGCCGGGGCGATGCTTTGTGTCGCCCCGCTGTTTTCATCAGCGCGGGCGGCGGGCGCTGTGGTACAATCCTGCCGATGCCCGCCAAGAACAGAGAGCGCCCGCTATGTACAACCCCAAAGATCACCTCAAACGCTTGGTCGAGACCGATGCGCCCAGCGGCTATGAAGCGCCGGTGGCGGCGCTGCTGCGTGAAGAATGGGCGGATTTGGTAGATGACTTCGATAGCGACCGCCTCGGCAGTTTGATTGGCATCAAACGCGGCAACTCTAAAGCCGTGCCGCGGCGCAAAATCATGCTGGCGGCGCACATGGACGAAATCGCGCTGATGGTGCGGGCGATTGAAGGCGGCTTTGTGTACCTGCATCGCGTCAGTGGCATCGACCCGCGGGTCATGCTGGCGCAGCCGGTGCTGGTGCATGGCGCGCGGGCGCTGCCCGGCGTCATCGCCAGCAAACCGCCCCACATGCTGCGCGCTGGCGAGACGCGCCGTTACCCGGGCATTGAGGCGCTGGTGGTGGATCTCGGCTTGCCAGCGGCGGAAGTGCAAAGTCTGGTCCGTGTCGGCGATCTGGTTACGGTGGAAGGACCGCTGATAGAGCTTGATGGACGCCGCGTCGCCGCCAAAGCCATGGACGACCGCGCCTGCATCGCCGTCATCACCACTTGTCTGGAGCTGCTGCGCACGATGACGCATGCTTGGGATGTCTGCGCGGTCGCAACCGTGCAGGAAGAAGTGGGCTTGCGCGGCGCGACCACTGCCGCCAATCACATCGCGCCCGATTGCGCGGTCGCCCTCGATGTCGGCTTTGCCGAGCAGCCTGGCGTGAGCACTGGCGCTGGCAAGCTGGGTGGCGGACCGCAATTGGGCATCGGCGCCAACTTCCACCCCAAGATGGTGGCGCGCCTGCAAGCGGTGGCGGAGTATTTCGACATCGCCTGGCAGCCGGATATCATGCCGGCGCGCACGGGCACGGATGCCTGGGCAATTCAAGTTTCACGCGCGGGTGTGCCAACCGCGCTGCTGAGCATCCCGCTGCGTAATATGCACTCGCCTGTGGAGACGCTGGACCTCAAAGATATTGAGCGCTGCGGGCGCTTGCTGGCGCATTTCATCTGCGCTTTGGACGAAGAGTTCCTGGAATATCTCTCGCTGATGCCGAGCGCGGATTGATGCGCTGTTTATCTCGTCAAATTCAGCGGTACTTTTCGCCGCGCAGGTGTCCATACAGATAGCGCGCGGGCTGATACATCCAATCGCGGGCTGATCTGATAGAGGCAGTGCCAAATTTTGGGAACTATATGGGGAGTGTCTAATTTGCATCGCGCTGACACTCTCGGTATATTTGTTTAATCAGCAGCTCAAAGTAAAGTTTCCATGCAAGACACAGCAATTATACCGCAAGCCCTAACCAGCAACGGCTATACCCTTTCCGCCGCGCCGAATCGCCTCGGCTGGCTGTGTCCGTCTGACCCCGGCGCGCCCATGGTAGCGCTGCGAGCGCAATATCAGCAGCAGGGCTACCTCTGGCTGAAGAACCTGCTCGACCGTGACGCCGTGCTCGCCTTCCGCCGCCGCTATTTTGACGCTTTTCGCGCTACGGGAATGGTCCGCCGCGACATCGACCCGGTCGAAGGCATATATGACGGCGCACAGGAAAACAAAAACCTGATACGCAAGCTGCAAATGGAAACGCACCGCTGGGCGGCATACGAAGCCTTCTGCCTGGCAGCGCCCATCTGGCAATTTTATGAAGCCTTCCTCGAAGGTCCCGTCTACCTGCACAAACGCAAGCTCATCCGCCACATCCGCCCGCGGGAGGCAGTTTCCACCGGTGCCCATTATGACCTGGTGTATTTGCGCGGCGGGACGGATTCTGTCTGCACCAGTTGGATACCCATCGGCGATATCCCGCATACGCAGGGCGGCTTGGTCTACCTGGAAAACTCGCACCATTTCGGCCGCCGCACCGAAGCCGAGTTCAGCGCCATGAATGCCGATTTGCCGCCAGCGGAGCGCATCAGCGCCTACAACAAAAATATGGGCAAAGGCGGCTGGCTGACCAAAGACCTGCCATCCCTGGCCGAACGCCTGGATGCGCGCTGGCTGATGGCGGATTACGAAGCGGGCGATATGGTCGTGCATGGCGCGTACACCACCCACGCTTCGACCACAAATGTCTCGGCGGACAATCGCATCCGCCTTTCGACCGATATTCGCTATCAACGGGTGCGCGAAGAGATTGACATTCGTTGGAACAATCACTGGTCTTTTGATGATTTCCAATAGGCTGGGCGCAGCCGCCAGGGGGAGGTGATTCACCGAAATGTATGCAAGAGAAAAGCGTTGCCTTTGCTGAAGATAACATAAGAAAACAGGAGATTTCTCATGTCTCAAGCGAAGAAAAACGGCTTATCGCGCCGTGATATGCTGAAAGCGATGGCGGGCGGCACTGGTGCTCTCGCGCTGAGCCAACTGCCGGTCGCCAGCGTCATCGCCCAGGATGACCCCGTCACCATCACCTATTGGCATGGCTGGACCGAACAATGGGAAAATTATGTGCAAGACATCGTTGACCAATTCCACGAGCATCAGGACGCGATACGGGTCGAGCCGCTGGTTGTGCCCTATGCCGATTTCCTTGTCCGTTTGACCGCCGCTATCGCCTCGGGCAGCCCGCCGGATGTCGCGACCTTCTTCGGCTCCAACGAGTTGCCGGGGCTGGCGGCGCTGGGCGGCATCACGCCTTATGCCGACTTGGGCAGGCCCGAAGAGTTGCAGGCTTTCGAAGCATTTTTGACGCCCGCCGCGTACAATGGCGGCGTCGTGGATGGTACGCTGTATGGTACGCCCAGCGGCTTCGGCGTCTATGACCTCGCCTGGAACAAAGCCCACTTTGAAGAAGTCGGCTTGGACCCGGAAGTGGGACCGCGTACGATTGCCGAGCTTGACGAAATGGCGGCGCTGCTGACAGTAGAAGACGCTGACGGCAACTATGACCGCATGGGTTTGCTGCACCTGGGTCAAGGCGGCGGCATCCCCCGCTCGTGGCTGGGCAACTTCGGCGGCAAACTCTATGATGCCGAGATGGACGCCATCACCGCCAATGACCCGAATAATGTGCGCGCGCTCGAATGGATGATGAGCTACAGCGAACAGTATGGCGTTGAGCGGCTGCAGCGCTTCCAATCCGGGCTTTCTGGCGAGCGCGGCGGCACGCAGGACCCCTTCGTCTCCGAGCGGCTTTCGATGCAGCTTATCGGTCCTTGGAAATTGGGGGATTTCCAGCGCTTTGCCGCCGATGGCTTCCGCTGGGGCGTCACGCATTTGCCGCCAGTCGCGGGTGAAGAAGACAGCACCGGCGGGGGCACCTGGATTTGGGGCAACTACCAAATCATCCCCACGGGCGCGCCCAACCCCGCCGCTGGTTATGAATTCGCCAAGTTCTGGTCTGGCATCACCGATGCCAGCGTTATGGCGACTGTCGCCGCCTGGAAAGATACGCCGAGCACAACCACCGGCTCGCTCGCCGCGTTGGAAGTGCCGCGCATCGCCGCCCTCTTTGAAGATTATCCCGACTATCGCACCTTCTTCGATAGCATGGGCAGCCCGCGCGGCTTGACCACGCCGATGATACCGGTGGCGAACTTCTATATGGACCGGCTGCAGGCGGAAATCGACCAAGCGCTGCGTTTGGAAAAATCGGCGCAAGAAGCGCTTGACGCCGTGCAGACCGCCGTCGAAAACGAATATCGGCAGTTCTAAGTTGCACCACTTGCCGCGCCTGCGAGCACAGAAACTTTACGCTCGCGGGCGCATACTCTCGGCAGCATGCGCCCTTGCAGTCTTTGCAGTCATAGATAGGGCGGCGCTGGCAGCCGCCCGCCAGCCACCACAATAAACGATGAGCCTAAACCTCGGCATAAAGCGCGCCAATCTCAACAATGCCTTGGCATTTGCCTTGCTGCTCGCCCTGTCGGCTTCCTTTATCCTGCCGCTGTTTTGGATGATTTCCACTTCTCTAAAACCCATCGACCAACTGCTGCTGGATCCGCCGAAATGGGTGCCCAACCCGCTGGAATTTGACAATTATCCCAACGCGCTGGAAGAGCAGCCCTTCTTGCAATATTTGGGCAATTCGCTGCAAATCGCGGTGGCGGCGGTGCTGGGCGCGCTGCTCTCCAACAGTTTGATCGCCTATGGCTTTTCCCGCATTGACTGGAAGGGGCGCGATGTCATCTTTGTGCTGGTGCTCTCGACCTTGATGCTGCCTTATCATGTGGTGATGATCCCGCTTTTTGTCAGCTTCAGCAAAATCGGCTGGGTCAACACCTGGCTGCCGCTGATAGTGCCCGCCTATTTTGGGCATCCCTTTTTCATCTTCATGCTGCGGCAATTTATGCTGGGCATCCCGAAGGAGCTGTCGGAAGCGACGCGCATCGATGGCGGCTCCGAGTGGATTTTGCTGACGCGCATCATCCTGCCGCTGTGCAAGCCCGCCCTGGCGACTGTCGCCCTGTTCCAATTCATCTGGTCTTGGAACGACTTCATCGGTCCCTTGATTTACCTCAACGAGCGCTCGCTCTACCCGATGTCCTTGGGCTTGGCGCTCTATCACAATTCGCAGGGCATCACCGATTTCAGCATTTTGATGGCGGCGTCGACAATGGCGGTTGTGCCAATCATCATCATCTTTTTCTTCATGCAGGGCGTCTTCATCCAGGGCATCTCGCTCACCGGGTTGAAAGGCTAGGCAGTGAGCGCCGTCAAAAAGCCACCGCAGCCGCTTTTATCCCCGCGAAACCGCCGCGAGCTGCGCAAGATTGCGCTGGGCTTGCTTTTCATATCGCCCTGGATAATCGGCTTCCTCGCGTTTAATGTGTACCCGATTGGCGCGTCTTTCTATTACAGCTTGACGCGCTATTCGCCCATTTCATCGCCGCGATTCATCGGCTTGTTAAATTACGAGCGGCTGCTTTTTTTTGACCCGCTTTTCATCACCGCTTTGAAGAATACCCTGTATTTTGTTGTATTTGCCGTGCCCCTGGGCAACGCGCTGGCGCTGGCATTGGCAGTTCTGCTCAACCAAAAAGTGCGCGGCTTGGCGCTCTTCCGCACGATATTTTATCTGCCCAGCATCCTGCCGCTGGTCGCCACCAGCATCGTCTGGACTTGGCTGCTGCACCCGCAATATGGCATCGTCAGCGCGATAATGGCGGAGCTGGGGCTGCCGATTATCAGCTGGTTTGCCGACCCCGCCTGGGCGAAACCGGCGCTGATTTTGATGAGCATGTGGGGCACCGGCTGGATGATGCTGATATATCTCGCCGCGCTGCAAGATGTGCCGCAGGAGCTCTATGATGTGGCCTCCTTGGATGGCGCCAGCCTGTGGCGCAAGTTCCGCCATGTTACCGTGCCGATGATTAGCCCCATCATCCTCTTCAACACCATCGTCGGCTTGATTGGCGCCTTCCAGTATTTCACGGAAGCCTATGTCATCACCGAAGGCGGTCCTGGCGATTCGACGCTCTTCTATTCTCTCTATCTGTTTAATAACGCCTTCGCCTATTTCAAGATGGGCTACGCCTCGGCGATGGCATGGCTGCTCTTCCTGGTGATACTGGTGCTGACATTCCTCATCTTCCGCAGCTCGGCAAAGCGCGTCTATTATCACGGCGGCTGAGTGATTCAGCACCGAAGTGAGTGTAACAAAGCGGTTGGAATTTTCAGGAGCGGAGATTAAACAGGGAATTTACCACCGAGTACACCGAGATACACCGAGAAAATATAAGAAAATCTCTGTGCCCTCAGTGTCTCTGTGGTGAATATTCGTCTGTGATGGGAGCGCGCTATGACAATACAAGCCACAATCGTCAACATGAGCGTCGAGGAGAAAGTGGGGCAGCTTTTCATGCTCGCTTTCGCCGGCAACCAGCTTGACGAAGCGCGCATATTGATGCAGGAGCACCTCGTCGGCGGCGCGTACATCAGCGATGAAAATGTGCCGACCGCCGCCGCCGCGCGCCGCCTCTGCAACCAGCTGCAAGGCTTCGCGCAAGCGACGCGGCTGGGCATCCCGCTGCTGCTGGGGGCGGACCAGGAAGGCACCTGGTCGGTGATGACGGCGGAGAGCGCGATGGGACCGGGCAATCTGGCGCTGGGCGCCACTGGCGACCCCGAGCAAGCCTACGCGATGTACCGCGTGCTCGCCCGTGAGACCAGCGCCGTGGGCTTGAATGTGATTTTGGGTCCCGCCGCCGATTGCAACTCCAACCCTTTCAATTCCATAATCGGCATGCGCGCTTTTGGCGAAGCGCCGGAATTGGTCGCCGCGATGACCGCCGCCGCCACGCGTGGCTTGCAAGACAACGGCAGCGTCGCCGCGCTCAAACATTTCCCCGGGCATGGCGATACCCGTCTTGATAGCCATCGCGGCTTGCCCACTGTCAATCGCAGCCGCGAGGACCTGCGGCGCATTGACCTGCGCCCTTTCGCCGCTGGCATTGAGGCTGGCGCCAAAATTGTCATGACCTCGCATATCATCTTCAGCGCGCTTGACCCCGCCCGTCCCGCCACGCTATCGCCCACAATTTTGAAGGGTTTGCTGCGCGGCGAGCTCGGCTTTGAGGGGCTGGTCGTCTCTGACAGCATGAATATGCACTCGATGAAGCGCAATTATGCCGCGGCGGATGCCGCCATTCAGGGCATCAACGCGGGCGTCGATTTGATGATGCTCGCCGAAGAGCATTATGACCATGACGCCGGGCAGTACCTCGCGAATCAGCGCGCTCTCATTCGCGCGGTGACAGGCGCGGTAGAAGACGGGCGCATAAGCCAGGCGCGGCTGGACGAAGCGGTCGGGCGCGTATTGCGCTTGAAAACCGAAGCCGGCTGGACAACTGAGCCGCTGCCAGCAACGGCGCTGTCAGTTGGCGGGCAGGAGCATCGCGCAATCGAGCTGACGGTCGCCCGCCGCGCTATCAGCATACTTCGCGATCGGCAGCGCCTGCTGCCGCTGGATGCGGGCGCGCCTATCACGCTTGTCAACACGACCGAGCGCAGCGCCTACGAAGTCTTGACCAAAACTCGCGGCATCGGTCCCAACCAGGCGGCGCCCGCTTTTGATGTTTTTGCCGATGCCATGCGCGCCGAATGCCAGCAGCTGCTTGTCATCGCCGCTGAAGACTTCGCCGCCGCTGTCATCCCGGCGGCAGGCGCAGTTATCGCCGTAAGCGAAAATTACACCTTGCCCGGCATGGATTTTGACCGCTCGCGCCAGGTTGAGATTGTGCGAGCTCTTTATGCCCGCGCCGGCGAACGGCTGCTTGTGCTCGCTTTATGCGAGCCTTATCAGCTGGCGGAATACCCCGATGTACATGGGTTTGTCTGCGCTTTCAGCTTTCGTCCCTGCGCGGCGCGAGCGGCGGCGGAAGCGTTGTTGGGGCAAGCGGAGGCGAGCGGCAAGTCGCCCGTCAGCGTGCCGGGGACAGAAGTTCAGGTTTAGAAGCTAATCTCGCTACGCCACGAGGGGCTATTTCAAGAGCACGGCTACAAGCGCCAGCGCGCTAACCAGGAATGGCAACCCGAATGAAATCGCTTGCCCGATGCCTTTGTACCTTTGCTGGCGATCGCTAATTTCTTTTAGACTGCTGTTGATCGCGTCAAATTTCGTGCCTAATTCCTGTGTCTGCTCTTGCACCACAATGCGAACAAATTCTTTTGTCGCCAATGCGTCAAGTTTGCCGCGCAACTCGCCAATTTCGCGTTCGTGCCGTGTAATCTGTTCAGAGTCTGTCATGAGATGATCCGTGTTCTATAGCCGGCTGCACAGCTATTGTATCAAAGATATGGAAATCGTCAAATTACGGTTTCTTCACATTTGACTCAGCAGCGGAATCCTCGGTTTCTCTGTGGTGACATTATGAACTCACATCAGCCGGATGCATTGTACGCGCCGGCAAAATAGTGTCTATAGCGCTGCGCATTCCCATGCTACACTCGCGCCATGACTGAAGCCGAAGCGCAACCCGCCCCTTTCACCCGCCTGCGCGCCTTGCTCGTTCTTGTTGTGACTTTGCTGGTAGGCGCGGCGCTCATGGTAGGCTTGACATGGTTTGTCATCGGCTCGCCGGGGCGCAGCCGCGCTATCGCCGAGTCTGAGGGCGTCACCGTCACGGAATTTGCCGTCCTGCCGGATGATGATGCCTACCCGGCGGCGCTGGCGCTGGATGCCGAGGGCACACTGTATACTGGCAGCTATCAAAGCGGCGCGTTATGGGCTATCAGCCCCGAGGGCGCGGTGCGGGAAATCCCCGGCGCGCGTGATGTCATCGGCGCGGTTACAGGCTTGGACGCGGGACTTGACGGCGCGCTCTACATCTTGGACCGCGTGACGCCGCTGGAGGCGCAAGGGGCGGTCCTCTGGCGCTATGCTGCGGGCGCGCTCACCACGCTGGTTGAGATACCCGCCGATGCGACTGTGGGCGTCATGCTGCCGGATGACATCGCCATCGACAGCGAGCGCCGCATCTACATCAGCGATCGCGCGCCCGCCCGCATCTGGCGCTACAGCCATGAGGGCGTCAATCTCGGCATATTTTGGCAGGCAGCGCCCGGCGTCAAGACCGCGCCGACCGGGCTGGCTTATGATGCCGCGCGCGATGCTCTGCTGCTCACCGACAGCGAGCGGGATGCGGTATATCGCATTGACATCGGCAGCGGCGAAAGCGAGCTGCTCTTCGACGATGCCGCCCGCCAGGACTACGGCTTGGATGGCATCACAGTGAGCCCTGCGGGCGAAATCTACCTGGCGCTGCTCAACTGGAACCGCGCGGCGCGGCTGGATGGCGACGCGCTGACCTTGCTGGCGCGTGATTTCCGCGGCGCCAGCGATGTGGCATTGGACCCCGCGCGGGAGCGGCTCTATGTCAGCAATTGGAATCAGTTCAGCCTCGGTTTTGGTACGCGCCCGCAGCTGCCCTTCGCCATTGATGTACTGGCGCTGCCGCCGGCAGCAGGCGCATGAGCCGGCACCCGCTTGACCGCGATAAGCGCCTCGGCTAAGCTTGAAGGAAGCAGCCCCGCCCCAGCCACCCCGCGAGCGAAAGATGAGCCAGCAGCCAGCGCAGAAACGCAGCGAAGCGATACGGGTTTCGCCCTATCCAGTCGTCGAGAGCGTCCCGCGCTGGCGGCGCGGCTTGGGCTGGCTGATGCTGCTGGCGGCGCTCAGCCTCTTGCTGCTGGCGCTGGGATTGGTACTCACCGCGCCGCCCCCGGCGCAAAGCGCTGCCGTTCCTGATGCCGCTGGCAGCGCGCCCACTGTCAGCTTGCCGCCAGCCAGCGATGCCGCCGAGGAAGTGGCGGCTGCCGCCAGCGGCGGCATGCCGCTGCCAACGGTCAGCGCGGCGCAGTTGTCAGCGCTGCTCTTGACGCCGCCGCTGCCGACACCTGCCGATAACGCCGATGCGGGCTGGCGCATCGACCCCTTCACCATCATTCCCGACCGCGCGCGCATGCAAATGACGAGCTATACGGCGCAGCGCGGCGATACCATTGATGGCATCGCCTACCGCTATGGGCTTAAGCGGGAGTCCATCGCCTGGTGCAACCCGCCCATCATCGCGCAGATTTTGCGCCCGGGCGATGAAGTTACGATCCCGCCGGCGGATGGCGCTTGCCACCAAGTGCTGCGCACGCAGGGCAAAACTATCCGCGATATCGCCGAAGAATACGGCGTGGACGACCCCTTCGCCATCATCGACGCGCCTGCCAATGGCTTGACCGATGTTTCGCCAGAGACCTTGCTGCCCAGCAATTATCAGCTTTTCATCCCCGGGGGCGAGGGCAAGGTCATCACTTGGAACGCGCCGGTGCAGCAGGATGGCGCTGGCAATGTGGTTGCATTTGACCCCGGCAGCCCCTACAGCTGCGGCGCGCGCAGCGGCGGCGGCACCGCCTGGGTGAATCCCTTGCCGAATGGCACTTTTGTGCGCGGCTATTATGCCGGGCACAGCGGCATCGACATCGCCGCCGCCACGGGTACGCCAATCTACGCCGCCAATGGCGGTCCCATCCTTTATTCGGGCTGGAACAACTGGGGCTATGGCCGCACAGTGGTCATCGGGCATGGTCCCTGGTCGACGCTGTACGGGCACATGAGCAGCATCGCCGTCCGCTGCGGGCAGTCGGTCTATGCGGGGCAGGTCATCGGCTATGTCGGCAGCACCGGCAATTCTTCGGGACCGCACCTTCACTTCGAGATCCGGTATCGCAACGAGCCGCAAAATCCCTCATCCACCGCCGGCATCGGCTGGTAACGGGGGCGAGCCGGCGCTGTTGGCAAAGCAATCACTTCCGCGCCGCCACCGTTTTGCTTGCAAAACTTGATTTTGTATGCAAAATATAGAGAGTGATTTGCCGCCTGTGAATTGAATGCGCCGGGAATGCTGCCATGATCAATACTACCTATTTTGAAGAGTACACAATCGGTGCCAGCCGCGAGACGACGGGACGCACCATCACCGAAGCGGATATCGTGCTGCACGCCGGGCAGACTGGCGATTTCTTCCCCCATCACATGGACGCGGAATGGGTCAAAACCCAGGAGTTCAAAGAGCGCATCGCCCATGGCACTTTGATACTCAGCATCGGCATCGGCATGACCGCCAATGAAATTAACCCGGTCGCCTTCTCTTATGGCTACGACCGCGTACGCTTCATCCGCCCGGTTTTCATCGGCGATACCATCACCATCAAAGCCACCATCGCCGAAAAGCGTGAATATGCCAAGCGCCCGGAGTTGGGCTACCTGGTGGAAAAAGTGGAAATCTTCAACCAGCGCGGGCAGATTGTGCTTGCTTGCCAGCATTTGTATCTGGTGCAGCGCAAAGCCGCTGCCACCGAGGCATAGCGCCTGCCACACTTGACGAGGCGCTTGTGAACGATTTAAGAGCCGAGCCCAACTATACAGTACCGGCTTTGGAAAAAGGGCTGTCGGTCCTGGAATTGCTGGCGCAGGCGTCCGAGCCGCTTTCGCTTTCCCAAATCGCGGAAAGCACCGCCAACAGCGCCAGCCAGCTCTTCCGCACTTTGAACTGCCTGGCGCAAAGCGGCTATGTCATAAAAGACGAAATCTCGGGCAAATATGTGCTGACGCTCAAACTCTTTGAATTGGCGAACCGCCATTCGCCGCTGAAGCACTTGCTGCAAGCCGCCAAGCCGCCGATGCAGGAGCTGGCATGGTCCATCCGCGAGTCCTGCCATATCAGCATCATGCAGCATCGGCAGCTGCTGGTAGTGGGGCAGGTGGAAAGCCCGGAAGCGGTGCAGATTACCGTTTCGGTCGGCGCGTCCTTCCCCCTGGTCGCCACCGTTTCGGGGCGTTTGCTGCTGGCGGCGCTGGAGCCAAGCCGCCTGCGCGCCATCCTGGACGAAGATGGCGAGTATCAAACTATGCCCGAGGGCGAGCGGGCGCGCTTCTGGCAGCGCATCGCCGCCATCCGCCGCGATGGCTTTTCTGTCGCCGCTGATGAATCTTTCATCGGCTTGCAAGATACAGCGGTGCTGGTGGGCGACCCGGCGGCGGATGTCATGGCGGCGGTGGCGGTAACCCAGTTGACGGCCTCACGCGCCATCAGCGAGCCGGCGAAAGTGCGGGCGGCGCTGCGCCGCTGCGCCGAGCAGATACACCAGCGCGCCGGCTTAAGCCTGCCAGCCCGCATCCACGAACAGTCTTTGCATTACGATTGAAGTGATAGAAAGGGATAGAAATATGTCCCCCTTCCCCTACCAGCAAAGCGCGCAACTGCCGCAGAATCCGCTGCCTGTCGTCAGCATCGGCTTGGGCGGCATCGTGCATGACGCGCATTATCCCGCGTATGCCATTGCCGGCTTTGATGTCATCGGCGGCTTTGATATTGATGCCGAGCGCGCCAAGATGATGCAAGAGAAATTTGCCCTGCCCGCCCTCTACACTTCGCTGGAGCATGCCATCGCCGAAGCGCCCGCAAATGCCGTCTTTGATATCGCTGTGCCTGGCGTCGCCATCGCCGGCATCCTGCGTGAGCTGCCGCGGGGCACCGCCGCGCTGATACAAAAGCCGATGGGCGATGATTTGGCGCAGGCGCAAAATATCCTCAAAATCTGCCACGAGCGCGAGCTGACAGCAGCCATCAACTTCCAGCTGCGTTTCGCCCCCTTTATCATCGCCGCCCGCGATATCATCGAGCGCGGGCTGCTGGGCGCGCTCACCGATATCGAATTCCGCGTACAGGTCAACACCCCCTGGCATTTGTGGTCTTTCCTTTTCCCGCTGCCACGGGTAGAAATCCTGTATCACAGCATTCATTATGTGGATTTGATTCGCTCCTTCTGCGGTACGCCAGAAAGCGTCTATGCTAAAACCCTCAGCCACCCGACAGCGCCCGAGCTGCGCGGCGGCACCCGCTCAATGATTATCATGGACTATGGCGACAATCCCCGCGTCAATGTGATGACCAACCACAACCACGCTTATGGGGCGGAAAAGCAGCAGTCCTATGTCAAATTTGAGGGCGAAAAAGGCGCGATCCAAATCCGCGCCGGGCTGAATATGAATTATCCCACAGGCTTGCCCGACCGCTTTGAATATGTCCTGCTGGAGGGGCAAGCAGCGCCAAGCTGGCAGACGCTGGACATTGAAGGCTCCTGGTTCCCCGAGGCTTTCATCGGCACGATGGCGAGCCTGATGCGTTATGTCAATGGCGAGGCGGCAGCGCTGCCAACCGCGGTGGAAGACGCCATCCAAACGATGGCGACGGTGGAAGCCGCCTATGCTTCCAGCGCTCACGGCGGGACGCCGCTGCCAGCGGTGTAGAAATGTGCTGTGCCAGGAATGATTGTGCGGTTCTACGACGAAAGTGAGGAAACATTATGGACATTACCGCATCGTGGACCTCAGTAAATGAAAGTAAGTAATGCGACAATCTAGTGCTTACTGAGCAGTCTATACATAGCCCTTACCACCGAGAACACAGAGGAAAATTGAGCACGCCGAGTAAAGATTTAAAGAGATTTCTCATGCTTTTCTCGGTGTACCTCGGTGTCCTCGGTGGTAAAAATCCCTGTTGAATTTTTGCCGGTGTGGATTCTCATTATTTACTTGCACTTACATCTGTGTTCATACTATTCGTCATGTTTGTCATCTTTGCAGCATGGCATGTAGAAGACAAGATACGCCAAGCTCTGCGGGAACACCGTTTAGAGCAGCGAGAAGAACTGTCCGCGCTGCGTGCCGAAAATCGGGAGCTGCGATACAAATTAAGCGAGCGCCGCCGAGAACTCGACTGTGTCGAAAAGCGTGTTGCAAGGCTTGAAAGCCAAAGATGACGCGCCGCTACAAGCCCAACTGATAAAAGGCATTCGCCGTGCCGCCCAGGATGGCAGCCCGTTCTTCGGCGGACAGCTGCGCCAGGCACTTGTTCGTTTCCGCCCAGACTTTGGCGTAATCCCCCGCCAGCACGGCAACGGGCCAGTCACTGCCGAACATCAGCCGGTCGGCGCCGAAAGTTTCCAGCGCGAAGTCAATCAGCGGTTTGATGTCGTCGGCGGTCCAATTCTCGAAGTCGGGAGTCACCGTGTTTAAGCCCGAGACTTTGGCATAGACATTGGGGCTTTCGGCGGCAGCGGCAAGCTGCTCGCGCCAGGTGGCGCGGTCCTGCTCGCCCAGCGGCGGCTTCGCCAAGTGGTCAATCACCATTTTGAGCGCGGGCACCTTCTCCGCCAGGGTGGGCACATGCTTGAGATGGTTGGGGAAAACCGCCACCACATCAAAAGCCAGGTCGCGCTCCGCCAGCAGCTGCAGCCCTTCGATGACTTGTTTCTGCAGCACCCAATCGGGGTTGGGCTCGTCATGAATCAAATGGCGGATGCCCACAAAATAGGGGTTGGCGGCATAGTCTTCCAGCTTGCGGGCGGCTTCTGCCGGGTCGTGAATCGGCACCCAGCCGACCACAGCGGCGACCCAGTCATGGGCTTCGGCGATTGCCAGCATGGAATCGGTATCCGCATAAGAATTGGCGGATTGCACGATGACGGTTTTGTCGACGCCAGCGGCTGCCAACTGCGGCGCCAGCTCCGATGGCGTGAAGGTGCGGTATATCGGACCATATTCCGGCACCAGCCATGAATAGGCGACTTCGCTCAAGTTCCAAAAATGCTGATGGGTATCGACCGTAAGCATGAAAACCTCCCGTAAGCAACCGTCTTACAACAATTCAAGTGTTCGGCGCTGCCAGCCCCGCATACATTCGGGAAAGAGCCTCAGCTGACAATACATTGTCACTCTCCCGCAATTTGACAGATTGCGATTTGATGACTATATTTTACGGATAAAATATGTTTTTGCAAGCAAAATAGTTCTGCGCGCGAATGATGCGGCAGCAGCGTGGCAAGTCCGAATAGAATCTCGCTGGTGCCCCAGCCGCTGGCGGAGAAATGGCAAACGATGAGACCACTGGAAGGCTTACTGGTACTGGATTTCAGCATATTTCTTTCGGGACCGTCGGCGGCGCTTCGCCTGGCGGATTTGGGGGCGCGCGTCATCAAGGTTGAGCGCCCTGATGGCGGCGACCTCTGCCGCCAGCTGTATATTTCGGAGTTGGAGCTGGACGGTGAAAGCACACTCTTTCACTCCATCAACCGCAACAAAGAGAGCTTCGCCGCCAACTTAAAAGACACGGCTGACCGCGAGCGCGTCGCCGCGTTAATCCGCTCGGCGGATGTGCTGGTGCAGAACTTCCGCCCCGGCGTCATGACGCGCCTGGGCTTGGATTACGAGACGGTGCGCGCCCTCAACCCGGGCATCGTCTATGGCGAAATCACCGGCTATGGCAACGAAGGTCCGTGGGTCTACAAGCCGGGGCAAGATTTGCTGCTGCAATCCATCTCCGGCCTGGTCTGGCTCAATGGCGATGCTGACCGCCCGCCGACCCCCTTCGGCTTGGCAGTTGTGGATCTCTTCACGGGCGCGCACCTGGTGCAGGGCATCCTCGCTTGCCTCGTCCGCCGCGGCATCACTGGGGAGGGCGGGCTGGTGCAGGTGAGCCTGCTGGAATCGATACTCGATTTTCAGTTTGAGGTGCTGACGACGCACCTCAACGATGGCGGGAAGTTGCCGCGCCGCAGCGCCATCAACAACGCCCACGCCTACCTCGCCGCGCCCTACGGCATCTATGAAACCGCTGACGGCTATCTGGCGCTGGCGATGGGCTCGATTCCCGTTCTTGGCGAGCTGCTGGGCTGCCCGCCGCTGCTCGACTATACCGATACCGCCAGCTGGTTCAGCGAGCGCGATGCCATCAAGGCGCTACTCGTCGAGCATCTCAAGACGGGCAGCACGGCGCATTGGCTGGGCATCCTGGAGCCGCAGGATATTTGGTGCGCCGATGTATTGACCTGGGACCGCCTGCTGCAGCACGAGGGCTTCAAGGTCATCGACATGGTGCAGGAAGTGGCGCGTGATGAACATGTCAAGCTGGATACCACGCGCTGCCCCATCCGCATTGATGGCGAAATTTTGAAGAGCCGCAAGGGCGCGCCCCGCATCGGCGAAGATACCACGCGCATCCTGTCCGAATTTGCGATACCTGACTGAGGAAAATCATGCCTGAAAATACCCCTGTCGAAATGCACAAAGACCTGCCGCTGTTTAATACCGAAACCTGGATGTACGAGGATTTTGAACTCGGCGCGAAGATCAAATCAATCCGCCGCACGCTGTCCGAGGGCGAGTGCATGATATTCAACGCCATCGTGCTGGATATGCACCCCTATGTCGCCGATGAGATTTTTGCCCGCGAGGAAGGCATCTTCGACAAGCGCCTGGTGGCGGGCTCGATGGTCTTCAGCATCGGCTTGGGTTTGATGGCGCACAACAATGTGCATACTTTCAGCTATGGCTACGACCGGCTGCGCTTCATCAAGCCAGTATTCATCGGCGATACCATCTACACCGTGCGCACCCACCTCAGCAAAGAGCCAAAATATGCCGAGATGGGTTTGGTCAAAGTGAGTTACGAAGTCTACAAGAACGAAGGCGTGCTGGCGCTTTATTGCGAGCATTTGCAGACGGTGAAGTATCGGCATCCCGAAAATTTCGCGCGGGACTGACGGATAGGAGACAGATTATGCAACGGTTCGGACAAGTCATCGGCTTACGCCCCGAAGACGCCGCCGAATACATCCGCCTGCACGCGGATGTATGGCAAGGCGTCCTGCAGAAGATCGCGGACTGCAACATCCGCAATTATTCCATCTACCGTTACGGCGATTTGCTCTTTGCCTATATGGAATATCACGGCGATGATTTTGACGCCGATATGGCGAAGATGGCGGCGGATGAAACCACCCAGAAATGGTGGGAGCTCTGCATGCCGATGCAAAAGCCAGTCAATGACCGCGCCGAGGGCGAATGGTGGCATACTATCGACGAAGTCTTCCACATGGACTGAGGCGCTGGCGGCGGCTAGCCCGAGCCGCCCGCCCCGAGTATGCCGAGCGCCAGCGCGATCAGCCCTCCCAGGGCGATGCCGATAGCGGCGCTGCTGGCTAGCGGCGGGCTATGCCAATAGGGGCGCGCGGTGAGCGGGAAGCCGCGCAAACGCAGCGCGATGAACCCCGTGCCCAGAATGGCGCAGGCGAGGGACAGCGGCAGTTCCGCTGGCGCCGGCGGGAGCGCCGCTGACGCCGGCGGCATCACGGCGGGCGGCAAGAACTGGGCGGCGGCTAGCGGCAGGCTGACAAAGAGCGCGGCAAGAATCACATTCGCGCGCCGCGGCAGCCGTTCCAGCCAACTGCCATTGGCGCTGCCAACCGCCGCCATGCAGAGTGTAAGCGGCGCTAAGTTCGCCAGCGGGGTTTCCAGCGATGCCGGGTGGTTCAGAAGCAGCGCCAGCGCCATCAGACTGAAAATTGCCGTGCCCAGCAATGCCTGTGGATGGCGGCTGCGGTAGCCGCGAATGTAGAGCAGCGCTGCCAGCGCCGCGCCCAGCAGCGCGGCGAGCGCCTGCGCCCAGCCCAGCGCCACTGACAGGCTTTCAGCCGCCGGCAATGTGAGCGCCAGCAGCCACATTGGCGCGCTGCCGATTGCGCCCAAAAGCAGCGCCAACAGCGCCAGAAGCGATGGTCCCGCCGCCACTTGGCTGGCTTCACGGTTGAAGCGCTGGATGAGTGTCTCGGCAAGGACCCAGCTGAAGACAAAAAGCGTCAGACTAATGCCGAGCCTGCCCGTCAGGCTCAACAGCGCGATCTGCAGCGGCAGAGCAAGCAGAAAATTCGAGGCGCTGGGGCGGTCACGCAGCCGGTCGACGCGCCAGAGCAGCGGCGGCGTCAATGCCAGCGCCAGCAGCGGACCGCTGTCCGCCGGCGCCAGCTGCATGCTGAATGCCAGCAGCGGGCTCGTGATATATAGCACGCCACCGATGACCGCGCCCAGCCGCCCGCTGCGCCGCAGGCAGAATTGATGCAGCCCGCCCGCCCCTGTCAGCGCGCCAATGGCGATTAGCCAGCGGGCAGCGCCCGCCCCGCCATCAGCGAGAAGCGGCAAGAGCGCGACCACTGCCAGCGCCAGCGTCAACAGCAGGCTTGTATCCAGGGCGCGGGAAAAATGGGGCGGGTTCATGGCGCATCAGTATACAGCGCGCGGCGGCAGCTTCAAACCTGCAAGCCAGTCCCCGCAGGGCAATTGCATTAAATTATACCTTCACCACAACGAGCGGAATCCAACGCAAATTTAACCACCGAGTACACCGAGATACACCGAGAAAAGCATGAGAAGCCTCTTTAAATCTTTACTCGGTGTCCTCAATTTTCCTCTGTGTTCTCGGTGGTAAGGGGTGTGTACAGACTACCTTGATAAATGAAGAAGCAAATAGCAATTACAAGAAAATATTTTGTGCTCTTTGTGTCTTTGTGGTGAATAAATATTTGATGCAATTGCCCTGCCAGTCCCCGAGTCGCCACCCGCAAGCGAGACAATCGCTGTTATACTGGGGCGAGAGTCTGCCTGCAATCGGGAGGGGATGTATGCCCAAACTTGGCGAAGCGGCACCGGATTTTGAATTGCCCAATCAAGATGGCAAACTTGTGCGCCTCAGCGATTTTCGCGGCGCGCCCGTCATTATCTTCGCCTTCCCGAAAGCGCATACTATGGGCTGCACGCGGCAAGCCTGCGCCTTTCGTGATGCCTTGCCCCAGCTCGAAGCGCAGGGGACGGTTGTGCTCGGCGTCAGCGCCGACAGTATGGCGGATTTGGCGCGCTGGAAGCGCGAACAGTCGCTGCCTTACGATTTGCTCGCCGACCCCGAGCACAAGATGCTGGACGCATGGGATGCCTGGGGCTTCAAGCTGCTGATTCTCACCTTGCCAATCGCCGCGACCCGCTCCTATTGGGTGATTGATGAAGACGGCATCCTGGTCGCGCAGCAGATTGGCGTACGCCCGCGGGAAAGCGTCGAGAAAGCGCTGGCGGCGGTCGAGCGGCTCAACACTAGGCAATTGGAGGAAGCACAGGCATGACAGCAAAGACTACACTCCGCGGCATCACCTGGAATCATTCGCGCGGCTTCGTTTCGGTGGTGGCGACGGCGCAGCGCTTCAGCGAAGTGCGCCCCGATGTCGAGATTGTTTGGGAAAAGCGCTCGCTGCAAGAATTTGCCGATGCGCCGATACAAGGCTTGGCGGCAAGCTATGACCTGTTGGTCATCGACCATCCCTGGGCGGGCTTCGCCGCGCACAGCCAGGTGCTGCTGCCCTTAAAAGAGCATATGCCCGCCGAGTTCCTGGCGGACCAGGCGGCGAATTCTGTCGGACGCTCCCACCCCAGTTATATTTTTGATGGCAGCCAATGCGCGCTGGCGATTGACGCGGCGACGCCAGTCGCCGCCTACCGCGCTGATCTCTTCGCCCGTTATGCGCTGGAGCCGCCGCAGAGTTGGCGCGACTTGCTGGCGCTGGCGCGCGCCGGGCGGGTCATCATGCCTGGCATTGAAATCGATACTTTGATGAACTGGTATATGCTCTGCGCGACGCAGGGGGAAGCCCCCTTCGCCGAGCGCGAGTGGGCGGTCTCGGACGCGATGAGCCTGCAAGCGCTGGAACAATTGCGGGAGCTGGCGGCGCTCTGCCCGCGGGAGATCTTCGGCTGGAACCCCATCGCCGTTTACGAGGCGCTCTCCCGCCGCGATGACTATGTCTATTGCCCCTTCGCTTATGGCTATTCCAATTATTCCCGCGCCGGCTATTCCGATGCGCTGCTGACCTTCGATGACATGGTCGCTATTGATGGGCATGGGCGCTGTCAGACGACATTGGGCGGCACCGGCCTGGCGATATCCACCGGCTGCCAAGCGGTTGATGTCGCGCGGGATTATGCCATGTTCACCGCTGACCCCGGCATCCAGCGCACGCTCTTTTTTGAAAACGGGGGGCAGCCCGGGCATCGCAGCGCCTGGCTGGATGCTGAGGTCAACCGCCGCGCCAACAATTTTTTCCTCAATACCCTGCCGGCGCTGGACCGCGCTTACCTGCGCCCCCGCTTCCCGGGTTATCTGCATTTTCAAGACTTGGCGGGCGCGCCGATACGCGAGTACCTGATGCATGGCGGCGATGCCAAAGCGGTGCTGGCAAAGCTGAAGGCGCTCTTCGCGGAAGCCCTCCAGCTGTATAACTGAGCTGGCTGCCATAGTCTTGCGCGCAAGGCAAGCGCGCCGCAGGATTTTTACCGCCGAGTACCCCTGCCCCGCGTTGGGTATCAGCAGCGCGCCGGGATACAATCCCTCGCAGCGCCAGCCAACAGGAAGCCCCGCCAAATGCTAAGCCCAGCCGATTTTCTCATCCGCGATGACATCACCTTCTTGAACCATGGCTCTTTTGGCGCTTGCCCCCGCCCCGTCTTCGCGCGCTATCAAGCCTGGCAGCGGGAGCTGGAGCGGCAGCCTATCGAGTTTTTGCTGCGCCGCCGCCCGCAGTTGATGGCGGAAGCCCGCGCCGCCATCGCCGACTACTTCAATGTTCCTGTGGGCGAAATGGTATTTGTCACCAACGCCACCTCGGGCTTGAATGTCGCCGTCCGCTCGCTGCGGCTGAGCGCGGGGGACGAAATCTTGACCAGCACTCACGAATATGGCGCGGTGGAGCGGCTCTTGGAATTCACCGCCGCCAAGACCGGCACCCGCATCGTCAAGCACCAGGTGCAGCTGCCCTACACGAGCGCTGAAGCTTTTGCCGATGCCTTTTTCGCTGATGCCAGCGCCAAAACCAAAGCTATCGTGCTCAGCCATATCACCTCGCCTACATCGTTGATTTTCCCGGTAGCGCTCATCTGCCGGCGCGCCCGTGAGTTGGGCATTCTGACGATTATCGACGGCGCTCATGCGCCCGGGCAGCTGCCGCTGGACCTTTCCGCCATCGCCGCGGATGTCTACAGCGGCAATTTTCACAAGTGGCTGTGCGCGCCCAAAGGTGCCGGCTTCCTGCATGCGCGCCGCGAATTGCACGAATGTATTGAGCCGCTGGTGATCTCCCATGGCTGGCGCGCTGGCAGCGATTTTGCCGAGCGCAACGGCTGGGGCGGCACCCGCGATATCGCCGCCTGGCTGACCGTGCCCGCCGCCCTCGACTTCTTGCGCCAGCACAACTTGCCCGCCATGCGCGCCGAATGCCACCAACTGGCGGCGCTGGCGCAAGCAAAGCTCTGCCAGCGCTATGGCTTGCGCCCGCTCTCGCGTGATAACTTCGCGCAGATGGTGACGATTCCCCTGCCAGACTTTCGCGATGAGGACATCAAACAAAAGCTCTACGACAACTATCGCATTGAAGTTCCAGCCGGCAAGTTCATCGGGCAATGCGGCGTGAGAGTATCGGTCGCGCCTTACAACTGCCGCGCCGATATCGAGCGCCTTATCGCCGCTTTGGGCGAGCTGCTGCCCTAGCGCTCAAAGCGGGCGACAGCGCTGCTGAGCCATGTCTGCGGCGCCAGGTCCAGCGGCTGTATCTCGCTGAGCGTATAGCCAGCATCAATGAGGGCGCGGCTGTCACGGGCGAGGGCAGCCGGGCGGTCGCTGATATACACGACGCGCCCGACCGAAAGCTGTTTAAGGCAGCCAATCACTTCTGGGCTCAGCCCCGCTCGGGGCGGGTCGAGAATGGCGCAGTCGTACTGCGCGCTTTGCCGCGCTATAGCGGGCAGCGCCGCTTCCGCCGCGCCTTCGATGATGTCGATATTGTCAAATTCGCTCAAATTGGCTTCGGCATCGTTGGCGGCTGGCGGGTAGGAGTCCACCAGCGTAATCAGCGCCGCCTGCCGCGCCGCCATAGCGCTGAAGATGCCGACGCCCGCGTATACATCCAGCAGGCGCTGCTTGCTGTCAAGCTCCAGCGCGCGCGCCACCGCCGCCGTCAGCCGCTCAAGCCCGCCGATATTCGGGCGCATAAACGCGCCAGCGGTCACGCGGATGACGCTTTCGCCGATGTGGAAAATGCTATGAGCATCGCCGATGAGGTTGATTGGCACCCGCTGGGGGCTGAGCAGGTTGACGCTGACCGGGAAATCTGTCTTCAACGCGGGCAGCGCCTCCGCCCCCAGCGTCAAGATGAGCATGATGCGCCCATCGCTGCCGCGGCGCAGCATCAGCGAGCGCGCTTGCGGATAACGCAAATCAAGCTCCGCCAGGGCGCTGATAAGCGCCGGATGCGCCAGATGGCATTCGCTGATGCTCTCGAAGCCCTGCGTTTCCCGCCGCATGCCCCAGTCGCCAGCGTCCGTCTGCTCCAGGCGCAGCGCCTGGTTGTACTGCCATTGCTGCGGCGCGGGCAGCAGCGGGCTTAATACATCGGCGATGAGCGCGTCGGGCAGCTTGCCCAGCCGCGAGAGCTGGTCCGCCAGCACATCTTGCTTGAGCAGCAATTGCGCCGGATATTCGATATGCTGCCACTGGCAGCCCCAGCAGCCCCCGGGACCAAAATGCGGGCAGCGCGGCTGCGCGCGGTCGGCGGAAAGCGCCTGAAATCGCAAGCCGGCAGCAAACAATGCGCTGCGGCGCTCCCCGGTGATTTCCGCTTGAATCGCCTCGCCGGGGATGGTGTAGGGCACGAAGACCGCTTTATCGCGGAAGAAGCCGATGCCGCGTCCGCCCGCCGCCATATCGACGATATCCAGGGCAACTTTTTTGCCGATGAAGGCGCTTTGGCTTTTGCGGGCGCGGCGATTGCGCTGAGGTCTCTTCGCCATGGCGCTGCTGGCTGGGCATTTGACGCCAGCGGCTGCCGGTCGCCGCCCGCCACAAGAAACTATCAGCGATAGGCGATGCCGACTTTGTCCAGCTCGCGCTGTATCATGCGCTCGAAGATGCCGTAGGGCTGGGCGCCGCTCAAAATCTGCCCGTTGATGAAGAAGCCAGGCGTGCCGCGCACCCCCGCCAACTGACCATCGAGGCCATCAATTTCGACTTCATCGATATACAGCCCGTCATCCAGGCAGGCGGTATACACATCAAGCTCAAGCTCAAACTTGGCGGCGGTTTCGATGTAGAAATCACGCCCTAGCGCTTCCTGATTATCAAAGAAAGCGCCGTGAAAGTCCCAGAATTTGCCTTGGGCGAAGGCGCATTGCGCGGCCGCCGCCGCCGGCGCCGATTCGGGCGTCAGGCGGGCGAAATCCCGATAAACATAGCGGATGTGCTGCCCGTAATGCTCCAGCAGGGGCTGGAAAGTCTGGTCAAAATGCCGCTTGCAATAGGTGCAGAAGAAATCGCTGAACTCGACGATGACAATCGGCGCGTCCACTTCGCCCAAGTATGGGTCATCATCCACCAGCGCGAAGCGGTCGGGACCGTCTTCGGGCGCGGCGGCGAAGTTATGCTCGTCCAAGACACTCTTTAAGACGGCGCGCAGCTGCGCTTCGTCCACCATCACGGGGCTTGATTCCGCCGCTGGGCGCATCAACGCCGCGCCCGCCGCCAAGCCAGCGGCAAAAATCACAACGGCGATGATAATGCTTTGCAGCGAGAGGGCGGCTTGCGCCGGGCTGCTTGCCTTTGCGCTGTTCTCTTGCACGGTATCTCCCCTGCCGGCTCGACGCGGCATCTTTCCAGCAAGTGTACCTGAGTTTTCGGCGCTTGGCTATATTTTGCGAGGGCTGGCAGTGCAATTGCATCAAAATAGTATTCACCACAGAGACACAGAGGGCACAGAGATTTTTCTGCAAATTTGCAGAAAAAGGAGATGATGTAGGGGCGTTTCGCCGAAACGCCCTCAATATCCAAGTAATTTTCGTGGACGACTAACAGCGTTGCCCCTACATATCGCCATAATTGCGCTGCAATCAACATTAATCGGATTTGATGCAATTGCGCTGTGCATATCGGCAATTTGCCTATCGCCGCTTGACTGTGGGTATACTTGGGTACTGTCTCCCGCGGATTGCGGCATCGGCAAGAGAGGGGCGCGGCCTTTGAGCAATACCTTGGCTGGATTGATCGTCAAAGAACAGAGCGGCTTCTATTGGGTCGAGGCGGAAGACCAGCGCACCTACATGTGTGAGCTGCGCGGGCGGCTGAAAGAAGAAGCCAAAACCTCCGACATCGCCGCCATCGGCGACCGCGCCCGCATCAGCCTGCGGCGGGAGGAAGGCACCGATGTCTTGATGGGCGTGGTGGAGGCGCTGGCACCGCGCGCATCGGCCTTATCCCGCGCGCTGCGCACCAGCGGCAAACGCGGTGCCGGGCAAGCCGAGCGCGAGCATGTGCTCATCGCCAATGCCGACCGCGCGCTCTTCGTCTTCGCCGCCGCCCAGCCAGCGCCCGATTTGGAGTTGCTCGATCGGCTCTTGGTAGCTGGCGAAAAGTCCGGCATTGCTGATTTATACATCGTACTCAACAAAATTGACCTGGCGCGCCCCCGCGCTGTCGACCAGCTATTCGCCTACTATGAAAAAATCGGCTATCCCGCGCTGCAAACCAGCGCCCTGCGCGGCGATGGCTTGGCGCGCCTGCGCACGCTGCTGGCTGATGGCATCTCCGTCTTCACCGGTCCCTCCGGCGTCGGCAAAACCAGCCTGCTTAATAGCATCCAGCCGGGATTGGGGCGGGCGGTGAAAGCGGTGGGCGGACGCTCGGAAGAAGGCGTTCACACCACCCGCGACAGCGCGCTGGTGCGGCTGGAAACCGGCGGCTACCTGGCGGATACGCCCGGCATCCGCTCCCTTGCCGTCTGGGATATCGAGCCGGACGAGCTGGATGCCTATTTCATCGACATCCAACCCTATGTGCTCGAATGCAAGTTCAGCAACTGCACACACATCGACGAGCCCGATTGCGCGGTGAAGCGGGCGGTAAAAGCGGGCGCTATCTCCCGACAGCGCTATCGCCATTACCTCGCCCTGCGCGAGGAATTGCGGGACGCCTACATCATCTACAACCGCTGATATAAGCGCAGAGGCTCAGTCCTCAAACAGGTTTTCCCCATGCGAGAGGCGGCGGGCGATGCTGAAAGTCTGCAGCTGGGCGCGGGTTGTCGGCGCATGCGCCGCCAGGTATCGCGCCGCCGCGATGAGCACATGGTTCGCCCGCTCTGCCGATGTTTCGCGCAGAATGGTCTGCTGGCGGAAAGCCGCTTCCACGCATTGGATGGTGTGGAAATTGCGGTCCTCGCGCAGCAGCAGATGCCCCATCTTCGCCATCAGCCGCGCTGGCGCGCCGCCGCTGACGAGATATTGCGCCGCCAGCCGCCCCGCTTGATTCACCTGCTGCTGCAAGTTCAAGAGCGCTTCAAAGTCCTCAAGCAAGCTGTCAGGCTCGGCGATTGCCTCCGGCTGCGGCAAGCGCACCGAAGGGATGTTGAGAAAGCGGTCGAGGTAGATGCTCATCGCCGCGTCAAAAATGCCGCGCGCCAGCCCCGGGGACTCCACCCGCCGCAGCCCCTGATGCACCGCGTTGGCGAAGGTGAAAGTGTGCAGCGCCGTGTCCCAATCGTTAAATTCGTTGCTGGTGTGGAAGTGGGCGATGCGCCGCGCCGCCGCATACGCGACAATGCCAGCGAGTTCCGCCGGCTGTATGCCCGCGCGCAGGCAATCCAGCAGCGTGTCGATAATCGCCGCGGGCGCATCGCCCAGCAGCGTCGGCATCAGCGCCTCGACATCATATTCTGGCTGCTTGCCAGCGCCCGCCGCCAACGCCGCGTCCAGTTGCTCAAATGCGCCTTCCAGCAGGGGGATGAGGTCAATCGGCTTGCGCCAGGCGTTGGATTCTTCCATGCGCCGCGCTTCGGTCAGGTTGGGTACAACGCTGGTGAATGCCAGCTCCGCCGCTTGCCAGCCCGCGGCATCAACCGATTCCAGCGCCTTGTTGATAAAGTCGAGCGTGTGCCCGGCGTCCAGGTAGCGGTGGTCGGTGGCGGCGGTGAAGAGGATATCGGCGATTTGTTTGTCGTCCGCGCCGGCGCGCAAAATCGAGACGATGGCGCGCTCGCCCGCTTGGGCATCGCGCACTTCGACAAACTGGCGGAACCAGGCTTTAAGCGTGGGAATGTCGGTCTCGTCATTGGGCAGCGGGCGCGGGTTAAAACGCGGCGACATGCCGGCGGTATCGCTCGCCACATCCGCCAGGCCATGGAAGAGCGCCAGCGGCTTGTCAGCTTCGTCAAGGAATGGCACGAGGTTGATGACGCAGCCTTGGGTGGTCAAGCCGCGCCCCCAATCCATGCCGCGGTAGCGCGTGCCAAACTCCAGCCCGATGCGGAAAGGCTCGGCGGGCGCCGCCCCTTGCTTGAGCAAGTTAATCACCGCCTTCGCCACCACCAGGCTCAGGTTGTGCTGCAAGCCATCGCTCAGCCGGTTGCGCTGATGCTCACGGCTGCTGCCGCGCGTACGCAGGTCAACATAGATTTCGCCATCGCGCACTTTTACGGGGAAGCTGTCGATGTCATCCGCCCACAAATCAAAGGCGCCGCCGCTCGCCAAATCAAAGCGGGCGTGATGCCAATGACAGCTCAAAATGCCATCTTGCACCGAGCCCTTGTCCAGCGGGAAGCCCATGTGCGGGCAGCGGTTGTCCAGCGCATAGACGCGGTCGCCATAGAGGAAGAGCGCCAAGGTCTTGCCGTTAGGCTGCACGGTGATGCAGCCCTTGCCCTGCAAATCCTGCATGCGCGCGACCGGGGTATAAGTTTCCTGTTCCAAAAGCATAATCGGCTCCTGCAGAATGTATTGTGTACTTTGCGCCGCTTCTGTGCTGGGCGCTATGCTATTCTGATGCCTTTGGCGGCGGCGCTCTTACTAAGAAAGCGGCATCTCGCGTCAACGCCGCTGTTGATAGCCGCAGGCGCATTTGTTAGACTGTGCCGACAATCAGAGAGGTTTCCCTTTGCCCGAGCAAGCGCTCTATCTCAAATGGCGTCCGCAAACTTTTGACGAGGTCATCGGTCAAGAGCATATCACGCGCACATTGAAGAACAGCGTCAAGCACAATCGCCGGCGCAACGCCTATTTGTTTAGCGGCATCCGTGGCACGGGCAAGACCACTTTAGCGCGTATTTTGGCGCGCGCGCTTAATTGCGAGAGGCCTGGCGAGTGTGTGACTTGCCAAGGCATGGAGGCGCGGTCACTTTACGAGAAACCCTGCGGCATTTGTAAATCTTTCGCCGAAGGCAATTTTCTGGACCTCATTGAAATTGACGCCGCATCAAATACTGGTGTTGATGATGTTCGTGACTTGCAAGAGAAAATCCGTTTCGCTCCCGTGCAAGGCAGCTTAAAGGTCTATGTTATTGATGAGGTTCACCGATTTTCTAAAAACGCCTTTGACGCCCTGCTCAAGACCATTGAAGAGCCGCCAGACCATGCTCTTTTTATTCTGGCTACAACAGAAATTGATAAGGTACCGCCGACAATAAAAAGCCGCTGTGCTCAATTCCAGCTGCGCCGCGTGCCTCTAGATAAAGTCACAGCGCGCCTGGAATATATCGCCGAGCAAGAAGGCTTAATGATTGAAGAAGGCGTCTTGCCGCTGGTGGCGCGCATGGGCGAAGGCAGCGTACGCGACAGCATCAGCCTGCTTGACCAAATTGTGACTGTTCCCGAAGAGATCATCACGCTCCAATTCGCCCGCGATATGCTGGGCATAAGCAACTCAATTTTCATTGCGGAATTGGTAGAAGCCCTCGCCGCCGAAGACGCCGCCCGCGGCTTGCACATCATCAACCAGGCGCTTGTTGCCGGCAGCGAACCCCGGCAATTCGGCAATCAGGTCGTCGACTACCTGCGCAATGTCTTGCTGGCGCAAACTGCCAGCGCCGACCTCATCGAAGCGACGCCGGAAGAACAAGCGCGCTATAGCGAGCTCGCCCAAAGCATCGCGCGGACGCGCCTGCTGAAAGCCCTGCGCGCTTTTAACGAAGCGGCCGCCGAATATAAAATTGGCTGGCAGCCGCAGCTTTTGCTGGAATTGGCATGGCTCGAAACCTTGCATCAGGAGGCGCCCGCGCCTGCGCCGGCGGCGGCTCCCGCTCCCGCGCCCAGCCGCCCGCAGCCGCGAAGCGCTGCCGCCCAGTCCGATCCAACCCAGAAAGCTGATGCTTTTCAACGGGCGCAAGCCAGCCCGCCCGGCGAGCCGCCCATCTATCCAGTGGCGAAAATCCACCAGGGCTGGATGGATATCCTCAAACAGGTGCATCGCTACCATCGCAACATGCCGTCACTGTTGGAGCATGCTCATGTGCGCGCGATTGCCGGCAACAGGCTGATTCTCGGCGTGCAGAATGACATATTTCAGCAAAAAATCTCTGATGCCAAGCGGGCGGGCATTCTCGAGCAGGCGATACAGGATTTGCATGGCGTCAAGCTGATTGTCGAGGTGCGCGTGGTGGATTCTGTCGCAGCGCCAGAAGACAGCGCCGCCAGCGACAGCCAGGCATTCGAAGACCCCTTGGTGGCGGCGGGGCGGGAGCTGGGCGGCGTCGTTGAAGGCTAGCTGCTGATGCCGCTGCGGCATTGCCAGTTCAGCGCAATGCCAAGTATAATGCCAGCCAAGCTTAACAGAACATTGACACAGGAGTAACAAGATGTCCAAACGGCGCGGCGGTAAACGACGCTCTTCCGGATTGCCCGGGGGCGCCAACCCCATGGCGATGCTGCAAAAAATGCAGCAGGATATGGCGGATGCTCAAGAGAGTCTCGAGCAGGAAACTACCGAAGTCAGCGTTGGCGGCGGCGCGATTAAGGTCGTCATCACCGGGCATCAGCGGGTGCAAGCGGTCGAGATTAATCCCGATGTCATCGACCTCGACGATGAAGAATGGCTGGTGGATTTGCAGGATCTGCTGGTCGCCGCCGTCAATCAGGCGATTGAGCAGAGCCAGTCGATGGCGGCTGAGCGCATGGAAAATATCACCGGCGGCTTGGGCGATATCCCCGGCTTGGGCGGCTTGCTCGGTTAGACGCGCCGGCAGCAAACTTTCAAGCGCCCCTGCCCGCTGCCATTGGAACCTGCCATGAGCCAAGCAGTGCCAGAACCAATCACAAAAGTGGTGGAAGCCTTCTCGCGCTTGCCTGGTGTTGGTCCCAAAACCGCATCCCGCTTGACCTATTTCCTGCTGCGCGCGCCGGAGGACTATTCGCTGGGCTTGGCGCAAGCCTTGACCAACCTGAAGGCGCAGACGCGCTTTTGCAGCCGGTGCTTCAATATCACGGTGGCGGACCCCTGCCCTATATGCGCGGCGGCGGATCGTGACGCCGACACTATCGCCGTGGTGGAAGAGCCGCTGGACCTCCTGGCGATTGAGCGCACGGGCATTTTCCGCGGGCGCTACCATGTCCTGCACGGCGCGATTTCTCCAGTCGATGGCATCGGTCCCGATGATTTGAAGATACGCCAATTGTCCGACCGCGTTCAAAAGGAAGGCACCCGCGAGGTGATTATCGCCACCAACCCCGGCATGGAAGGCGATGCCACCGCCATGTATGTTCAGCGCGAGCTGGCGGGCAGTGGTGTGACGATTACCCGGCTGGCGCGCGGTTTGCCCAGCGGCGGCGACCTCGAATATGTCGATTCCATCACTCTCATGCGCGCGCTGGAAGGGCGCAGCGAACTCTAGCGAATGTTTAATCAGAGACAATTAAGCCTTGACAGGCGAATGGGCGCGAGTAAAATCGCCCGAACATGATGGCTGATGGATTTTCGCACTTGACTGCAAATCCGCAATCAGCTAGAGTGTAAGGGAAGAGGGGCGCGAGTCTCTCGTTTTTTATCGCCCCTTGGGGGTAGAAGTGCAGATTAACAGCATAATAGCAGGTTAATTCAGAGCGAATCAAACCCTGTGAATACGGAGAGTTTGATCCTGGCTCAGGATGAACGTTGGCGGCGTGCCTAATAC
>JAJDWK010000017.1 GCA_022825675.1 Anaerolineae bacterium | reverse complement strand
GTCCTCATTTTTTCTCTGTGTTCTCGGTGGTATGGGCTGTGTACAAACTACCCTGATAAATGAAGTAGCATAGAGCCATTTCAAGAAAAAACTTTGTGCCCTTTGTGTCTTTGTGGTGAAAAAATATTTGATGCGATTGCCCTGCCCCGCAAGCGCTGTCGCTGTGCCCAGCGCCCGCTAGCGGATACAATATGCGGCAACAGACACCTCAAACACTGGACCCTGGGCGCGAGGCATGGGCGCATTCAGCCGACATGACAGGAAGCCGCCTGACAGCCGCGGCGAAAAACGAACGCGGGCTGACGAGGCAGCTGCCGCCGGCTTAAGCGCCCAGCTTTCCCCGCCGCGGCTTTCGGTCTGGCCCGCGTCCAGCGGCGTTTGCCGGCTTTCGGTCAGCAGCCTGCTGGCGCAAAAGACAGCTTTCCTGCTGGAGGCGCATGGCTTGCCTGAAGGCTGGCTGGAGCCGGAGCGGCTGGAATTCTCGCTGCGGGCGCAGGAGACGCGCGCGATTGCGCTGCGCATCACGCCCGAGCGCCGCGCCGACGCGCGCAGCGGCGAGTACCTGCTCAGCATCCGCCTGTGCCAGCGCGGCGCTCCGCAACGATTTGTCACTTTGCGTATGCCCGTGCAGCTTGGCAGCTTCGGCGGCTTGAGCCTGGCGCTGAAGCCCGAAACGCTGGCGGATGGCGAAGCCTTCACCCTCACCCTGCTCAACCAGGGCAACGAAACCCTGCCGCTGGCGCTGAGCGCCTGGGAGCCGGCAAATGCGCTTGATATTCAACTGGCGCGCGAGACAATTCAACTGGCGCCGGGCGAACGGGCGCAAGTCGCCGGCAGGCTCACCGCTCGCCGCCGTCCCTTTATCGGCAGGGAATTGAAGCAAGCAGTCGCAATCCTGGCGCGGGCGCAGTCGGCGAGCGACTATCAGGTCGCCCTGCCCGCCCAGGCTGTCATCAAGCCGCGGCTGGGGCATCGCGCCATGATTTTGCTGGCGCTCGCCGCCCTTTGCTGCCTGCTGCTCGCCCTGCTGATAGTGGAGCCGGCACCGCCAGAAATCACGGAATTCGCGCTGTCGCCCGCGACAGTCGCCCGCGGCGCTCCCGTGGAATTGCGCCTGGCTGGCCTTCATATCGAGCGCTTCATCATCGAGGCGGATGGCGTCCCGCTGGCGGAATTGCCGGCGGCTGCCGCCGCCTACACGCTAGACACAGCCGACTTCAACGACACTGTCGAAATCGCGCTCATCGCGCTGGCGGGTGAGCGCCGCGACAGCGCCTCAGCGCAATTGCGTGTGTATCAGCCGCTGGAGCTGCGCCGCTTCAGCGCGGACAAGCCATTTTTGCGCCGCAATGTGCGCGCCGCGCTGACGATCGCCTGGGACTTGGCGGGGGCAGCCGCCGTCAACATCAGCTTTCCCGCGGAATTTGAGGCGGATCCTGATAGTGAAGGCAGCGGCGCGCAAGGGGAAATCGTGCTGCGGGGCGCGCCATCAGAAGCCTTCCAGCTCCAGCTGCAGGCGCGAGACGAGCTGGGTCAGCCACACATATTCCCGCTTGATATCACCGTGAGGCCGCCCGAATGCGCGCCGAGAGCGGATGACGCCGCCCTGCGCGCGGGACCGGACGCGAGCTTTCCCATTGTGGGCGTGGCGGCGCGCAATTTGCCGGTTCTGGCGCAAGGCACAATCGCCAGTGGCGCGTGGCTGCAGGTGGAACTGGCGAACGGCATCAGCGGCTGGGGCGCCGCCGAAGACTTCACCTGCGAGGGATTTGAGCCATCCCAACTGCGGCTGATAGCGGAGCCGGCGGCTCGTCCCTGAAAAGCGCTTAGAAAAAATCGGCGGCAATCCGCCTGTGCCTGGCGAAGCTCACAATTGTCAGTTGATATTCGCTCGCGTATAATAGCGCCTTGCAATTTCAGAGTGTGGCAAGGAAATCAAGCCCGTTATGACAAAGAGACCGCCAGTATATCCTTTCACCGCGATAGTTGGGCAAGAGATGATGAAGCTCGCCCTCATTCTAAACGCCATCGACATGAGGATTGGCGGCGTTTTGATCCGTGGCGAGCGCGGCACCGGCAAGTCAACTGCCGCCCGCGCCTTGGCGGCGCTGTTGCCCGAGATTGATGTGATTGCCGATTCGCCATTTAACGATGACCCGGCGCGGCCAGAATCCTGGTCGGATTTTGCCCGCGGCAAATACGCGGATGGCGGCGAGATACCTGCCGCGCGGCGGCGCATCAGCTTCGTTGACCTGCCCGTCAGCGCCACGGAAGACCGCGTTGTCGGCACGCTCGATATCGAAAAGGCGATACAGCTGGGCGAGCGGCACTTTGATACCGGCGTGCTCGCCAATGCCAACCGCGGCATTCTCTATGTCGATGAGATAAACCTGTTGGATGACCACATCGTCGACTTGCTGCTGGACAGCGCCGCCATGGGCGTGAACATCGTTGAGCGCGAGGGCATCAGCTTCAGCCACCCGGCGCGCTTCATCCTCGTCGGCACAATGAACCCGGAAGAAGGCGACTTGCGCCCGCAGCTGCTTGACCGCTTCGCGCTGTCGGTTGATGTTACTGGCATCAAAGGCGCGCGCGAACGCATCGAAATTCTGGAACGGCACATCGCCTATGAGAACAGCCCGCTCGCGTTCAAAGCCGAGTGGGAACCGGTCGATCAGCAGCTTTCGCAGCGCATCGCCGCCGCCCGCGAGATAATCGACGAAGTCACGCATACAACGCCGGACCTGCGCGTCATCGCCAGCATCACCAGCGATTTGCGCATTGACGGGCATCGCGCCGACCTCGTGATTTTGAAGGCGGCGCGCGCCCATGCCGCGTATGAAGGGCGCAGGGCGATTAACGACCGCGATATCACCATCGCCATCCGCCTGACGATACCGCATCGGCTCAAGCGCGGTCCTTTCAACGACGCACAAGCCGATCTCAACTCGGTGGAAGCGGCGGTTGATGACAAGCGGCAGGAATTCGGCGAGGGCGAAGAAGAAGGCGAATTCAGCGAAAACAGCGACGAGCAAGCGGCGCAAACTAAAAAAAAAGTGACGCGCTAAGCGGCGAAGGCGAGCCGCAAGAGCAGGAGCTGGGCAATACCGAAGCCGCCCCGCAGGATGTCTTCCCGGCATCTGACGCCCGTTGGTGGGAAGGCGGGCAGCAAGCGCAAGCCCAAGCGGAATTCGAAACGCGCAAGCTCAACACCCAGCTGGACCGGATGACGCGCCGGCAATCGGGACGGCGCTCCACCACCCGCACCGACCGCAAACGCGGGCGCTATGTGCGCGCCAAGCAGGCCGGCGAAAAGCCGCGCGATATCGCCTTTGACGCCACTTTGCGCGCCGCCGCTCCCTATCAGCTGGAGCGCGATGAGCAGAAGCAAGAAACGGGCATGGCATACGCCCTGCGCAAAAGCGACTTGCAAGAGAAGGTGCGCGTGCGCAAAGCCGCCAATCTCATCATGTTCACGGTGGACGCATCCTGGAGCATGGCAGTCTCGGAGCGCATGCAGGCGACCAAAGGCGCGATCATGTCGCTGCTGACGGACGCCTATCAACGGCGGGACCGCGTCGGTTTGGTCGTATTCCAAAAGGACCGCGCCTCGCTGGTGCTGCCGCCGACAAATTCGGTGGTGCTGGCGAAAGAAGCGATGGCGGATATCCCTGTCGGCGGCAAAACGCCGCTCTCCGCCGGCTTGCTGCTGACCTATGAAGCGGTGATGCGGGAGAAGAATCTCAACCCCGATGTCATGCCGATGATGATTTTGCTGACCGATGGCGCCGGCAATGTTTCCATCAGCGACAGCATCGCGCCGCAGGACGAAGCGCATTCCATCGCGCGCAAAATCCAGGAAGCGGACATCCGCACCGTCACTATCAATATGGAGCATGTCGCCTTTGATCAAGGCTTGGCGCAGCGCCTGGCAGAGCAGTTGGGCGGACCCTGCTATACGCTGGCGCAAATCCGCGCCGATAATCTGCTGGATACCGTGCGCGCGGAGATGGACAAGATGTAGGCTGGCACAGGGGTTCGCGCAGTCTGCTTATTTGCATTAGTGATAGCAAATGGCGGGCTAGAACCGTCTGACAATCAGCCAGACTACCACCACGAAGAGGGCGATTATCGCAAGAATCAGAATCTCTATCGAGTATAATTCTGGCATACGACATTCCCTTGTGCGCTTTTGAAATACATTCTGAGGTAGCAATGTACTTATATGTTAATGGTAGCATACATACTTGAGATCTAAGCGAATGCAGCATAATCACACTACGCCTAGAGAAAGTGATGCGCTAATGAGCCGAATCCGCGTCATCCCCTTAACCGGCACTCCCTACGCAATGGGCTATGCGCATGGCAAACGCTTCCGTGAAGAAATCCGCCAGATGACCGAGGAGCGCGTGCACCTCAGCCAGGACGCCAAATGGACGGGGCGCAGCCTTTCGCGCAGCGCCGTCATCGCGCTGGCGGAAGCCTGCGTCGCCGAGCATGAAGCCTATGCCCCCGCGCTGATGCAGGAGCTGCAAGGCATGGCGGACGCGACTGAGCTCAGCCTGGCGGAGCTGGTCATCAACAATGGCTTCACCGATTTTATCGATGTTGTCTACAACGCTGGTGCCAGCGCCGCGCCCGCGCCGCGGCTGGCGGCGGATAATTGCACCGCTTTTATGGTGCCGCCCAATCGCAGCGCCAGCGGGCAGGCATTGCTCGGGCAGACTTGGGACATGCACGCCTCCGCCACGCCCTATGTCATCCTGCTGCAGGGCGCGCCTGAAAATGCGCCCGCTTTCCTCAGCTTCAGCATCACCGGCTGCGTCGGCATGATTGGCATGAACAGCGCCGGCATCGCCGTTGGCATCAACAATTTGATGGCGACTGACGGCCAAATCGGCGTTACCTGGCCCTTCGTCGTGCGCAAAATCTTGCAGCAAGATTGCCTTGACGCCGCCCTCGCCTGCCTGACTGATGCCAAGCTGGCGGGCGCCCACAATTATCAGATTATGGACGGCAGCGGTGCCGGCTATGAGGTGGAAGCGCTCTCGACCTCGCGGGCGATGCAGCCGCTGGGCGCGGAAACCATCACGCATACCAACCACTGCCTCGTCCAGCAGAACCTGGACCGCGAGCGCGAGCGCCCGCCCGAATCCCGCGCCAGTTCGCTGAATCGCTTGCGGCGCGCCCAAGAACTGCTGCAAAATGAGGCGGTTACCGTGCGGGACTTGATGGCGCTGACCCGAGACGAGGTGGCGATATGCGCCCGCCCGCAGCCGCCAATGCATGTCGAGAGCTGCGGTGCCGCCATCATGAGCCCGGGCAGCGGCGAATTCTGGTCGGTCTGGGGCATCCCGGCGGATAATGAATACGAGCGTTTCGTAATTTGAGCGGGTTCCACTTTTCTTGAGCTGGCTCTGGGTTCACCGAGCGCCGGCACACAGTAAGTTTAGGCACTTTGTACGAATTATGCGGAGTATTTTCCCGCATCGTGTACAATATAAGTACACAGGCGCAGGAGAAGCTCCATGAACATCGGCATCCCCAAAGAAATCAAAGCGGGCGAGCATCGCGTTGCCTTGCCGCCATCTGGCATCCGGGAGCTTGTAGCGCGCGGGCATACCGCCTTTGTGCAAGCGGGTGCTGGCGCGGGCAGCGGCTTCCCTGACGCCGAATATCGCGCCGCCGGCGCGCAGCTGCTGGAGTCGGGCGCGGAAGTCTGGGCGCGGGCGGAGCTTGTGCTCAAGGTCAAAGAGCCGCAGCCGAGCGAATATCAGCACCTGCGCCCGGGGCTGACGCTCTTCACTTATTTGCATCTGGCGGCGGAACCAGACTTGACGAGCGCCCTGCTCGCCAGCGGTGCCACCGCCATCGCCTACGAGACTGTCGAAGAGGGCAATGGGCGGCTGCCGCTGCTGGAGCCGATGAGCGAAGTCGCCGGGCGGATGGCGGCGCAAGTCGTCTCTCATTATTTGGAAAAGCGCCAGGGCGGGCGCGGCTTGCTGCTGGGCGGCGTGCCCGGGGTGCTGCCGGCGCATGTTGTCATCTTGGGCGCGGGCACTGTCGGCGCTAACGCCGCCAAAATCGCGCTGGGCATGGGCGCCCGCGTTACCCTGCTCGATATCAATCTCGACCGCTTGCGCTACTTGGAGGATGCGCTGGACGGCAAGCTGAGCACGGTCTACTCCAACCAGATCAACATCAGCAAATCTATCCGCAGCGCCGATGCCCTGATTGGCGCGGTGCTGATTGCGGGGGCGCGAGCGCCAAAACTTATCACGCGCGCGATGCTGCCGCTGATGCCGCCCGGCTGCGTCATAGTTGATGTCGCCGTCGATCAGGGCGGCTGCGTCGAAACCACCCGCCCCACCACGCACAGCGCGCCCACTTTCGTGCTTGATGGCGTGCTGCATTATGGCGTGGCGAATATGCCGGGCGCGGTGCCACGCACTTCGAGCCTGGCGCTCGCCAACGCCACCCTGCCCTACGCCGTGCAGATTGCCAACCGCGGCATTGACGCCCTCGCCAGCGACTGCGCCCTGCTCAAGGGGCTAAATACTTTTGGCGGGCGCTGCACACACCCGGCGGTCGCCCAGACATTTGGCTTGGACTATGTGGAGCCGCGGCGCGCGCTGTCAGAGCTGGCGCTGAGTGACTATCTGCCGGTCTATCAGTAGCTCCTATTTTAATGGGATTTGTATGGGCTACTATGTTGCAACCAAATAGAGTTCTCCGCGCTCGCTAGAATATCTCGCATCCTCAGGTACACTTGGCATACTCGCCACCAGCAACAGCGAGGCGCATGAAGCAGAGAAGAAGAGCTATCGCTTTCGCGGCTGGCATCGCCCTCAGCGCCATCTTCCTGCTGCTGGCGCTGCGCGGTTTGCAGCCCGAACAATTCTTGATGAGCCTGGGCTCGGTCAGCTTGCCGCTGCTTCTGCTCGCCTGCGGGACTTATTTCCTGGCGCTTATCGTAATTGCCTGGCGCTGGCAAATCCTGCTGCACGCGGTCAAGCCGGTGCCGCTGGCAGCGCTTAGCCGATATGTCGCCATCGGCTACATGGGCAACAATGTGTATCCGCTGCGGGCTGGCGATGGCTTGCGCATTGCGCTGCTGCGGCGCAATCACGCCGTCCCCTTGTTGCGCGCCACCACCGTCATCGCCATCGAGCACCTCTTCAACGGCATGACGATGATTGTCTTTGTCCTGGTCGGGCTGGCGGCAATCGACCTGCAATCGGCGGCGGTAGAAGCGATTGTCCGCCTGGTGATGCCGCTGGTCAGCCTCGCTATCTTCGCCGCGCTCGTTTTAACCGCCAAACCCGCGTTGCTGCGGCGGCTGGTCGGCGCTGTCAGCCAGCTATTGCCGCGCGCTATGCGGGAGCCAGCGCTGCGCCTCAGCGAAGACATACTGGCGGCGCTCGCCGGCTTGCGCAGCCCCCGCCATGCGCTGGGCGCATTGCTGGTTTCGTTTTTGACCTGGGGTTTGGAAGCCGGCAGCTATTGGTTGATGCTGCACGCTTTTGGCTTGGACTTGGGGTACGCGGTCGCCCTGCTGCTGGTGGGCACTGTCAATCTCGCGGGCTTGATACCGGCATCGCCCGGGCAAGTTGGCGTGTTTGAGTTTTTTGTCATCACGATTTTGACGGCGCTTGGCGTCAGCGCCGCGCAAGCCACCGCCTATGCCGTTGCCACCCATCTGGTGATTTGGCTGCCGGTGACCGCTGTCGGCTTCCTCTTGCTATTAAGGGAGGGCATGGGCTGGGCGGATATCCGCCGAGCGAGCGCCGGGGACAGCGCCTAGACGCTGATGGCGGTGTCGAAATGCCGCACCAGCGGCTCCAGCTCGCTCCATAGCGCCTCGGGAATCGCCGACTGCGCCGCGGCGATGCTGGAGCGCGCTTCCGCGGGCAGGCGAGCGCCGGGGATTGTGGCTGCCACTTGCGGGTGGCGCGCGCACCATTGCAGCGCGACCGCCAGCATCGGCAGCTCAAAGCGGGCGCATAAAGCCTGAATCTCGCTGACATGCGCCAGGCATTCCGGGCTGAAAATCCGATTGAGATATTTGGTATTCGCCTGCGGTCCTGTCACCAGCAGCCCACGCTCCAGCGGCGTCGCCGCGACCAAACCGACATCGTGGCGCGCCGCCGCGGCGAAGAGCTCGCGCTCCGCAATCCGGTTTATCAAGCTCCAGGAATCGGCGATGACGGCGCAGTCAAATTCGCCAGTTTTGATGTATGCCAGGTTGGTAGGCGGGTCATTGGCGGCGGTGCCGATATGTTTGATGACGCCCTGGCTTTGCAGCTGCCGCAATGCGCCCAGCGCGCCATCCGCCGCCAGCACCGGCACCATCGGCTGCCCCATGGCGTCGTGAATGTAGACGATATCCAGCCGCGCCAAGCCCAGCCGCGTCAGGCTGCCTTCCACGCTGCGCATAATGCCATCATAGCTGTAATCGTAGCCTTGGAAGCTGCGCCCGGCTTTGGTGGAGATGATGAGCGATTCTTTGGCGGCGGGGCGTTGGCGCAGCGCTTCGCCAATCATGCTTTCGCTGACGCTGCGCCCATAGAGCGCCGCTGTATCAAAAAAGCCACAGCCAGCGTCAATGGCGGCGACCAAAGTTTCGACGCCCAGCGCTTCATCCACCTGGCTGGGCGCGCCTTCATATTCACCGACAGTTTTGTTCTGTGTCGGGATGCCGGTGAAGGCGGTGCCGATGCCAACAATCGGCAACTGCAGCTCGGTTCTTCCCAGTCGTTTTCTGCGCATTAGCCCTGCCCGTTTTCGTGGAAGTCGCGCGGGCGGTTTTCCGCCTCGATTTGCTCGCCCGTTTTGCCGAAGCGCCGCTGCCGCTTGCCGTATGCTGTCAGCGCGCGATGGAAAGCCAGCCGGTCAAAATCGGGCCAATAGGTCTCTGTCGTATAGATTTCGCTGTACGCGCCTTGCCAAATCAAAAAATTGCTGAGGCGGAATTCGCCGCTGGTGCGGATGATGAGATCGGGGTCGGGCAGGTCGCTGGTATAGAGGTAATCGCTGATAGTAGCTTCGTTGATATCGCGCGCGGCGATGCCAGCTTCTACGATGCGCTGGACAGCGCGCACAATCTCATCGCGCCCGCCATAATTAAAAGCGACATTGAGTATCAGCCGGTTGTTGTCGCGGGTGTAGGCGCAGGCTTCCGCCATTTTGCGCGCCAGCCGCTTCTCGATGCCGTCCAGCTCGCCAATATGGCGGATTTGCACGCCTTCGTCATGCAGTTCCTGCAATTCGCGGTCGATGACCATTTCCAGGATGCGCATCAGCAGCATGACTTCCCGGCGGGGGCGCGACCAATTCTCGGTCGAGAAGGCGTAAATTGTCAGGATGCGCACGCCAAATTCCACCGCCGCGCGGATGATTTGGCGCAGATTTTCGGTGCCATGGCGGTGCCCGGCGGTGCGCGGCAAGCCGCGTCGCCGCGCCCAACGCCCGTTGCCATCCATGATTATCGCCACATGCGCCGGCGCTTTTTCCAGCGGCAGCAGGCGCTGCGGCTCCCGCTGGCTCTCTCGCGTCAATACGGTCATATACAAACTTTCCAAGCTGCCCGCGGCATCGCCCCGCTTCCCCCTGATAATCTTCTACACCAGCGGCGGCGCAAGTGCTCAAAACCCGGGCGGCGGCTTCAGCTTAGACTTCCAGGATTTCCTTTTCTTTGTCGCTGCCATGTTCGCCTATGCGCGCGATGAATTTGTCCGTCAGCTTCTGCACTTCGGCTTCACCGCGTTTACGATCGTCTTCCGAGATGAGTTTCTCTTTTTCAAAGTCCTGCAAATCGTTGTTGGCGGCGCGCCTGATGTTGCGGATGGCGACGCGGGACTCTTCCATGCGGCGGTTGAGGAACTTCACCAGTTCCAGGCGGCGCTCCCGCGTGAGAGCGGGCATATTCAAGCGGATGTTCTCGCCATCGACATTGGGGTTGACGCCAATATCCGACATGTGGATCGCCTTTTCGATGCTGCGCACGGCGGACTTGTCGTAGGGGCGGATGAGAATCTGCATCGCTTCTGGCGTGGAGATATTGGCTAGCTGCCGCAATTCGGTATCCTGCCCATAATATTCGACCATCAAGCGGTCGACCAAGGCGATGCTGGCGCGGCCGCTGCGCATCCGGCTCAAATCATCGCGGAAGACCGACAAGGTTGATGTCATTTTCCCGCCGGCTTCTTCCAGAATCTCCTCAATCATGGCAGTTTTTCCATTCCACTTGTCGCTTGCGGTCCCATGCCCGCTGCCGAACAAGCGGTATTATATCGCCATTTGCCGCGCGGTGCAGGCGGAAGTCGGCAATTTGCTTGACAGAAGCGCGCAAAAGCCACAGAATACAAACAAGAATGCTTAGAAGCGGCAGCGCCAGGTGACATGAGAAACGGACTCGTCACCGACTCTGGAATCAGATCAAATCTGCGCATCCGCCTGCTCACGGCGAGCGTCGTCACGCCTATCGCCGTGTTGGCCTCTCTGGCGGGTGGCTGGCATTTTTTGCTGCTGATACTGCCCGTCATGTGCATCGGCATGTTGGAATTCTTCGTGATGGAGAAAGAAACGGCGATGCAGGGCTCTTCTTTAACGGGCATCCCGGCGGGCATCGCCTTTGTATTGGGCATCGCCTGGGGGGAGGCTTGGCTGTGGCAGGCGGCGATAGCGCTGGGCATCGCGCTGACGCTGGCGCTGGAAGTCGCGCGGCATCCCCGGCAATTCGGGCTGGCGCTGGCGCAGGTTGGCACTACCTTTTGCGGGCTTGCTTATGTCGCCTTGCCCGCCGCCTGTCTCATCAGCCTGCGCAACGCGCCGGAAGAAGGCTTGACCTGGCTCTTTGTTGTCTATGCCATCACCTGGGGCACCGACACCTTCGGTTATGTCTTTGGCACCATCTTCGGGCGGACGAAACTGGCGCCGCTCATCTCGCCCAATAAAACTGTCGAGGGCGCGATTGGCGGCATCCTGGGCGCGTGGATTCCCGCATTTCTTATCCTGGCGCTCAGCGGCGCTTTTCAGCCGATTTTGATACCGATGGTGGCGCTGGGTCCCGTGTGGGCGGTCGGCGGCGATCTCTTTGAATCCGCGATGAAGCGCTTCTTCCGCGTCAAAGACAGCTCTGTGCCCAGCTTGAACCTCTTCCCGGGGCATGGCGGCGTGCTGGACCGCATAGACGCGCTCATTTTTGTGGCGGGCTGGGCATTTGTCTATCTCACGGCGGTTGGGCTGGTCTAGCGCGGGCGCCGCCGCTGATGTCGAGGGAGTGCCTATTTGCGTGGATTTACAAGCCCCGCCAACGCAATCAAGAAACTTTGCGCCCTCCGTGATCTCTGTGGTTAAAAAACCGGTATCGTGTTTGCTGAGAGAACTATATGCACGATAATCGACATCCCCCGCCCCAGGAAAAACTTGCAAACAACGCAAATTTAATCTATACTGCGATAAATTATTGCGCTCACACTGCTTCTTGGGAGATAAGACTATGTTTTCCTGCCGTGTACCGCGACATGTACTGTATTGTCTCCTGCCGCTTCTTATCATCGCCGCGCTTCTTGGCAGCAGCGGCGGAGGAGTGGCGCAGGCGCAGGACCCCACGCCCTATCCAGACAATTTCAAAGTCCAGATCACGAACATCACGCATAACAGCGCCAACATCGATTGGGGCGCGTTCGCCGACTATCTTAGGCAGCAGGGATATAAGCCCAAATGGGCCGGTCAGAGCGATTATGTTAGCGAACATGGCGACATCATCTATCGCAACTATGCTGTACCGGCGCCAGTCGAATGGCGGGTAAGGTACCTTTGGGGCTGGGATAAGGAAAAGAGGCGTTGGGAAACGCGTATCTTCCAGCCCAACACACGCTACAGCTTCACCTTAAGGCTAGTGGACAAAGACTTCCAGAATGCGCAGACCGTTGAAGTTGAATTCACGACCAAGCCGGCGCCCAGCAGCGGCTCCGCGCCCACTGTCAACACATACGGCATTTCAACCAATACGGCGGACATCTCTTGGAGCGCGGCAGCGGCGAGCAATGTGCGCTATAATATCTATGTCAACTGGTTCTACCGGATGCAGGTTGGCAGCGCCGCCCCTAATAATGGCATTTGGTTGACGCGATTGCGCCCCGGCAGCGTGAATACTATCGCCATTGAGGAAGTTTCTTACGGCATCATTACAAACTATTTCACCGTCAATATAAAAACCAAAAAAGAGCCGACGGTGAATAGTTTGCAGATTAGCAATATCACTGCTGATTCGGCACAGCTTTCTTGGGTTGATCCCAATTCGGCTAGAAGCCGCGTGTGGAAAGACTATACCTTAATCTCTCTTGACGGGAATGTTATCTTTAAGAAATTGGAGTACACTGGCAGCAAAGAATACACGCTGGAGAATCTGACTCCAGGCACCACCTATAACGTCCAGGTCTACAAAGAGTTCGGTCTCCAACTTCCTTATGGTCAACCCGAGCCGCTGGGGTGGGGCAGTTTTACGACGCTGGGCGACCCGCCCACGCCCACCCCGACGCCCACAAATACGCCGCTCCCGCAGCTAGGGCAGCAAGACCAGCAAGTTCTGCCCACCGATACGCCGACGCCCACCGCAACATCAACGCCCACCGCCACCAGTACACCTACGAGTACGCCAACCGCTACTGCCACGCCGGTCGCGCTTAAAGGGCAGCAAGACCAGCAAGTTCTGCCCACTGATACGCCGACGCCGACCGCAACTTCTACGCCCACCGCCACGCCGACGCCAACAGCAACTTCTACGCCGACGAATACAGCTACGCCAAGCCCAACAAGTACGCCCACGAATACGCCGACACCCACCAACACGCCCGACCCCGGCAGCCTGCCCACCGATGGCAGCCTGGGCATGATCTTCCAGGTATCCAAAGACCACATCAAAGTCCAGTGGAGCGACATGGGCAAGGTCTTGCTCTATTTCGTGGAAATCAGCGGCGGCGGTGGTCATTACGACTTCGTAACGCCCAACGCGGGCACAACTTCGCATACTTTCAAGGGTTTGAAGGCAGGCATCAGCTATACCGTCAGCATCACCGCCTATCTGGAGAGCG
>JAJDWK010000011.1 GCA_022825675.1 Anaerolineae bacterium | reverse complement strand
TCTAGCGGCATCCTGCTCCATCCCAGTTCCTTGCCCGGCAGCTATGGCATTGGCGACCTGGGCGCTGGCGCTTACCGCTTCGTTGATTGGCTGGCGGCGCAGGGGCAATCTGTCTGGCAGGTGCTGCCGCTGGGTCCCACCAGCTATGGCGATTCGCCTTATCAGACGCTCTCGGCATTTGCCGGCAACAGCAATCTCATCAGCCTGGACTTGCTGGTCGCGGATGGGCTGCTGCAGAAAAGCGACCTAAGTGATGCGCCACCCTTCCCGCCAGAGCGCGTCGAGTATGCCTGGGTCATCCCTTATCACAATCAGAAATTGTCCCTGGCTTGGCAGCGCTTCCGCCGTGATCCCGGCGGGCTAAAGGCGGAATTTGACGCTTTTGTCGCCGAAAACAGCTTTTGGCTGGAGGACTATGCCCTGTTCATCGCCTTGAAGCACGCGCGCAATCTCAGACCTTGGGTCGAGTGGGAGCGCCCGCTGCGGCGGCGGGAAGCGGCGGCGCTGACGGCGGCGCGGGCAGACTATGCCGAGCAGATTGCCGCCGTGCACTTCCGCCAGTGGCTGTTCCAGCGGCAGTGGCTGGCGCTGCGGGCGCATTGCCGCGCCAAAGGCATCAGCATTATTGGCGACCTGCCGATATTTGTCGCCCATGACAGCGCTGATGTCTGGGCGCATCAGCGGGATTATTTCCTGGATGAGGCAGGCAATCCCAGCGTAGTCGCGGGTGTGCCGCCAGATTATTTCAGCCCGACAGGGCAGCGCTGGGGCAACCCTCTGTATCGCTGGGGGCGGCTGCATGCCGCTGGCTACCCCTGGTGGCTGGAGCGCATCAAGGCGCTGCTGCGCCTGGTGGATGCGGCGCGCATCGACCATTTTCGCGGTTTTGAAGCCTATTGGGAAATCCCGGCAAATCAAGAAACGGCGATACAGGGGCGCTGGGTTGCGGGGCCGGGCGCGCAATTTTTTGACGCGGTCAAAGCGGCGCTGGGCGAGCTGCCCATAATCGCTGAGGATTTGGGACTGATTACGCCGCCGGTGGAAGCGCTGCGCGATGCCTATGGCTTGCCGGGCATGAAGGTGCTGCAATTCGCCTTTAGCGACCCGAATAATCCTTTCCTGCCGCACAATCATCCCGAGAATTGCATCGTCTATACCGGCACGCACGACAACAATACCACCCGCGGCTGGTGGGAAGATGAAATTGACGAAGGCAGCCGCGCCTTCGCCCGCGATTACCTGGGGCAGAGCACAGACGATATTGTCTGGGCGCTGGCGCGGCTGGGCATGCGCTCGCCCGGGCGGGTATTTATCATGCCGCTGCAGGATGCGCTGGAGCTTGGCAGCGAGGCGCGCATGAATACGCCCGGTGTCGCCAGCGGCAACTGGACTTGGCGCATCAGCGGGGCGGCGCTGCAGGAACCAGCGCCGATGCTGGCGCATCTCACTTGGCTCTATCAGCGCCATCCCGCGCAGCAGCAGCCGGCGGGCTGAGCGGCAGGCAGGGCGCTGTGGTACACTTTCGCTGATGATGAAATTGTATAGTTGCGCCTAAAGGCGGGCATGATGAATGCGCGAAGCGTCTTCTTTGAGGAATGGCTGAACAGCCTGCGCGAACACTACAAACATGTGCTGCGCGCGGGCGACCGCGTGACCGAGCCAAGCCTGACGGCTGTTATGCAGCATGTCGGCTTCACAGAAGACGAATTGCGGCAGCTGCGCCTGGAAGCGACGATGCGCGCCGACGAAGTCAGCAGTGACTTTGTGCCGAATATGGACATTATGCGCGCAACGCAGCCGCATCCCGCCGAGTGCCGCTGCCCCGATTGCCTGCCCATTGACGAAAGCGCCTTTGATGCCGAGGGGCAGCCCAAAGCTGTCGACCCCGAGCAGCAGGCGTTTGAAGCGGGCAGCAGTTTCCCGGCACCGGATGTGACAGTTTTGGCGGAAGCTATGGAAAGCGAAGACAGCGAGCCGGTCACATTCGAAGACAGCTTGGAGCTCGCGGTCGCGGACGCAAGCGACGAAGCTGAAGATGACGATGTAGCAAGCGAGAATGTAGAAGCCGCTGAGGACCCGGACGCGCCGCAGCAAATCAGCATGTTTTAGCCATGCCCATCACCGAAGACGATCGGCGCTGGATGCGCGCCGCCCTCAAAGAAGCGGAGCGGGCGCTGGCGGCGGGCGATGTGCCTATCGGCGCGCTTGTTGTGCATCAGGGGGTGGTCATCGGGCGCGGCTTCAACCGGCGCGAGGCGGATAAGGACCCCACCGCGCATGCCGAGATACTCGCTCTGCGGCAGGCGGCGGCGGCGCTAAAAAGCTGGCGGCTTGATGGCGCGACCCTGTATTGCACTTTGGAGCCCTGCGCCATGTGCGCGGGCGCGATGGTGCTGGCGCGCCTGCCGCGTCTGGTCTATGCCGCGCCTGACCCCAAAGCTGGCGCCGCCGGCAGCGTCCTGGATATCACCCGCCACCATCGGCTCAACCACCGCTTGCATGTCGAGTATGGTTTGTACGCGGAAGAAGCGGCGGAACTCCTGCGCGCCTTTTTCCGCGAGCTGCGCGCTAAAAAACGGCGGCTGCCTGAGCCATCACAGAAATAATTTGGGACAATAGCCCCGCGCAAGAGGCTATTCAATTCTCAGCAGGAAATTGTATACTCGGTGGCGCTTGGGAGAGGTGCCAGAGTGGACGATTGGGGCTGTCTCGAAAACAGTTGTACCCTTAGGGGTACCGTGGGTTCGAATCCCACCCTCTCCGCTGCGGTCTTTTCGGCGTTACATTGAAGGCGGGCGCAACTATTTCCGCGCCCGCCCTTTTCTATGCCTTGCCCGCTAGTTTTGCATTTGCATCATCATGCCCAGCGGGATGGCGAAAGCATCCTCGGGAATCTCTACTTCCACCGGCTGGTTGAAAGCCTTCAGCTCAATATCCATACTCAGATTCAGGGAAGTCTCGCCGGCTTCGCCTTCCTTCAAAATGGCGGCGAGTACCAGCTCGTGCCGATGGGTATAACCGTCATCCAAGCCGATGTATTCGCGCTGAACATCTTCCTGCACCGTGATGTCCCGCAGCATGTCTAGCGCCACGGTGGTCTCGTTTGCGTCCGCGCCGCTGGCTGCCATGTCCGCATGCTCCAAATACGCTATCATGGCGGCGAGCTCGCCGCTGGTTTCAAATACGGCGACCGCGCTGCCGTTCACTTCGCTGTCTGGCAAGCGGGAAATCATGACGGCGTCGTCTAGCGCCTGCTGCATTTCTTCCGTCATCGCGGGCGGCTGCTCCGCCAAGACATCCACACCCAGCTCCGACATCAGCATATCCGAAGCGCCAGTGAAGTCCAAGCCGAACCATTCCATGCCGCCCATGTTCTCTTCCATCAGCGCTTCCATCGCCGAGGCGCTCATGAGCAGGACGCCATCCTTCATGCGCAGCTGCATGGCGAATTCGTCGGCTTCCCAGGCGGATTCAATGTCGAGCTCGAGCCACATTTCGCCTGTCACATTGGTCAGCGCGGTTTCGAAGGCGGCTGCCATCGCTTCCGCGGCGGCAGAGTCCAATTGGGCGCTCACTTGCCGCGCCAGCGCCGCGTCCATGCTGAAAGCGCCGCCACCGGTGCCCGTCAAGCTCATATCCGCTGCCGGGTCGGCAGCATCGACATCAAAAGTCATCGCCATCGAAAAGGCGAAGGAGTAGACTTCATCCATCGTTTCAATGTTGCCGAGCAGCAGCTGGCAATCGCTTTCAGCAAGGCTGCCGCAATACTGCGCGCCGCCTGCGGTATCGGCTTGCACCGCCGCGAGGGGAAACAGCAGCGCCAGCAGCAGGGCTATACTTACGAGTCTTTTGAACATCGTGTCTCCTTCGTTTCCTCAGTTTCTCTTCAAAAGTATAGCGCAAAACGCCGCTAATAGTTCCGCCCAGATAGTGGGGCTGGCGCGCGCTGGGATGCCAGCTTGCCAATACCCGCCAGGGCAATCGCATCAAATTGTTTTTCACCACAAAGACACAAAGGACACAAAGTTTTTTCTTGAAATGGCTCTATGCTTCTTCATTTATCAGGGTAGTTTGTACACAGCCCTTACCACCGAGAGCACAGAGGAAAATGAGGACACCGAGTAAAGATATTAAGAGGCTTCTCATGCTTTTCTCGGTGTATCTCGGTGTCCTCGGTGGTTAAATTTGCGTTTTATTGGGCTTGTTGTGGTGAATTAATATTTGATGCAATCGCCCTGCAATACCCGCAGCCGCGCCTAAGTCTGCTATACTCGCCATATACTGCAGGAGTGTCAGCGCATGAAAACAGTTACAGTCTTCGGCAGCGCCCAGGCGCGCCCGGGGGGCGAGGTCTATCGCGCGGCGGAGCGCATCGGCGCGGGCTTGGCGCGGGCGGGCGCAGCCGTCATGAGCGGCGGCTACTACGGCGTGATGGAGGCGGTCAGCAAAGGCGCGCGTGAGGCCGGCGGGCGCGTCATCGGCGTCACTACCGATCAAATCGGGCGGCAGTTTGGCATACAGCCCAACCCCTATCTGGATGAGGTCGTGCATTATCCCGCGCTGCGAGACCGCCTGCTGCACATGATCGAGCGCGCGGACGCCTATCTGGCGATGCCGGGCGGCATCGGCACCTTGCACGAAATCGCCGAAACCTGGGAGTTGATGCGCATCGGCGGCATCCCGCGGCGTACTTTTGTCTGCTATGGTCCCATCTGGGCGCAGTTCATCGCGACGCTCGAGGCGAGCCCCTATTTGAACGCGGGCTATATTGGCATGCTGCAACTGGCGCAAAGCCCGGACGACGCCTTGGCATTGCTGACAGCCGGCACCGCCTAGGGAGTGATAATTAGCGTGGATACATTTCTCTAAGCAAACATGACACAAGTTTCTTAACCACAGAGAGCACAGAGGACACAGAGTATTTTGATTGCGTTGGCGAAGTTTCGTAAGTCCACGGAATTCACCACTCCCAAATTTCGCGTGACTTGCTTGCATTTCTTAGGAATATTGAGAACACCGAGACAAGGATAAATAAGCATTCTTATATCTTTCTCGGTGTAACTCGGTGGTTAAGAACAAATTAGAAACACGCCCTGGGCGCTGCCTAGCAGTAGCAGACGCGGCGCGGCAAATCGAGTACAATGCCCTTAGAAGCTACAGGACAAGCGGGGGGGCGCAAGTGCGGAAAGTGGCGGCAGCGGTTCTATTGGCGCTTTTCCTTTTTATAGGCGCAGTGAGCGCCCAGGATGCGGGCGGCGCGGAAGCGGAGAGCGCCATCCCGCCCATCCGCGTCTGGCTGCCGGCACCGCTGATAGATGACGAAGAGGAACAGGCATATCAGCTGCTGCGGGAGCATGCGGCCGCTTTTACAGAGAACAACGGCGCGGGCATTGAGTTCCGCCTCAAAAATGTTGGCGCGCTCGGCGGCATTATGGCGACCATCCGCGCTGGCAAAGAAGTCGCGCCCGGGGCACTGCCCGACCTCGCGCTCATCCGCCGGCGGGACTTCACGCAAACCCAAGCGCTGCAATACTTGCAATCCCAGGAGACGCTCTTTTCTTCGTCGCTGATTAATGACCTTGGCGATGGGCTGGCATTTGGGCAGGTGCCGCTGGAAGAGGCGCGAGCGCTTTATGGCATGCCCTATCTCTATGACCTGCTGCTGACCGTGTCTACCCAGCCGCTTGATGTCAGCGACAACCGCCTGCGATTCGCTGATGTGCTGGCGAGCGGCCTCAGCTATCTGTTTCCCGCCGCGCGCTCCAGCGGCTTGAACCAGACTCTCACCTTGCAATATCTGGCAGCCGCCGGCATGACATCGCCAGCGGGCAGCATGGCAGTTGATGAAAGCGCGCTTGAAGAAGTTTTGACATTCTATCAGGAATTACAGCAGCAGCAGCTTGTTGACGCGCAGGTGCTAACTTACGCATCGCCAGCAGCTTATCGGGCTGACTTTCTTGATAACGCGGATATGCCGCAGCTGGCGGTAGTAAAAGCCAGCGATTTCCTGCAGCTGCATGACTTGCAGGAAGCGCCGCTCTACGCCGCCAACATCCCGACGCTGGCTGGCGACGCCATATCTTTGCTCGATGGCTGGCTTTGGGTCATCGTCGCGCCGGACCACAACCGACAAGCCATCTCAGCGCGCTTTTTGGAATGGCTGATGGAAGCCAACTTCCATGCCGCTTTTGCCCAAGCCGTATATCATTTGCCCAGCCAGCCGGCGCTTGTTGAGCTCAGCCTGCCGCCCTCGGTGAACAGACCATTTTTCTCACAACTGCTGGCGGCTGCCATGCTGCCGCTGCCAGAAAATGAAGGCAGCGCCCTGCCCCGCTTGCTGCAAGATGCGCTGGAGCAGGTCTTGCAGGGTGAAGCTGATGCCGCGGGGGCGACCCGTTGGGTGCTAAGCCAGGTTGCTGACCGCTAGCTTGGCAGCGCTTTTTGATAGAAGCGGTGCGTTTTGTAGACGCGGCCGCCAAGGCTTTTGCTGATTTTGACAAGCGGATTGCTTTCCAAAATCCAGCCCGAATCCAGGTACTCATAACGCGAGGGCAGCAGCGCCTTGGTGATTTCCAGCAGCATCGCCAGCTCGACGCCTTTGTTGCGATGCGCCTGCTTGACGCCCATCAGCGGCATGCGCAAGCCCTTGATGGCGCGGCGGACCTTCCAATACCACAGCAGCTGCAGCATCGTCAGCGCTTCCGGGACGCCGGGGCGCGGATACGCGCGGCTTAAGGCTTCGTTGAAATTGGGAATTGTAAGCGCGAAGCCAACCGGCTCGCCAGCAATTTCGGCGAAAAATGCCAAGTCCGGCTCCACCAGCATGCCGAGGTCGTCAATCAGCGCTTTGAGCTCCAAATCGCTCATGGGGATGAAGCCCCAGTTCTTTTCCCACGCGGCATTGTAGATTTCGCGGAAGCGGGCAAATTCCGCGCTTTTATCGCGCGCGTCCATGCGGCGCACGACGATGCCGCTGCGCTCGGCGGCTCGGGCGACCAGCCGCTCCAAGCGCGCCAAAGTGCCGCCAGCTTCGATAGTCGCGCGGTCTTGATAGATGCAGACGACATCCATCACTTTTTCGAAGCCGGCATGTTCCAGCAGCGCCGCATAATAGGGCGGGTTATAAGGCATCATAATGACGGGGGCGGCGAAATTATCCACCAGCAAGCCGCATTCTTCGTTGGTGGTGTAATTGGCGGGACCGCGCATAGCGCTGACGCCGCGCTCCCGCAGCCAGTTTGCCGCCGCGTCCAACAGACTGCTGGCGCATTCCTGGTCATCTTCCGCTTCAAATAAGCCGAAGAAGCCGATATTGTCATCGTGATAGCGGTTATGCGCGTGGTTGACAAAGGCGGCAACCGTGCCAATCAGCCTGCCAGCGCGCCAAGCGCCAAAATACTCGCCATCCATGTGCTGCCAGGCGGGATGTTTGCGCTTGTCCAGCAGCTGGCGGCGCATGGATAAAAGCGGCGGCGCCCAGTTCGGGTCATGCTTATAATGCTGCCAGGGGAACTGGAAAAACTCGGCGAAGTCCTCTTTCGTGGCGATTGGGCGAATCTCTAACACAATATGCCGCCTCCGCTGGGACTGGCTCAAAAAGCTGGCGGCAAAATAATCCTTGACAGGCAGCCGCCACGCTGATAGTATACCATGATAGTATTCCGTAGTAGCTCAATTGGCAGAGCGGGCGGCTGTTAACCGCTAGGTTCTTGGTTCAAGTCCAAGCTACGGAGCAGGATTTATACGCGCCCATTCCACTTTTCCGCATGAACTCAACCACGATGCCGCATAGCGCTATGTTGGAGCGCGCCCAAGGCGTGATGCTTGGGCAGCTTTCTGGCGACGCGCTGGGCAGCCTGGTCGAGTTTATGGGACCCCGCAAGATTAGGCGGCTGTATCCCGATGGCGTGCGCGAAATGGCTGACGGCGGCACTTGGGACACAATCGCGGGGCAGCCTACTGACGACTCCGAAATGGCATTAATGCTGGCGCGCTCGCTGGTAGCTTCAGGGCGCTATGATGTTGATGCAGCGAGGCAAGCCTATATCTTTTGGCTGGACACGGATCCATACGATTGCGGCAACACCGTCGGCAGCGGCTTGCGCGGCATGCACAATGAAACAAGCCAGGCGAATGGCGCTTTGATGCGCATTTGCCCGCTGGGCATATTTGGCGCCAAGCATGATTTGCACGATGTGGCTGAGTGGGCGATGCAAGACGCCGCGATAACGCATATTCATCCGGTCTGTCAGCAAGCCAATGCCTTGTACGCGATGGCGATTGCCTATGCCATCCGCCACGGCTGCGATGCGCCGACCCTGTATGGCAAAATCGTCGCCTGGGCGCATGAAATGCAGGTGGACGACAAGCTGCTTGATGTGGTCAATCAAGCAGTCGCTGCGCCCCCCGGCTCCATGCGCAAATTTCAAGGCTGGGTGCTGAAAGCGCTGCAGCTGGCGCTTTGGCAGCTGCTCCATGCCGAGAGCTTGGAAGCGGGCGTCATCGACAGCATCATGCGCGGCGGCGATACCGACACCAATGCCGCGATTGCCGGCGCGCTTTTGGGCGCAGTCTATGGGCGCGGCGCAATTCCAAGCCAGTGGGAAGAAACCGTGCTGAACTGCCGCCCCGAAAGCGGACTGCCGAATGTGCGCCGGCCGCGGCCGCAAGAGTTTTGGCCCCTGGACGCCTTGGAGCTTGCCGCGCAGCTGCTGGGCGACAGCGGTGATTTCAGCATTTAGCCAGAATCAGCGCTCGGAATTCAGCTCATGGATGAGCCGTAATCCGTCCAGCGTCAGCTCGGGCGCGACCGCGTTTATGCGCGGGATACCTTGGGCGAAGGTCGCCGCCATGCCGCCAGTGGCGACCACAGTTGCCGTCGGCGCGCCCAGCTGCTGGCTTATGCGCTGCAGCAGCGCTTCAATCAAGCCGATATATCCCAGCATCAGCCCGGATTGCATGGCTTGCACGGTGTTGCGCCCGATGGGCTGTGGTGGCGGCACCAGCGCCACCTTGTGCAGCTGCGCCGCCCGCCCCACCAGCGCGTCATGCGCCATGCCGATGCCGGGCGCAATCGCGCCGCCGATATAGGCATCGCCAGCCGCCAGAACATCAAAATTAGTCGATGTGCCGAAGTCGACGCTGATGGCGGGCGCGCCATAAAGCCGCGAAAGCGCAACCGCATTGCAGAGGCGGTCAGCGCCAGCTTGCTCCGGCATATCAATATCAATGGCGATGCCCAAGCGGGTTGCGCTGCTGACGGTCAGCGCTTCCAAGCCCAAGTAGCGGCGGGTTAACTCTTGGAATGCGGGGCTGAGCGCGGGCACGACGCTGCTCATGCAGACGGCGGAAACCGCGCCGAAATCGACCGCGGCGGTATGCAGAAAGCTGCGCAGCAGCACCGCGTATTCGTCGGCCGTTTTCGCGGCGACAGTGCGCGCGCGCCAGGAGAGGCGCCAAGCCGCCCCATCCCACAAACCCAGGTGGATATTGGTATTGCCAATATCAAATGCCAGGAGCATCGCTTGCCCATCCTCAGCCATCATCAGCGGTTTTCGCGCCCAAGCTGGCTTTATCTGCCACGCAATTCGGCTATACTATACAAGAAGTATACGCTATATGCGCGAGCCGGCTCAGGGGCGCAGTGATGCTTGTCCGCCAAGCCACACTTGAAGATACGCAGAAGATTGTGCGGCTGTTTACGGCGCGCGTCCCCGTCTGGCAGCGCTTTGACGACCAGGGGCGCGTCGAGGATTTGCCCTACGCAGACTTGTCGGTATACGACCGCTGGCTGCACGGCGGTCCCTGGATGTCGCTGGAAACTGGCGCCATTTGGCTCAGCCACCTGCTTGGCGGCAATGGCTTGGTTTATGTCGGCGAATGTGACGGCGAAATACTCGCCTATGCCGAGGCTTTCAAAGATCAGGAGCTGGCGCCACTGGGCGCGCATCTGCATCTCGCCAACCTGCTCATCGCCGAGAGCAGCCCGCCGGAATTGCACAGCCACCTGGCGGAAGCGATATTGGCGGAGGCGCGCGGCATCGGCAAAATTTCGGTCGCCTTCCCCGATTATGACAAAGAAATGGCAGCGTATTACCGCCGCTATTACGGCACAAACGAAGTGTTCCGCCTGTCGCGCTTCGCGCTTCCCGCGCAGATTGCAAACCTCTTTTACAAAAGTGAAGCCTACCGTGAAGCCGCCGCGAGCAAAATTGAGGGCTGGACGATGGCGGTTGGACGCAGCAGCAGCCCGCGCAGCGTTTGGGAGACCGTCTGGACCGAGCACTGGCAGGGCGTACCCAAGATTATCGAGCGCAGCAAACACCGCTTCCTGCTGTATGTGATGGGCAGAGAAGTCGTGCTCTGCTTTCATCAAGATTTGTTTAACGCCCGTAATGCCGAGGTCTATTGCTGGTCGCCGCGGGAATTAAGCGCGCAGCTGCTGGCGGCAATTCGTGACCTGGGGCATAAGCTGGGCTATCGCGTTTTGAACCTGGCGCTGACGCCGAATGCCGCCAAGCTGCTGCCGCCGGACGCCAATGCCGAGCCAAACCAGCAAGTCATCGCGGCGGTGAAAGTCTAAAGCAGGAGCGAGGGCTTCATTTATGGCTAAGAAATCGGAAATCGCCGATTGGCTTGACGAGCATCAACCGCGCTTCACGCGCATGGCGGATGCGATTTGGGACCGCCCGGAGCTGCAATTCCTGGAGTTTGAGGCTTCCAAGCTGCAGGCGGATTTTTTGCAGCGGGAGGGCTTTCGCATCAGCTGGGACATCGCTGGCATCAGCACCGCTTTCGCTGCTGAATGGGGTTCGGGGGCGCCAGTTCTCGCCTTCGCCGGCGAATATGACGCGCTGCCGGGCTTATCACAGAAAGATCAAAGCGCGCCCGATGCCATCGCCGCGGGCGCGCCCGGGCACGGCTGCGGGCACAATCTGCTGGGCGTCGGCTGTTTGGCGGCGGCGGTGGCGCTCAAAGCCTGGCTGCGGCGCAGCGGGCACAGCGGCACCATACGCTATTATGGCTGCCCCGCCGAAGAGGGTGGCAGCGGCAAGGTCTTCATGGGGCGCGCCGGTGCCTTCGCCGATTTGGACGCGACCTTCAACTGGCACCCCTGGTACCTCAACAGCGCGATGAAGGGCAGCATGCTGGGCGTCAATCGCTATTATTTCCGCTTCAAAGGCAAGACCGCCCATGCCGCCGCCGACCCGCATTCGGGGCGCTCCGCTTTGGATGCGCTGGAGCTGATGAATATCGGCGTCAACTACCTGCGTGAGCATGTTACCGACGATGTGCGCCTGCACTACAGCATCCTCAGCGGCGGCTTGGCGCCCAATGTCGTGCCCGATTATGCCGAGAGCTATTATTATGTGCGCGCCCATGAGCCGCAGAACCTGGCGGATGTCTGCCAGCGGGTTATGCGCATCGCCAAAGGCGCGGCGATGATGACCGATACCGAAGTCGAGATTGTATACAAATCAGGCTCGACGCGTGTGCTCTCCAATGAAACTCTGGCGGACCTGCAAAACGATGTCATGCGCGAGCTGGGCGGCATCGAGTTCAGCGCCGAAGAGCAGGCATACGCCGCCGAAATCAACCGCCATTTTGGCGATGCCAATGTCAAAACGCTGATAGAGCGCTATGGCTTGCCCGCGGCATTGGCGGAGCAGCCGCTCATCGGCGCGGTGCTGCCCAGCGCGGACAAAGGGCTGGTTTCGCCCGCTTCCTCGGATATGGGCGATATGAGCTGGTACGCGCCTTGCAGCATGCTGCAAACGGCGACTTGGGCGAGCCGCGCGGCGGCGCATTCCTGGGGCGTTGTCGCGACCGGGCGCATGTCGATTGGGCACAAGGGCATGATGTACGCGGCGACGGTCATGGCGCTCGCGGCGGCGAAACTCATCCTGTCGCCCGATATATTAGAACGGGCGCAGGCGGAATTCCAGGCGGCGATTAAGCGAAATCCCTACATCTGCCCAATTCCTGAGCATGTCAGACCGCCGCGGCATGCCCATCCGCTGCGCTGATTGCTGGTTGGCCCATAGCGCAGCACTTCCCAAGTCGCAGGCGCGGAGATTCGACAAGGATTTTTACCACCGAGTACACCGAGATACACCGAGAAAAAATGAGGAAATCTCTGTGTTTCTGTGGCTCTGTTGTAACGACGGGCGAGCCACCGGCTCGCCCTTACCGTTGGGATCTAGCGCGAGCATTGCGCCAATGAAGCCATTCTATTTTCGCATGACTTACTTGCATGTACTTCTGTGTGCTCGGTGGTCAAGATTGTGTTGCGGTTTCTCCGACCAGATGCTTGTCATAGCCCAGCGCGACCAAAGTCTCGAAGGCATGCCAAGCCTCCTCGGGGATTGCTTGCGGCGCTTGGAAGCCATTTTCGCCGTAGACCTTAATCCGCTGGAAGTCGCCGACGATATGTTGGATGAGCGCATCCCGCGGCAAAGCGCCGTTGAGATAGTCGCGGCAGGCGATCGGCGGGGAAGTTACAACACATTCAAAATCTCGCCAGCGTTTGAGCGCGGTCGCCCAAACGCGCCGCTCCATGAAGGGCTTTTGCACAAGGATGAAACTCTTAAAGGCATAGCCCTGCGCCTCTAGCAAATCACGGCTGAAGCTGAAATTTTCGCCGGTATTTGTCGCGCGCTTTTCGATGAGCAGACGCGACTCGGGGATGTCATTAGCGCGGGCGCGGCGGGCGAAAACCTCGGCTTCGGGCGCGTCCCAAAATACATTAAGCGCCGCGTTCCGCTGCTGCACGCCGCCAGAGAACAGCAGCATCGGCGCCCAGCCTGCCTGGAAGAGCTTGATGGCGTAATCGGCGACGCGGATGTCGTAGCTGCCCAGCACAAAGATGCAGTCGGCGCGCCGCAACGCCTGCCCGACAAGCATATAGTCCCACAAGGTTTTTACGAGGGCGTCAACATCGGCATGGTCTGGCATAGACTAAAAGCGGGGGATTGAGCGCGCTAATTGGGAAATATATCAGCGACCGCGAGCGTGAAGCCAGGCAAGACATCGCCACCGCTAAGAATGTCAGAGTCGCTCAAAGTTACCGAGCCGCTCGCCCTATGCACGATCACGCAACGCAGCTCCGGGTAGACAATCCAGATTAGGCGCGTGCCTGCCCGCAGCAATTGCTGGATTTTCTTTTCGATATCAGCGGCGGAATTGCTGGGGGAAATGATTTCGACCGCCAGGTCAGGCGCGATTGAAAAAGGCTTTGTGGGCAGGGATGGCGGCAACCGGTCGGCGGCGACAAAGGCGATGTCAATGCCGCGCAGGGTATCCCTGCCGGCGAGACTGCGCTCAAGGATGAATGGCGCATTCCCCGCGAAGACTCGCCCCTGTCCCGTCCGCTTTCCATACAGGGTAAGTGAAGCAGACAGGTCAGCGAGAATCGCGGCATGAAGTGGGCTTGGATGTGGCATTTCAACAATTTCTCCTTCGATGAGTTCGACGCGGCGGTCCGCATATTCGGGTTGTTCGCTGAGAGCGAGAAACTCTTCTACTTTGAGATATTGCCGTTCGAGTATCATGGTGATTGTGTTCCTCCCGCCGATATCGGCGCTACAGCAGGCGCATGGGGGTCGAGCGCTCTTGGGAAATAAACTGTTTTAAGACCTGGAAATCGGCTTCTAAAGTGTCGCGCTGGCTGGCGTTATAGAGAGCGGCGGCGGGATGAAACAGCGGCAAGACCACCGCCTTGCCATAACTCGCCCGCACTGTGATGGCGCTGCCGTGCAGCTGGCTGATTTTCTGGTTGGCTTGGGAAGCGCCAAAATGTCGCAGGATGAAGCCCATGGCAAAGCGCCCAAGCGTCGCGATGACTTTGGGCTGAATTATATCAATCTGCCGTTCGAGGAAAGGCGCGTAAAGCTCGATTTCCGCCTTTAGTGGATCACGATTGTTTGGCGGGCGGTCTTTGAGGATGTTGGTAACATAGACATCTTCGCGCCGCAAATCGATGGAAGCGAGCAATTCGTCCAAAACCCTGCCCGATGCGCCGCAGAAAGGACGCCCGGTCTCGGCTTCGTTTTTGCCCGGCGCCTCGCCGATGAACATGATTGTGGCGTTGTGGTCGCCCTGCCCCAACACCGGGAAATACTTGTTAAGCGTCCGGTACTCATATAGCGGGGATTCGGTCAGGTTGAGCACGGCGTCCCGAATGGCGCGCAGCTGCTCGGTGCGATCGGCGGACATCAGCTTTCTCGCATACTCTCTTGCGGTGACGCTAGTGTAGCATAGCCCGCTGCTGGAAACGAATTGCCCCGTCTCATGTGTGTTTCACCTGCCTTTCTCAAGGGATTATATTGGACAACTTGGCTATCCACATAATCGGAGGAAGTTCAGTGGTGAATAACTGTTTATGCAGTTGCGCTGGAGCCACGCCCCGCCTTTGACAAATCCCGCCGCTTCGTCCTATCATAGAGCGATGCCAGCGGCGGGAGAGAAGCAGATGCCAGCAGACTATGTGCAGGAACTCGCGCGGCGCTTCCGGGCGATACAGGATGTGCGCTATGCCAGCGCCCGCCCCGAAGCCAGCTTGACCACGCGCCTCATTGAGCCGGATATCCGCGTCGAAACCTGGCTGAACAGCCGGCTGCATATCTATCTCATGGGGCGGGCGCCCAAACAGCGCGAGCTCAAGAGCCTGCTCAAAGGCAATAGCGGCGGCGGCATCGGCACGCTCATTCTGCTGGAGGCGGCGCTGCTGCCCGCTGATGGTGCCTGCCTGCGCTTGCGGCAATGGCAAGATGACCTGCGCGTTCTCAACTTGGGCGCGATACCCGCCTACAACCTGGGCGCGGGCGGCATCAGCCTGCGGCAGGTCAACTTGGAAGAGACCGCCGAGCGCGGTATCTTCGCCTGCTGGCACACGCTTGATTTTCCATTCGAAGCCGTTTCTGTGCGGCGGCGGGAGGTGACGAGCAATATCCGCGGCAATTGGCTGGTCGGCGATATCATCTCGTCCCGCTTCAAACGCCGCTTGAGCGAAGAACGGGCGCGGCAGCGCTTCCACCATCGGACGCGGGGCGCGCGCGCCCTCGGCACACCAGCCGAACAAATCAGCGCCGCCTACCTGGCGCTGGAGATTGAAGTTGGCGCGGGGCAGGAAGCGGTCAAAGAAGCCTTCCGCAAGCTGGCGCGCGAATATCACCCCGATGTCAGCCGCCATGACAAAGCGGAGGCGGAGCGGCGCTTCAAAGAAGTCAGCTCCGCGTATGACAAAATCAAAGATCATCGGCGCTGGCGCTGATGGCATCGGCGCAAAAACGCGCCCTGATTGAAGAATTTGTGGGTCCACCAGGACTCGAACCTGGAACCAATCGGTTATGAGCCGACTGCTCTGACCATTGAGCTATGGACCCGCGCTGCCGCCGAGAGCGGGTAACGGGATTCGAACCCGTACTGACACCTTGGAAGGGTGGAGTGCTACCGTTACACCATACCCGCCAGTCGGGGCACCCGGATTCGAACCGGGGACCTCACGGACCCAAACCGTGCGCGCTACCGGACTGCGCCATGCCCCGCAAGCGCGCCCATCATACCCGCAGGGCGCAGCGGCGTAAAGCCTCAATCCGCCGCCCAGCCTTTGAGGCGGCTAGCGGTCGCCAAAGATTCCCAGCCATTCTTCGACATCTTCCTGCGAGATTGCTGGGCTGATTTCTTCCCCCGCAGCGGGCGCTGACGGCGCGGGACGCCGCCCCAGCCGCTCGGCGAATTGCAGCGCCGTCAGCGTTGAGACGCGCTGGCGGCGGGCATGCGCCAGGATATCGCGGTCAGAGCTCACAACTATCCAGCCTTTGCCGTCCCGCAAGCTGCTGATGCGCCTCTTGATGAGGCTGTCGGCATCACTATGTTTTTCGGCGGCAAAAATCACAGTGACGCCGCGCGTTGACAGCGACGAGCGCCCGCCCGGCAGCCCGCCATCAAAGACAACTGTGCATCGCTTGCGCTTGGCGGCGGCGAACCCCCTGAGCTTCAGCACCAGTTGCGCTTCATCGTTTGGGTCCGCCAGGCTGATATCGGGCAGCGCGGCGATGAGATTGTGCCCATCAATGAGATATGGCATAGTTTCCGCTGCGCTCAGCCGGCGGCGCTGGGCGCGGTATCTGCCAGCATCGGCAAGCCCATCGTGAAGAGGCTGCCGACATTTTCCCGGCTCTGCGCCTCGATGAAGCCGCGGTGCGCTTCGCAGATGGCTTTTGCCACAAATAAGCCCTGCCCCAAACCCGGCGGCGCGCCCTCACGCTGCCCGCGATAAAAACGCTCGAAGATATGCGGCAGCTCGGCGCTGGGGATGCCGATGCCATTATCGCTGACGCTGATGAGCGCATAGGGCTTGCCCTGGCGGCCTTCGACGCGCGCCGCCACCGCTACATAACCATGCTCACGATTGTAGGCGACGCCGTTGCGGATGAGATGCGCCAGCGCCCATTGCAAGCGGCTGGCATCGCCCTGGACGCGGGCGCCGCTCAAAGCGCGGGTCATCACCAGCAGGTCGATGCCGCGGCTTTTGACCTCGGCGCTGATGCCGTTGACGACCGCCCATATCGCCGCTTCGACCGCAACTGGCTCCCGCTGCAGCGCAAAATCCCCCGCCGCCACGCGCGCGATATCCAGCAATTCCAGCCCCAGCCGGTCGAGCGCGTCCACATTGCCCAGCAGCTTTTCCAGCAGGCGCTGGTTGACCGCCGCATCTTCCGGCTGCCCGCTCAACAACTCGGTGGCGAGGCGGATGACGCTGGCGGGTTTTTCCAGCTGGGTGGCGATTTGGCTGACGAAGCCGTCTTTCAAGCGGGCAGCCAGGGCATCGTAGGTGATATCGCGCAGGATGAACACGCTGCCGATGCGCTTTTGATTTTCGTCGCCGATGGCAATCAGCTGCCCGCGCAGGATGCGGTCATTGAGCGGGATTTCGCCGGTTTCAGCCAGCGGGCTCAGCTCGGCGGCGGCTTCTTCGACATCACGATAGCGCTCGAACAAAGCGCCAAGGTCGCTTTCCCAGAAAGCCCGTTTGCCGCCCAGCATCGCTTCCGCGGCGCGGTTCATCATCGTGATTTTGCCGCTCGCCTCTTGCACGATGATGCCCTCTTCCAGGCTGCCCAGCACTGCGGTCAGCTGCTCCAATTGGCTGCTGCCGCGGCTGTGCGCATTTTGCAAGCGGTTGAATTGCTTTTGCAGGCGCTCTTGGGCGGATGCCTGTTCTTGCAGCAGCGCCGATTGCTGCTGCAGGTCAAGCTCCAGCTGCTGGCGGCGGTTCAGCCGCCGATACAAACGGCGAAACAGCGACTCGCCGGCGGTGCTAAAGCGGTGCACATCGCCCAAGCCAGCGTTTAGCGCAGCGTTCGCGTCTTGTCTCGGCTCGTCCATGCTGTCGTTCTGCCGGCGGCTGGCTTCCTCAATACTTCGCGCGGGGCAAGGTCATTGTAAGTATTGATTATAGTAGAGCCTGGGTTATCCCGCGCCTGGATGCGGGCGCAAAGTTTTCAAGAACATCTGCAGAAAGAGGGCGATGCAGGGGCATTTCGCTTAAATGCCCGCAAATGCCAGAGGTATCAGCCGAGTTGGAAACTCATTATGCGGTCCAAGCCCGCATAATCGGGCAAGATGGCGCAGTCAAGCCCGAGGCGGGCGCGCAGGAGCGCGGCGGCGCGCTCGCCCTGGTCAGCGCCAATTTCGAGCAGCACCCAGGCACCTGGAGCGCAGACAGCGGGCAATTGCGACAGCAGCCGCTCTATCAGGCGCAAGCCATCAGCGCCGCCGTCCAGCGCCAGGCGCGGCTCATAATGGCTGACTTGCAGGCGCGGGAGCTCGGCGCTGGCGATATAGGGCAGGTTCGCCAGCAGCAGCTCAACCTGGATGCCACGCGCGCTTAAGGGCAGCGCGAGGTCGCCCTGCAGGAAGCTGACTCGCGCCCGGAGCCGGGCGGCGTTAGCGCGGGCGATGTCCAGCGCGGCGGCGCTGATATCGGTGGCGAAGACAGCGCAGTCTGGGCGCTTGCGGGCGAAGGCAATCGCCAGCGCGCCGCTGCCAGCGCCAATATCGGCGGCAGTGCGCGGCGTCCGCTGCCCCGCCGTGATATGCAGCGCCGCTTCCAGCAGCAATTCGGTTTCCGGGCGGGGTATCAGCACCGCTGGCGACACCGCCAGCTCGACATCGTAGAAGCCTTTGCTGCCGGTGATGTAGGCGATTGGCTCGCCGGCGGCGCGGCGCTGCAAAAGCGCCAACAGCGCGCGCTGCTGCGCCGGGCTTACGGCAGCTTCTCCATGCGCGAAGAGGAATGCGCGCTCAACTTGCAGCGCATGCGCCAGCAGCACTTGCGCGTCCAGCGCCGCCGAGGGCGAGCGGCTGAGCATGGCGCGGGCGGTCGCCAGCGCCGCTTTGACCGTGCTGAAGTCCTGCGCCGCGCCGGCTGGGCGCGGCGTCATCCGTCCGCGCCGCCCGCCAGCAATTGCTCGGCTTGCTGCTGCGTCGCCAGCTGATCGATGAAGACATCAAGCTCGCCATCCATGACCGCCGGCAGGTTGTAGCTGCTATAGCCGATGCGATGGTCGGTCACGCGCCCTTGCGGGTAATTGTAAGTGCGGATTTTTTCGCTGCGGTCGCCGCTGCCGACTTGCCCGCGGCGCTCGGCTTCCCGTTCACTGCGCTGCCGTTCCACCTCCGCCTCGTACAAGCGGGCAATCAGCACTTGTTTGGCGCGCAGTTTATTCTGCAATTGGCTGCGCTCATCCTGCATCTCGACGACCAAGCCAGTCGGCTTGTGTATCAGGCGGACGGCGGAATCGGTGGTGTTCACCGATTGCCCGCCAGCGCCGCGCGCGCGGAAGACCTGGGTCTCGACATCCGCCATATTCAGCTGCACATCAACCTCGTCCATCTCCGCCAGAACGGCGACCGTGGCGGTGCTGGTGTGGATGCGCCCTTGGGATTCTGTCGTCGGGACGCGCTGCACGCGGTGCACGCCGCTTTCATATTTCAGCCGGCTGAAGGCGCCCTCGCCCTTGATTTCAAAGGTGATGTTTTTGAAGACGCCGTTGCCCTGCTCGTTGATATCCAGCATCTCTGGCTTCCAGCGCTTGGATTCGGCGTAGCGCGTATACATGCGCAGCAAATCGCCAGCGAAGATGCCAGCTTCATCGCCGCCAGCGCCAGCGCGGATCTCCACGATGACATTTTTGCTGTCGCGCGGGTCTTTCGGCAGCAGCATCAGCCGCAGCGCTTCCAGGAGCTCAGCATTGCTCGCTTCCAATTCGGCGATTTCTTCGCCGGCAAGCTCGCGCAGCTCGGCGTCTTCAGCCTCCCGCAGCAATTCCTGCGCCTCTTCAAGCTCCTGCGCTTGCCGCCGATACCGCCGATAGGCGTCCACAATATCGCTTAGGCTCGCCCGTTCTTTTGCCAATTCCGCCACTTTTTCGTAATCGGTGGCGATATCGGGGTCGCCAAGCATGCCTTCCAGTTCGATAAATCGGTTTTCGACTTCGGCTAATTTTTCCAGCATAATGCGGGTTGAGTTCGCTTTCTTCGCTTGAGTTTGCCTGTCAGCTGCGGCACAATATCGCATGCCAGCAAGTACTCTAGCGTACACCGAGCGCGGCAAGCAACATAGGGTTTTTCTTGACAGTATTCACTTACAGTAGCGAAAGCAGGTGGGATTTGACGCGCCCGCCAATATACAAAGGTACTCGGCACTATGCCAACTGACTCCGAAGCCCGCAACCCCGGCATCCCGCTTGATATGGGCTGGGTGCGCGCGACTACTGTCAATTTGAGCGCGACCCAGCGCCGCGCCAGCACTTTGACGGCGCGCCGAAGCGTCAAGAAGGAGTGGCAAGCCGCTTGGCTGCTGCGCGCAATCACGATGATAGATTTGACCACCCTGGCGGGCGATGATACCCCGGGCAAGGTGCGGCGATTATGCGCCAAAGCGCGCCAGCCCCTGCGCGCGGACCTGCTGCAAGCGCTGGCGCTGGAGGAGCTGGATATCACTGTCGGCGCGGTCTGCGTCTATCACCAACGCGTTGCCGATGCGGTAGCGGCGCTGCGCGGCAGCGGCATCCCGGTGGCGGCGGTTTCTACTGGCTTCCCCGCCGGGTTAAGCCCTTTCGCCCAGCGCATCGAAGAAATTCGGCAATCGGTCGCGGCGGGCGCTGAAGAAATCGACATCGTGATTTCCCGCGAGCATGTGCTGCGGGGGGATTGGCAGGCGCTGTATGACGAAGTGCGCGCGATGCGCCGCGCCTGTGGCGGCGCCCACATCAAGACGATTCTGGCGACTGGCGAGTTGGGACCGCTGTGGCAAGTCGCCCAGGCGAGCAAAGTCTGCCTGATGGCGGGGGCGGATTTCATCAAAACCAGCACCGGCAAAGAAGCGGTAAACGCGACGCTGGAAGTCGGGCTGACGATGACGCGGGAAATCCGCGCTTATCACGAGCGGACGGGCTATCGCGTCGGCTTCAAGCCGGCGGGCGGCATCCGCAGCGCCAAAGACGCTTTGAATTGGCTGATTCTCATCAAAGAAGAGTTGGGCGATGCCTGGCTGAACCAGCGGCTCTTCCGCTTCGGCGCCTCCGGCTTGTTGACCGATATCGAGCGCCAGCTTTCGCATTTTGTCAGCGGGCGCTATGCCGCCCGCCATCACATGCCAATGGCATAAGGGCGATATATGCGGGAAATCACCGCTTCCCGCGCGTTTCAAAGAATTGCGGTTGTGTTGAGCAATGGTTATAATTTACAAGAATAGAAGAATAAGATTTGAAAAGGAGAAAACGCATTGAATTTTCCCGCAGTGTATTTGCCCCAGCCACATATACATATCAAGGAGTAAGAACATGAACAAGACAAAAACCCGATGTTTGCTCGCCCTGTGTTGCCTGTTGCTGCTGGCAATTCCGGCGATTGTAGGCGCCCAGTCTATGGATATGATGGATGACATGGACAAGATGGACGATATGGGCATGATGGATGATATGGACATGATGGATGATATGGACATGATGAAGATGCAGATGTCCGCCACCTGCCAAGCGCTGATGCCAGCGATTTCCGTGAATACCTATACTATGGGTGTGCAATGTCAACGCCCCTCCCGCGATGGCATTGGCGTGCCCTCGATAATTAACGCCGGCGTGGTAGACGCGGTTGATGTTTGGGGTGTGATGGACCTGGAAGCGGAAGTGTGCATCCAAGGCATGGGCACCATCACCTTCCTGGACGCGACAATGTCGCCGCGCATGCAAATGTCGCTTGATTACATGATGAAAGGCGACAAAACCTGCGCCAACATCAGCCACCCCGGCACCGTCGTTCTGGTGGAAATGCCCGGCATGATGGACGACATGGGCATGATGGATGATATGGACTCCATGGACGACATGCACAAGATGGATTACGCGATGATGAAAGACAGCCTGGACACGATGGTCATGCTGATGGACTGCGAAGTCACCGCGCAATACAGCCTCAACCTTCGTGACGATCCCGGCGGAAGAATCCTTGATATCGTTCCTGGCGGCGCGACCAAGAGCGCCAGCGCCCGCACCGAGAACTGGTTCAAAACCGAGCATGATGGCGTAGAAGGCTGGATTAGCGCGCATTATGTCGAAACGGCTGGCGACTGCTAGTCGCCGCTGAGGCTATCTGGGGGCTGCCTTCCGGGCAGCCCCACCTTTCCCCTGCCATCGACTTGGCGCTTTCCCCGTTACAAATCTATACTCTTCAGCATTAGCTAGCGGATAGCCGTCTATGCTCACGCTGAAAGAAGCCCTGCAACTGCCCATTTTGGAAAATGCGCAAGTCGTCGCTGGCGCGGACGGGCTGGAGCAGCCCATCCGCTGGGTACATGTTTTGAGTGTGCCTAACGCCGCGGATTGGCTGCATGGCGGCGAATTGCTGCTGACAACCGCCTACAACCTGCCCGACAGCGCCGAGGCGCAAGGCGAATACCTGCGGCAGCTGGCGGGCAAAGAAATCGCCGGCGTCGTGATTACCATCGGCATGCGCTGGCAGCATCTCCCCGACAGCCTGCGCGCCATCGGCGCTCAGCTCCAGCTGCCGCTGATTGAACTGCCGTATCAGACGCGCTTTGTGGATATCGCCAAAGTCATCAACGAACGGATATCAGAAGCGAACCTCGATACTTTGAGCCGCGCGCTTTCGATACAGCAGCGGCTCACGCGTTTGGTGCTGGAGGGCGGCAGCTTCCCGGAATTGGCGCGTATGCTGGCGGACCTGGTCGGGCATTCCATCAGCATAGAAGACGAGCGCTTTGAAGCGATTGCCAACTGGAACATCGCGGAAGTGGACGCGGCGCGGCGCTACACCATCCGCCATGGGCGCACCAATCCCGCCCTTATCGCCGCGCTGGAGCTGGAAATTCTGCCCAAGATCCGCGACACCCTGATGCCGCTGCAGCTGCCGATTCTGCCGCAGTTGGGCTTGGAGATGGAGCGGCTACTGGCGCCGATTGTGGTGCATGGCGAAATCTACGGCTATATGTGGATCATCGCCGATGTGCGCGCGCTGACGCCGATAGACATGATGGCGATTGAAATTGGCGCCACCGTTGCCGCCCTGCTGATGCTGCATCAAGAGTCGCTGCACAGCGCGGAAGCCTCGCTTAAAGGCAGCCTGATGGCGCAGTTGATTGAGGGCGCGGGCGACAGCCAAACGATTTTGAGCGACCAGTCCTTGCGTTATGGCTTGGATTTGCGCTTGCCCTGGCGCATGCTGATTGTCAACACAGACGAAGAGCGGCTGCCCGCTAACGCCGCCTACCGCAAAGTCAATCAAGCGCTGGTACAAAGCAAGTACATGGCGGTGGCGGCGCAATTCGCCGGGCAGGTGGTCATCCTGGCGCAGGCGGGAGCCAGCATCAAAAGCCTGGGCAAGGACTTGGCGGAGCGGCTGCATACTGGCGGCAGCCTCAAAATTGCCGTCAGCGGCAAGTTCAGCGGCGCGGAGCAGGTGAGCGCCGCTCATGCGCAATGCCTGGAAGTTTTGGCGATCGCGCGGCGCATCGGCGCTGAGCGCCCGCTGCATTTCTTTGATGACTTGGGCTATATTCACGCGCTGTATTATGCGGGCGCCGCCAGCTTGACGCGGAATGCGCAGGTCCCGCGCTTGCGGCGCTTGCTGAAAGCGCAGCAGGCGGACCTCTTTCAAACGCTGGAAGCCTACCTGGATGCCGGCGGCAACAGCGTGCAAACGGCGGAAAGGCTGCATATACACCGCAGCACCTTGAACTATCGGCTGGCGCGGATAAAAGAGATCTGCGAAGTCGACTTGTCCGCGCCGATAACGCGCATGAACCTTCACATCGCCATCAAGCTGATGCGGCTATTCGACGATTTGCCCGGGGCTTAAGCGCGCGCCTGCGCTACCGCGACCGCCATAGCGAGGGAGCGGCTGTGCGTCAGGCTGATGTCCCACTCGGTCAGCCCCAGCTCCGCCGCCAAGCTTTTGGCTTTGCCATGCAAAATAAGGCGCGGGCGGCGGCGCGGAGTATCGGTGCGGATTTCGATTTCGAGCCAACTGACATCGCCGATGCCCGTGCCCAAAGCTTTGCCCACCGCTTCCTTCGCCGCGAAGCGCGCCGCCAGCCGCTGCGGGGCATCATCACAATCCGCGCGCTCGCCCGGCGTGAAGAAACGCCGCAGGAAGCGCTCGCCATGGCGCTTGATGCCGGCGCTGATGCGCTCGGACTCAATCATATCAATGCCGCAGCGGATCACTCGCGCTCTTCTCCCGCGTTTATGCGCCGCCCGCTCGCTATCGCTGGCGGCAGAATTACCCGTGCAAATCTGACAAGGTATCGGTTAAGATACCATAGTTCTCAGTGACAACAGATAGCGCAGTGGTGGTTTCCGTTTATGCCAGTTTATACCTATCGCCGTGAGGACGGCACGACTTTTGACCTGCGGCAGCGCTTTTTGGATGAGCCGCTGGCGACCTGCCCGACCACGGGTCAAGAGGTTACGCGGGTCATCCAGCCAGCGGGCATCATCTTCAAGGGCAGCGGCTTTTATGTCAACGACAATAGCAAGGCGAATAATCCCGCCAGCCCGGCGCAAAATGGCGACGGCAAATCAAACGAAGAGCCCGCCAAAGCCTCCGCCAAGGCAGCGGGCAAAAGCGAAAGCAAAACCCAAGCCACAGCGGAAAGCGCCAGCAAATCGAAGAAAAAAGCGGCGGCGCAATAACTTGGCGCGCGCCTGAGGCAAACCGGCAATGAGATATTATTTCCTGCGGCACGGCATCGCCGAAGATTTCAGCGGCAGCGATTTCTCCCGAGAGTTGACCGCGCGCGGACGCCGCCGCGTGGGCACGGCTGCCGCCGTCATGAAACGGCTGGGGCTGGCGCCGGCGCGCATCTTCAGCAGCCCGCGCCCGCGCGCCCATCAAACAGCGGCGATTGTCGCTGAGACCCTCGGCATGGACTTGACGATATCCGAGGCGCTTGATTTCGGCTTTGACCTGGCGGCGGTACAGCGGCTGAGTCAAGACTTGGGCGCGGACGCCGAGGTCATGTTTGTCGGGCACAACCCGGATATGAGCCTGCTGGTGCAGCAGTTGACCGGCTGCTCAGTTTCGATGAAAAAAGGCGGCTTGGCGCGGGTTGACGCGTTTGACGCCCAAAGCGGACAGGGCGAGCTCGTCTGGCTTATCGCGCCGAAAGTATTCGATACGCTGGCGCGGGACTATAGCGCAGCGCTGCTGACGCCGCCGCAGAAACTGCCGGCGACCTCGGCGGAAATCCACCCGCTCATCAAACACCGCTGGAGCCCTGTAGGCTTTGACCGCGAACGCGGCATCTCCCGCAAACTCATGCTGAGCCTGTTGGAAGCGGCTCGCTGGTCGGCATCGTCTTCCAATGTGCAGCCTTGGCGTTTCATCGTCGCCCGGCGGGAAGAGAGCGAAGCCTTCCAGCAGATGCTGTCCGTGCTGCGCGAGGGCAACCAGCCCTGGGCGCGGCACGCGGCGGCGCTGATGCTGACGGCGGCGCATCGCTACCCCAAGCCCGAACAGTATCATCGGCACGCATCGCATGACTTGGGGCTTGCTATCGGGCAGCTGGCGCTGCAAGCCCTGCATCACGGCATTTATTTGCATCAGATGGGCGGCTTCTACCCCGAAAAAGCCCGCGAACTCTATAAAATCCCGGAAGATTTTGAGCCGATGACGGCGGTCGCGCTCGGCTACCGGACGGCGGAACTGGAGCACTTGCCCGAGCGTCTCCGCGGGCGGGAGGCGGGCGGGCGCGAGCGCCACCCGCTGCAGGAGTTCGTTTTCGCGGGCAGCTGGGGCGAGGCGGCTGCATTCCTGCCCTAGAGGGCGCGCCCGGCCTCCAGAAGAACCACAGAAAAGCAAGCAAGAGGGGAAATGGCAAAATTTCTGATAACGGGCGGTGCCGGTTTTCTCGGCATCAATCTTTGCCGGCATTTGCTGGCGCGCGGGCATTCGGTCGTATCGCTTGACCTAGCGGATTTTGACTACCCGGAACGCGCTCAAATCTGTGAGCGCCGCGGCGATATTCGCGACCGGGACCTGGTCGAGAAAGCAATGGCGGGCGTCGATTATGTTGTGCATTGCGCGGCGGCTCTGCCCTTGTATCCGCCGGCGGAAATCTTCGGCACCGATGTCGAAGGCACGCGCGCGGTGATTGACGCCGCCCAGCGCGCCAGCGTGAAGCGCTTTGTGCATATCTCATCGACAGCAGTATATGGCATCCCCGAGCATCACCCCCTGTCTGAAGACGATGAACGAGTTGGCGTCGGTCCCTACGGGCAAGCCAAGGTGGAGGCGGAGGATATCTGCTTTGCCTATCGCGAGCAGGGCATGATTGTGCCGGTGATACGCCCGAAGTCTTTTGTTGGTCCCGAGCGTTTGGGCATCTTCGCGATGCTCTTTGATTGGGCGAAGGACGGGCGCGGCTTCCCGCTTTTGGGTGATGGGCGCAACCGCTATCAGCTGCTGGATGTACAAGACCTCTGCGATGCGATACTGCTCTGCTGCACGCGGGACGCGGATGCCGTCAACGACACCTTTAATATCGGCGCGGAAGACTTCGCGACTATGGGCGAAGACTATCAAGCGGTTCTTGATTATGCCGGTTTCGGCAAGAAAATCACGCCCTTACCCGCCGAGCCAGCGATAGCGCTTTTGCGTGGCTTGGAGGCGTTGAATCTCTCTCCTTTGTATAAATGGGTTTATGAAACGGCGGCGAAAGACTCATTTGTCTCGATCGAACGGGCGAAAAGCAAGCTGGGCTTTCAGCCCCTTTATTCCAACCAGGACGCGCTGCTGCGCAATTTCCAATGGTATCTGGATAATATCGCGGCGATAGAGCGGCGCAACGGCATCAGCCACCGGGTGCAATGGAGCCAGGGCATCTTGCGCCTGGCGAAACTTTTCTTTTAGCATGTGGCTCTTGGGCACAATTTTGACATGAGCGCCCCGGTCATCATATTCATGCGCGCTGCCCGATGCAAGGCTTGAAGCGCGGCGGCATCGCCGTCATTGATTTCGGCTCGCAAACCACGCAGCTCATCGCGAGGCGTACGCGCGAGCTCGGCGTATATTCCGCGGTCTTCGCTCACGATGCCGCCCCCGAGCGCATACAACGTCAGCAGCCGGCGGGCTATATCCTCTCTGGCGGACCAAGCAGCGTCTATGAGGCGGGAGCGCCAGCCCTGCCGCCTTTCTTGCTGGATAGCGCCGCGCCGATTTTGGGCATCTGTTATGGAATGCAGGCGCTGGCAGCGGCTAGCGGCGGGCGGGTAAGGCCTTCTCATGAACGCGAGTATGGACCAGCCACAATCCGCTGCGAAAGCTCCAGCCCGCTTTTTGACGGGCTGGCGGTGGAATCGCCGGTGTGGATGTCTCATGGCGACCGCATCGCGGCGCTGCCGCCCGGCTTCGCGGCGCTTGCCAGCAGCGATAATTCGCCATTTGCCGCCATCGGCGATCTTTCTTCCCGGCGCTATGGCATCCAGTTCCATCCCGAGGTGCAGCACAGCCGTGATGGCAGAAAACTGCTGAGCAATTTCCTCTTCAAAGTCTGTGGCTGCGAGCGCAAATGGACAGCGGCTGCTTTCATCGACGACGCTATCGAGCGCATCCGCGTACAAGTCGGCGACGAGCGCGTGCTGCTGGCTTTGAGCGGCGGCGTGGATTCCGCCGTGACCGGGGCATTGCTGCACCGCGCCATCGGCGAGCGCCTGGTGTGCATCTTCGTCGACCATGGCATGCTGCGCCAGAATGAAGCGGAAGCGGTCACGCGCGTATTCCGCGACGAACAGGGCATGAATCTCATCGCGGTGAACGCGGTCGAGGCTTTCCTCAGCGCGCTGCAGGGCATCAGCGACCCGGAAGAAAAGCGCAAGACAATTGGCAAGCTCTTCGTCGATGTTTTCAGCGAAGAAGCGCGCAAGCAGCGGGGCATGCGCTTTCTGGCGCAGGGCACAATCTATCCTGATGTCATTGAAAGCGCGGCTGACAGCAAAGCGGCGACAACAATCAAATCGCATCACAATGTTGGCGGGCTGCCGGCGGATTTGCGCTTTGAATTGGTCGAGCCGCTGCGCGATTGCTTCAAGGACGAGGTGCGGCGGATTGGCGAGGCGCTGGGCTTGCCAGCGGCCATCGTCTGGCGTCAGCCTTTCCCCGGTCCTGGCTTGGCGATTCGCTGTTTGGGCGCGTTGAGTTGGGAGCGGCTGGAGACATTAAGGGCGGCGGACGCGATTTTCACGAGCGAGCTGGCGGCGGCTGGCTTGCTGCGGGCGGGCACGGCGCAGAGTTTCGCCGTCCTGCTGCCGGTCAAAAGCGTCGGCGTCCAGGGGGACAAACGCAGCTATGAAGAAGTGCTGGCGCTGCGCTCGGTGACGACGGACGACTTCATGACAGCCGATTGGGCGCGGCTGCCGCTGGAGCTGCTGGCGCGGGTCAGCGCTCGCATCGTCAACGAAGTCGCTGGCATCAACCGCGTTACCTACGACATCACCAGCAAGCCGCCCGCCACCATCGAATGGGAATGAGGCGCAATCGGCGACACCGCTGGCGGCTGAGCCTCGCCCTGTGGCTGGGGCTGCTGCTCTGCGCTTGCGCCCCGCTGATACCGGCAACGACGCCGCCACATTTGGCGCGACCGCCCGGACCCTGGGTGAGTATCGGTGACGGGCGCTTCCGCGGCGGCGGCTTTATGCTGGAATATCCGCGGCATTGGCGCGTGGTGCATCACGGCAGCGCCGGCGCGGCGCCGATGGCGGTGTCATTTGTCGCGCCTGCAGGCGGCAGCATCACCTTGGCGCGGCTGGACGCGGGCGCTGATACAAGCGATCAGCGGCTCATCCAGCTGGCGGATGGCTCGCTGCTGCGGGCAGCAGTCGAGATGGCGGCGGCTGATGGCGACTTCCCGGCGCAAGTTGAGCGCCTAATAGCGTCAATTCGCGCTTCTGTTCGCGCTTCTGATTGATACCGGCGGGCAGCGCGCGGGGCATCCGCCAGCCCGCGGGATTGCAGTATTGCAATTTTTTGTTATAAATGTAATCATAGTATAGACTTCTGCAAGCGTCGGCGCGTGAAGCCGGCAAGGGCAGTTGTATTTTCGCAGTTTTGACCGGGAGAATATCTATGCCCGATAAGATTCTAATCATAGATGATGATAAGGCGGCGGTGGAGTCGATTGCGGCGCTGCTGACCGAAAACGGCTTGGAAGTGCATACCGCCCATAACGCGCAAGAGGGGCTGCGGGCTGCCTATCGCACCCAGCCGGATTTGGTGCTGCTGGAATCGGCATTGCCGGATCGTGATGGCTGGGAGATTTGCCGCCAGCTGCGGGATTTGTCGGATATGCCGATACTTTTTGTCAGCGCCCAGACGGAAAGCGAAGATGTCATCCGCGGCTTGAACCTGGGTGCCGATGGCTATATCCGCAAACCCGTGCCCGAAGAAGAGCTAATCGCTTGGGTGAAAGCGAAGCTGCGCCGTTCCCCGCGCTCCAGCCTGGAAGAAGAGATTCGCTTCAATCATGGCGACTTCCGCATGAACTTCATGAATCGGGAAGTCTATATCCGCAACACGCTCAAGCACCTGACGCCCAAAGAATTCAACCTGCTCGCCGTATTGGTGCGCAATGCGGGGCGCGTGGTTACCCGCAGCGAGCTGGTCACGGAAGCCTGGGGCGAAGAATACAGCGATGCCACCGACAGCTTGAAGCTCTACATTCATTATTTGCGGCAAAAGCTGGAAACCAACCCGCAGCAGCCGGAATATATCGTAACCTCGCGGGGCGTTGGCTACCGCTTCATCAAAACTTAAGCAGCCTCAAGGCAGCAGCGACCGCAACAGCGCGTCCGTGCGCCGCACCATCGCCGCAAAACCGAATCTCTCCAAGCCGATATGGCTATTTGCCGCTAGCTCAACGCGCCGCGCCAGCAGTTGCTTGATGCCGTCGCGCAGCGCCGCCCGATCCACATGCGGCACCAGGATGCCATTTATGCCATGCTGCAGCAGCTCCGGGTTGCCGCCGATATCGCTGGCGAGCGCGGGCGTACCCAGCCGCAGGCTTTCGAGAATTGTGTGGGACAAACCCTCATAGGCGCTGTAGAGCGCCAAGCCATCAGCGGCGTAGAGCAGGCGCTGCACCTGCGCGGGCGGCAGCTGCCCCGTGAACAGTACGCGATTGCCCAGCGCGCCTGCCAGCGCCTGCAGCCGCGGGCGATCTGGACCGTCGCCGACAACCACCAGCCGCAGCTCGGGCAAATCGGGCAATACGCGGATGATGTGGTCAATGCCCTTCCAGCGCTGCAAGCGCGCTACCGTCAGCAGGGTCGGCTGGCTTTGCCAGCCCAGCTCGGCGCGCAGCTCCGCTCGTGATTGGCTGGGCGCGGGCGGGGCTGGCAGCGCGTTATAAATCACCTCGATTTTGGCGGCGCTGATGCCCCAGCTCATCACCAGCCGCTTGAGATAGTGGCTGGGCACGATGATGGCGTCCATCGCCGCCACTTGCCGATTGCGCGAGCGCTTCTGCCAGCGGACGCGCGCAGCGCCAGCATAGCTTTGGAAGGCGTCAATCGTCATTTCTGGCGGGATCCAGCCGCGGCGGCTGCAGCGCTCCCAGGCTTGATCGCCGACAATTTTGATGACGCGCGGGCGTTTAGGGCGCGGCAAGAGCGGCAAGTCAATCGTTTGGGCATAGACGATATCCGCCCATGCCAGCTGCCGCGCCGCGGCGAGCGCGTACTGCGCCTGCCGCAGCGGGTAGGCGCGGCGGGCGATGCGGGCGACCGGGTACGGATAGCCTCCCCGCTGGGAATTGCCGAAGGTCAGCAGGCGCGGCTGCCAGCCAGCCGCCTGCAGCGCCGGCAGTATCGCTTTGAGATAAGTGGCGGGACCGCCCGCTTCGGGGTGGAAAATCCCGCTGGCGACAAAGAGCCTCGCCACCGTCAGCCGCGCCTGATTTTGCGCCCGCGGATGAGGAGGTGGCGGTTGACGAAGCTGGCATTGGGCGCGCCCCAGTCCCGCGGGTCCAGCCAATCGCGGGCGATTGCCGGGGCGGCGCGCAGCATGGCAGTCAATTGTTCGATTGTCGCCGCGTCATTGCCCTGCCGCTGTGCCCAGGGGATAAAGTCATGCCGTTTGATGTAGAGTTCGCTGTGCTCCACCATGAAGCCGGCGGCAGCGAACATACACTCCCACTCGGCGGCGCTGAAGGCGCGGTTGTGGCTGGGGTCACGCAGGCGCTCGAAGCTATCGACAAAGCGCGCCGCCGCCGTATCCGCGGGCAGCACATGATCTTGCAGCAGCATGCAGCCGCTAGGGCGCAAGACCCGGGCGCATTCCCGCAGAAAACGCGGCACATCCGGGAAATGATGAGGCGCGATGCGGCAGGTTACCAGGTCAAATTGCCCCGCGGCGAATGGCAGCGCCTCGGCATCAGCCGCGCGGAAGCACACATTGGTCGCGTCCCGCTCTATCACGATAAAGGCGCGCGCCTTCATCAGCATGCGCGGCGTCAGGTCGCTGGCGACAACATTTTGTACATACGGCGCGAACTTGAGCGCGGTGTGCCCGCCGCCGGTGGCGATATCCAGCGCCCGCCAAAAGGGCTGCGGCTGGGCGATAGCGAGCAGCCGGTCAAGGTCGCTGCCAGCCGCGTGCGTCTGGCTGCTGATATACCCTTCGGCGAAGCGCGCATAACGCTCCTGGGAGAGGGCTTTGGAATCTTTTGCGGCGGTCATCGCGTCCTCGCTGTGATAAGCGGCTGCGCTGCCCCTTATGATACAAGAGTTTGCGCGGGCAGTCAGCGGGAAGACAGTGTATGCTTTGGTACAATATGCGCGCCGCAAGAGCATCCGCCCAGCAGACAGGAGTCCCGCAATGCCCCAAGCCCGAACCCTGCAGAAAGAAGATTTGTTTGCGCTGCATTTTTTGAATGGCGCCACCCTCGCGCCCGATGGCGCGCTTGCCATCGCCTATGCCAACAAAATCGACGCCGACGCGGACAAGCAGTACAGCACCCTGTATCTGATTGATTGCGCTACTGGCGAGCAGCGTCAGATGACCAATGGGCTTGCCGTTGATAGCGGCGCCCGCTGGCTGCCCGCTGGCGATGCGGTTGTCTTTGTTTCTGACCGTGATGGCGCGCCGCAGCTTTACCTGCTGCCAGTCGTCGGTGGCGAGGCGCGGCAGCTGACCCGCTTCCAGCGCGGTGTCGGCGGCAGCTTCGCCCCCGCCCCCGATGGCAGCCAGATTGCCTTCTGCGCCAAAGCCGATGCCGAAGCGCCCGACCTTAGCGCCGAGCCTTATCGCGTCGATCGCACTGTGTACCGCTTTGACGCCATCGGCTACCTCGATGACGAAGTACAAGATATCTATCTGCTGGATATCGCCAGCGGGGAAGTGCGGCAGCTAACCGCTGACCGGACAAACAACAGCAACCCGCGCTGGTCGCCCGATGGCAAGACGATACTCTACGACGCCGCCATGCGGGCTGATGCCGCGCGCGCGATGACGCCGGACTTAAAATCTGTCGACCTCGATGGCGCGCAGACGACGGTGCTTGCCGGCTGGGGGCAGCTCGCCAAAGCCAGCTTCACGCCTGATGGCGCGCGCATTGTCTTCCAAGGGCGCCCGGACGATGGCGCGCCCATCGGCAGCAAGTCCGATGTCTATGTGCTGGATTTGGCAGCGGGCAGCCTTGAATGCCGTACGCCCTCGCTGGATATCGGCGTTGGCGGCAGACTCTCGCTGGATATGCCGGTTTCGGGGCTGAGCGCCGCCAATATCCTGGTGGCGGCTGATGGGAAATCCGCTTATGTCAGCGCTCAGCGCGGCGGCAGCGAGCACATTCTGCGCGTGGCGCTGGCTGGCGACGAAGCCTGGGAAGCGGTCACGGACGGCGACTGCGCCATCTTCCCGCTGGATTTACGCGGCGGGCGCTTGCTCTACGCGCGCACCAGCGTAAACGCGCCGCCAGAGCTGGAACTGCTGCCGCTGCCCGGGGGCGCGTCCCAAGTTTTGACGAGCTTGAACCAGGCGCAGTTGGCGGCGCTGCAACTGCCGCAGACAGAGCATCTGCGCTGGCGCAGCCGCGATGGCGAAGAAGTCGAAGGCTGGTTTATGAAGCCACCCGCTGGCGAAGCGCCGTACCCGACAATCCTGTACATTCATGGCGGACCTCACGCCGCCTATGGCTATGGCTTTCACTTCGATTTTCAGATGCTGGCGGGCGCGGGTTATGGCGTACTCTTTCTCAATCACCGCGCATCCACTGGCTATGGCGATGGCTTTTCCACCGCCATCAAAGGGGATTGGGGCAACCTGGATTATCAGGACTTGATGACCGGCGTTGACTACGCCATAGAGCGCGGTTTGGCGGACGAGCAGCGGCTGGGCGTCTGCGGCACCTCGGGCGGCGGCAATTTGACCTGCTGGATCATCAGCCACACCGACCGTTTCAAAGCGGCGATACCGCAAAACCCGGTGACCAATTGGCGCAGTTTTTATGGCACCAGCGATATCGGCATTTATTTCGCTGTCGAGCAGTTGGGCGGGCACCCGCAGGAAATCCCCGAAGTCTACGAGCGCTGCTCGCCAATTAGCTATGCGCACCGCTGCGTAACGCCGACTTTGCTGGTGCAAAGCGAGCTGGATTGGCGTTGCCCGGCGGAACAATCAGAGCAATTTTACAGCGTGCTCAAAGCAAATGGCTGCCGTGTCGAGATGCTGCGGCAGCCTGGGGGCGCGCATGGCGCTTCTATCAATGGCGCGATCAACTTACGGCGGGCGCACAATGACGCCATGCTGGAGTGGTTCGCGGCTTATGTGCTGGGCGCTTGAGGCAGCAGCGGCAGCGGCTTCAGCAGGGCGCGGTCAAATTCCGCCATGCGCTTTGGACCAAGCCGCTGCAGCTCGGCGCGCACGGCATAAGAATCACGCCGCAACTGGGCGACATGCAGGCTTTGGCAGACATCCGGCAGCGGGTTGAGCCATTGTACGCTGCGCTGCAGCATTTTCAGCGCGCCCCGATAGTTGCCCCGCTCGACCTGATAATAGGCGACCCCAATCTGCAATATCGCGCGATACAGGTCGCGGACGGGACCAGCGGTCGCCATCCACAATGCTTCGAACGAGTCGTGCTGTTGATAATACGCGCCACGGTTAAACTGGGCGACGCCTTGCAGAGCCAGCGGCGGCAGCCCCGCGCCGCATTCACATTCCAACTGGCGCTGACGGGCTGGGTCGGGGATGCGGGCATACGTCGTGACAATCGCGCTGAAGCTGCTGTGCAGCTCCTGCCAGCTCAGGGCGAGGTCAGCGCCGCAATTGATGGCGGTCCCGCGGGAAGCCGCGTCATCACTGGCGAAGCAGAGGGGAATGCGGCGGGTGGCGGCGGAGCTTTTGCAGGCGAGAATCAGCGCTTGCCAAGAGTCCTGCGCGCCGTCAAGCAGTATCAGCGCCGCCCGCCTGTCGATGAGCGCCGGCATAAGCGCTTGCGGCGTGCGGATTGTGATGGGCTGCAGCGGCGGTGCCGCCCGCTGGAGGCGGGCGAAGGCATCACGCTCGCTGAGGAAAATCAGACTGTATGCGTTCATGCGCCTTCCAATCGGGCAATTGCCAAAAAACCGGGCGCTGGCGGCGCTAAGGCTGACAGCGTGAGCTGTTAGTGTAGCGGGGAGCGAGCAAAATATGAATTCCGAGCGTTTTTTCGCATTTTCTTCCCAGTCCGCTTGCGCCTGATTCAGTCGATGTTATACTTAAATGCCTATCACTACGACACTACATTTTCGCAAAGAAGTGAAGCGCGGCTGCCGCGGATTTTGTCGAGAATTGGCTGCTGGGATGGTCCGCTCCACTTGACAGAAGCGGCATTCGACTCGTATAATTCGAGTTCTAGCGGCTACTTCACAACAGACATCGTACAAAATGCAACACGGGGAGGGCATCCCTGAAGGGTCAGCCAAGCGGCAGCTTCCTAAAGCGTCGCCTCCTTAAACTGCAGGTGGGTTTTCTGCTGTCCGCAGGTCCCGGCACTTATCGGGAGATTCCGATAGCCTTCCCCCAGCGGCTGCAGGTTGATGATGATCTCTATCTGGATGCGCTGGCGGGGGCTTTAACCTTGACCCGCATCAGCGAGGGCATTTTGATGCAAGGCAGTCTGCGCGTTAGCCATCTGCAGGAATGCGACCGCTGTTTGGATGCGTTTGTGAATATCTTTGATGTCACGCTGGCGGAATTGTTCACCTCCCCTCCTGATGCCGACAAAAGCGTGTTTTTTGTTGATGGCGATGGCGCGATTGATCTCGCGCCCTTGCTGCGAGAAGAAATACTCATAGAAACCAGCTACCGCAGCGTCTGCGCTGAAGATTGCCGCGGCTTAGATGCGGTAACTGGACATAACTTGAACCGAGAAGGGACATCCCAAGAGCTGCTTTCGGCTGTGCCCGAGATCCCGGGGATTGACCCGCGCCTGGCGGTGTTGAAGCAGTTGCTGCCATAATGCGCATGAATTCACCTCTGGACCCGCGCGCGAAAGCTGGTATGCGCGCTTCCCGAGGCGGATAGGGGTATTGCAGTGGAAGAGTTTGAAAGCAGCTTTAGAGCTGACTTGGACTTGGAAACTTTCCAAGAAAACGAAAAATACGAAGCCGATGAATTTGAGCTGCTTCCGGACGAGAACGAGCTCGAATTGATTGATGAGAACTTTGCTGGCGAGCTGGACCTAGCCGAAACCGATGAGCATGAGCTGAGCGACATCGGCACCAGCGATGCCGTTGGCTTATATCTCAAACAAATGTCGCGCGTCCCCCTCTTGAGCAAAGAGGAGGAGGTGCAGCTGGCAAGCCGCATCGAGGCGGGCGTACAGGCGGAAGCGCGTTTGCAGGCATCGCCCAAGCACGAGCGCCGCGCGGAATGGCTCTTCCTGGTAGAAGATGGCAAAAAAGCCCGCGACCACTTGATAACAGCCAATACCCGGCTTGTGGTTTCGGTCGCCAAGAATTACACGGGCCGCGGCGTGCAATTCCTCGATCTCATTCAAGAAGGCAATGTGGGCTTGATACGGGCGGTCGAGAAGTTCGATCATAAGCGCGGCTACCGCTTCAGCACTTATGCCACTTGGTGGATCCGCCAATCCATCAGCCGGGCAATTGCGGACCAGGGACGCACAATTCGGGTGCCAGTGCATATGCACGACCGCATCCGCCACATGTACCGGATTATGCGAGAGCTGGAGCAAGAGACGGGGCAGCCGCCGCCGGTAGAAGAAATTGCCGAAATCATGGAAACTGATGTCAGCCATATCCAGTGGCTCATCAAAGTATCAAAGCGCCCGCTCAGCCTGGAGCATCCCGTCGGCAAAGACGATGACAGCGAGTTGGGCAGCTTCATCGAAAATGAACGCGAGCCCAACCCTTCCGACAGCGCCAGCGACTCCCTCTTGCGGGAAACCCTCTTAAAAAAGCTCCATACGCTGACATGGCGGGAGCGGCGCATCATCAGCCTGCGTTTTGGCTTCTACAATGGGCGCAACTATACATTGGAAGAAGTGGGCAAGAAATTCAACCTAACGCGAGAGCGCATCCGGCAGATTGAAGGCAGAGCCTTGCGCCGCCTGCGCCATCCCAGCCGCAGCCGCGAGTTGCGCGATTACCTTGAATAGCGTGTGAAGCGGGCTTTCACGCTTGCGCCGGCTGCGCTTGCCATGCCGCCAACAGGGCGGATTCTTTCTCTATTGGGAGGTCGGCTACTTTGTCGGCGGCGGCTGGGCAGTCTTTCGCCCAAGCGTAAGTATCGCGAATGGTCTCGGCGAGCGGGCGGAAGCGCAGTCCGTGCGTCAGCGCCCGCTCTATGCTGAAAGTCAGGAAGCCTTCCGCCAGCTCCCGATTGACCCAAAGCGGCAATTCCAGAAATTCGCCGATACCCTGCGCACGCAGGAATCCGTCCGAAACATGATACAAGCGCGCATCAGAAGCGAGAGCGGCTTTGACCTGCGGCAGGAAAGCGCGGAAGCTCAAGCGCTGGGCGGGACCGGTGACATTCAAGACGCCCGTCGCGCGCATTTCGATTTGACGCAGGGTAAACGCCGCGAGGTCACGCGCATCGATAAACTGGATCGGCTGTTCTGGCGGCGGCGCAATCACATCGCCGCCGCGGGCGATGCGGGTCACCCAGTAGGTAAAGCGATTGCTGGGGTCATAGGGACCAACTATCAGCCCGCTGCGGATGAGCAAGCTGCTTGTGGGGAATGCCGCCAGCACCGCCGCTTCGCAGAGCGCTTTTAGGGGACCGTAGGTTTCCGCGCTTACCGCGTCTCCGGCGCTCGCTGGCATGGGCAAAACGGCGGCGGCTTCATCGCGAGCGGGCGCTCCCGCCGGCGGATAAACCGACAGCGTTGAAATGAAAGTGTAGTGCGCCGCCAGCTCGCGCAGCGCCTTTGCCGATTTTTCCACTATGCGCGGCTGATAGCCGCAAGTGTCGATGACCGCGTCCCAGCGCCGCCCCGCCAAGCGGTCGAGGTCGGTCTCGCGGTCGCCGAGTATCGTCTCAAGCGCGGGGAAGGCGTCGGGCGCGCTTTTGCCGCGGTTGAAAAGCGTGACCTCATGCCCGGCGGCGAGCGCCGCCTCGACCAGCGCTCTGCCGAGGAATACGGTCCCGCCAAGTATCAGAATGCGCATGATGCCTCCAAAGCGCTGGCTGCCCTGCTGGCGATTGTACAGCATGCCTATGCCACATGAATACGCCGTGTGCCAGCGGCGAAATATGTTAGAATCGCGGATATGGGCAAGAAACTCCGCCATTTCAAAGCCGCCGCCATCGCGACGGGTTTCCTGACGCTGCTCTTGGCATGCAATTTGGGCACGAGCAGCAACGCCCCGCCAACGCTGGCGCCGCTGCCTACTATCACGCCACAGGCTACCCTCGGCTATGCCGCGGTGAGGCCGGTGGAAGCGGCGGGCATCGTTGTCGCCACGCCGCCAGCCCCGCGAGAAGACGCGCTGCGCCCCCTTTTGCAGCAGGTTGAAGCCGACCGGCTGATGTCCCATGTGCGCAGCCTGCAGGATTTTCATACGCGCCACATCGCCTCGGCGCAAGATGCGGCGGGCTATGGCATCGGCGCGGCGCGGCGCTACATCCGCAATCAGCTGGAGATCTTCCGCGGCGCTTCCGATGGCAATTTGACCGTCTTTGAAAACCGCTTTGAAGCCTATACCACTTCTGATGGCAGTTCGACGCAGCACAACATCGTCGGCGCTATCAGCGGCAGCGCGCTAAACGCTGGCACGCTTATCATCGGCGCCCATTACGACAGCGTTGGCACGCCGCTCAATTCGGGCACAGTCGCCGCCCCGGGCGCGAATGACAATGGCTCGGGCGTGGCGGCACTGCTGGAACTGGCGCGTATCCTCAGCAAATCTCAATACAAAGCGGCGGTGATGTTTGTCTTTTTCTCCGCCGAGGAATTCAATCGGCAGGGCAGCATTGCCTTTGCTAATTGGGTTCGCGAGCGTGATATTGAGGTGCTGGGCATGATTAACATCGATACCATCGGCAATGTGCATAACTTCCTGGGCAATAGCGAAACGCGCTACCTGCGCGTCTTTTCGGCGGGACCCAACGCCACTTCAAACTCCCGCAAGCTGGCGCGGGAAGCCGATTTCCTGCGCTACAATTATGCGCTGGATTTGGAGTTGCAGGTGCAGGACGCCATCGACCGCGAGAACCGCTATGGCGATCATTTTTCTTTCAGCGATTTGGGCTACCCGGCGATACGGTTCATCAACGCCTATGAAGAAAAACGCAATGCCGACCCGACCGATACCATCGAATTCATAGAGCCGGAATACCTGCGGCGCGCCACAGAAACGACGCTGGCAATCGCCGTTTCGCTGGCGGATGGTCCGCGCCCGCCCGCCAATATCGTCTTGCGCGACCGCGCTGACAGCGGCAAAGAGCTGGTTTGGGAGCCGGTAGCGGATGCGCTGCGTTATATCATCGCGCTGCGCCCCGCCAATTCCTTGATTTATCAGCAGCTTCCTTATGTCGAGACCAAGCTGGCATGGGATGGCTTTAGCGATTATGCCGGGATTGCAATCGCGGCGGTCGATGGGCGCGGCTTCATCGGTCCTCTATCCGAGGAAATCTCCCCGAATTAGCGGGCGGGCGAAATTGGCTAGCCGCCCTATGCGCCCTCTGCTAAAGTGAAAGGGACTATGCGCGGGCGGCGGTGCCCGGTTGAGGCGGTATGCGCGTCATCCATATCATCAAAGTTACGCGAATCAGCGGCGCGGAAAAGCACTTGCTGAGCTTGCTGCCAGGCTTGCGCGCGCAGGAGCTGGATGCGCGGCTCATCTTGCTGACAGAGCCGGAAAAGCCGCTGGGTCAAATGCGTGACGAGGCGGAAGCGCTGGGCATCCCGGTAACGCGGCTGACAATCCGCCGCGATGCCGATGCCCGGCTGCTAGGGGCTTTGTGGCGCGTTTTGCGCCGTCAGCAGCCGGACATCGTGCACACGCACCTGGTGCATGCCGATCTCTTTGGAGGGCTCGCCGCCAAGCTGGCGGGCGTACCATGCGTCGTCAGCAGCCGCCACAATGACGACCCCTTCCGCTATCGGGCGCGCTGGCGCCGCCTGCATCGGCAATTTTGGCGGCGGCTGAGCGCGGGCATCGTGATTTCGGAAGCGCTGCGGCGCTTCGCCATTGACATTGAAGGGGCGCCAGCGCATAAGCTGACGGTGGTGCATTATGGCATGGACGCCAATTGGCTGAGCGACAGCGCGGTGGAAAGGGCGCGGCGGGAGCTGCGCGCCGAGCTCAAGCTCGGCAGCGACGCGCTTTTGATGGGCATGGTCTGCCGCCTGGTGGAGCAGAAAGGCATCCGTTATGCCCTGGAAGCGACGCGGCGGCTGCGGGCGGAATTCCCGACAGCGCGCCTCGTCATCGCTGGTGACGGCGAACGCGGGGACGAGCTGCGGCGGCTGGCTTCCGCGCTGGGCATCGCCGACCGCGTTTATTGGCTGGGCTGGCGCGAGGACGCGGGCGATCTCATGGCGGCATTTGACCTGCTGCTGGTGCCAAGTTTGTGGGAGGGCTTTGGGCTGGTTTTGCTGGAGGCGATGGCGCGGCGCGCGCCCGTCATCGCCAGCCGCGTCAGCGCCATACCGGAGGTTGTCGCCGATGGCGAGACGGGCATATTAATCCCGCCGCGCGATGTCGACGCCTTGACCGCGGCGATGGCGCGTTTATTAAGCGACCGCGCGCTGCGCAAGCACATGGGCTTGCTCGGCGCTGCCCGCCTGGAAGAGCGCTTCAGCCGCGAACACATGGTAGCCGGCACGATTGCGGTGTATACACAAGCGAACCAGGCGAAACGATGACAAGCTGGTTGGCACTTAGCGCGCGATGAAAAATATCTACCTGGCTTATGCCGCAAACGATGAGCAGCGCGCCGAAGAAGTGCGCCGCCTGCTGCAAGCGCAGGGGCATCGCCCCTGGCTGGACCCGCAGCCAATCGCCGGCGCTGACTGGCATATCGGCGTGGATGCCGCCATCCGCCGGGCGGAAGCGCTTGTGGTATTGGTGACGCAGCAATCGGGCACCGCGCCCAAAGTCATCTACGAATGGGCATTTGCCTTGGGCGCGGATATACCAGTCTTCGCCATAGTCTATGAGGACAGCAGCGAACACGCGCGCTTGGGCATCGTCAAACGTTACAACCTGCGCGCCTTCAGCGACGAAAATCACTTTTGGGATCATTTCCTGGCGGATTTGCAGCGGCAACTGCGGCAGTTGGAAGAAGAGCGCGGTCAGCGAATAGGGGCAGGAGGCGAGCATTCCAGCCTTGACCTCAGCGTCCAGCCGAGCAAGCCCGGCTATTGGCTGATTATGCGGCGGGGACCGATGCCCAATCAGTTATATCGCCTGGAGCGTGAAACCGTGACGGTGGGACGCGACCGCGCCAACGACATAATGATTCCAGACGCCCAAGTCAGCCGCTATCAATTTCGGCTGGCGCTGCGTGGTGTGGACTATCAGCTGGAAGACCTAAACAGCACCAATGGCACACGCATCAATGGCGAGTTGGCGCGCCAGCCCACGGCGCTCAGCAATGGTGCCATCATCAGCATCGGCAATACCATCGTGCTGAGCTACACGCTGGTCTATCCCAAATAAGCGGGAGCGCCGCCGCTCAAGGCACACTGAAGACGACATCGGTGGCTTGCGTCCAACTGCCGTTGCGCATAAGCGCCAGGCGCAGCACATAATTGCCCGGTATCAGCGCATCGCCGTGCAGCATCTCCAACTGCCCATTGAGCACCGGGCTGTATTGCGGCTGCCCGAGCGGCGTCCAATCGCTGAATTGCCCGCCGCGGATAAAAAATTGATAAAACTCGGCTTGCTCGGGGGTAAATTGCGCGCTGCCGAGGATGGGCATCAAGCTGTTGAGCCGCTGCCCGTTGCGGGGCTGACGAATTATTAAGCTGGCGCCAGCATCGCCGACGCTGCTTTCGGCGTATACGCCCTGCCAGCAATCAATTGTCGGCAAATAAGCCAAGCCCTGCTCGCGGGCATAGCGCTCGGCTGCCACCGCATCTTCCGCAGAGCTGGCGGGACCGCCGATAAAAAGCAGATTCTGGGCGCCAGCCGCCACCGCTTCCGCCGCCTGCTCCACCGGGACGCGGCAGAAATTGGGCGGGATGGGCTGCGGCGCGCCCGGCGGCAGTTGAAATTGGATGCCTGCGGCAACATCAGGCGGCAGCGGGTACGCCAATGTCTGGTAGACGCCCGGGGACAGTTCCTGAACAACCGAGCCTTGCAGCGGCACCGGCGTGGGATATTGCTGTGCCAGCGGCGGATAATACAGAGTGCCCTCGGCATCGGGAATGCCGGCGCGGCCATCAAGCGTCCATTCGCTGATGTATGCGGGGCAACTGGTCGAGAATTCTAGCAGACGGCGCACATCGCAGGCGCGCGTTAATGTTATGCCGGTGGGTGGCGGCGGCTGTTCATTGAAAAAGCCGTCCTCCCTGGCGAAGGCGGCGAGCAAATCCGCATTGGCGTAGATGCCGGTCAACACCGAGCGCCAGATGGGCGCGGCACCGGTCAAACCCGATGAATCAATCATCGGGGCACCGTCATTATTGCCGACCCAAACGCCCACCGCCACATTGCGCGTATAGCCGATAGTCCAATTGTCTTTGACATCATCGGTGGTGCCAGTTTTGACGGCGGCAAAAATGCCATCGGCGCGCAGGGGGCTGTAGACGCCCATGGCCTCACTGCGGGCGCTATTGTCCGCCAGCATGTCGGTGAGGATAAAGGCGAGGCGTGGGTCCAAAGCGCGCCGGGGCTGGGCGCGGCGCAATGCCGAGCGCTCGCTGACCTGCCCGCCCGGGCAGCCGCCCATGTATTGATACAGAATCTGGTCATCGCTGTCGATGACGCAAAGGATGGAGGTTACGGGAACATATTCGCCTTGGTTGGCGAAAACGGCATAAGCGTTGACCAGCTCAATAAGCGTCACTTCGCCGCCGCCCAGGGTCAGTGACAAGCCATATTGAGACGCCGCTTCGCCCAAAGTGCTGATGCCGAAGCGCCGCAAAAGCCGCAGCAGCGCCTCCACCCCGATTTGGCGCAAGGTTTGCACGGCGGGGATGTTGTAGCTGTTGCCCAGCGCCGCGCGCATCGTCATGGGACCGTGAAAGGTATTGTCATAATTGCGCGGGCTGTAGGCGGGCGCGCGCTCCAGCACAATCTCGGTGCGGGTATCCCAAAGCACATCCAGCGGCGACATGCCGCCTTCCATCGCCGCGGCGTAGGTGAAGGGCTTTATGGTGCTGCCCGGCTGGCGGAACGCGGTCGTAACATTGACGCTGCCGTCAATCGCATCGTTGTTGTAATCAACGCTGCCGACCATAGCGAGGATTTCGCCGCTGGCGGGCTTGGCGACCAGCACGGCGGCATTGCTGACATTTTTTGCGCTCAAGCTGGCGACTTGATTGGCGGCCGCCCGCTGCGCCAAGCGGTTGACCGCTTGATCAAGCGTGGTGTACACGCGCATGCCGCCGCCGCTACTCTGCTCCGGCTGATAGCCGAGGCTCGTCAAGAGCCGCTCGAGCTCGGCTTGGGCATAGACAGTGAAATGCGGCGCGACCAGCGAGGTATCCGCCGGCGCGAAGGACAAACCCGCCCGCAGCGCCGCCCGCGCCTGCTCTTGCGTGATGAAGCCTTCTTCGGTCATTTCGCCTAGCACTTGCCGCCAGCGCTGGTCTACCGCGGCTTGCACCGCCGGGTCCGGGTTGAGCGGGTCGAGCTCGGCGGGGGCTTGCGGCAAGCCCGCCAGCATCGCCGCCTCGCCCAGGCTCAACTGGTCGACATCGACGCCGAAAAAAGTTTGGGCGGCGGTCTGCGCGCCATAGGCGAGATTGCCATAATAGATTTCGTTGAAATACATCTCGAGGATTTCTTCTTTGCTTTTTGCCTGCGTCAGGATGATGGCGAGCAGGATTTCTTCGGCTTTGCGCGCTGCCGTGCGCTCGGCGCGCTTTTCAAAATCGAAATAGATATTGCGCACCAATTGCTGCGTGATGGTGCTGCCGCCGGGGATATCGGCAGCGCCGCCAGCGCCTAAAAAGCGCAGCGCGGCGACAGCGGTCGCGGCGACATCGATGCCGATATTCTCGAAGAAAGAATCGTCCTCAATCGCGATAGTCGCCTGCACCAGCGCCTGCGGGATGCGGTCATAGCTGACATGCACGCGCCGCCCCTCGCTGAAGGATTCGTACAATTCCTTGCCGTGGCGGTCATAAATGAAGCTGCTTTGGAAGCTGCGATAATTATCGACAGCGGCGATGCGCGCGTTCCACTCGGCTTCCACCTGGGGCAAGAAGAGCAGCGCCGCGCCCACTGTCAGCAGCATGATGCCGCCGCAGAGGCTGAACATTAGCCCCGCTATCAGCAGCCAGCAGCCCAGCGGACAGCCAAAATACTTGCGGCGGCGGCGCTTGCGCGGCATCAGCGCGGCATTGGCGGCCGGGTGCCTGCCCGGCAGCGGCGGCGGCTTCGGCAAAGCTGGCGGGGGATGACGCGCGGGGGGATGCCCGTTGGAGTTGCTGTCTGCTGTCATGTGCCGTCCTGGAATGCTGATAGCGCCATTCTATCAGAATCCGGGCAGAATACGCGCGCCGGGTATGCGGCGTTGCCGCAGCGTCAATAGCGCTTGCGCCAGCGAGAATTCGGCGCGCCGCGCCCAGCCATCTGGAAGGGAGCGCTGTACAATGCTAAAATGCGCCCAGGAAACCCGCGGAGCAGGCACATGAGCAGCAGGCTGGAAGAAATCGCCGCCCCCGAGCTTGAGCTTTCGGTTGTTATCCCCATCTATAACGAAGAGGGCAATATCGAGCGGCTGCAGCGCGAGTTAAGCGCGGCGCTGGACCCGCTGGGGCGGGAGTATGAAGTGGTCGCCATCAATGACGGCAGCAGCGACCGCAGCTACGCCTTGCTGAACGCGGCGCAAGCCCGCGATGCCCGCTGGCATATCATCCATTTTCGCCGCAACTTCGGGCAGACAGCGGCGATGGCGGCGGGCTTCCAGGCGGCGCGCGGGCAGGTGGTGGTGACGATTGACGCCGACTTGCAGAATGACCCCGCCGATATTGGGCGCATCCTGGAAAAATTTGACGAAGGCTACGACATCGTCAGCGGCTGGCGGCAAAATCGCAAGGAGCCGCTGTTCCTGCGGCGCATCCCATCGGCGCTCGCCAACCGCCTCATCTCCCGCAGCACGGGCATCAAACTGCACGATTATGGCTGCACCTTAAAAGCCTATCATTTTGATGTGGCGAAGGGCGTGCAGCTTTATGGCGAATTGCACCGCTTCATCCCCGCTCTCGCCAGCCAAATGGGCGTGAAAGTGGCGGAAATCCCAGTCAAAGACCGGGCGCGGCGCTGGGGCAGCAGCAAATATGGCTTCAGCCGCACTTTCAAAGTCATTCTGGATTTGATTGTGGTGGTATTTCTGCTGAGCTATTTCAACCGCCCGCTCTATGTATTTGGCAGCGCCGGCTTCCTTGTCGGCGGCATCGGCACCTTGCTTGGCGGTTATTTGACCGTCTTCAAGCTGATAACCGAGAACAAAATCGGCGATCGCCCGCTCTTGCAGCTGGCGGCGCTGTTGATGGTGCTGGGCGTGCAATTTGTCAGCACTGGCATCGTCGCCGATATGATTATGCGCACCTATCACGAATCCCAGCGCAAGCCGATCTATTTCATCCGCGAGCGGCGGCGGGCAGAGCGGGAAGCGACGCCGCCAGCGCAGGAGCCCGTCTAAGCCGGCGCTTCAAAGCCGCGGTCGGCGTCATAATCATAAAAGTGAATATGCCAAAGCGAAGGCTCGGCATCAGCGTCTTCTTCCAACATCGTGAGGTCAATGCGCGTCAAGCGCCCGTCCGCCTCGCTGATATAGACATAAACCAGCACTTCGCCCTGCGCTTCGATGAGATTGAAGAGCAGCGCGGCGATGGCTTCGCCATCCGCCAGCGCGCGCAGCTTGATGAGCGGCAGCTCATCGCTAGCGGCGGCGTCATCAGTGGGCGGCTGCTCCTGCTCGGGCGGCAGTTGCTGCAGCTCCCGCAAATTGTCGAAAACGGCTTCAATGCCGTCATCCGCCGCGAGCAGGCTGGCTACATTGAAACTGTCGCTGGCGTTCAACGCTCTCCAGGATGCGCCGCTGGGGAAGCTGAGCCATTGCCGAGCGCCCAGGGCATAGATATCGAAAGAAACTGTCAGGAAAAATGCTTTGAGCTGCGCGCTGATGAAAAGCTCGTCCGGCGGGATGGCTTGCCCCTCGGCGCTGTTTAATGGCGCGCTCAGCGTCGGCAATCCCTCAATTGCCAGCTCCAGGGGGTAGGGCGCGCCCGTCTGCTCTATGCGCAGGCGGAAGCTCTCCGCCGCGCGCAACTGCGCCAGCGCGCCCTCCAGCAGCGCTGCCGGCGTTTCAGGCGGCGGCGTCTGCGCCAGCGCCGCCCCGCCAAAAGCGGCGAGAGCGAGCGTCATCAAGACGATCCAGAGTGCAAAGTGTGGGAAATTTGGCAAGTGTTTTCTTTTCATAGTCTCGAATACGCTGGGGGCTGGTATTCGTCGCAGCTTCTTTGCATCAGCGGCGGCTGATTAGAAGTCGCGGGCGATGAGGTAGCGCGCCCATTGCGCCAACAGTCGGCGCGCGGCGGTATCGGGCAGGGTGCGCAGCTGCTCCAGCGCCTGGCTCACCAGCGCCATAGACATGTCTTTGGCATAGTCGATGACGCCCAGGCTGCGCAGCAAATCGGCAACGGCTTGTACATCGGCGGGGCTTGCCGCTGCCGCGCCCAAAACCGCGCGCATGAACGCCCGCTGGCGCTCGTCCGCCCGTTCCATGGCTTTTATAGTCAACAGCGTGGATTTGCCCTCGCGGATATCGGAGCCGACAGGCTTGCCCAATTGCCGCGCATCGCCAACGATGCCGAGGATATCATCCTGGATTTGAAAAGCGCTGCCGCATAGGCTGCAAAAGCTGGCGACCGCTTGGGCGGCGGGCTGCCGCGCCGAAGCATCTTCGAGGGCGATGGCGGCACCGGCGCGCCCGGCAAACTCATAGAGAGCGCCAGTCTTCTTCCAGAGCATGTCGAGGATTTGCCGCTCGCTGAGGGCAGTCGCGCCGCCAGCATATTGCACATCCAAGGTCTCGCCCGCCACCAGCAAGGGCGTGACGCGGCTCGCCAAATCCTGCGCCAATTGCAGCGCCACCGATGCCGGCACTCCATGCTCCAGATGCGCCTCAAACAACAGCGACCAGGACCAGGCTTGCTGCACATCGCCCGTTAGAATGGCGATTGCAAGCCCGTAATGGTCGGCAGCGGCGGCATCCCAGCCGAATTCAGCAGCGGCGCGGCGGGCAAATTGCCGATGCACACTGGGCAGCCCGCGGCGGGTATCATCGCGGTCGATGATGTCGTCATGCACCAGCGTCCAAGTATGGTAGACCTCAATCGCCGCCGCGACGGGCAGCGCGCGCCGCTCGTCCCCGCCCAAGGCGGCACAAGCCAATTGCGCGACCGCCGGGCGCAGGGATTTGCCGCCGCGCCGAATATAGCTGAAGACAGCGTCGCGGATATGTGGCGGCTGGAAGCGCTGCTGGAAGCGCTCTTGCAGCAGGTAGTCCAGCAGCAAGGATTTGCGCTGGTCAATTGCTTCCAACAGGGGCGCAAACTCAGCAGCGCCCTGGCTATTTGGCATGGGGAAGCTCGCAGTCGTTTTGTTAAATCGCTGAAATTGTACCATTCAAAGCATGCATGATACAGTGACGCAGCGGCAAAAAAGATTTACATTGCCGCTTATGCCAGCGGCTCTAGCCGCAGCTCCCGCAGGTAGAGCGATTGCGGCGCTGACGCATCAAGCAGCCCCCAGCCGAACCTGCCTTGGGGCGTGACAATCGCGTATTGATTGTCCACCCAGGCGATGAAGCCGAGGCGATTGCGCGGTGCCGGCGCGCGCAGCACAAGGGCATCATCAACATAAAAGGCTGCGCCATCCGCGCGCCATTCGATGCTGTAGCGATGCCACTCTTGCAGCGAGGCGGCAGCCAGCGGCGCTTCGCTGACGCCGATGGCGCGCTGCCCATAGCGCCAGAGCGCGCTGTAGAGTCGGCGGCTGCGCATCAGCAGAAAGCCCAGCGGTGCCGCCGGCAGCATCGCGTAGAAGCGCCGCTGGCGGGCATCAAATACAGCGGCTTTCCAGCCATGCCCGGCGACGCCCTGCGCCAGCGCGATCTCGCTGGGCGGGCTGGCATAGAAGAACCAGAGCGCTTGCGGCAGGTGGAAGCCGCGCCGCCCGGGCATAAATGCGTGATTCCAAAAGCCGAAGCCAGCCGTGCCGCGGAGGGGACCGCTGGCGCGGGCGCGCAGGCTCAGGCGCAGCGGCGGCGCATTGCCGAAATCGCGGGCGCGCGCGTCATAATCGCTGATTTGCGCGTCGTGGTAGCGCTCGGCAGACGCACTGGGCAGCATCAAATCGTAGCCATCGGCAGCGCTTTGCACGCTGCCCGCGCCTATTTCAGTTACCTGCCATGATGCTGTCATCGCCGCTCAGCGCACCGTGAAGCTGCAGCTTTCTTCTTCAAATTCGGTGCCGGTGCCGGGACCGTATTGTCGGTAGCCATCGCTGATGGCGCTGCGCCAAGTAACGCGATAGCTGATGCGGTACTCGCCGGCGCTCAACGGTCCAAAGGGCACATACCAATATACCACGCGGTCAGCGCCGCTCTGACCGGGCTGGCCGCGGTAGGCGTTGACATTGCCGATTTCGCGGCTGTTGACCCTAAGCTGGTGGGTGGCGTTGGACATGTGCTGGCGCAAATAGGCATCGCTGCTGGCGAACCACGCCCAAAATATCTTGATGGTGGAGCCAGCGACCAGGTCTCGCGGCGGGGCGATGCCAAATGCGGGATCATCACAAAAGGCGAAGACATCAACATCAAAGCGCGGCGTCGCCGCTGGCAAGGCGGCTGTCGGCGTCGCGCTGGCAGGCGCGGCGGGCACGGGCGAAGGCCGCCCGCCAGCAGCGCTGGTGGCGGTAGCGCCGACGATGGCGGTCGCTGTCGCCCCCAGCACTTTTATATCGACAATGGGCACTTGCACCAGCAGGATGCCGTCGTCAGCGCCATCGGCGTCAGCTGGCGCTGGCTGCTGCGCCAGCTCCACCACCACCCGCGTTTCCCCGCTGAGCACAGGGGCATCGGCGCTGGCAGGCGCGAGCGGCGGACCTTGCAGCTCAAGCAGCTCGGCGCTCGCCCAGCCGACAGCGCCATTCTCCAGGCGCAGCTGATACCAACTGCCGTCTTCGTTCTGTCCGATGACTTCAGCGCCGCTGCCCGGCGAGAGCAACACGGTGACGGGGAAGTTGGTGCCCGGTCCGCGGCGGATATTGATGCGCCGCGCCGAGCTGACGATGGCGAAGCGGGTGGCAGTCGCTGTCGCTGTTGGCGATGCGGTGGCAGTGGATGTCGCGGATGGGCTGGGCGATGCGCTCGCGGTATTGGTCGGGGACAGCCAGGGCGTGGCGGTGGCGGCGAGAGCCGTTGCGCTTGGCACTGGGGTATCGCTGGCGGTCGGCGTCACGGTCGGGGGGTTCAGCTCGGGCAGCGCGCAGGCGGAAAGCGCCATAAGCAGCAAGAGCGCCAGCGCCAATCGGCAGCATAGCCTTCGGGTACTTCGCGCCTTGCTTGCTGCTGTCGCCCGCTTGAGCATGCCATTTTGCCGAGCCAATGGCTCGGGCTATCCTCACTTTTGCTGATATAGTATAGGCGATTTTGGCGATTTTGGCTGGCGCATTCCCGCCTTGCCCAGGGCAATTGCATCAAATCCATTTAACGTCGATTGCCGCGCAATTATAGCGATATGAAGGGGCAACTCTGTGAGTCGCCCACGAAAATTGCTTGGATATTGAGGGCGTTTCGGCGAAACGCCCCTACATCGAGTTCTTTTCTGCGGATTTATAGGATTATCTTTAGTGTCCTTTGTGTCTTTGTGGTGAAGAATAATTTGATGCAATTGCCCTGGATTGCCCGTCAGGGTTTAGGGCGCGCATTCAAAATAGCCGAGCGCGTTGACGATATCCCGCAGCACCGGGATATCAAACCAGAGGCAAAGCTCATCAACTATCACCAGGGCGATGCCGGCAAAGCAGACAAAAACCAGCACAAAAAAGACAAAACAGCCCAATATCAGCCAGGGGGAAGTGCCGCCGCCCTCTTCGCGCACGGCATAGGGGTCATACTCATAGCCGGGATAGCCTTGTGGCGGCGCGGGTGGCGTTTGCCCGCCTTGCGCCGCTGGATACTGTCCCGGCGCGGCGGCATCGCCGAAGGGGGACTTGGCGGGCGGCTGCTGCGGGTAAGCCTCAGCGCCCGGGGCATAGGGCGCGTCAGGGCTGGGCGAGCTGCCTTGTAAGCCATATTCCTGCGGGGCGGGCAAGTCGCCGCTGGGGGGCGGCATCAGCGGCAGCGGCGTCTCCGCCCCTTCAGGCGGGACGATGGGCGCTGGTTCCGCTTCTTGGGCGACCGCTTCCAGCGCGAGCGTGACCGTCTCGCCCAAGCCAATCATATCGCCGTGCTGCAAGGGGGTGATGCCAGAAACGCGCTTGCCATTGACGAAGGTGCCATTGGTCGAGCCGAGGTCTTCCAATGTAACCGAATCGCCGGAGCGCATCAGGCGCAGATGGTTGCGGCTGGTTTCGCGGTCGTTGATGACGATATCGTTGCTGATATCCCGCCCCAGGGTGGTAATATCGTTTTTGATTTCAAAGGCTTGGTTGGGTTGGGGTCCCCGCCGCAAGACCAGGCGCAAGCTGTCACTCGGCTGCATGATCTCCTCCTTGGTCAGCGAGCGTGGGGCTGGAAGTGGCTTGAAAGCTGCGATGATGCGCCGCAAACACGCTGATATGAAGCTGCTGGCACAGTACCGTTTCAGAATATCAGTACCGCTGCCAATAAGTATAACGCGTTTGCGCCAGTTTGAGAAATTTTCGGGAGTGGCGAATTTTGCGCATATGCTTCTCTTGGCGAGCATGACACAAGCATTCACCACAGAGGCGCAGAGGCAAGCGCAGCAAAGCAGTGAAAATCTAGCCGTGAAAAGCGCGTGGCTGCTACAATTGCCGCAACTGTCCGCTTTGACCAAAGTGCGCCGCCTTGCGTATCTGTGTCCTGCTCCCGCTCCTGCTCTTCTTCGCTATCAGCCCGTGCCCGGCGCAGGCGCAAGCGCCGGGTGCCGCCGCCAGCGCGATGATGGCGCGCCTCTTCCCCGCTTGGACAGCAGCGCCGCCGCTCAGCATTGAGCAATTGCCAATGGTGGCGACAACCGCCCTCGGCTGCGCGCTGGTGGCTGGCGTCCCGCTGCCCGCGGCGGTTGATGCCTATCGCCTGGAATTTGACTTTGAAGGCGCGCCCTTCGCCATACATGTTTCGGCTGATGGCGCGCTGACGCAGCCCTGTGACGAGCGCCTGCCGCGGCTCGGCGCGGGAACTTTGCCCCTGGCGCGCGCGGCTGCTGATGCGGATGGCGACGGCCTGCCGGATGCTGACGACGCCTGCCCCTGGATCGCTGCCGCTGGTGACGGCGCGGGCTGCCCCATCAGCAGCCAAAACGACCGCGACGGCGATGGCATCGCCGATAGCGGCGACCGCTGCCCGCAGCAAGCGGGAGCGGCCGCCGCCGAAGGCTGCGCCCTGCTGCTTGACCGAGATGGCGATGGGCTGCCTGACAACCGCGACATCTGCCCCGATGACCACGGCATTCTCCGCGCGGATTTCGCCATGGGCTGCCCGGCGGATGGCAGCGGGCATTCAAGCGCGCGGCGCGGCGCTGACGCCACTTGCCATATCAGCGGCGGCAGCCTGCCGCTCCACGCCCAGCCCAGCGCCAACTCGGCAATCCGCGAGCTGCTGGTGCCGGCGCTGGCGCTGCCAGAATACAGCGCTGTGCACGCGCGCGCTGCGGGCGGCTGGTATCAGCTGTCGGGCGGCTGGGCGCGGGCATCAACTTTGCGCGGCGCTTGTTACAACATCCCGCTGGTCAACGCGGCTTTGGGCGCGGCGACTGGCTGCTTCCTGCGCGCCAGCGGCGACTACGCCAATGTGCGCGTCAGTCCCGCCGGCGCTGTCGTCACGCGGCTGTCAGCGCCAGCCAGCCAGCCGGTCCTCGGCATGAGCGCGGATAGCGCCTGGCTCTTTTATCGCGAAGGCTGGGTGAGCCGCAGTGTGCTGGAGCTTTCCGGCAGCTGCCAGCGCCTGCCGATACTTGACCCGGCGCAGGTCAGCAGTGGCAGCGTGCACTTTTGCCCGCCTGGATATGTCGGCTTCCTGCGCCCACGCATCAGCATCGGCAAAGCCAACGCGCGGGTGGCATCGGCGACTTTGGTGAATCGTCTGCGCGCCGCGCCCGCGCTTAACGCGGAGCAGATTGGCGAGATTCCTCCGCGCGCCCTGCTTGATGCCGTGCTGGATGGACCCGCCTGCAGCCAGGGTTTTGTCTGGTGGCAGGTGCAAGCGGGCGCTGCCAGCGGCTGGACAGTTGAGAGCGACGCCAATGCCAACCACTATTATCTCGAGCCGATTGGCGCGGCACCCGCTGAGGACCTTTGGCGGCGTCCGCTCGCAGAGGAACCGCGGCTGGCGGCGCAGCGCCCCTGGCACGGCGGCAATCTGCAGGCGCTTGATACAGCGCGGGTTCTGGCGCTCGAATCCCCGCGGGCGGTCGCATTTTCGCCAGCGGGGCGCTGGCTGGCGGCGCTTTCTGGCGGCGGGGAAGTCGCGCTATTTCATCCGCCGAGTTTCGCCGCGGCGGGACCGCCCTACACATTGGCGGACGGCGAGCGCATCAGCGCCTTCGCCTTCAGCCCGGACGAGCGCTGGCTGGCGCTGGGCGCGGCTGATGGGACCATAGTTGTTCTGCCTTTGGCGGCTGATGGCAGCGCCGGGGCACTGGAGAGCGTCGGCAGCCTGGCAAGCGCGGTGACGGCGCTCGCCTGGTCGCCAGCGGGTACGGCGCTTGCCGCCACCAGCGGGGATGAGGCGCTGAAGCCCGCCCGCTATGCCGGCGAGCTGAAATTGTGGACGCTCATGCCCGCGGGAGGACCCAACAGGGCGGCGGAATTCCACTACAGCTTCCCCTATCCGCTGACGGCGCTCGCCTTCAGCGCTGATGGCGCTTGGCTGGCGGCGGCTGGCAATGCCGATTTCCCGCAGCGCGCCGCCCTCTGGGTCTATGCGAGCGCGGATGGCGGCTTGCGCCACAGCCAATCGCTGATAGCGTCCGCGGAGCCGCCGCTGCTAAGCGCCGCGCCCAGCGCCGATTTGGGCGATTTTGTTTACAGCAGCGGCGACAGCCTCTACCAACTCTCCCTGCCCGGCGGCGAGGCGCTGCGCTTCGCGCATCACGGCGGGAAGGGGCTGGCGGCGCTCGCATTCCACCCGCGGGCGCTCGCCGGTGCCGAAGCGCTTTATGCGCTGTTGCTGCGCGCTCCCGCAGGCGCGCCAACATTGCGCATCGGCAACGCCCTCAGCGCCTATGCGCCGGCGCTCACGCTGGAGGCGGCAGCCGCGGCGCTGGCATTCAGCGCGGATGGCCTCTATCTCGCCATCGCCCAGCCGGCGGAAGACCGTGTGCTGATACTCGGCGTCATCGACGCATGATTGCTCTGGTGCATTTCCCCGCGCCCGCTGACAGCCCGCGCCAACTGTGCTAGCATGATGCCCCACCCTTTGTCGGAGCAGAAAGCGCCCCCGATGCCAAAGCCCATGACGATATACCCGGTCGCCGCGCCCGTGCGGCAGCAGCCATTTGACCTGCTCGCCACCGCTCTCGACAGCCTTGATGCCGCCGGGCTGCAGCCGCGAACTGGCGATGTCTTGGCGATTTCCAGCAAATACGCGGCAATCGCCGGCGGCCGCATCGTCAAACTGGCGGATGTTCTGCCCAGCCCGCGGGCGGCAGCGCTGGCGGCGCGCTACAAAATGGACCCCGCGCTCGCCCAGCTGGTGCTGGAAGAAGCTGATTATATCTTCGGCGGCATTGAGCTGGGCTTCCTGCTCACCGCCAAAGGCGGCGTGATTTCGCCCAACGCCGGCTTGGACCGCTCGAACATCCCCAGCGGGCAGGTTGTGCTGCTGCCGCGGCAGCCCTTCGCGCTGGCGGAAGCGCTGCGGCAGGGCTTAAAGCGGGCGCTGGGCTGCCAGCTCGGCTTGATATTAACCGACAGTTGGCTGATGCCCGGGCGTTATGGCACCACCGGCATCGCCATCGCGATGGCGGGCTTCCAGCCCATCCAGGACGAACGCGGCAAACGCGACCTCTTTGGCAACCCAATGGCGGTTACGCAAATTGGCATCGCCGATTCCCTGGCGGCTTGCGCCCAAGTGGTGATGGGCGAGCGGGACGAAGCGCTGCCCTTCGCGCTCATCCGCGGGGCGGGCATCCAACTGAGCGCTGAGGCTCTCTCCGCCGAGCAGGTCGCCATCCCCTGGCGGCATTGCATCTATATCGAATCGCTGACCTTGGGCTTGGCGGCATCCCCCGCCGCTGATAGCTGAAGCCGCGCCTTTTGTGCACAATCGACAGAACTCCGCGCGCATCCCGCCGCTGCCTTTGACATCCTTTTAAGCTTGGCGTAAACTTTAAGTATTGGGGGAAATTGGCGCGCTGCCATCACGAAGCGAAAGCGGGCGATGACAAAAAACAATAGCGAAAACAGCGAAAGCAGCTAATCTCGTGGCGCAGCGCCTTTCCATAGATCCTGAGCTGGCTGGACAAAGCGACGCGCGGTGAAACCTGGATTTTCGCCGCGCGTTTTTCTTTTCGCAGCGTATACCTTTATTGGAGGGGAAGCATGGACACAAGCATGATAAACAAAATACAACGGGCGGGCGAATACGCCAGCCAGCCAGAGCGCGTGACCTTTCACCGCCTTGCCCTGAACTTTAGCGGCACAAACAACCACTATGAGATTACGCTTGATGACGAGGGCTGGGACTGCAGCTGCCCTGGCTTCAAAAAATTTGCTATTTGCCCGCATATCATGACGTTGGAAACACTCTTAAAACCGATGTTGAAGCGCCCTCCCCTGCCCTATGCGCCGGGGCAGAATATCGTTAGCGATGTGGAAAAAGCCAAGCGTTACGCCGCCGAAAGCGACCGCATCGAGCTGCTCAGCTTTGAATGCAGTTTCGCCGGTTATAACCGCGAGCATTTTATCACCTATGACGAGGGCATTTGGACAAGCACATCCGAGTATTTTGCCAGGCGCGGGCTCTGCAGCTACACGATGGCGCTGGAGAAGATACTAAAGGGCATGGTGCAGCCCGTGCGCGCCCAGCAGCAGCCGGTGGCGTGAATACAAGGATAGAGAAGCTATCAGCCTTTGGCGTGGCTAAGCGCCGACTCAAGTCTACCTGGATATTGACATTGTCGATCAATCGCAATTGATGCTTGCAGCTGCGTTCCGCAAAGAGAGAAATAGTTCTTTTAGAGGCTGGCGAACAGCACTGTCAGGTTCAGCCAACACCAGATTCTGATAATTGTTCAGAAAATCTATTCTCACTTGATAGAATAGATGTAGAAAGTGGCGGACAAACGAAATGCAGTCCAGAATGGTAAATTCGGTTCCTAAATGTCTTTCGTTCAGCTTCCAAACATGCTCCTGAATTTCATCATTGGCAGGTTGTGTAACTATGAACAAATATTGTCTCACATCGCCAGAGCCGTACGCTAGCTTTGCTAGCGCTTGGTCAATGTCATCGCGAGTGATTTGCCGCGCCTTCATTTCGTAGACAGTAATTAATTGCTCAGTTTCCCTGATAGCTACTTCAATATCACCAAGTGAATTCGTTTGTGAATCAGCCGCATTATGGGCCTGAATAGGTACAACCCGTTCATTCAATTTTGATTCTATTGTCTTATAAGGCTTGTCCGCTACTGGTTCTCGATTGGCAGATGCAAATAGGAAGAAGGTGCTAATTTAGAGTAAGTGCCAAACGGACCGGTAAGGAGCTTACTCATGGATTTAGACACCTTCTTCACCACAGTATATGTGATTTG
>JAJDWK010000024.1 GCA_022825675.1 Anaerolineae bacterium | reverse complement strand
CGCCAGCGCCCGCTTCCAGCGTTTTTGATGCTCCGCCCCGTAATCCTCCTGCGCATAGACTATTAAGGTGCTAATCAATGCGGCGTGAGGTCCGCTGGGCACGGGCGTGTTTGTTGCCGCTGGAATCGGCGTGTTCGTCGGCGGAATGGGCGTGTTCGTCGCCGTCGGCAGCGGCGTATTTGTTGGCGTGGCGGTGGCAGTCGGCGTCGAAGTGGATGTTGCCGTTGGCGTCGGCGTATCATCAACTTGCTGCTGCTGAGACTGCTGCTGCATCTCCGTCAGCGCATCGACCACCGGCTGCCAGCGGTTGCGGCTGTAAGTATCCGCCATATTTTTGGCTTCCGCCAGCGTCATCGGGTTGGCGTGACTGCCATGCCCCAGCGCCGCCAGCGCTCGCGCCCAGCGCTTGTAATGGTCGGTGTTTGATGCCTGCTCATCGCGGTAGCCGATTAAAGTCTGAATCAGGCTTGGCACGGGTGTATCCGAGGCGACCGGCGTATCGGTTGGAATGGGTGTGTCCGAGGGTATCGGCGTATTTGACGGGATCGGCGTCGCTGTCGGCGGACCGGCGGGCGCGGTTTTCACATGCTTCGTGAGAACGGGATTGACCCCGCTCTCCTGATAGGCGGTGATGCTGACGGTATAGCTGATGCCCGCCTTCAATCCTTTGAAAGTATGCGCGGTTGTGCCAGCGTTGGGCGTTACGAAGTCGTAATGGCTTCCGCCGCCGCTGATTTCAACGAAATAGAGCAGCACCTTGCCCATGTCGCTCCACTGGACCTTGATGTGGTCTTTGGATACCTGGAATATCATGCCCAGGCTGCCATCGGTGGGCAGGCTGCCGGGGTCGGGCGTGTTGGTGGGCGTCGGCGTATTCGTGGGCGTACTTGTTGGGCTTGGCGTAGCTGTATTCGTCGGCGTAGAAGTTGCTGTTGGCGTGTTAGTAGGCGTAGAAGTGGCGGTTGGCGTCGGCGTATCGCTGGGCAATACGACCTGGTCTTGCTGCCCTTGCTGCGCGACTGGCGTATCAGTTGGCGGCGCGTTTGGATCCGGCAAGGTGCGAAAAGTGGTCGGCAGCGACTGCTTGAAAACCGCATCACAACCCTTGTTGCATAACTTCACGAAGGCGGTGTATTCGGTATCGGGCTTGAGCTTTAGGGTTATGCTCCGATATAAGTGATACCTGGTATGGGTAATTGCTTTGCTGGCACCGGCAGCCTGCACAACCACGGTAACGGACAGCCCGTGGTTCGAGGAGAAGCTGGAGGCGAAATCCCCCCAATAGACTTTATATCTACCGGTATAGTCCCCGCTGCGTGTTTTGATGTCTGATACGGTTATAGTGCCGGCGGGCGCTACATTGACCGGCTTGGGCGGAGTGCGGAAGGTGAATACATCCAGGCTCGCCAATGGCTTGCCAAAACAGGTCTGGCGCCGGCACCACTCGTCAGCCACAGTTACCCAGATTTTGTATTCCGTATCCGGCTTCATGCCTTTTGCGGCGGTATATTCGTACCACCAATACCCAAGAATGGCTCTTTTCCAGCCTTTAAAGCCGACGGGGGCGAGATACACCCGGTAGTACGGCGAAAGATCCGTTTCCACACCGCTGATGATATTGTCCCAATGGATTTGCACATAGTCATGTCGGAGGTACTTCAGGCGCACCGCGTCATTTGTCGTCGGCGTCGGATGTGTCCAAGGGTAGTTCAACTCCGCCGCGGACAAGCTGGTGAGCGTTGGCGTAGCGGTGGGCAGCACTTGCTGCGCCTGCGGCCGGGACGGGCTGAGAAGCCCCGCGAAGAGCAGAAACGGCAGAAGCGCATAAAGAAGAAGTCGCGGTACACGGAAAGAAAACATAAGCATACCTCCACTGAAACAGTGTGAGCGCAATAATTTATCGTAGTATAGATTAAAATTGCGCTGTTTTCAAGTTTTTCCCGGGGTGGCAGCAGGGCAATTGCAGCAAAATCATCCATGTCAATTGCAACATGCTTCTAGCGATTTGTAGGGACGAGCTCGCCCACACAAAGCGACACAATCTTGCGGGCGTTTCGGCGAAACGCCCCTACATCGCCCGCTTTTTCTGTGCGAATGCCGAACGCTCATGCCCGGCTGTCAAACAATCTCCGCATCCCAACGGCCGGGGGCTGAACTTGCCCCGGTTCTGTGGTGGAATTCCGCGATTTCCGGCGTATACTCCCGCTATGGATATCCAGGCATGCAAGCGCCGCGCGGGCAGACATGCCGCCGATGAATTTCTGCGCTCCGGCATGACCATCGGCCTCGGCACCGGCAGCACCGCCATCTTCGCCACCCGCCGCATCGCCGAGCGCTTACAAGACGGCAGCCTGCATGACATCGCCGCCCTGCCCACCTCAATCGCGACTGAAGCCGCCGCGCGTGAGCTTGGCATCCCGCTGACGACATTCGCCGAGCGCCCGCTGGTCGATGTTACTATTGATGGCGCGGATGAAGTGGATGACGACTTGAATGTGATTAAGGGTGGCGGCGGCGCCTTGCTGCGCGAGAAGATTGTCGCCCAGGCAACACGCAGGTTTGTCATCGTCGTGGATGAGACCAAGCGGTCGCCTTGCCTCGGCAGCCAATATCAGCTGCCAGTTGAGGTAACGCCTTTCGGCTGGCAATCACAAGCGGGATACTTGCGGCAGCTGGGCGCGGCGCCAACTTTGCGCCTGGCGGCTGGCGCGCCCTACCGCAGCGACCAGGGCAATTTCATCCTGGATTGTGACTTCGGCGCTATACGCAATCTCGCGGAATTGAACGGGGCGCTCAACAGCCGCGCCGGCATCGTTGAGCATGGCTTGTTCCTGGGCATGGCGCATGCGGTCGTGGTCGCGGGGCATGATGGCTTGCGGCTATTGCGCCGGGCGGACTGAGGCGGAAAGGGCGGCATGCTGACAGCCCCCGAGCTCACTGTCATCGGCATAATCGCGGTCTTGCTCGCCCTGCTCGCGTTTACGAAGCTGCGCATCGACATCATCGCGCTGCTCGTTTTGCTGATGGTGGCGGTGGCGCGGCTGATACCGGCGGCTGAGGCGCTTTCCGGCTTCAGCAGCTCGGTGGTCATCACGATAATCGGCTTGCTGATCATCACCCGCGGCTTGGAGCAGACGGGCGTCATGCGCTGGGTGGCGCGGCAGCTGCAGGCTTATGGGCGCGGCTCCGAGGCAAAATTGATTGCGTTGGTGATGTCGGTGGGGGCGGCGGTCTCGCTGTTGATGAACAATGTGGCGGCGGGGGCGGTCTTGCTGCCGGCGGTAGTGCAGGTGGCGCGCGACAGCGGCGTCGCCGCCTCCAAGCTGATGATGCCGCTGGCATTCGGCGTTACCGTCGGCGGCATGGCGACCTATTTCACAACCGCCAACATCCTGATGAGCGAGCTGCTGATAGCGCAAGGCAATGCCGGCTTGGGCATGTTGGATTTTATGCCCGTGGGCGGCTTGATTGTGGCGGCGGCGCTGCTGTATATGCTGGCGCTGGGCAGGCATCTGCTGCCCGCGCCCGCTTCGCAAACGCCGCCCTATTTCCCAGCGGACTTAAAAGATACCTACGACCTGGCGGGGCACATGTGGCTGCTGCGGGTGCGGGCGGGTTCACGGCTCGCCAATACCACCATCCAAGCCAGCGGCATCAACGCGGAATTGGGATTGACGGTGGCGGCGGTCTGGCGCAATGGCAAGACTATCGCCGTGCCCAAAGCCGAGCAGCGGCTGCTGCCAGACGACAAGCTGTTGATAATCGGGCAGGAAGACCGGCTGAAAGAGCTCTGCGCCTGGGGAAATGAGCTGATTAAAGGCGGAGAATTGCCTATCGAGCCGCGCGAAATCATCATCGCGCCGCGCTCAAAAGCCATCGGGAAAACTTTGTCCGCTGTGAAGCTGAACCGCAATGCCGGGCTGCTGGCGATGGCGCTGTGGCAAAATGGGAAAAGCTACCACGAGAATGTGCGCAACCGGCCGCTGAAGGTCGGCGATGCGGTGCTGGTGGTGGGCGAAGCGGACGATTTCCAGCAGCTGGCGAAGGACCCGGATTACATCGTGCCGGCGCGGGACTTCGCAGCGCCTTCCCAGCTCAGCCCGCAAGCGCCTTATGCCATCGCCATCACCGTACTCGTCCTGGCGCTGGCGATTGCGAACCTGCTGCCTTTGCCGATCGCGATGCTGGGCGGCGCGGTTGCCATGGCGGTGGCGCGCTGCCTGCCGATGCCGCAATTTTATACCGCGGTGGACTGGCGCACGGTGTTTCTGGTGGCGGGCATGCTGCCGCTCAGCCTCGCCATCACCGAAAGCGGTTTGGCGGACCGCGTTGGCGCTCTTTTGGAAGTGAGCCTTGCCGGCTCCAGCCCGCTGCTGCTGGTGGCGGTCATCGCGGCGCTGACGATGGCGGTAGTGCAGGTCATCGGCGGGCAGGTGACGCCGCTGCTGGTGGGTCCCATCGCGATTAAGGCGGCGCTGCAGCTGGGCATAGACCCGCGGGCGATGGCGCTGGCGGTGGCGATCGCCTGCTCGCTGGCATTCATCACGCCGATATCGCACCCGGTGAATATGCTGATGATGGGACCGGGCGGCTACAGGAATCGGGATTTCAGCAAGGTCGGCATCGGCATGTCGGCGGTGGCGCTGTTGACGATGCTGCTGGGCTTGAAGCTGCTGTGGGGGGTTTAGACGGGCGGGGGCGGCAGATTTTCAAGAGATTGGAGCCAGGCGTTGAAGAGCGGGCATTCGGCGCGGATTTTGGGAAGGCCGATGGCAGTTGCCGCAAGCCTGCCCATCAGCGGTTTCTCATAGCCGGGGACAAGATTAAGAATGCGTTTTGATGGCGCAGAGACCGGACTGTCGTCTATATGTTCCGGGGTTTTGAAGACTTGGCGAATAGTGGCAAACTTGCTTCGCAAGTCCTTTTGTCCAATTGCCTCTGCTAAGGCGTCTGTATCGCTAAACAGCAAGGCTTCAAACTCATGCATCTGAACATAGGGTCTGAATCGTTGCAAGAGTCCGCTTTCGATTGTTCGGCTTAATTCATCTTGCAAGCCATCCTGTATTGCTTGCGCTTTGTCGCTGAGACTGGACTTGGTCGATGCCAGTTTTCGCCCCGGAAATTCTGAATCCAGCCCGTAATAATCGAACAAAGTTGAGCAATACGCTCGCCGATGGTTGCGCAGTTGGCTGCGTATATATCGCTGCAACCGAGAATATGTGACATTGCCGCCAATCGGCACCGGATGGACAAACCGCTTTTCAGCTGCCAACACGGGCGCAAGCACACTCTTGACAAATTCGGCTTCAGTTTTGCCCTCGCAAATGATATAGATGATGGTCACTAGGGCAAGCCCCCGCCAAGCACATTCTTATCCCAGAGTTCCCCGACAGAGAAGTCCTTAAGCCACTCCTCAAACTGCTTTTCCTCTAAACGTTTGAAGACCGACGCGCCCTCTTGAAGTTCGACCACAATCAGGTCGTCGACGCTGAATTCGTCAAGCAGGAGCGAGGATTGCGTCGCGACGATGACTTGCATGCGCTGCGATGCCGAGCGCAAAAGCGCGCCCAGCAGATGGATGGCATAGGGATGCAAACCAAGTTCTGGTTCGTCAAAGAGTATGGTCGCTGGAGGGTCGGGTTGTAGCAAAGCTGTAACCAGGCTAATGAACCGCAGCGAGCCGTCCGACAGTTGGCTGGGCAGGAAAGGGTAGTCGCTATCATTTTGCCGCCACTGAAGTTGGATGGGATAGTAGCCGGGGTCAGAAGACTTCTCAGGACGAAGAATAAAATCATCAAAAAAAGGAAGAGCTAACCGGACTATTTTGCAGATTTCATTGTAGATATCTGGACGAAATTCCCTAAGCATGAACAAATATGCCGCCAAGTTGCTGGCATCATGACGAAGGTAATGATGATCGTGCAAGCCATGCTTCTTTTTCACCGGAGCAGTATCACCGGTGTCATGAAAGTGATAGATTTTCGCGTTAGCGATCGCTTCATAAAAGTCTTTTACATACCCATACTCACTATGTAGGTTAGCCGCAGTCAAGCATTTTGATTTGAACTCGCCGCCGCTAATCCATTGTTCATTCCTAATCACGCCATCTACGACAATTCGGGCATGCTCGCTACCAAATACAAATCGTTCATCATCGGTTGGCTGCAAATCGAACTCATAGTAACTCTCACCAACGGCAATTTTTGATGTGAGCTGGGAAGTCTGTTTGCCTCCAAAATGAAGCAGTCGATCAGCCCCTCCGCGCTTCCCCACCCAAACTTGCAGCCGACCGTCGACCATCTCACGCAGCATCTCAAAGAATGCTATTACATTGCTCTTCCCCGCGCCATTGGGACCGATGAGCACATTCAGCCTGCCCAAGTCCAGCTCTACATCCCGCAGGGTTTTGAAGCCCTGTATCGTCAGCTTGCTGATTGGCATTTTCTCACCCACGCCACGCACCTGCAATCCGCCACCTTTACCAGCTATTTTCAATCTTACCACAAGGCAGAATAGACATATTCACTGCTCCCCTACAGCGATTCCATTTGCAATTCTTACATATCGCATTACAATCCAGCAAGGTTGCTGCTATACTCACGGGTGCAAACAAACGGTGACGAGACTTCCATGAACGCGACATCAGCCGCCACAGCGCAGACGGATGCCCGCGAAACTTCCGCGAACCGCGCCTTCTGGCTGCGCGGCGCGGCGCTTGTCCTTGTGATCGCCGCTTTTATGTCGGCGGGCAATGTCAATATCGGCGCGGTGGGGCAAGGGCTGGGCTATGCCTTGGCGGGCGTTACCGTCTTCCTCACTTTTCGGGTGCTTGGCTTCGTTGACCTCACGGTCGATGGCGCTTTTCCCATCGGCGGCGCCACCTGCGCCGTGCTGATAGTCAACGGCTATAGCCCGGAAATCGCCATCGCCGCCGCTTTTGTGGCTGGCGCGCTGACCGGGCTCGCCACCGCGCTCATCGACATCATCTTCAAAATTGAAGGCTTGCTCGCCAGCATCATCGTGATTACCGCCGCCTATACCGTCACTTTGCATATCATGGGCGGCAAAAGCAATGTGCCGCTGCTGGGCGAAGAGACGCTCATCAGCCGCTATTCCAAAGATTTCCGCGGCTGGCTGGTGGAGCAATTCGGCGACCAGATGCGGCGGCAATCAACCAATTTGCTGGAGATTATGCTCTTCGGCGTCATTATTCTCATCGTTTTGGGCATCCTCTACTGGTTCTTGCGCACGGAAATTGGCTTGGCGATACGGGCAACTGGCAAGAACCCGCAGATGGTGCGCGCCACCGGCTTGAATCACAACCTGATGATAATCATCGGCTTGATGACGGCGAATGGCTTGGCGGGGGTGGCGGGTTCTTTGGTGGTGCAGCAATTTGGCTTCGCCGATGTCAGCCTGGGCTTCGGCTTGATTGTGCGCGGCTTGGCGGCGGTTATCATCGGCGAGGTGCTTTTGCGGCCGCGCACTGTCGGGCAATTGCTGATTGCGGCGGTTACCGGCATGCTGGTCTTTGATATCTCCCGCGCCTGGATCTTCAGCGCGCTGGACCTGCCCACAACCGATATTCAATTTGTCAGCGCGCTGGTGGTGCTGGCGGCGCTGGGCACGCCGCGGCTCTATGACCGTTGGAAGACCTATCAGCAGAGACATGGCGGATAATAGACCCATGCTTTCCCTGGAAAATGTCACGGTTACTTTTAACGCGGGCACGCCCAACGAAGTGCGCGCCTTGCGGGATTTGTCGCTGCAGGTGGACAAAGGCGAGTTCGTAACTGTCATCGGCTCTAACGGCGCTGGCAAAAGCACGCTGTTTAATGTGATTTCGGGCGCGGTGCCGCCCGCCGCCGGGCGCATCGTTTTGGATGGCGACGACATCACCTACATGCCGGAATACCGCCGCTCCCATGCGATTGGGCGCGTCTTTCAAGACCCGCGCCTGGGCACCTGCCCCGGTTTGACAATCCGCGAGAATCTGTCGCTGGCGGCAATCCATGGGCGCAGCGCCAGCTTCCGCCGCGATGTCAAAAAAGAGCAGGAAAGCTGGTTCATCGAGCAGTTGGAGCGCGAGCATCTGGGCTTGGAGCGCCGCCTTGATGCCGATGTCGCCCTGCTGAGCGGCGGGCAGCGCCAGGCAGTCACGCTGGTGATGGCGACTTTGACGCAGCCGCAGCTGCTGCTTTTGGATGAACATACCGCCGCGCTTGACCCCAACGCCGCCGAGCAAGTCATCAATTTGACGCAGCAGTTGGCGAGCTCGCAGGAGCTCAGCGTGGTCATGATTACACACAGCATGCAGCAAGCCTGTGTTTTGGGCGACCGCGTCATCATGATGGACCAGGGGCGGATTGTATTCGAAATCGCCGGCGAAGAGCGGAAGAACCTGCAGCCAGCCGATTTGATCGAGCGCTTCCATTCGCTGGACAGCGGCGCGGAACTCTCCGACCGGCAGTTGCTGGGCTGAGCTTAAGCCCCCTCCCTCTTTATGGGGGGCGTTGGGGGCGGGGATAATTACGGCATTCTGTTGCATAACTTAACCTTGCATTTACTGGTATGCGGGCGCGCTTGAAAGGTAGATTCAGCACGATGAGATATGTTGCGCCATTAATTATTGCGGTTGCTTTGTTCTGCGGGGCGGGCGCGCTGGCGCAGGCTGAGGAAAAAGCGACGGTCGCCTTCTTGAAATGGGGCGATTCCAGCAATGTCGGGCTGGCGGAAAAAGCCATCCTGGACATGCTGCAGGCCTACGGCTACATCAATGAAGCCGAGCGGGCGCTGCTGGACGAAGAGCGCAGCATCGAGGGCGAGAAGATCAACATCTTCTATGGCGATGCCCTCTTTGACCGCATGGAAGCGAATGTCATCATTGACGAAGCCCTGGATAAAGGCGCTGATGTTTTCGTCACCTTCACCACCCAGATGACACAAATCGCCTATTACGCCATCCGCGAGTTCATCGACCCGCCCAAGCTGATCTTCACGGTAACTTCAGGTCCTTACATCACCGGGGTGGCGGAAACCTCCTGCATCAAGCCGGACTTTGTCATCGGCACGGTGCCGGTTACCAATTATGAAGACATCGTGCCGCTGCTTCTGCTGCAGAACCCGGACATGAAAGTAGCGGGCGCGATCTATTCTACAGCGCAGCGAGCCAGCGAAGTGGGCGTGGCGCGCATACGGGAAATCGGCGAGTCGCTGGGCATCACTGTAGCGGCGGAATCCATCGCGGTGACGCCGGATTTGTATCAAGCGGTGGAAAACCTGGCGAATCAAGGCGCGGAAGCCATCATCGTGCCCATCTTCACCTTCCAGGGCTTCAACCTGCTCTTGTCGATCTCTTATGATTATGGGCTGCCGGTGCTCTTTTCGGCGCCACAGAACGCCTATCGCGGCGGGACGATTGGCGGCGGCTTCTTCGGGCTGTACAAGCAGGGCGCAATCGCCGGCAACATGCTCATCGCCCATCTTGATGGCGCTATGGACATCGCCAAGACCGCCATCTATGAAAGCGACGACTTCGCCTTCGCCGTCAACCTTGACGCGGCTGACCTGCAAGATGTCGAGATTTCCCAAGCGCTGCTGGATGGCGCGGCATACATCGTCGAGAACGGCGAGACGGCACAGGGCGTTTCCGCCCGCTATCCCGAGGTGGAGATCACCCTGCCGGACCTGCCATTGCACGAGCGGCGGGCGGCGGATAGGGACTTTCTCGCCGGGCTGGAATGCACGGATGAAATAATCGCCGAGCAGCAAGCGGCTTTGCAAAACGCTGAAGAGTAATTACACTGTCTGTCTTACTCAAGGAACATGAAGGAGTCACTCATGTATCGGAAGTCCATTGTATTATCGCTTGTCCTGCTTGCCTTGCTGCTTACCCCAGCAGCGCTGGCGGATGATGACAAACCCACGATCGCTTTCCTGCGCTATCGCGCCACGGGTACAGAAGATATCGCAAAACCCGGTATATGGGATATCTTGCAGGCGCATGAATTGATATCGCCTTCCGAGCGCGAATTGCTGGATGAGAACCTGGATCTGGACGGCGAGCATATCAATGTCTATTGGCTGGACGCGGCGGGCGATGTCACCAACATCAACGCCATGGTCGAGAAGACGCTGGATCGCGGCGCCGATATCCTGCTGACTTTTTCCACGCCGGTCACGCAGATTACCGCGAACATCACCAAAGAGATGGAAGACCCGCCGATACTGCTCTTCGCCATCGTCAGCGCTCCCTATTCGGCCGGCATCGCCGATGCGCCTTGCATCAAGATGCCGCATATCACCGGCACACACATGTCGATTCCCTATGAGCAATATGTGGCTTTGTCCCAGGTTCAAATGCCCGATATTCAGACCATCGGCACAATAGTCGATCCGGCGCAAACGCAAAGCGTTTATGGCGTCAGTCAAATCACCAGATTCGCCGAAGCGCTGGGTTTGACTGTTGAAGTCGCCTCCATTGCATCAACGGCTGACCTGCCCCAGGCGACCGCCAGCCTGGCGGACAAAGGCGTGGAGATGGTGATGATAGGCGCGGGCTACAGGGAGTCGAGAGGCATACCCGCCGTCCTTAGCGCGGCGGAAGACTACGGCATTCCGGTCTTCGGCGTGTCGCCGCGCTTTATTTATCATGGCGCGTTGGTCGGCGCCGGCTTTGATGATTTCTACGGCGAAGGCCTGACTGTCGGGCGCATGATCGCCGCTTATATTGACGGCGCGCTGGATATCAGCACCACTGGCATCAGCTCCCGGGTAAATCTCGGCGTGGCTGTCAATCTCGATACCGCTGAGGAATTTGGCATTACCGTTGCCGATTCCATATTGGATTCAGCCGTCATGGTGATTGAGGGCGGAGAGCTTACTGTACTCAGCGAGCCGCCCAGCCTGCCGGAGATGTCGCTGGAAGCGCGCAAGGCGGAAGACGCCGCTTTCCTGGCGGAACTTGAGTGTACGCCCGAGCGCATCGCCGAAGAAGAAGCGACGCTGGGAACAGCTCGGGACTAGCCGCCGGCAATAGGCAATACTCTCAGGAAGCAGCAGAGGGCGGTCGCCACAGATCGTCCTCTTTTTGTTTCCGCACGCTAATGATAGATTGATGCCCAAGAGGGAGCATTGAGGAATCGACATATGCAAGTCGCGCGCCTGCACGGGGCGAAAGACATCCGCATCGCCGAGGAGCCGCCGCCGCCGCCGCCCGCGCCTGGCGAAATCACGCTGCGCGTCAAGACGGTGGGCATCTGCGGCAGCGACCTGCACATGTACGAGACCGGGCGCATCGGTTATACCGTGGCGCGCCAGCCTTTTGTGCTGGGGCATGAGTTTATGGGCGAAGTCGCGGCGGTGGGCGCAGGCGCGCTGGATGGGCAGCATCAGCCGCTGCAAGCGGGGCAGCGCGTCGCTGTCGAGCCGGCGGTGCCCTGCTGGCGCTGTGAGCTGTGCGAGCATGGCCACCCCAATCTTTGCCCAAATCATTATTTTTATGGCTTATATCCGCAGGATGGCGCCTTGCGCGAGCGCATGACCGTCAGCGCGCGCAATTGCTTCCCGATGCCGGACGCGCTGGGCGATGAGACGGGTCCGCTGCTGGAGACGCTGGGAGTCGCCTTGCACGCCATCGACCTCAGCAAAATCCGCCTCGCCAGCACGGTGGCGGTGTTGGGCGCGGGTCCTGTCGGTTTGCTGATTACGCGGCTGGCGCGGCTGGCGGGGGCGGCGCGCATCTTCGCCTTTGACAAGTTCGCCTGGCGCGTACGCCTGGCAAAAGCCTGGGGCGCGACCCATGTCTATAATGTCGATGACTGCGAGCCGGCGGCTGTCCTGCGCGATTTAACTGGCGGGCGCGGCGTCGATGTGGCGATTGAAGCGGCTTGGGCAGACCATTCCGTGCAGCAGGCGGCGGATATGGCGCGCCCTGGCGGGCGGCTGGTGCTGGTGGGCATCCCGCCGGACGACAGGCTGCGGCTGCAGCATTCGGTGGCGCGGCGCAAGGGGCTGACGATACTAATGTCGCGGCGCATGAAACATACCTACCCGCGGGCGATTAAGCTGGCGGCAGCGGGCACAGTGAAGCTGGCGGAATTGGTCTCGCACCGGTATGCGCTCAGCGAGGTGGCGCGAGCCTATGCCCGCAACGCGGCTTATGAAGAGGGCATCAACAAGGTGATTGTGCGGGTGCCGCGCTAATCCGCCGCGGGGAAGAGCGCGCGCAGGGGCATCTCGAAGCCGGGCAACACATCGCCACCGCTGAGCGTGTCGCCAACTTCAAGGGTGATGGTGCCGCTGGCGCGGTGTACCGCCACCGTCTGGGTATCGGGGTAGACAATCCACACCAGCCTTGTGCCCGCGGCGAGCAATTGGCGGATTTTGCGGTGAATATCAGCCGCTTTGTTGCCGGGGGAAATCACTTCAACAGCGAGGTCGGGGGCAAAATCCAACAGCGCGCGCGGCAATGGCGCCGGGGATGTGGCTGCGCTGATGAATGCCAGGTCTATGCCGCGCACGGTGTCCCTGCCATCAGGATTGCGCGCGAGCACAAAGCCCGTGTCCCCAGTCGTGATGCGCCCGAGCCCGCGCTCTAAAACATAGTGCCCAATCCTGATAGTCAAAATCGCCAAGACTTCGCCGTGTTCTCCGTTGGGTAATGGCATTTCGATAATTTCTCCTTCTACGAGCTCAATGGTGCGGTCGGTGTAGGCTGGGTCTTCCGCGATTAAGAGAAAATCGTTGGCGCTGATGTATTGCCGTTCCAGGAGCATGGCTGCCGCGTCTTTCTTTCTGCTTTTGTGTAGGCGCTATTATAGCAGATTTGCTCGGGGTAATGCACCACAGAGACACAATTTTTGCGTCGGCGCGCGCTTGCCATTCGTAATTTCGCGCGAAGTTCATTATCATACGCGCAGTATCGCAAGGGGGGATGAACATGAAAATTAAGGGCAAGCACAGTTTCAAATGCGGCGACCGCGAGCAGGTCTGGGAGAAGCTGACCGATATTGACTATTTGGCTGGTCTCATTGCCGACAGCAAGGGACTGAAACAAGTTGGCAAGAATACATACAAAGGCAAGCTGCCACTCAAAGCGGGTCCCATCAAAGGCAAGATGGCGACTACATTCAAGCTGAAATCCATCAATAAGCCGAAGAGTTTTCAGCTTTCTGTATGGGGAAAGCAAGACAAACTTAAGGTTTCGAGCAAGGGTAAATTTACACTTAGCAAAAAGTCAGGCGCTACTGCGAGCTATGCGGGCAGCCTTAAGCTCTCCTTCAAACCCGCTCCCTTCATCACCATACCGGTGCCTGATGACATGAATAAAGGTGTCAAGAAGTCCCTAGAAAAAGCGCTGGCAAGTTTATTCAGAAAGATCGAAAAACAATGTTGCGAGGAGAACGGCAATGCACATTGAAGGCAGCTACGACTTCGACTACGAGCGTGAGCTTGTCTGGGAAGTGCTGATGGACATTGATGTCCTGGGCAGCATCATCCCCGGCTCCAAAGGCTTAAACGAAATCGGCGAGAACCACTACGAGAGCAAGCTGGCGGTGCGCGTCGGTCCCGTCAACGGCAAGTTTGAAGCCCGTTTCCAACTCGCGGATATTGACGCGCCGGCGAGCTACCGCCTGCTGGTCGAGGGCAAAGGACCGGCGGGGCATGTTACCGGCGCAGGCGCGATCCGGCTGGAAAGCGCTAATGGCGGCACGGTGATGCACTACGCTGGCGACGCCCGCATCGGCGGCAGAATTGCCGCCGTGGGGCAGCGCCTGCTTGATGTCGCCGCCAGGCAAATCACCAAACAGGCGCTGCGCAAGCTGTCCAGGCAAGTCGAGGCGCGGTTAAAAGCGGGATGAAAAACGCACATCCCCTGCTGCAAGCGCTGGAAGCGCTCTACCCGCCCGAGCGCCTGCTCACGCGGGACGCGCAGCTGCTGACCTATGAATCGGACGCGCTGACGGCTTTCCACAGCAAACCAGCGGCTGCCGTCATCCCCATCAGCGAAGCGGAAGTCATCGAGACGGTGCGCCTCTGCCACCAATTGGCGGTGCCATTTGTCGCCCGCGGCAGCGGCACCAGCCTCTCTGGCGGCTCGCTGCCGATTGCCGATGGGCTGCTGGTTGCGCTCAACCGCTTGAACCGCATCAAAAGCATCGACCCCGAGCAGCGCATCGCCGTGGTGGAGCCGGGGGTGGTCAACCTGCATATCACACATGCCGCCGCGCCCTATGGCTTGTATTACGCGCCCGACCCGTCCAGCCAGTCCATTTGCACCATCGGCGGCAATATCGCCTTCAACAGCGGCGGCGCCCATTGCCTGAAATATGGCATGACCAGCAACCATGTGCTGGGCATGAAGGTCGTGCTGGCGGATGGCGCTGTGACCGAATTCGGCAGCGACAGCCTCGATGGCTGTGGCGTGGGTCCTGACTTAATCGGCTTATTTGTCGGCTCGGAGGGGCTTTTTGGCATCGCCCTGGAAATCACTGTGCGCTTGCTGCCGCAGCCGGAGCGCTATCGCACCCTCCTGGCGGCCTATGATGACTTGGGCAAAGCGGGCGATGCCGTCTCCCGCGTGGTGGCATCGGGCATGCTGCCGGGCGCGATTGAGATTATGGACCGGCTGGCGATACAAGCGGCGGAGGCGGCGGTGCAAGCGGGTTACCCCGATGCCGAAGCGCTGCTGATAGTCGAGCTGGAAGGCGAAGCGCCGCAAGTCGAGGCGGAATTCGCGCAGCTGCAAGCCATGATGCGCGCTTCCGGCGCTTTTGAGCTGCGCAGCGCCCGTGATGAAGCCGAGCGCGCCCGCATCTGGAAGGGGCGCAAGGGCGCTTTTTCCGCCGTTGGGCGGCTGAGCCCGGATTATATCGTGCAGGATGGCGTGGTGCCGCGCAGCCGCCTGGGCGAAGCGCTGACGCGGATTAAGGCGCTCAAAACCAAACATCAGTTGGAAGTGGCGAATGTCTTCCACGCGGGGGATGGCAACTTGCACCCGCTGATATTGTATGATGGGCGGCAGCCAGGCGCGCTGGAAAAAGCGGAGGCGCTGGCGGGCGAAATCCTGGCGCTTTGCATCAAGCTCGGCGGCTCTATCACCGGCGAGCATGGCGTCGGCATGGAAAAGCGCGACTATATGCCGGCGATGTTCAGCGAGCAGGAGCTTGATATCATGCAGGCGCTGCGGCGCGCCATCGACCCCAAAGAAATCGCCAATCGCGGCAAAATGTTCCCCAGTGGCGAAGCGCCGGCGCTGCAGCAGCGGGGCATGCACCCGCTGGAGCGCCAGGGGGTGATTTCCCGCGAATGACGACACAGAGCAAGCCGCGCGCTGTCGCCGAATTGCAGGACTTCGTCCGCGGGAATACACTTGTGCATGCCCGCGGCAATGGCAGCAAAAGCGCGCTGCATCCCGCCGCTGCTGATATTGCCATCGCCGATCTCTCGCTGATGCGCGGCATTGTCGAGTATCAGCCGGCGGAGTTCACGCTCAGCGCCCGCGCTGGCAGCCCAATTGCCGAGCTCAAGGCCGCGCTCGCCGCCGAGGGGCAGTATCTGCCATTTGACCCGCTGCTGCCGGAGCGCGCGACCATCGGCGGGACGGTCGCCGCCAATCTCAGCGGCTCGCGGCGCTACCGCTACGGCGGCTTGCGGGATTTTATCCTCGGCGCCAGCGTGGTCGATGGCGGCGGGCGCGCTTATACCGTGGGCGGCAAGGTGGTGAAAAACGCGGCTGGCTTCGACTTGAGCAAGTTTCTGGTGGGCAGCTTGGGGCAATACGCCATCATGACCGAGCTGACCTTCAAAGTTTTCCCGGATGCCCCGCATTTCAGCAGCCTGCGCCTGCGCTATCAAACGCTGGACGCAGCGCTGGCGGCGATTTTCTTTCTCAATCAAAGCATATTTGAGCTGGACGCTTTGGACCTGCTGCCGGCGGCTGATGGCTGGAGCTTGCTGGCGCGCCTGGGCGGCGGCGCTGATGCCCTGCCGCCGCGGCTGGAGCGCATCCGCGCTGCCTTGCAGAGCGAGACCGCGCCGCAAGCGGCGGAAGAAGTGGCGGATACTGCGCGCTTATGGCAGCCGCTGCGCCAGTTGGATGCCGCATTTGTCGCCAAGGTCGTGCTCCCGCCCAAGCGGATACCCGCGCTTGAGCGGGGCATCAGCGGCTGCCAGCGGCGTTACAGCTGTGGCGGCAATATCGCCTGGGTGGCGACTGAAGACATCGCCGCGCTGGATCGGGCGCTGGCGGCGCTTGGGCTTGCCGGCTTGTGCCTGCAGGGGGACTGTGAAAAGCCGCTTTTGGGCAAAGCGCCCGAGAGCATATTGTCAGCGCGGGTGAAAGCGGCGCTGGATCCTGACGGGAAATTGGTCTGAGGCTTTGGCGGTGGTGAGCATCATGTCCGCGCCGCATCCCAACGGTAGGGACGTTTCATCGAAACTTCCTTCATGGTTTCTCGGTGCAACTCGGTGTACTCGGTGGTAAAATCCCCTGTTGAATCTTCGCCCCTGCAAGTTCTCACCACAGCGTTGCGCTTACTCGGATAAAACAGCATGCGACACAGCATTACAAGCGACGACATCCGCGCGCCGGAAATGGCAAAAGCCATCGAAAGCTGTGTGCATTGCGGCTTTTGCCTGGCGGCTTGCCCGACTTATGCCAGCCTCGGCGAAGAGATGAATTCGCCGCGGGGTCGCATCGTCTTGATGAAAAATGTGCTGGAAGCGCGCCTGCCAGCGGCAGAGGCTCAGGAATATATCGACCGCTGCCTGGGCTGCATGGCTTGCGTACCCGCCTGCCCCTCTGGCGTCGCTTATGGCGACTTGCTGGTGAGCTACCGCGCTATGCAGGAAAAGCAGCGTCAGCGCCCGCCGCTGGATGCGATTGCGCGGCGTCTCATCCGCGAGACCCTGCCCTACCCGCGGCGCTTTCGGCTGGCGGCGCGGGCGGGAAAGCTCGGCGCAGCATTGGGCGCGGCATTGCCAGCGCCCTTCGCCGCCATGCTCAATTTGCTGCCGGGGTCGCTGCCCCCCGCCATGCCGCTGCCGCCGCTGCTGCCCGCCCAGGGGGAAAAGCGCGGAAAAGTGGCGATATTGCTGGGCTGTGTACAGCAGGCGCTGGCGCCAAATATCAACTATGCGGCGGCGCAGGTGCTGGCGGCAAATGGCATCGAGGTGCATATCCCGCCGCGGCAAAGCTGCTGCGGCTCGATACTGCTGCATGTGGGCGCGGAGGCGGACGCGCGGGAGCTGGCGCGCCGCAACTTCCAGGCTATGCCCGCTGATGTCGACGCCATCATCACCACGGCGGCGGGCTGCGGCTCCGGCATAGACGATTATGCGCTGCTCTTCAAAGGGCAGCCAGACAGCGCAGAAGCTGCCGATTTCTCGCAAAAAGTTTTGGATTTCAGCGCCTATCTGGCGGCGGTGGGCTTACGCGCGCCGCTGGGCTTCTCGCAAGAGCGGCGGGTGGTGTATCAAGATGCTTGCCACCTGCTGCATGCGCAGGGGCTGCAGCGGGAGCCGCGGACGCTCTTGCGGCAAATCCCGAACCTGCGCCTGCTGCCGATTGCGGATGCCGGCATGTGCTGCGGCTCGGCGGGAACTTACAACATTGACCAGCCCGCCATCGCCGCCGAGTTGGGGGGGCGCAAAGCGGAGTCCATCCTGGCGGCAGCGCCGGACGCGGTCGTCTCGGGCAATATCGGCTGCATCACGCAGCTGCGCCAGCAGTTCACATCGCGGGGGGAAGCCCTGCCGGTGCTGCATATCGCGGAGCTGCTGCAGCAAGCCTATTCACACAGCGCGGCTTCGTCATAAGCAAAACCCCCGCCAGCCGGCGCGGGGGTTCAAAGCGCATGAAGCTGATAGCTAGGCGCTTGGCACAATAACCGAGTCTATCACATGGATGACGCCATTTCTGGCTGGGATGTCTACCAGGTCGAGCAGGATATGGGCGTTGTCAATCATCACGCCCATATCACTTACAGTGATGGTGGCTTCGTGCTCGCTCGCCATAGCGATGGCAGCCCGCCCCATATCGTCGAGCAAATCGCCCAGTTGGAAGCTGTAGACCGTGCCCGGCAGGACATGATACTGCAAGACAGTCGTCAGCAAGTCGCTATCCGCGACGATATCGGCGAGTCCCTCGACAGCGGCGAAGGCGGCATCAGTCGGCGCGAAGACGGTAACGGCGGCGGATGGGTCTGACAGCAATTCCAACACGGCGGGATTGGCGGCGCTGACGGCTGTAAGCAGGGTGGTGAATTCGGCGTTTTCGCTGGCGCTCGCCAGCTCAACGACGATGTCGGCGATTGTGCGCAGTTCTGGCAGCATCACCGCGTCGATGACATGGATGATGCCGTTGCTGGCTTCGATGTCCACCATATCCAGCAGCAGATTGGCGCCAGCGATGCTGATGCCGGCGGCTAGGTCAAGGGCTTCGTCGTCCATGCTGCCCGCGATTTCCAGCGCTTGCCCGCTGAGCGTCACGGCTGGGAAGCTGACAGCGCCCATGTCATCCGCCGCTGCCGCAGACAGCGCGGCGACGACATCAGCCGAGCCTACAGCGCCATCCAGCACATGGTAGAGCAGGATTTCGTTCAGGCGCGGAGTGCCTTCTTCGGTCAAGATTTCCGTGAAAGCGTCTTCGCCCAATGCCTCGGCGAGGGCGGCGAAAGCGGCATCTGTCGGCGCGAAGACGGTGAGCTCGGCATCAGCAGCCGCCAGCGCCGCCAAGATGGATGGGTCCGCGGCGCTGACGGCTGCCAGCAGGGTGGAAAACTCCGGCGCATCCGCGCTGGCGGAGGCGACAACAATATCGGCGATTGTCGACCCGTGCCCATCCGCCAAGGCAGGCAGCGAGACCATCAGCGCCATAAGGACAAGAACTGCAAGTGCGATGCGGTGCATGGTAGTGCTCCTTTTACTTTGCGTACTGTATATTCAGTAACTTCTGAATATACAGTACCATAAGTTTTTCACCTGCATTCGCAAACTTGTAAACTTTATGTAAATTTTAGCTGGGCGCTAGAAAGTTCCCGCACGGGGAAGCAAAAAGGCAGCCAAAGCGGCTGCCCGAAAATAGTGGAGCAGCGGCGCTGCTATCAGCAATTGCCGCTGTTATCTACATAGCGCTGCCCAATCCAGCCGATTTGGCTGCCGCTGCGCACTTGGAACCAAAGGCTGTTACGCGCGAGCGCGGGCAATGTCGAGCCGCGCGGCACAAAAGCGAGCACTTCGGCCTTCAGCGACGGCTGCGCCCGCAGGCGCAGGTGCCCCGTGGTGTGAATCAAGCAGCCCGCGGCGGGAGCAGCGGGGGGCGCATCAGCCGCCGGGCGCAGCACAAGCGTGCCCGGGCGGTTGAGCTCGGCGCAGGTCATGCCAGCGCTATGGCTGACGGCGACTGGCATCACCGCGTCTGGCAGCACCGAGGCGTCCAGGAAGACAAGCGCGCCCTGCTGATGGAAGCAGACTTTTGCGCCCTGCTCCACATAGCCCCAGACATTTACCGCATCGAGGGAGCCAGCGGCGATGGACGGATTGCCGATGCCGGCGGCATCAACGCGCTGGCATTGGATGCCGCTGGATAGCCCATAGGTCGCGCGCGCGGTCAAGCCGGGCAAAGCGCCGCAGGTCTCCGGCTGCGGCAGATGCCCGCCAAACCAGGACTGCACCAGCTCAAAATCGTGCTCGCAGATTTGACTGCCGCTATGCAGGCTGAGGCTGCTGTTTATGACTTCAAAGTGCCCGCGGCAATCGCGGAAGCGCGTATTGTTGAGCGCGAGCGCGCCATTTTTACTTTTGAGCAGCAGCGCCGAGCGTGCCGGCGAGAAGCGCACATGCAGGTTCTTGAGGCTCAGCGAGCCGCCCTCAATAACAAAAGCGGGGAAGGCACCCGCGGTGATGGCGTGCCCATTGCCGTCCAGCTCGATAGCGGAAGTAATCGACGGCAGTCGCTCACGCAGCCACAGGCTGCGCGTCAAGATGATGGTATCGGCGGCTTGCCCGCCGGCGGCGCAATTGTCGATGGCGCGGTTATTGTTGGCGGCTTTTATCGCTTCAGCCAGGCTGCAATCGCTTTGTACATGGATATCAACCGCGTAGACGGCAGTCGCCATCAACAGCAGCAGAAAAACGACGGCGCATCCGAACAGTGATTTGTTTATTCTTTGTGTTGGATGCCTCATAGTGTGCTCCAGCAAACATTTCCAACAGATAGGATGCGGCAAGCATAGCTTGCGCTAGCACAAATAGCCAATATGCGCTGCCATCCGCAGAGATTTGCAAGAGTATACAGTACAGCCCGCGGCTAATCCTCACCAAGCGTAGGCTTTGGGCGCCTCGCCGCCGGGGCCGGGGAATAT
>JAJDWK010000074.1 GCA_022825675.1 Anaerolineae bacterium | reverse complement strand
CGATGAACAGAAACGGCAGTAAAAAATAAAGGAAAGGTTGCGGACCACGGCAGGCAAACATAAGCGTATCTCCTAAAGAAGTGGCGCAGCACAATTCTATAAATCGAAGTATAGATTAAAATTGCGCTGTTGTCGAGTTTTGCCTGGCGCGGGAATGGCGCAGAGCCACGAATGCCAAGCCGGCGCGTATCTGGGCATACTATGGTGAGAATAGATGCGATTGTCGCCCGCCGCAATCGCTTGAAGCGCTGTCGCCAACGCGCTATCATTAGCGGGCATCTGTGATAGCCATGCGCCCGGGAGGGAGACCGCCATGCAAATGCGAGCCGCTATTCTCAACGAATTTAATACGCCCTTCAGCATCGAGACTGTCGATATCGCGCCGCCGCAAGCGGGCGAGGTGCGCGTCAAAGTGGCGGCGGCGGGCATCTGCCACAGCGATTGGCATGTGGTTGAGGGGCTTTCCTACTTCCCGCTGCCCATTATCTGCGGGCACGAAGGCGCGGGAGTTGTGGAATCGGTTGGCGCGGGCGTCAGCAGCCTGCAGCCGGGCGACCATGTAACCCTCAGCTTCCGCGCCAACTGCGGCAAATGTTATTATTGCCAGCGCGATAAACCCAATCTCTGCGAGGTGTATACGCCGGTGCTGCGCTCGGGGCTGATGGCGGATGGCAGCAGCCGCATCCACCGCGATGGCGAGCCGGTGCATATCATGACGGGCTTGGGCTGCTTCGCCGAATATGTGGTCATCCCGGAAAATGCCGCCGTGCCTATCCGCAAGGATGTGCCGCTGAATGTGGCGGCGCTGGTGGGCTGCGCGGTGTCCACCGGCGTGGGCGCGGCGATGTACACGGCGGATGTGCGCCCGGGCGAAAGCGTGGCGGTCTATGGCGCGGGCGGCGTCGGCTTGAATATCGTCATGGGCGCTGTGCTCTGTGGCGCGGACCCGGTCATCGCCATCGATACCAACAGCAGCAAAATGGAAATCGCCCGTGAGTTTGGCGCCAGCCACACCCTCTATTCGGACGACAGCACAGTCGAAAAAATCCAAGCGCTGACGGGCGGGCGCGGCGCGGACCATGTCTTTGAATCGGTTGGCTTGGAAGCGCTGCAAGAGACCGCTTTTGACGCCACCCGCCCCGGCGGCACCTTAACCCTTGTTGGCTTGACGCCAGTGGGCAGCGGCACCAACCTGCCTGGCGCCATCATCACGCGCACGGAGAAGGTCATCCGCGGCAGCTTTTATGGATCGGTGCTGCCCCAGCGGGATTTCCCCGTCTTTATCGATCTCTATCGCAGCGGCAAGCTGCGGCTGGATGAATTGGTCAGCGGCACCTATACGCTGGAGCAAATCAACGAAGCTTACGCGAAGATGCTGACGGGCGAGGTCGCCCGCGGCGTGATTGAGTTTTAGGCGCTGCAAGCGCCAGCGCCCGCCTGGCAGTGCACATTCGGCTTGATTAGGATTTGGAGAGCGCTTATCATCTTAAGTGGCAGGCGGAAGTTTGGGTCGTTTATCGTCGCCGCCTGGTGGCAGCTTCGGCCGTTCTGATCGTTTACGTATTCCATATATGTATGCTCCACCCGAAACCACAGAGGGCACTACAGGGAACAATACAGCGGCTGCGGGAGCAGATAGTATCGCTAAAGCGATCGAAACGATAAGGAAGCTAATGGCAACTACGAACATAATCCACAAGCCCATCTTCTGGGAAGCTGCCCGGTGATGTAGCTGAAACTCCGCCATCCCTAGAATACGATCAGCGGCACCCGGCAATACATCCTCGTACTCGCGGAAAGCATCTGGCGACGGAAGGGGTCCAGAAGACTCTCTGACATACATTGCCAGCGATGCTTCGCGTATGCTAAGCAAGTCCTGCTCGTCAGAGTTGCGCTCTTCTTTGCGTGAAGTATGCTCATCATCGTCAGAATCGCGCCCCTTACTCGACACATTCTGGTCCTCATCTGCCATAGAGTTTCTCCTCGGCAGTCCCAAAGAGATGTGAATACTCCAAGATAGAATCTTGAAGACATTCACCGACAGTTTCCCAATCACGGCGCAGAGCGCTCGCGTCGGCTTCTTCTGGGAATTCGGCAAGATGAATATCAGCGAAGAAATCAAAGATGGAAAAAGGCAACGCGAGCCCGCGCAACACGGACTGACTGTAGCGGGGACGGAATTGCGGCTCTCTTTCTTTGCTCGCCATCGCTTGCTCCTTCGCTCTCCTACTTAATTCAAACGGTAAATCACAGATCTAATACCAAATCTATACTACAGTTCAGAATAAATGTCAAATCTTTGTTCCACATGTGCTACTGGGATTAAGACCATACCGCCAGCGCCCGCCTACATGCGATTGCCATAAGCTTGGCCCACCGCGCTCGCCTGGGAGCTGACCACGCGGATAAGCTCCTTGTCGTTTTCGGCGACAAAGTGCCGCAGCTCACGCATATCCGCCACGCCCACATCCGCCAGCGCCCGCGCCGCGTAATGCTTGAAGGTATTGATGTAAAATGCCATCGAATTGGCGCGCTCTTCAAAAAAGCGATAGCCGGTTTTGCCCTCGACATTGCGCGTCCGCCCGCCTGGGCGCAGCCGCTTTTTTGTCAAAGCTTCGTTTCTGCTCTCGATTATCATCGTCGGCGCGGAGGCGCTGCCGTGATACGGCATGCAGACCACCCCGCTCTTATGCTCGAAATAGACATCGCCCTGCTCGATGACGCAGCGCGCCAATTGCTGATTGTAAGAAATCAAATCGACGCCCAGCAGCAGCAGATGCCCCATGGAGGGACCGATGCCGCCTTCAACCGCGATGGTAACATGGTTGAAGCGCTCATCAGTCGTGATGCTGTAGACCTCTTCCAAAGTCGTAACCGCCATGCCATTGGTGGCGGAGGTGCATTGCCGCCCGCCGCCATGCCCGAAGAAAAGCCCGTCCGCGCGGATATCCGGCGCTATCAGCCGCAAGCACTGTGATTTATCGCTCACTTGCCCGACAAATAGCTCGATAGCATCGCCAAATTCCCGCCGCATTGCCGCCGCCATTTCGATGACGCGCGGGTCAGAATTGATGGTATAGATGCGGAAGAGGCGCACACCCGCTTCTTCAAAGAGGTGGCGCGCCGCCCGCAGCTCCTCTTCGACATTGCTGCAGCCGATGGCAGCGCCGATATTACGCTCCGCCCGCTGGCAATCGGCTTCGGGCAGCGGCAGGCGGCGCAGCGCCGCTTTCGCCGCTTGGATGAGGGCGGCTTGCCGCTGGCAATAGCCGGCGAAGATGCTGTTGCGATGCGTAAAAATGCAGTGATGCCCGATGGCGGCGGTAACCAGCACATCACGCCAACCGGATATCGCCGGCATCGAGCCGAAGCCCAAAACATTGCGCGGCTGTTTGCCCACGCGGTTGAACAAGCCGATTTCGGCGCTGCGCGTGCGCGAGACATGCTGCGCCGAAGACTGCTTGCGGTAGCCCAAGTCTTTCCAGGAATAGGTGCTGGTGATAACGGGGCTTTCGTGTAAGCCCAAAACCGCCTCAATTGTGGCGGAGGCTTTGTTGCTGCGCGGCGGGATGGGGGCGCGCGCGATGGCGTCCAGCGCCGCTTGCACTTCCGCATTTTGGTTGCTGAGGAAAAAATCCGCCCGCTGCGCCAGGCTTAGCGAGCGCCGCTCGGGACCAAATTGCCACAGCGCCGGGCTGCCGTCCGGGTTCATGCGCAGGTAGCGGCGGTCGACATCGGTGAGTATCAAGCCGATGCTGCTGCTATCGGCTTTGGGCAGGTAGCGGCTGTAATGCGCGTTCTCTTCGTACGGTATCGGCTGATAGTTCGGCGCGGTGAACTCGGCATTGGGCGCGTTCGCCGCTTCCAGCGCTTCCAGCGCATAGGCGAAGTGCAGCGCCGCTTCATCCTGCAGCGCCGCTTTTTCCACCCGCGCCAGCTCCAGCTGATAAGGCTCGGGCAGCATCAGCACCGATTGCCCCAGCGTGAAGGGGCATTCCCGCAGCGCATTTAAGGCTTTGCGCCGCATATTGTGGCGGTCTTTTTCGGCGGCGCTCATCTCGGCGAAGGTGCGCGTTTCGCCCGCGGGGATGAAGATGTCGTCCCAGCCGAAGCCATTGCTGCCGCGCAGGGTCTCAGCGATGCTGCCGGCGGTATTGCCTTCGCGCAGGTGCACTTCGCTGCCGTCATATACGGCGATGAGCACCTTCGCCAGCGCCGCCCGGTCACGCCCTTGCAGCCAGCTTTCCGCCACCATGCGGCGGATTTCGCTGTCTTCGCAAAAATCTTTGATGTAAGTGCCCGGGCGCCCGCCCAAGCCGCGCAGGGACAGCGAGGTCTCTTCAATCAAAACCGGGCGGTACTTGTTGGCTTTCCAAGCCGCTATCGCCTTGTGCCGCGCGACCTTGTAAGGGTCCAGGCTTTGGATCTCTTCCACATTCAGCTTGACGCCGACAATGTCATAGTCGCGTAAGATGCGGCGGAACTCCGCCAATTTGTTGGCGTTTTGCGTCGCCACTTCCAGGCGCTTTTCGCCGGTATGCCGCTGGCGCAGGCGGTTGATAACCGTAGGCTCGGTCGCGTAGAGGGGTCGGGGCATGGTGATGTTTTCCGCTTGGCTAGGGGATGCTGCCGATTATGGCAGATGCGCGCTTGATGGCATAGCGGCGATGCTTACAATCGCCGGGCAATCGCGCCAAATTAGGCGATTGCCCGGCCCCAATAGCCCAGGGCAATTGCATCAAAATAGTATTCACCACGGAGACACAAGTAAATGCAACAAAGTAATTGGAAATGTAGGGGCGAGCCTTGGCTTGCCCCTACGGCTTGGGATGTTGTGTGGGTATGAGATACTAGGACAAAGGTCATTTTGTTTTCGCATTACTTACTTGTACTTACTTCTGTGGCAATTTTTGGGCGAGCCACCGCAGTCCGCTGAAAAACAGCCCCAACAAAAGCGCAGCGCCAAGGATGACCAAGCAAATGACCACCGACGCGCGCGAGATGCCGCGCCAGCAGCCAGCAGCGCTTGCTTGGGCAAGGCTTGGTTTAGTGACATTTCGGGCTCTTTGTGCTTGGGGTACGCTGGCAGTGTAGGTGAAGATCGGGTTTTTCAACAGAGTGCGGTGGGTCGCCCCTACCGCTTGGCATGCAGCGCGAGTATTGCGCTGGCGGCATTCTTTGGCATGATACTAGACCTATGTTTGCTTCGATGGACGCGGCGCTTGATTATATCTTTCGCACACGGCGGCGGCTGGATGGCGCGCCCCGCGGGCTTGACGAATATACACGCGATACCGCGCCCACCCGCAGCCTGCTGCAGCGGGCGCGCCTGCTGGAAACCGAGCGCGACTACATCGTTGTCACCGGCAGCCGCGGCAAAGGCTCTGTCTGCGCGATTCTGTCAAAAGTGCTGGAGGCATTCGACCGCCGCGTCGGCATGCTGACCAGCCCCCACCTGCTGCATTGGACCGAGCGCATCCGCGTCAACGGCGCGATGATGCCCGCGGGCGATTTCCTGCGCATCCTGGCGGAGTTGCAGCCGCATATCGACGCTGCGCTCAGCGCTTTGACGGCGCGGCAATACCTCAGCCCCCAGGGCATTTTTCTCGCGATTGCCTTGCGTTATTTTGACGAGCGCGGCGCCGACGCGGCGGTGCTGGAAGTTGGGCGCGGCGGGCGCTTTGACGATGTCGCGGCGGTGCCAAATGCGCTGGCGCTCTTCGCGCCGATTATGCGGGAGCATACTGCTTTCCTGGGCGACTCGCTGGCGCGCATCGCCTGGCATAAAGCCGGCATCATTTCCCCTGGCAGCCGCGCCATCAGCCTGCCGCAAGCGCCCAGCGCCCGCGCCCAGCTGGAGGCGGAGGCGGCGCGCCAGCATGCCCGCCTGACAGTGCTGGCGGAAGCCGATGTGGCAACCTGGGTTGCTGATTATGGCGGCGGGCAGCGGCTGCGACTGCCGCCCTATGGCGAGTTGACGCTGCCGCTGCTGGGGCGCTATCAGCTGCAAAACGCCACGCTGGCGATACGCGCCGCCGAGCTGCTTTTGGGCAAGCGCGCCCGCGAATCAGCGGCGAAGGAGACGATAAAAAGCGGGCTGGAGCGGGCGCGCTGGCTGGGAAGAGTGCAGCAGCTCGACAGCAAGCCGGCGATATTCGTTGATGGCGCGATTACGCCCGCGTCCGCCCGTTCTTTTGTCGAGAGCCTGCGCGGGCGCATCAGCGAGCCCGTGGTCGCGATTGTCGGCATCCCGCAGGACCGCGATTTCGCTGGCGTCTACGCGGTGATGGCGGCGGCGAGCAGCGCCTTGATAATTACCGAGACCGACATCAACCCCAGCACCCGCTTCCCCCCGCGTGCGGCGGCGCTGGCGGCGGCGCGGGGGCTGCAGACGGATGCGCACTATCGGGCGCGCTTGCCCGCCGCGCTGGCGCTGGCGCGGGAAATCGCCGGCACGGACGGCACGATCCTGCTGGCGGTTTCGCTGATGCTGGTCGGCGAGTGCATGCTGCTCTGGCAGGTGGATACCAGCGTTATCTAAGCGCAGGGGGAGCGAGGCAAAATATCTCAGTATTCACCACAAAGACACAAAGGGCACAAAGTTTACTCTTGATATAGCTCATGCTCGTCTATTACATACGCTATACATCCCACTGGCACGGGCATCTCGGTGCACTCTGTTGAAAAACCAGATCTCCACCCACACTGCCAGCGTACCCCAAGCACAAAGAGCCCGAAATGTCACTAAACCAAGCCTTCCTCAAGCAAGTCCCCGCCGCCACCCGCCACAATCTCCCGCGCCAGCGCCAGCAGCTCCTCGCGCCGCGCCGCGTCCACTTCGCCGCGCGCAAAATAACGCTCCAGCAGCTCCAGCGCGCCCAAACCTTCCGGGCGCTCGCCCAGGCGCGCCCGCGGCGCCCGCTCGACCAGCTTTTGAATGCCGGCAACATGCGCGACCCCCGCCCGCTTGAGCTCCGCCACCAAAAGCCGCTCGTTGAGCAGCGCCGCGCCCACCGCGCTCAGGCGCAGCGCCAGGCGCAGCACCGAGCCCGAAAGCTCGTGACGGCGCAGCGCCTTCAGCGCGGCGGCGGTCGGGTCATCTTGCGCGCGGCAATCCAGCTCAAGGCTCAGCAGTTGGCGCGCTTGCACGGGCACAAAGCGCCAGCGCGCCGCCCCCCGCGCCAGCTCCACCCAGCAGAAGCCCTTGGCTTGCCCCTCTTCGCTGAAATCGATGCGCTCCAGGCTGCCGCTATAGACCACTGGCGGCTTCCCTTCCGCGGCATCAGCCAGCGCCTGATGGCGGTGGATATGCCCCAGGGCGATATAATCCCAGCGCGCGTCCGCCAGCGTGGTAAGCGCCACCTCGACATCCGCGCCCAGCATGACCGAGCGCTCGCTGCCCCAGCGCGCGCCGCTGACGCTGAAATGCCCCGCCAGCAGCCGCGGCGTATCCGCGCTGGCAAGCGCCTCCGCCTCCGCGCTCAAACGCTGCAAATGCTCGTGCAGGCGCTGCCGCAGCGCCGCGTCCCGCTCGGCGATAGTCGCTGCCGGGGGCGCTCCCGCCAGCAGGCGCGCGCGCACGGGATAGGGCGCCGCCGCCACCAGCGCATCGCCGCGTTTTGTGCGGATGCGCCGCGTCTCATAGTCCTGCGCCACCCAGATGTTAGGCACATCCAGCGTGGCGTAAATCTCGATGGTGGAGGCTTTTGCCGCGTTCAGCGGCAGGTCATGATTGCCGACCAGCAGCACCGTTGGCGCCAGCTGTGATAGCTGGCGGATGCGCGCGGCAAATTCGCGCTGGTGGGTTTGATTGGGGCTGCGGCTGCGGAAGGCGTCGCCGGCGAAAATGACAAGATCGACATCGCCATCGCGGGCGAAGGCTATCATCTCGTCCATGCGCGCCAGAAAATCCCGCACACGGCTGCTGACCCCGGTCTCGGGGTCGGTGCTGCCATAATTTTCGATGCCGATATGCGCATCGGCGAAGTGCAGAACGCGAATTGCCTGCTTTTGGCGAGGCTCAGTCGGCGGCGCGGTGGTCTTCATCGCCGGTGCCGACTGGCTCGTTGGTGGTGGTGACGCTGGTCCATTGGGGATAATCCTCGCGCAAGTGCCCGAATATCGGCTTTTCGTTGCGCAAAATATCGACGAAGGCATGGATATCGCTGATTGCCATGAAGATTGCGCCGCGGCGATTGGCGATATCCACTTGCGGAGCGGGCAGCGGGCTGTCCGGCGCCAGGAAGTAGACATCCAGGCGATAGGCCTCAGCGTCCGCCTTGCCGATGCCGCTGCAGCGCACCAGCCCGCGGATGCGCGCCGTAACGCCCGCGAAATCGCGCTCTTCCAACTGACGCCAGATAACCATGTACTTCTTGATTTCAAATACCGCCACCCGCGCGTCCGTCATCGCCATGTCTTCCCGCTGTCCTGCTGGAGCCTTCATTATAGGCGCATCCTGCCGCTGGCGAAACTGGCTGAGGCGCCTTGCAGGGCAATTGCATCAAATAGTTATTCACCACAAAGACACAAAGGGCACAAAGTTTTTCTTGAAATGGCTCTGTGCTTCTTCATGTATCAGGGAAGTTTGTACACAGCCCTTACCACCGAGAACAGTGAGGAAAATTGAGCACACCGAGAAAAGATTTTAAGAGGCTTCTCATGCTTTTCTCGGTGTAACTCGGTGTCCTCGGTGGTAAAATTTGCGTTGGATTCCGCTTGTTGTGGCGCATGTCTTTTTTATTGCTATTGCCCTGGGCATCCCTGCCCCTACTTTAGGCGCGCTAGCGCCCGGCTGCATCTTGTAACCCGCGCGATGCCAAATTATCATCGCAGCGATGATAATGACGCTACTCTTCCTGCTCTACGCGCTTTGCGCGCTTTGCCTCGGCTTGTATACCGCCGGGCAGGCGCTGCTGCTCTGGCGCTATTGGCGGACGCGCGCCCCCGCGCCCGCCACGCCGCGCCTGGACGCTTGCCCGCGCGTGACCGTGCAACTGCCGCTGTATAACGAAGCCAATGTCGCCGCCCGCCTGCTGGACGCGGTCGCCGCCCTCGATTACCCGCGGGATAAAATGCTGATACAAGCGCTGGACGATTCCACCGACCACACAAGCCAACTGGTGGCGGAAAAGCTGGCGCAGCTGCGGAGGCGCGGCTTCGCCGTGCAGCACATCCGCCGCGCCCAGCGCCAGGGCTACAAAGCGGGCGCATTGGCGGCGGGCATGGCGGCCAGCGGCGGCGACTTCATCGCCATCTTTGACGCCGACTTCCTGCCCGCGCCCGATTTCCTGCGCCAGATGCTGCCCCACCTGCTCGCCGACCCCCATTTGGGCATCGTGCAGAGCCGCTGGGGGCACCTCAACGCGGAGGAAAACAGCTTGACGCGCGCGCAAAAGCTCAGCATCGATACCCATTTTGCCGTGGAGCAGGCGGCGCGCAACCGCAGCGGCTGGCTGATACCGTTCAACGGCACGGGCGGCATCTGGCGGCGGCGCTGCATCGAAGCGGCTGGCGGCTGGTCCGCCGATACCTTGACCGAAGACCTCGACCTCAGCTATCGCGCCCAGATGGCGGGCTGGGCTTCGCTTTTCCTGCCCGATGTCGAGGTGCCGGGCGAAATCCCGCCGCAGCTCGCCGCTTACAAACAGCAGCAGGCGCGCTGGGCGACAGGCAATACCCAATGCCTGCAAAAGCTGGCGCTGCCCATCCTGCGCGCGCGCTTGAGCCGCTCGCAAAAGCTGATGGCATTGCAGCACCTCTGCCAATATCTGCCGCAGCCGCTGATGCTGCTGATGCTGCTGCTGACGCCGCCGCTGCTGCTGGCGCAGTCGCCGCTGCCGCTGCTGCCGCTGGGCGCGCTGGCGCTGGCGCCGCCTTTGATGTATATCGCCGGGCAGTTCCGCCTCTATGACCGCCGCGGCGCGCTGCGCGGGCTGCTGGCTTTCCCCGCGCTGCTTCTCCTCGGCACTGGCATCTCTTTGAGCAACAGCCTGGCGGTCTTCGCGGCGCTGCTGGGCAACAAAAAAGGCTTCCAGCGCACGCCGAAGTTCAACCGCGCCGCGCGGGATAGCGCCTATGCCGTCCCGGCGGATGCCAGCGTCTGGCTGGAATTTGTCATGATGCTCTACGCGCTGTGGGCGGCTTGGCTGGCTTGGCAGCTGCAGCCGGCGCTGCTCGTTTATGTGCTGCTGTATGCGGCGTCATTTGCGACTGTCTGCGCCTGGACTATACTGGAGGCTTGGCGGCGGCGTCCGCGCCCCGCGCCGCACGCGCCTTTCAACGATATGCTCGATAAAAGCGAGGCGACGCAAAATTGAAACAGTTGATGCACGACAAACGCCTCCGGTACTTGCTGATCGCGGTGCTTTTGGTGCTGCTGGCGCTGGGCTTGCTCAATGTCATCGCAACCGCATTCAGCTTGCTCCTGCCGCTGGCGCTGGTGGCGGCGGGCGGCTTCGCCTTTTACAAAATCGCGCTGGAAGGGCGGGATGATGCCGCCACTGCGGCTAGTGACGAAGACATCACAGAAGAAGACCCGGCGGCGCGCCAAAGCGAAGCGCAGACCCGCCTGAGCGCCGTTGAGCGGGCGCGCCGCGAGCTGCTTGAGAAAGCGACGCCCGCCGAAGAAATCCTCGACCACATCCAGGCGCGCCGCCGCCGCTTGGCGGATGAGGATGAAGAGTGAAACTGCTGTCAGTGAACATCGGGCAGCCGCAGCCGCTGAATCACGCGGGGCGCAGCTACCGCAGCGGCATCCATAAGCTGCCGGTTGCGGGTCCTGTGCCGCTGCGCGCCGCCGGGCTGCTGGGCGACGGGCAGGCGGACCGCAAAGCGCATGGCGGTCCCCACCGCGCGGTCTATTGCTATGGGCGCGAAAATTATGACTTCTGGGCGGAGCGCCTGGGGCGGGAAGACTATCGCTTTGGCTTATTCGGCGAGAATTTGACGACCCTAGGCTTGACGGAAGACGAAATCCGCATCGGCGATATCTTAGGCATCGGCGGCGCGCAAATTCAAGTGTCTCAGCCGCGCGTTCCCTGCTATAAGCTGGCGGATAAACTCGGCATCCCCGGCTTCGAGAAGACTTTTCTCGCCGCCAACCGCCCCGGCTTCTACGCGCGGGTGCTGGTGCCGGGCGCGGTCACAGCGGGGGAAGCTATCAAGCTGCTCCAGCGCGACCCCGCCGGCATCACTGTCGCCGAAATCAACGCTGCCTTGCATCTCGATAAAGACCGGCACATTGCCCAGCGCGCCGCGCGCATCAAAGCGCTATCCCCCGAATGGCGGCGCGCCTTTGAAAAGCTGGCGGGAAAAAGCTGACTCAGCCCGCCGCCGCGTTGTCCTGCGCTTCCGTCCACAAACCGACTGAAGCCAGCCCGTTCATCCGCGCGCGGTGGGCGAGGGCGGCTTGCGCCGCCGCCACATTCTCGGGCTGGTTGCGCCAGATGCGCATCGGCAGCCGTTGCAAGGCGCGGGCATAAGAAAAGCTGAGCTTCCAAGGCAGCTCGTAGTTGGCGTTCATCGCGTTGAGGTGGGCGGTGGCGTGATAATCCGACTGCCCGCCCGAAAGGAAGACGATGCCCGGTATCGCCGCCGGTATCGCCCGGCGGAAAACTCGCACCGTCATCTCGGCAACAGTGGCGACATCAGCCTGAACCGGGCACTTGTCGCCGGCGACCACCATGCTCGCTTTGACCAGCGCCCCTTCCAAATCCACCCGATGCAAGGCGAGCGCCGCAAAGGTACGGCGCAGTACATGTTCGGTAATGCGGAAGCAGGTCTCGATGCTGTGCTCGCCATAGAGCATCAGTTCGGGCTCGACGATAGGCACGATGCCAGCTTCTTGCGAAAGCGCCGCCACCTGCGCCATCACATAAGCGTTGGCTTCTATCGCATAGTCGCTGGGCAGCCCCGCCCCCACTTGCAGCGCGGCGCGCCATTTGCTGAAGGCGATGCCCCTGGCGGCATAGTCCGCCAGCCGCTCGCGCAAGCCATCCAGCCCGCTGCCGACAGTTTCGCCAGCGCTGCCCGCCAAGGTCACCATGCCGGTGAAAGGCGAAATGCCGGGTATCATGCCGCGCTTGATGACGCCTTCCAGCAGGGAATCGCCGCGCGCATCCCGCAGGCGCGTCTGCTCATCGGTCATGATGATGCCGCTGACGCTGTCGTCCAGCCCCGGCGCGGTGAACAGCAATTCTGTCCAATTGCGGTAGCTGGCGTCATCGGCGGCGATGCCCTCCGCCGCCAGCAGTTCGTAGAAAGCGGGTGAGGGGCGGTCCGCCGCCATGATGCCTTTGCCGGCTGCTACCAGCGCGCGGGCAATGTCGTGTAAGCTCATTTTCTATTGTCATTTCTTCTCTGATTTCGGTGAGGCTATTCTGGCAGGGCGGGCGCGCCGCCGCAAGGCTTGTGCGCGCGAGGAGTGGTTTGCGGGGGATAATTCGCTACAGTGTCTCTGGTGCCATACCCGCGCAATATGTCAACGGCCGGGGTGTTGAACGGGCGCAACCGGCAAGCCGAAATCCGCCAGCGCCGCCGCCAGCGCCTCCAGGGGCAAGCCGACAACATTGCTGTAGCTGCCATCGATGCGCGCGGCGGGCTTGAAGTCCGCGCTCTGGATGGCATAGCCGCCAGCTTTGTCGAAGGGGTCGCCACTATTGATGTAGGCGGCGATTTCCGCATCGGAATAGTCGCGCATCAGCACCGTTGTGCAAACATGCCGGGTGAGGCGGCGCGGCGCGGGACCGCTGCGGCGGAGGGTGAAGGCGGTAATCACTTGATGCGCCCGCCCGCGCAATGTCCGCAGCATGCGGCGGGCGTCCGCGGCATCCGCCGGCTTGCCCAGCAAGCTCCCGCCGGGATCGATGACAATTGTATCCGCCGCGATGATGAGCGCCGGCGCGCCAGCCAGCAACTGGCAGATGGCGGCGGCTTTCTCCCGGCTCAAGCGCTCGGCATACTCCGCCGGTGCCTCGCCCGCCCGTGAGCTTTCGTCAATTGCCGGTTTGAGCACGGCGAAGTGTAAGCCCAGCCGCGCCAAAAGTTCCTGACGCCGCGGGGACGAAGATGCGAGGAATATCTGCATGCAGCGCCTTTCCACTTTGGCATCAGCCCCCGTGTAGTATAGCAGTGGGGCGGGCGATTGCTATGCAGGCAAGCCGGGGAGTGGCGATTATCGTGGATATAGCTCTCTTAGCAAACAGTACACAGATTTTTTCACCACAAAGAACACAGATGTAAGTACAAGTAAGTTATGCGAAATCGCGCCTCAAGCCCCCATCCCCCAGCCCCTTCGCCATCTCTATGGCGAAGTATCCCCAAAATGAGGGAAGGGGAGAATCCCCAGTGATTACAAGGGTTTTAAGCCCCTCCCTCTTTATGGGAAAATGCGCCATAGAGATGGCGCATGGGTTTGGGGTGGGGGAATATGTGGAATTCTGTTG
>JAJDWK010000004.1 GCA_022825675.1 Anaerolineae bacterium | reverse complement strand
GCCTTCCGCCGATTGGCGCGGCAATATCACCCGGATGTCAGCCAAGAAGACAATGCCGAAGAGAAATTCAAAGAGATAAACGAAGCCTACGCCGTGCTTTCCGATGAGGAGAAGCGGGCGCGTTATGACCGCTTCGGACATGCTGGCGTCAATGGCGGCGGCGGCTTTGGGCAGGGCGTGGGCGCCTTTGAAGATTTAGGCGATATCTTTGAAATGTTCAGCAGCGCCTTCGGCGGCAGCGCGGGCGGGCGCCGCCGCGGACCCGCCCGCGGGCGTGACTGCCGCGCCGATGTAACCATTGACTTTACTGAAGCCGTTTTTGGCGTCGAAAAAGAAATCGAATTCCGCCGCTTGGAGCGCTGTGAAGACTGTGATGGCTTGGGCGCCGCCGCGGGCACCCGCCCCAGCGCTTGCCCGCGCTGCAATGGCAGCGGGCAAGAGCGGCAAGTGCGCCAGACATTCCTCGGCTCAATGGTGCAAACGGCAACTTGCCCAAATTGCGGCGGCAAGGGCAAAATCATCAGGAACCCCTGCCGCAAGTGCGATGGCTCGGGGCGCAGGCGGCGGACGGCGCTGCTGAATGTGAAGATACCCGCTGGCGTCAGCGATGGCATCCAGATTCAGGTGCGTGGCGAAGGCGATGCCGGCGAGAATGGCGCGCCGCCTGGCAATTTATTTGTGGTGGTGCGCGTGCGCGAGCACAGCTATTTCAAACGAAATGAGAACGATATCATCCTCGATATAGGCATCAACATCGCGCAGGCGGCGCTTGGAGCCCGGATTCAGGTAGACACTGTCGATGGCGAGCAGGAACTGCATATCCCGCCGGGCACGCAGACGGGCAAAGTCTTCCGCTTGCGCGGGAAAGGCTTCCCCCGCCTGCGCTCGGACGGCAGCAGCTCCGGCAGGGGCGACCAACTGGTCTATGTCGAAGTGCGCACGCCGACCAATCTGTCACACGAACAGCGGGAACTGCTCAAACAATTGGCAGGCACTTTCGAGGGCGAGATCACGACCCAAGCCAGCGGGCGCGGTTTCTTCGACAAAGTGCTGGATTTCCTCGCGTCCCACGACAAGTAGCCCGCCGCGATGACCGCCTGGGTGGAAGTTTCCCTGCAAGTTGATGGCGAGAGCGCCGAAGCCATCGCCGAGGTTTTGAGCCGCTATGGACATCAAGGCTTGTCGCTGGAGCAGGATGGCATCCCGCCTGACACTTGGGATGAAGACGAAGCGCCGCCAGCGACAAGCCTGACGCTGCGCGCCTATTTCCCCGCGGATGACGATGTGACCGGCAAAAAACAGGCGCTGGAGACGGCGCTGGGGCGCATGCGGCTGATGTACCCGATGCCGACGCCGCGCTACCGCCTGCTGCAAGAAGAAGATTGGGCGGAAGCCTGGAAAGCGCATTATCAGCCGCTGCGCATTGGGCGGCTGCTCATCCGTCCGCTGTGGCATGACATGCGCCTGGCAGCGGCGGACGTCGAGATTGCGCTGGACCCCGGCATGGCATTTGGCACCGGCACGCATCCGACCACTCAACTCTGCCTGCAAGCGCTGGAGGCGCTCATCAAGCCGGGGCAGACTGTGCTCGACCTGGGGGCGGGCAGCGGCATCCTGTCGATCGCGGCGGCGAAGCTGGGGGCGCGGCAGGTTTTGGCGCTGGACATCGACCCAATCGCCGTGGCCGCGACCGCCGACAACGCCCGGGCAAATGGCGTATCGCGGCGGATTGTGGCGCGCCAGGGCAGCCTCAAAGAAGCGCTTTTAACTGGCGACCGTTATGACCTTGTACTCGTCAACATCCTGGCGCGCACAATCCTGCAGCTGGCGGGGCAAGGCTTGGGCGAAGTTCTGGCCGCCAGCGGCAGCGCGATTTTCAGCGGCGTGATTGACACGCAAGCCGACGAGGTCACGGCGGCGCTGCGGAAGGCGGGCTTGCAAGTCACGGAACGGCGGCAGCAAGGCGATTGGATGCTGCTGCTGGCGAGGCGCCGCGTGGACAAGGACAGCTGATGGCGCAGCTGCAGGGGCGCGAGCGCTCGGAATATGTACAGGCGATGTTCGAGCGCATTGCCAGCCGCTACGATCTCATCAACCGCATTATCAGCGGCGGCCAAGATATGAAGTGGCGCCGCTTCGCGCTTGCTGTCGCCGCGCTGCCGCCGCGCGGGCGGCTGCTGGATATTGCCACTGGCACCGGCGATATCGCCTTGGAAGCGCTGCGGCGCTGCCCGGGCGCGTCTGTCATCGGCGCTGATTTCGCTCTGGGCATGATGCGTGTGGGCAAGCGCCGCCCGGATGGTGACCGCCTGCGCTGGGCGGGGGCGGACGCTATGCGGCTGCCCTTCGCCGATGAGAGCTTTGACGCCGTTACTTCCGGCTATTTGATGCGCAATGTCGCCGATATCCCGCAGGCGCTGGCGGAGCAATGGCGGGTGCTAAAATGGGGTGGGCAGATCGTCATCCTCGATACCGCGCCGCCGCCAGACAACTTGCTCAAGCCGCTGATTTTGCTGCACCTGAAATATGGCATCCCGCTGATAGGGCGGCTTATCGGCGGAAAAAATGCCGCCGATGCCTACCGCTACCTGCCAGAATCCACCAGCGCCTTTAAGACGCCGCAGGAATTTAGCGGCATGCTACAGGCGGCCGGGTTCCAGTCCGCGCGCTACAAGAGCTTTATGTTTGCGACGATGGCTGTATATTGGGGCACAAAAACACCTGCCCCAGCGGCACAGCGCCTTTAAGAACGAACGCTTTCTTTGTGGCGATAAATGATGCGCCCGCGTGTCAAGTCGTAGGGGCTCATCTCCACTTTTACACGATCGCCCAACAAAATTCGGATATAGAATTTTCGCATCTTGCCTGACAAATATGCGAGGACTTGATGCCCGTTTTCCAGCTTCACGCGGAACTGGGTATTGGGCAGCGCCTCAATCACAGTGCCTTCTACTTCTATCTTTTCTTCTTTCTTAGCCATGCGCCTCCTAATAGAACCCGTTTGAGCGCTGATTGTAACAGATGCCGCCGCTGCTTGCACCCATAGCTTGCCGCGCCAGCGCCGAGTTAATTCGAGCGCTGACGCCGGCGCGAGCGGCGGATGGCTTTTTTCTTTTCGATCCGCCGCAGCTCGCTCTTGGAAATATGCCAGCGCTTGCGCCGCACCGTGCTCAAAATACCGGCATTGGTCACGCGCTTGCGGAAGCGGCGCAACAGTTGCTCTTGGCTCTCGCCTGGTTTTAGTCTGACTGAAGCCATGCTCTCGTCACCACCTTCTGTGATAGTCTGCCGTCTCCCCTGCCGCAACAGGTTCTTGAGTATAGCGATAAAGGCGCGCTATGGCTAGGTTGATTCTGCGGGCAAAGCCGCTTCAGCAGCTTCAGCCGCGCCGTTTTCCTGCGCTTCCACTTTGAGCTGGGCGGCTTGGGCGGCGGCGGCGACCAATTCAAGCTGCCGCTCTTCCCATTGCGCTTTTTCCGCCGGCGTAACTTCCGTGAGGCTCAAGCCCAGGCGCTGCCGCCCCGACTCGATGCTGACGATGCGCATCAACAGCTTTTGCCCTTCATAGAGATGCCGCTGCGGGTTGTCCTGCGGGTTGCTGGACATTTGGCTGACATGCAGCAGCGCTTCAATGCCCGGCTCCATGCTGATAAAAGCGCCGAAAGTTTCCAGGCGGCTGATGACGCCTTCGACCAACTGCCCCACATGATACATATCATCGACAAGCGTCCACGGGTTGGGCTGCAGCCGCTTCAGGCTCAAGCCGATCCGTTTGCCAGCGGCATCCAGTTTCAAGACATAGACTTCAACTTCGTCGCCAACAGAAAGGACTTGGCTGGGGTGTCGCACGCGGCGCCAAGCCAACTCGGAAATATGAATCAGCCCATCCGCGCCGCCGAGATCGACAAAAGCGCCAAAATCACACAAGCCGCTGACGATGCCCTTGCGCGCTGTGCCTTCGGCGAGCTCCCGCAGCAGCGCTTCCTTGCGCGCGGCGCGGCTTTCCCGCTCGGCTTCCAACTGGCTGAAGACGAGGCGGCGCCGCTTGCGATTGACTTCGATGACCTTCACATTGATTTCTTGCCCCGCCATATTCTGCAAATGCGCGATGCGCTCTTCTTCTTTCATGCCGCGCGGCAATCCCAACACATGGCTGGCGGGCACGAAGCCGCGCAGATGCCCAAAGGCGACAATCACGCCGCCTTTGTTGGAATCGGTAATTTCGCCAGCCCACAGGGATTCTTCGTTCATCATCGTTTCGGCGCGCTTCCAATCTTCATTTTGCCGCGCCTGGGAGGCGGACAAAATCAGATTGCCGTCGCTGTCGTTTAAGTTGACAACAGCGACATCAATCGCGGCATTCACCTCGAAATCGCCGGTGCTCATGCCCATGCGTTCGATATCGCCGCGAGTTACGATGCCATCTTGCTTCCAGCCGATGTCCACCATCAGCCCTTGGCCATCTATCGAAAGCACGGTGCCACTGACGATATCACCGCGCTCGATTTGGCTGCCCTCCCAGGATTCTTCCAGCAGCGCCGCGAAATCCATTTCCTCGGCTGGCTCTTGAAGTAGCGCTTCTGTTTGCATGTTCTTCTCTCTTTTGAACGATTGAATACTGTACCTGAGCGCGGGCAGATGCCCGCGCCGCCTGTGTTCGACTCAGCAACCGTGCCAATTGATGCGTTATGCGCCGCGAAGCAGGGAGGTCTCGCCTTTATACCGCCCGGTTTCAGACAAAGCTGAACAGGCGCGGTCCCCCCAATTCCTTTGTGAATGCTTGGCGTAATGAACTATTCGACCGGCCGAAAACCGCAGCGGATTATACAGACGGCGCTATAGCTTGTCAACACAGCCTTGAAGCGGAAACTGCCGCCAAATCGCGGCAGTTGGAGGCGGCTGTCGCTGCCGCCCATTATCTGATAAGGCTGAATTTCCAGGCTGAGCGCAGTTCCGGCTTGCCTTAGCCGCCGCGTTTGCTGTCCGCGGGAGCCTTCTCGCTGCCCAATTCCGTGCCCCAGCGCTGGGTGAAGCCGACACGGCGTTTCTCAGGCTCCATGTGGCTAATGCGCAGCGAGAGGTTGTCACCCTTCTTCACATAGGAGTGCGGTTCTTTGAGGGCGCCATCGCCCATTTCGCTGAGGTGAAGCAAGCCCTCCAAACCGTCTTCAAGGGCGACGAAAGCGCCAAAATCGACAACATTGGTGACATACCCTTCGACAAGCTGCCCTTCGTGATAGCGGTATTGCGCGTCGTCCCAAGGGTCGCTCAGCAAGCGCTTGCGGCTGAGGGCGATGCGATTCGTCTGCCGGTCGAGGTTGAGCACATAGACTTTGATTTCTTCGCCGATATGCAGGATATCGCGCGGATGATCGACGCGGTGCCAAGCGAGCTCGCTGACATGAATCAAGCCATCAGCGCCGCCGATATTGACAAAAGCGCCAAAATCGCGCAAGCCGGTTACAACGCCATCCACAACATCACCAACTTTGAGCTCCGCCAGCAGCTTGGCTTTTTGACGGGCGCGCCATTCTTTTTGCGCCTCGCGCTCGCTAAAGATGAGCCGCCGCCGGTCTTGATCGACTTCAATGACTTTGACGCCGAGCGTCTTGCCAGTCAGCTCTAGCATCGCCTCCCGCCGTTCCAGCCGCAGGTTTGTCGAGACCAGGTGAGAACTGGGGATGAAGCCTTCGAGCCGCTTCCAGCGGACGAGGGCGCCGCCTTTGTTGAAGCCGCTGACTTTGACATCCACAGCCGATTGCGACGACAAAAGCTCGCGCGCATTCTCCCAATCATAGCGCTGCAGCCCCATGTTGATGGAGACAATCAAGTTGTCATTCTGGTCACGCGGGTTGATGACATAGACTGGCACATTAGCGCCCGCTTCCAGACTTTCACGGAAGCCCGCTTCCATGCGTTCCAAATCTTGCGACGGCACGATGCCGTCCTGCTTTGCCCCCAGATCGACAATTATCTCGCGTTCGTCGATTTGCAGGATTGTGGCTTCGCGGATTTCCCCGCGACGAGGTGGCGAATAGGAGAAATCGAAAGACGAAGCGAGCATCTGCGCGAAGTTTTCTTCCGCTTCGACATTTTCTTCAGCGTTTTGGATCGGTTCTTGCTCTTCACTCATAGGGTTTAACATGCCTCCTGCTTGAGCAGGTCTACATTGCGCCGCCATCCGCTGGGCGAGAAGCGCTTGCCTCGGCGTCAAAGCTGCGGGGAAAGCCCCCAACCAGCCTCTTGACTATACCATACTCGCTTCGCGAACGGATACTCTTTACTAAGTATAGGCTAACGGGGGAGAATATGCTCATACTTCGGCGCATATTTTCCGCTGCTTGTGATATTGCCCTGCCGATTGCGACACTCTCCGACTTTAGTATAGCGCATTGTTTGACGAACAGCATAAACAACTTGGCTGATTGCGCGGGCGAGGTCCCTTAGATATTTGGCTGGCTCGCGCTAAAACCCTGCCCATGGAAGCCGCGGTCGATTTCCCAGGGGTAGACGACATAGGCATCGGTAACATCGCCATAAAGCTCCGGTTTGATTGTGGAGAACATGGTGCGATAGGGGTCGAAGTGCAAAACGCAATTGATGGGTATGCCGCCAGCGGCATTGACCCGTTCGCGCACGGCGATGCTGGTGCGTCCGCTGCCCCAGACATCATCGACCACAAGCGCGCGCCGTCCGCGCAGCAAATCCGGGTCGGGAAATTGCAGGAAGCTGGGCCAAGCCATCATGTTAGAGCGCTCGGTTGCGACAAAATCTACCGATGCCGTCAGCAGGTGGCGAATGCTGAGGATTTCTGCCAGCAAGCCCCCGGGTATCACACCGCCTCGGGTAATCATGACCATCGCGCCGATTGGACCCAGTTGCTGTATGCGGGGCACGAGGCTGTCGATAAGTTGGTCGACTTCGTCCCAGCTTATCAGCCGGGGCTGCCGCGATCCTTGCGGTCTCATCAGCACGGGGGACATCCTTTGCGCAGGGCATTCCAAAATCAGCCTGTATTGTAGAGGATATGTTCGATTTACCCAAATCCGCGATCTTCGCAAATGATGACAATAGGCTTGCCGCGGCAGAGTGTCAGCGCCAAAATCCGCGATTCGCCGCCGCCTTTGAGGCGCAGGCGCGCGCTGAGTTCTTCTGGCAGCATCGCGAAGCCGCGCTTCTTGACGGTAACTCTGCCCACATTATGCGCCTGCAAATAGCGCCGCAGCCGCTTCAGCTGGAAGGGCATCCAATCGATAATCCGCCAATAGCGCCCCCAGGGGCTGTCGCTGGCGCTGTCCGCGGTCAGGTAGGCAATGGTGGGATCGAGCATAGCGGCGTTGAGGTCATGCGCCAGGTTTTGCACCAGGCGGGCACGCAGTATCGCCGGGTCTGGCTCGAAGAGCCAAGCCCGCGGTTCGGACAGCGCCGCCGCGGGGCGCTTTTCAGGGCGATAGTGCAAAGCGCCGTCCGCCGTCAGCTTGGTCGCGAATGGCGGCACCGCTGGCTGCCCCAGCCACAGCAGCGCCTCGGTCAAGCGCCCCGCCACTGAGATAAATTCGACAGCGCCGCCGTATTCCGTGAGCTGGCGCAAGTCGACAGCGGGCGAGAGCTTGACGACAATCTGCCCCGCTTGCCAGCTTCGCAGGCAGGACAGCGGCGGCTGATAGCGCTCGACATGATGCAGACGCCTGCCCTGTTCATCCCGGCGCGCTGGATCAAAGAAGATGCAGTCGTAGCCGGCGGGAAGCGGCTGACGCACATCAGCGACTTGAAAGTCCGCTGCGAGCTGCAGCGCTTCGGCATTGTGGCGGGCGATGGCGATGCAAACGGGGTCCAGATCCAATCCCAGCACGGTGAGCCCATTTTCGGCAAAGGCGAGGCTGTCCGCGCCCAGCCCGCAGCAGCAATCGAGCAGAGACCGCGCCGACAGCAGGCGCGCGCGATAGGCGCGGGCGAGCGGACCGCTGGCTTGCTGCAATCCCGCTTCTGTGAACAGCATAAGCGCAGCCTGACGCGGGAACTTCGCTTCCGCGCGCTGGCGCAGCCGCAATGTGCTGAGGATGGCGCTGGCTTGACGCTGATCAAGCTCTTTGCGCAGCCGCATCAGCAGCGGCAAAGTGTTGGCGGGCGCAAGATTGCACTCGGCATACCTGGCGAGAAAGCCCGCGGCGCGATCGCTGCGGAGGAAGTCGATATCCGCCAGGCTCAAGCTCATGGCAAGCGCCTTTATTCGTCGGGCGCTTCGGCGGTCGCGGGGTCAATCGGGAGCAGGGTCAGCGCTTCGCCAGCGATGGACTCGAGCGTGGGATTCAAGACCGACTCCCAATCCCATGTTCGCGCGGTACTGCGGCTGAATTTGCCAATCTTGTTGATATCGCGGATACCATCCGCCAGGACTGCCCGCTGCAGGAAGGCGACCGCCTTGGGCAAACTGCTGAACGCGAGCAGGGCTGGTTTTCCCAGGCTTTGAACGGCGGCGGCGCGCCAGGTCACAGTTTCGGCTGGGTCCAATTTCCAGGCGGGTTTGTTGGGGCGCTGCTGGATAAGCAGGTGCAGGTAGCGCCCTTTGAAGCCCGTGAGCGCAGTCTGTAGCACATCCCTATCGGCGGTGGCGCGGATGCGCTTTACGGTATCCGCGGTGGCATGCGCTTTTTCGCCGCGCAGCAATACGCCGATATCATCCAGCGCTGGCTCGACGAGAATGCGCACAAAGCCGCATTCCCGCAGCAATCGCGGTTGCGCTTGATTGACGGTACCGCTGCTGTGCACGGCGATGAAGCGCCCGCCCGGGCGCAGCGCCGGTACTGCCGCCGCCAGCAAGGCTTTGTCCACTGGCTGGTTTAAGGCGGTGATGGCGTCAATCGAGCCCGCTTGGATGCCCGGCATCAGCATTTGCTGGCGGGAAAGCGGGCGGATGGCGAGGTCTTGACGCAGGCGGGAGAGATGCGCGCCCGCCCGTCCGCCCAGGTCGAGCAGCTCAAGGCGGGATGGGCTGGGCGGCAGGTGCTTCGCCATCACCGCGACAAAATGCCGCTCGAGCTGGGCGGCTCGCATCAAGTATTGCTCGCGGCAACTTTGATGAGCTGCAGGAACTCATGCCATTCTTCGCGGAAAAAATGCAGCGTCACCGCGCCCAGCTCTACATGGTAGGTTATTTCGCCATCGGGCGCCTGCACTTCCCAAACGAGGAAATTCTCGCTTTCGGCGAGGGCATTGCTTGGGGAATCGCCATGATTGTTTTGCATGCTCGGCTCAATCGCGGGAACGGCGCCGATCGCCACCACCGCTACGCCGTCCGCCGCCATCACGGCGCGGACCACGGCGGTCGCCACCGCCACGCCGCCCGCCGCCACGGCTGCCAGCCGCATCGCGGCGCATGGCTTCTTCGGCATCCCAGCCTTCCAAAACCGCCTGGCGGCTGAGGCGGACGCGCCCCGTGCCATCGATGTTGATGACCATCACCATGATTTCGTCGCCAACGCTGACTTCGTCTTCGACGCTTTTCACATGATAATCCGCCAGTTGTGAGACATGCACCATGCCTTCGGTGCCGGGGAGGAACTCGACAAAAGCGCCATAATTTTCGGTGCGGGTAACGCGCCCCGTATAAATTTGACCGATTTCCGGGTCTTCCACCATCGCCTTGATCTTCTCCAGCGCGCGCATGACTTCAGCGCCGGATTCGCCAGCGACATAGACCAGTCCATCCTCTTGGATGTCAACTTTGACAGTGTGCTCGTCTTGCAAGGCGCGCACATTTTTGCCGCCAGGACCAATCACAGCGCCAATCTTCTCGACCGAAATCTTGATGGACTCCATGCGCGGAGCAAAATCGCTGAGGCTGCCGCGCGGCTGGGCAATGGCTTCCGCCATCACCTCGAGGATTTGCAGGCGCGCCTCCTTGGCTTGCGCCAGCGCCTGACGCATGGTATCGCGGGTGACGCCGGCAATCTTGATGTCCATCTGCAGCGCCGTGATGCCTGCGACAGTGCCCGCCACTTTGAAGTCCATATCGCCCAGGTGATCTTCCATGCCCTGGATGTCGGTCAAAACAGCGACTTTATCGCCTTCCTTTATCAAACCCATGGCGATGCCGCCGACCGGGTTCTTGATAGGCACGCCAGCATCCATCAGCGCGAGTGTGCTGCCGCAGACGCTTGCCATTGAAGTGCTGCCGTTGGAGCTCATCACCTCGCTGACGAGGCGCAGAACATAGGGGAATTCCTCTTCCGGTGGAATCATGGAAAGCAAAGCCTTTTCCGCCAAAGCGCCATGCCCGATTTCACGGCGGCGCGGACCGCGCAGGGGATAGGTCTCGCCGGTGCTGTAGGGCGGGAAGTTGTAGTGGTGCATATACCGTTTGTCGTCTTCGGGGCTTAAGCCATCGAGGAATTGCGCTTCCCGCGGGGTGCCGAGGGTGGCGATGGTCAGCACTTGGGTTTCGCCGCGCAGGAACATGCCCGAGCCATGTACGCGCGGTACCAAGCCGACATCAGCCGCCAGGGCGCGCAAGGAACTGTAATCGCGGCCATCGGGGCGGATGCCCTCGTTGATGATGCGCCCGCGCACAACTTTTTTCATCACATCGTCATAGGCGCGCTCGACATGCTTGAGGCTGACTTGCTCAGCCGCATCCGCCGCGGCATTACGCTGCGTGAAGTCTCCCAGCAGCCCCGCCTTCAGCTCGCTCAGCGGGGCGCGGCGGGCATTGCGGTCGACATAAGTGTCCATGATGTCTTGCAGTGGCTTTTCGGTCCGGCTGCGGACTTCGGCGAGCAGCTCAGGCGCGATATCATCGACGGCGGGCGCTTTTTTCTCTTTGCCGATTTCTTCACGAATGCGCTTTTGCAAGCTGATGAGACCCTGCACAGTTTCCTGCGCCATAAAGAGCGCTTCGAGCATAATCTCTTCGCTCACTTGATCGGCATTGCATTCGACCATGTTGATGGCGTCAGCAGTGCTGGAGACGCGCAGGTCAAGCGTGCTGCTCTTCATCTCGCTGTAAGTGGGGTTTACCCGCAGCTCGCCGTCAATATAGCCGATGCGGGCGCCAGCGACAGGACCATCCCAAGGAATGTCGGAGATCATCAGCGCGGTGCTGGCGGCGATGATGCCGAGCATATCCACATGATGTTCCTGGTCGTGGGAGAGGGAAATCAAGATGACTTGCACATCATTGCGCATATTCTTGGGGAAGAGCGGGCGCAAAGTACGGTCGATGACGCGGGAGGTGAGAATCGCGCCTTCGGACGGGCGTCCCTCACGGCGGAAGAAGCCGCCGGGAACGCGCCCGCCAGCATACATTTTTTCTTCATAATCGACGCTGAGCGGGAAGAAATCCAAGCCCGGGCGCGGCGAGCCCATAGTCGCCGAACAGAAAAGCATGGTATCGCCCATGCGCACGGTTACTGCGCCGCCGGCTTGCTGGGCAAGGCGTCCGGTTTCGATGATGATGTCTTTGCCCGCCACTTGGCAGCGGTATTCACGAATGTCTAAGCTCATGGAGTACTCCCATTGATTGGATTACGCGCCTGGCTGGCAGGCGCAAATGTCCGCGCCTGATTGGTGGCGCGGTTTCATTGCAACTACTGAGTTTGCCCGGCATATCAAAAGAGCTCGCCGACGGCGAGGGACAGCCAAGCGCACTGGGGCTTTGCGGCAACTGGGCACCGCCCGCGGCGGCATGGGGCGCGGCGCATCACAGAATATGCTGCCGGCGCATGGCGCGCTCCCGACGCCTAACGGCGCAAGCCAAGGCGCTGCAGCAATTCACGATACACTTCGGGTTTCTTGCGGGCGATATAACGCAGGTGGCGGCGGCGCTGCCCCACCAATTTGAGCATGCCGCGGCGTGAATGTTCGTCGTGGCTGTGTATTTTCAAATGCTCGGTCAGTTGGGTGATGCGCTCCGTCAATAGCGCGATTTGCACTTCGGGGGAGCCCGTGTCGCCTTCAACGCGGGCGAAATCGCTGATGATTTTTGTTTTTGTCGCTTTGTCCAATGGCATGTTCCCGTCCCTTTCTATTGCCACCAGCCAAGCAGGAGCGGTCGCCTGGCGGTCGATTCAATGCAGGATTGTACCAGGAAAGCCCAGCGGCGGCAATAGCCAGCTAATGTCCCGCGGCGGCAACTTCGTCAGCGTTGTTGCTGGCGACCAGCTTGACTGTATGATGCGCGCGGAAAAGACTGAATTGCTGGGAGCGGCCCGGCATGGAATTCAGGATATTTTCGGTCTGCATTATCGACAGCCACAGCGGAACATCCCAGTCAGCGCCGAGATGCTGCTCTATTTTGGCGCTGCTGAAGCCAAGATTGCCGCGATCCATTTGCAGCAAAGCGCGCACAAATTCATCACGCTCGGTGAGAAGCGCCGCGACATAGCCGTTGTTTTCGTCCAGCTCGATACCTTTGGTATTGTATTCGCTGCGCGGGTTTTCGTATTCGTTCACCGTGACCATGGCATTCACGAGCAGGTATTCGACCGCCAGCTGGAAAAAAGCGCCGCTATCAAAACTGCGCAGGCGCGTATGCAGGCTGCCCAGCGGGCACCATGCGAAGTTGCGAAAACTCGTGAATTGCTGCACGCTGACCACGATGCGCGTAACCATGCGGGCGACTTCAGGGTCGCTATCCTGCAGTTGCTGCGGCGCTAAACCCTGCCACTTCTGCGAGGCGACATCCAAGCCAGCGGCTTCTGCCTGCTCTGGCTGGGCGGGCGATTGCTCGCTTTGCTGGGGCAGCCGTATAACGGGCACCAAGTCTTCAGGATTATGCCGGTGGGGCACCAGGTCCCGCTGCAGCACCCCTTCGCGCACCAGGCAGTCAATCCAATGCGAGCGCCACTGGTCGCTTTCGTTCATGCCGGGGCGGTCGAGATCGCGCTCCATCTCCAAGCCCTTGAGCAAGAAGCCGTAATTCACATATTCCCAGCTGCGGGAAGACAGCGTGTTGAAGACGCGGCGCGACATGCGGTTGACGATAAGCAGCGTCTTTTCCACCACCGGGTGCCGCATGTTAAGCGTGATGACTGCCGCAGAAGCTGCCTCCCGCTGCAAGATGCCCAGGGAAATCGCTTGGGAAACGAGGTCACGCCCGCGCTCGGGAGAAATCACATCGCCGACTTCTTGCAATTGGTCGATGAGGAGGTCCACGGTGATTTCACGGTTGGGCTCAGCCGTACTCAGGCGGAAGAATTGAATAATCACGCTTGACCATTGAGAGGGGATGAAGCTCTCGGTATCGCCTTCAGTTTCGACCTGGCTTAGCGATTTATGCGTCTGCATGTCGGTGAAGTCGTCGATGTATTCCAATTGCAGCGAGGGATGATTCTGCAGCAGCCGCCCGGTGCTGCCGCGCACACCCCAGACGATGACGGTTTTGCGCTGCTGCAGCAGGGGGTTGATGACATCGTTGAAATCACGGTCGCCTGTCGCCAAGATGATGACATCCCCCGAATCCGGCAGGCTGACATCGGTCAGCACATCGCGAGCGATGCGAATATCGGCGCTCTGTTTGCCGGGCAGATGAAAGACGGGGTCGATATTCGCCATCATCAAACGGGCGGGCGCATCTTCGGCGACTTCCCGCCCGGAAGAATCGACCAGCGGCGGCAAAGCGCCGCGCTGCCCCCAGGGCGCGTACGCCGCCATCTTGACCAGGCGTCCATGGGCTTTTGCCTGGGACAGCAGGCGCTCGATAAGATGGTCGAGGTTGACGACAAATCCCTGTTCGTTCAGACTTATCGAGATATTTTCGAAGTCTATGTAGACCCAAACATTTTTGGTTTGGATGCCAAACAGGGCTTCCAAAGGCTGGAAGATGACATCCTTGCCGACTTCGCTGCCGCGCTCGATGATTGCGGCAGCGCCCCAAACCCGTATCTTCGCCTGGCTGCTGGCACGCACTTCGTGGATAAGCGGCAGCATATCGAGGCTGGTTGTCGCCAAAATCAACTGGCTATCCTGGCTGAGCGGCGTTTGGAAGTAGCGCTCCATCAAGCAGGATGGCAATTGCGAGCGCTCATCGACCTGTACAATTTCGTAGCCGGCGCTGCGAAAAATCGCCCCCGGCTCGACAGGGAATTGCTGCTTTTTATGCGCGCCCCAATCCGCCACGGCGATGGCGCGCAGGGTGGCGGTATCAAACAGGTCCGCCGCCAAGGCGGAGCTGCCTTTTAGGGAGACCGCGAATTCCTGTAAATCGATTCCTTTTTGAGAGGTGAATCTCAACAAGTCATCTACATCAACAATCAAGTAGGGGGTCATGTTCTAATCCATGAGTCTTTCGAAACGGGCAACAAAATTCTGATGGCTTTGCGCAAACGAGCCAGCATCCTAAGGAGCATGATGCATTTGAGTTTTTGCGGAGGTTTAGGCGCATTAGCGGAATAAACTGTCACCTAAGCCAATAAGTATCCTCTTCGCCCGCGCAAATTTGCCATCAATTTACTCTATACAGCGTATCAGATAATGTTCCTCAGTATACTCCAGCGAATCAATTGTGTCAATTTTCACAATGTAAACTATTGATTAGAAATCCTGGCTTGCCACCGGCGCTGCGGCTAATAGGCTTTGGCGAAGAGCGCGACCCGCTCCGCCGGTTTGCCCGTCTTGACACAGGGGCTGGACGCGCCCGCATCAAAGGGGAAGCAGCGGATTGTCGCGCCAGTTTGCTCTTTGACCTGCAGTTCGTCGGCATCGCTGCCCGCCCAGGCAGCGCGCGCCCAGTCGCCCGTTTCGATGACCTCCCGCAGCTCGCTGTAGGAGCGGGCATCCTGGATATGCTCATCGCGGAATTGGCGGGCGTCTTCCAACAGGCTGCGCTGGATTGCGGCAAGCAGCTCCTCAGCGGCGGCGGCGATGCCAGCCTGCGGCACGAAGCTCTTGCCTGCCCGCCCCAGCCTATCGCGGCGGGCGAGCACGGCGCTGTCTTTCTCAACATCTTTTGGTCCCACTTCCAGGCGGAGGGGAACGCCGCGCATCTCCCAGTCGTTGAACTTGAAGCCGGGGGATTGCCCTTCGCGGAGATCGACATGCACGCGGATGCCCGCTTCAACCAGCGTCAGGCGCAAGCGCTCGACCGTTTCCATGACCGCGCCCCGCTGGGCATCGCGCCGGTAAATCGGCACAATCACAACTTGGTGCGGCGCCAATACTGGCGGCAGCCGCAGCCCTTTGTCATCACCATGCGCCATGACAACCGCGCCCACCATGCGGGTGCTAAGCCCCCAGGAAGTTGTCCAGCAGTATTCCTGCTGGTTGGATTCTGCCAGGTAGCGGATGTCAAAGGCTTTGGCGAAATTCTGTCCTAGATTGTGGCTGGTGCCAGATTGCAGCGCGCGTTTGTCACGCATCATCGCCTCGATGGTGTAGGTGCGCAGGGCGCCAGCGAAGCGCTCCAGGCGGCTCTTTTCCCCTTTTATCACGGGGATTGCGGCATCGTCATGGGCGAATTCGGCGTAGATATCAAGCATCTGCATGGTTTCGGCTTCGGCATCGTCATGGGTGGCGTGGGCGGTGTGCCCTTCTTGCCAGAGGAATTCGGCGGTGCGCAAGAAGGGGCGGGTGCGCAGCTCCCAGCGGACGACATTCGCCCATTGGTTGATGAGCAGCGGCAAATCGCGATAGGATTGGATCCAGTCGCTGAAGGCTTCGCCGATGACCGTCTCCGAAGTCGGGCGCACGACCAGCGGCTCTTCCAGCTCCTTGCCGCCAGCATGCGTGACAACCGCCAATTCCGGGCTGAAGCCTTCGACATGCTCCGCCTCGCGCTTGATGTAGCTCTCTGGGATGAAGAGCGGGAAGTAGGCATTTTGATGCCCGGTCGCCTTGAAGCGGCGGTCCAAGCCAGCTTTGATGCCCTCCCAAACCTCGTAGCCATAAGGCTTGATGATGACGCAGCCGCGCACTGGGGACGGGGCGGCGAGATCAGCGCGGTAGACAATCTCGTTGTACCAGCGCGAAAAGTCTTCGCTTTGGGCGGTGACAGCCTGTTCCGGCATGGTCTGTTCCTTCCGCTTGGGCAAACTGCGCCCCGAGTACCGGGGAGCGGAAAGTATTATACAGTCAACCCTTCAGATTAAAAGACCAGTGCTGGCGGGGGGTAGCGCCAGCATCACTCTTCAGCGGGTCCGCGCGGCGGCTGACAATGCCAATCGCGCTGATAATTCTTTTCCAGCTTTGCCATCACGGCTTGCCCGAGATCAATATCGCTGATGCTTGCCAGCTGCAGCAGGTAGAGCATGACATCGGCGAGTTCATCCGCGAGCGCGTCAGGGTTTTCCACGCGCTCGTCCCATTGGAAATGTTCCAGCACTTCCGCTGCTTCCAATGCCAGCGATATTGCCAGGTTGCGCGGCGTCTGCGGCTTGGGCGAGCCCGGCGCCAGCCAGCCCTGCGCCTCGACGAAAGCAAACATTGCCTTCGTCAACGCCTCCAGTTCCATGCCCGGCACCGCTAATACGCGTTGCGGTTTGACCGCGTCAGCGACTGCCAAATGGTGCGGATGATGATGGTGATATCCAGCCAGAGCGACCAGTGCTCGACATACCAGCGGTCGAGTTCAGTCCGCTCGGAGATTGAGGTATCGCCGCGCATGCCGTTGACCTGCGCCCAGCCGGTCATGCCGGCTTTTTCGCGGTGGCGCTCCATATAATTCGGGATGCGCTGGCGGAAGTCACGCACATACATCGGCCGTTCCGGGCGGGGACCTACCAGGCTCATGTGCCCCAGCAGCACATTTATCAACTGCGGGATTTCGTCCCAGTTGTTGCGGCGCATGCTGCGCCCCAGGGGGGTTACGCGTTCGTCATTTTCGACCGTCCAGGTGCGCCCATTGCTCTCGGCATCAGGGTACATGGAACGGAATTTTATCATCGGGAAGGGTTTGCCATCCAAGCCCATGCGCACCTGCCAATAGAATATCGAGCCGCGCGATTCCATGCGGATGAGCAGGGCGGTAAAGAGCATAAAAGGCGAAAGCAATATCAGCCCGACGATTGCGCCCAGCAGGTCCAGGGCGCGCTTCAAGCTCAAGCGCCAGCCGCGCAAGGCGATATCGCGGACGGTCAAAAGCGGGCGCCCGCCCAGGTCGTCAACATTGAGATCGCCCACCATGTGCGCAAACAGGTCGGGATAGACTTTGATATCAACTTTGCCGCGCTGGCAGAGGGTTATCAAATTGACCAATTCGTCGCGGCGATAATCAGAAATCGCCAGAATCACCTGTTCCACTTGCAGGTCGTCAATGAGGCGCGGGATATCTTCGTAGATGCCGATGAAGGGGTAGCCGAGCAAGTCGCCATCAATTTCTTTGTCCGATACGATGCCGACAATGTTATAGCCGAGCTCGGGACTGCCGTTTACATGTTCGGTGATGGTATGGGCGATGCTGCCATCGCCGACAATCAGCAAATTGTCGCCGACCACCCCGCTTTTCCGCAAATAGGTCCAGGCGCGCCGGTGCATTTCGCGCCCAAAAATTGTCAAGAGCACGCTGAAGAAACCGACATAAAAGAGCAGACTGCGCGGATAGACGATTTCCAGCGCCGTATTCTGCAGCAGGAATTCCTGCGTGCCGCTTGCCAGCAAAGCGCCCAGGGTAACAACGCCGATAATCGTGCGCAGTTGATCAATGCGGCTGAAGGCGCGCTTTAGATGATACAGCTGCGAGAAATAGAACATGACGATGATGATGCCGGTGTGCAGCACAATTGTCGGCAGATAATAGGACAGGCTGGGCTGTTCCCGCGGGATGGCAAAAATAGGCAGCGTCTCGCGCCCGTTGTAGCCGACGACAAAGGCGGCGACTAGCATCAGCGCATCGACAAGCACCAGGCTGGCGGTGGAGAGCGCCTTGAGATGCTCGTTGCTCCAGCGGATAGAGCGGGGTCTTATGGTGTAGGCGTCGGGTTGCGGATCTCTTGCCATAAGCTGGGACCCCCTTTGAGCAACAGCGCCGACAGAATCATCATGTGCACGGGCAGCGCCGTGCCGCGCCGATAGTGCTTGCGATAGAAGATGAGCATGGCGCGCCAGAATTCAAATTGCGCCCGCGGGCTTTTCCGGCTTGCCGCGCGCTTGACATGGCGCACGGTCACGCCGGCGTGATACCAGATTTTGTAACCCGCTTGTTTGATGCGGAAAGCCCAATCCAAATCTTCGCCGTACATGAAGAAGGCTTCATCCAGCAAGCCCGCCCGCTCAATGGCGGTTTTGCGCACCTGCATATACGCGCCGACCACGGAATCCACTTCCAAATCACTGTCTTCATCGGCAAAAGTCATGTTGTAGCGTCCAAAGCGGGCATCCCGCGGGAAGAGCCGCGCCAAGCCGGAATAGTGATAGAAGCTGACGAGCGGCGTCGGGAAACCGCGGCGGCAGGCTTTATCAAGGCTGCCATCGCTCAATACAAGTTTGGGACCAGCCGCGCCGACATCGGGGCGGGCGTCCATAAATTTTAGCATATTGCCGAGAGCCTCAGGCGGCAGCTCGGTATCGGGGTTGAGCAGCAGGGCATAACGCGGCGCATCGGCATTGACCTCGCCCGCGCCCAGGTAGCCCAAGTGCCGCAGCCCAAGATTGTTACCACGCGGGTAGCCGACATTTTCCGGGCTGGCGATAAGCTCCGCAGTTGGGAATTCCGCCCGCACCATCTCGGCGCTGCCATCTTCCGATGCATTATCCACCACGACGACGCGATAGCTAAAATCGCCTTCGCTGGCATAAAGCGTCTTTAAGCAGCGGCGCAAAAGTTCGCGAGTATTCCAATTTACGATGATGATTCCCAAATCGTACACGGGTCCTCCCCGGCGGCTGCGCCTATTCGCATTGTAGCACAATCCACATTTTCAACATTGATGTGGTTACACAGCCGCTAGCTTTTTGGCGCACAGGCATTTTCATGCAGGCAGTAGAGGATAAGCGTTGGGTTGTGCCAATAGGCAGCCATGTTAATCATGGCTTCGGACCCCGTCCAGGAAGGGCGGAGTATCTGGGCGATGCGCTGTGGGTAGGCGGCATCAAGCGAGCGGAGATAGGCGCGTTCGCGCTCGATGATTTCGGGCGGCACGATGGCGGCGGAGCGCAGAATATCAAAAGCGCGCGCGTCGGAATAAATGAGGTAGTCGAAATCCGCCGCGCTCGGGAGCGGCGTGGCATAGCCGCCAGCGCGCAAATTGTTGGGGTAGATGGCTTCGTCCAAAGGCACATTGTAAGGACCGTTGATGTAGAAACTGGCACCGGGCGGGATATTGTCATGGATCCAAGCCAGCATCAGCTGGCGGGTATCGGGCAGGCTAAAGAGCCGCACAACTTGAACCGACAGTATCAGCGGCTGAGACGCCAGCAATAGCGCCAAGAGCGGCAGCATCAGGCGCGTTGGCAGGAAGTTTTGTTCCGCCAGCCAGCCAGCACCCAGCCCGGAAAGCAGCGCGACAAATGGCAGGATGAGTATCAGGAGCTGGTCGCTGTGCCCCGGGCGGACGGTGCGCAGCGCAAATACGCTGTAGAGCGCTATCACCAGCGCGATGAGCAGGCTGAACAGACTGCGCGAATTAAAAGCGAGCCGCTGCCTGCGCGGTCGCTCAAACCAGGCAGCCAGCAGGGCGACGCCAGCCAGCAGCAGCGCTGGCACCCCAATCGCAAAAAGCGCCGTATACATGATGAGATAGCCGAGACCGCGAATATGATCGACCAGAAAATAGTCGGGGATGCCCTCGCCAGTGAAGGTATATTGGCGCACGATTTGCGAGAATTCGCGCCAGAAGTGCTCGAAGTCCAGCAGGACAAAGGGGCTGCCGAGGAAGAAGACCAGCGGCACGAGCAGCGCCCCCAGCAGCAGCAGGAAAAAGCGGCGGCGGGAGGGATGGCGATAGAGCAGGATGGCGCCAATAAAAGCGAGCAGCGGCGTGATTGCCAGGGCATTGTAACGGGTCGTGACCGCCAAGCCCGCGCTAACGCAAGCCAGCAGCCACATCATATTGCGCCAGTGACGGCGGCGGGCGCAGAGCGCGGCGAAGCCAGCCCAGGCGGACAGCATCATCCAGCCGCTGGCGAGCGAGCCCGGCTTGGCATAGTGCGCATGCTGCACCAGCGTGAAGGACACCGCCACCAGCAATCCAGCGCCGAGCGCGGCGAAGCGCCCGCCAGCCATGCGCGCGATGGCGTAGGCGCAGGCGACTTGCAGCATCCCGCCGAGTACCGAAAGCATGCGCGCGCTGACATATAGCGGGAAGCCCGCGTAGGCGCGCAGGGGCTTGCCTTCACGCTCGGCGAGCGTTTGCCCATCCAACGCGCCCGTGAGCCAATTGAGCGCCAAATTCACATTGATTATGAATGTCGGGTAATTGAAGAACTCGGGATTTCGCTGATTGCGCAGCGCCATGTTGACGGGAATCGCGACATTCAGGAATTCGTCCGGCTGGATGAGCAGTTGGTCATGCGCCATGCCGTGCGGCGCGTAGGAAGGGAAGTATTCATCTTGCAGCTGCCCAAAATCAATGCCGATGATGCGCAGCGACGCCGCGAAAAGCAGCAGCAGCGCCACCGCCAGCCAATCAACGGGGCGCACGAGAATTTCCGCTGGCGGTCGGCAAGGTGGTGAGCGGCATGCCACGCAGCGCCGAGCGCAGCGCCGCCCGGTCGTCCCAGGGGTGCTCGACGGTGCCGAAGCACATGCTCTGTTCGTGCCCTTTGCCGCAAGCCATCACCAGGTCGCCGGCGGAAGCCAGTTGGCAGGCCTGAAGCAGCGCCTCGCCGCGGTCGGGAACGCGCAGGAAGGTCTCGCCTTCGATGCCGCCTTGCCCGCGGCAGCCCGCCGCCATCATCTCCAGGATGTCGTCAAGCGATTCCGTCCGCGGGTCTTCGGCGGTGAGGATAGTGACATCCGCCAGCTTCGCCGCCGTCTCCGCCATGAGCCGGCGCTTTTCGACATCGCGCAAGCCGGCGCTGCCAAATACTGCGATGAGCCGCTTGCCGGGCAGAAGCATGCGCCTGCCCGCTTGCAGCGCCCGCTCAAGCGCGTTGGGAGTATGCGCAAAGTCGACGATTGCGCCGAATGCCTGCCCCTCGTCGATGCGCTCCATGCGCCCCGGGATGTGTTCCACCGCCGCCAGCCCGGCGCGGATGGCATGCCAGGGATAGCCCAGCTCCCGCGCCGCGGCGAGCGCAGCCAGGGCATTGGCGATGTTGAATTCGCCTGGCAGGCGCAGCGAAAATGACTGCCCTTGACAGCGAAACACAGTTTTATTTTTATGATGCTGGAGCGCCGTCGCCTGATAATCAGTCGTCTTTTCGATGCCATATTGCCGGCTGCGGTCGGCGGGAATCGCGGCAAAATAGGCGGCGGATGGGTCGTCCGCGTTGATGATGGACAGCTTGGGCGAATTTTGCTTGCGCCAAGAAGTCGCGAGCATCTGGAACATGATGGCTTTGGCGGCGCGATAGTCTTGCCAACTACCGTGATAATCCAGATGTTCGTGCATGACATTTGTCAGGATTGCGACATCGATATCAACGCTGGCAAGCCGGGACTGCGCCAAGCCGTGGCTCGTCATCTCCAGGATGCAATGGCTTAGTCCAGCCTCCGCCATGCGCGCCAAATAGGCTTGCACCTGCGGCGCGCCGGGCGTGGTTACATGCAAGCCGGTGGCAGCGGCTTCAGCGCCGAAATCCGCTGAAATCGTGCTGATGAACCCGGGCTTACTATCGCCGCATTGCTTTAAGATGCTGTGCAGAAAATGGCAGGTGGTGGTCTTGCCATCGGTGCCCGTCACCCCGATGACCACCATTTTACGCGAAGGGAAATCATGATAAGCGGCGGCAAGTGGACCCAGCGCCGCGCGCGCATTTTTCACGCGCACATAGGGTACTGGCAAGTCGCGACAGTCCCGCTCGCCGATGATGGCGGCAGCGCCGGCGGCAATCGCGTCCGGGATGTAGCGGTGGCCATCACTGCTGCTGCCAAGGCGCGCGACAAAGAGGCCACCGGGCTGTATATCCTGGCTCGATTCCGCCACCGGCGCGCTGATGCGCGCGTCTATGTCACCGCGGCTCTCGAGGATATCAGCGGCAGGAATGTGTTTGAGCAGGCTGGAAAGCGTCTTTGCCATAGCGCAATGCAAGCATTCTTTGGGAGACGGGAAGATGGGCTTGCCTATTCATTCAAACATAGTTCTATACAGGCGACAAATGCAAACGCGCCGGAACATGCCGGCGCGTCTTAAGATGTTGCGCTGGAAGCTGGCGGCTAATTCAAGCTGCGCGCCATCTGGTTCAATTGGGAGCGCACGCTGCCATCGACCATGCCGCCCGCCCAGCGGACAATCAAGCCGCCCAGGATGGCGGGATCAACCGCAAATTCCGCCTCGGCAGCGCCAACTTCGGACTGGACGCGCCGTTGTTCCGACGCTGTCAGCGGCATCGCGCTGATGACCTCGACATTGCCGCCCAGGCCTTTGGCGTCTTCGGGCAAGTCCGAGATGAAGCTGTCCACCAAAGTCCGCTGTTTAGACCTGCTGATGTTCTGCTCCAGGATGCGCCCGGCGACTGCCACCGAGATGTTGAGCACCTGCTCGCGCAGGTTGCCCAGCTCGGCATTGCGCATCGCGACCGCTTCGTTTTGCGCGTCCGATTGGATGCGCGCCGCTTCTTGCCGCGCTTCCTGCTCGATAGATGAAGCGACGCCATCGCCACGGCCGCGCGCTTCGTCAATGACCTTTTGCGCTTCCGCCCGCGCTTGCGACAGGATATTTTCGGCATCGGCTTCCGCGTTTTCCCGCGCGCGCGCCGCCGCCGCCGCATCTTCCAAGCCTTTGGCGATGCGGTTGCGCCGTTCGTTGAGCACATTCATCAGGGGATCGTAGATGAAGCGGGTCAACAATACATAGAGCACGATGAAGGCGATAAGCCAGATGAGCATCAACCCGGGGTTAATGCCTAAGGTGTCAAGTGGACTCATAGTTTACTCCTCTGCGCCGGGCGACAGCTAACTGAGAACGAAGAGGATTATCAGCGAAACGACGAGCGCGTAGATTGCAACCGCTTCCGCGAAGGCGACGCCGAGAATCATGTTCGTTTGAATGGTCGCGGTATGGTCGGGGTTGCGCCCCATCGCCATAACTGCGCCGCCGACCGAGATGCCGATGCCGATGCCGCCGCCAGCAGCGCCGATCATCGCCAAGCCAGCGCCGATCGCCTTACCCATGATAATCGTCGATTGTGGATCCATTTAGCTTTCCTCCAGATTTACTCGAAATATGGCTAGTGTGCGTCGGCGTCGTCATGCTCATCATCATGGTGATGGCTGACTGTTGCCAGTTGCATGAATATCGCGGTCAGCAGGCCGAATACCATCGCCTGGATGACACCAACGAAAAACTCCAGGATGAAGAAGGGCCAAGGCAAAATCGGCACCAGGAAGCTCATGACAAAGAGCACGATGGACCCGGCAAAGATATTGCCCAGCAGACGGAAGCTGAACGAGAGAATCTTGGCGAAGTCCCCTATCAGCTCCAGCAAGCCGACTGCCACATCAATCCCGCCGAGTGGCGATTTGAAGAGCGTACTGAAGTTGAAGAACTTGGTCAAGTAGCCGATGCCCAGCGCCTTGAAGCCGACATATTGGATCATGACGAAGGCGATTATGCCCAATGTCAGGGTCATGTTGAGGTCGGTAGAGGCGACGCGCACAAAGGGCAGCACCACCCAGGGCACGAGCTTGGCGTCTTCGCTGCTGGGGTCGGGATGCAGCGGGATGAGTTTCTTCTCGGACTTATCCGGCTCGACATAGCCATCTTCCCAGGAAGAAGTCGCCACGCCGGTGTAGCAGCCGCGGTCGCGGCGGGCTTGTTTTTCGGCAGTGCGCGCGTCCAGCGCTTCTTGGCGGGCGGCGGCGACAGCGTCAGTGTCAGCGGCATCGCCGCTGTGCTCGTCATCGGCGTGCTCATCGGCAGCCGCTTCGTCCGCATGGTCGTCCTCGCCGTGGTCATCGTGTTTGGCTTGGTAACGCGCATAAGCGGCTTTTTCTAGCTGGTCCTGCTCGGCTGCCAGCGCGGCTTCATCAGCCGCAAGCAATGCCGCCTGGTCAGCCGCCGCTTCATCGGCGGGGCTAATCCAATCGCACTGGCCATTGACATAGGAAATGCCGAGGAAACCCTGATAGATCTCGTAGCCGTCGGTGGTGATGACCTTGTATTCGCCGCTGTCGGCATCATATTTCTCTTTGACATGGGGGTGGATGAAACCGACAGTATCCACACCGGGGATAAGCTCCATCCAGTTGGCGATGAGCACAACCAGAAAGATGGTCATGAACATGCTGAAAATCAGCCGGAAATGCCTGCCGCCAGCGATGCCGCCGATGAAGCCCATCAAGCCTTCAAAGAGCGCCTCGAACATATTGTAGAAGCCGCCCGGCGGGACTTCGCTGCCGTCTTTGGGGCGTCGCCGCGCGATGTAGGCGATAAGCAGCAGAAGGATAATCCAAACGATGAGCGCCGCCACCATGGTGTTGGTGACGCGGATATCGGTGAAGGGGATATTGTAGCCTTCAGGAAACTTCTCGCCCGGCAGCTGGATGAAGGGTATTACCGGCGGAACTTCGAGCGCGACGAACACACCAGCCAGAAACATGAGCAAAGCGACGAAACGGCGTTTCCCGTTCCAGAAACTATTCACTTATATCTTCCTCCTTCGGTCTAGCTGCGCTATGAAGCTGTTTGGACTTGTACCGAATATACAAGTAGAGCGCCGCCAAATTGACGGGAACGCTCGCCAGCAACATCAGGAAGATGAAGGTGGGGCGCGTCCCGAGCGCTTCGTCCAATGCCAAGCCAAGCAAGAGTGTTCCCAGTATGACAAGCAGAACAAGACATCCCACTTGCCCAACCACCCCCGCCACCAAACCGTAGGTGGTCAGAGGATTGTTTTTAGGTTTCATCTAGGCCAGTACTTGTCATCGATTTCTGCCGATTACGGCTCTCAACCTGACTTCGAGAATTTTATCACAAACACATCGGCGGGGCTATGGCGATTATAAGCCAGCCGCGCCCAATCCTGCCCAATTGTAGATTGGCGTAACCGCGATTGTACCCAGCAGCAGCACCACAACCGCCGTGATGCCCAGCGACCAGCCATAGGCGCGCGGGATGCCAATCGGCACATCGTCATCCGCCCCGACATCGACATACATGACCTTGATGACAACCAGGTAATAATAGAGGGCGATGATGGCATTGGTCACGGCGATGAGCGCCAAGCCAATCAGATTGGCATGAACCGCCGCTTGAAATAAGAAAAACTTGCCGAAGAAGCCGGCGGCTGGCGGGATGCCGCCCAGCGAGAGCAAGCCAATGGTGATGAACAGCGCCAGCCAGGGGCTGCGGCGGTTCAAGCCAGCGAGATCGCTGATTTCTTCGGAATCGGTCGCCGCGATGAAAAGAATCAGCCCGCCGAAGACCAGCAAGTTGGTGAAAATATACATGAACATATAAAAGGAGACGGAAGCCACCGCCAGGCTGTCGTCCGCGCCTTGCAGGGCGACCACGCCGATAAGGGTGTAACCGGCTTGGGCAATGGAGGAATAGGCGAGCAGGCGCTTGATATTGCTCTGGCGCAGGGCGACAACATTGCCCAATGTCATCGAGATGATGGACACAACGATGAGCAAATTGACCCAAAAGTCTTGCATGATGACGCCGCCGATGACGAGGTCAACCGGGAATACGGCGGTCAAAAAGCGCACCAGGAGTACAAAACTGGCGGCTTTGCTGGATACGCTGACGAATGCGGTTACTGGCGTGGGCGCGCCTTCATAGACATCGGGCGTCCAAAAATGGAAGGGCACGGCGCTAATCTTGAAGCCGAAGCCGACAATCACCATCACCAGCGCCGCCATAATCGCGATGATGCTGTCGTTGACGCCGCCGCCCAAAGCAGCGGCGATGCCAGCCAGATTGGTGCTGCCGGTGAAGCCATAAAGCAAGCTGAAGCCGAAGAGCATAATCGCCGAGGCGAATGCGCCATAGAGGAAATATTTCATCCCGCCTTCCGCCGAGCGCAAATCCCCGCGGCGGAAGCTGGCGAGCATATACAGCGGTATCGACAGCGTCTCCAGCGCCACAAATACCAGGATAAGATCGCTGGCGCTGGACATCAGCAACCCGCCGAGGGTGGCGATAATCACGATGAGATAGAATTCGCCCTTGTCGCCGACGCCTTTGTCGCCGGCAGCCATCAAGCAGGTGACGGCACCCGCCAGCAGCAGCATGACCTTAAATATCTGCGACAGCGGGTCGTATTGCACCATGCCGCCCCAGAGCTGGGCATCGCTGGTATAGAGCGCGGGGTCGGGCTGCCAGACAAGCGGCACCAGCGCCAGCAGCGCCATGCCAAAGGCGGCGATGGAAGGCAGGCTGCGGCGCGCGCCCGCCGAGCCATAAAGATCGACAAAGAGCACAAGTATCGCCAGCGCCGTTACGCCGACCTCAGGCAAGACAGAAGGTAGCTGTGCCCAGAGATCAAGTTCCATCTAGCCACCTCCCAAGAGGGCGATAAGCGGGCGGATGCCGGATTCTATCATCGGCGCCATGATTGGCGGGTAAATGCCGATGATAATCAAGGGCGCGCCCAGGAGTATCAAGACGATGCGGTCGGTCATTTGGATATTGCCGACATCATGAAAACGTTCGGCATCAAATTCGCCGAAGAAGACTTGCCCGGCGACGCGCAGCACATAAGCCGCCGTGATGACGATGCCCAGCGCCGAGAGGATGACGATGACGCTGTAATAATTGCTAAGCTGAAAAGCGCCGAATTGCAAAGTAATCTGCTCGGATGCCGCCCACATGCCCTGAAAAATCGGGAATTCGGCGATGAAGCCGCTAAGCCCGGGCATGCCCATGCTGGTCAAACCGCCGATGACAAAAGCGACGCCGACCCAAGGCATAACTTTCATAAAGCCGCCGAGGCTGGGGATATCGCGGGTGTGCGCGCGGTCATAGACCATGCCGACAACGCCGAAGAACAGCGCCGTCATCGCGCCGTGGCTGAACATTTGCAAGCCAGCGCCGGTCATGCCGGTCAGGTTCATCGTTGCCCAGCCCATGCTGACCAAACCCATGTGGCTGACCGATGAGAAGCCGATGACATATTTGAAGTCACGCTGGCGGAAGGCGATCAGCGCGCCATAGACAACATTTATCAAGGTCAAAAATACCATCCAGGGCAGATGGGTTTCGGCGCCATCGGGCAGCAGCTGCATGCCCGCGCGCAGGGCGGCGAATGCGCCCACTTTCATCAAGACGCCGGCGTGAATCATCGAAACGGCGGTGGGCGCGGCGACATGCCCATCGGGCGACCAGTTGTGGAAGGGGAAGATGCCAGCGAGTACGCCAAAGCCCATGAACATGAAGGGGAACCAAAAGCGCGCGAAGCTCAAACCTTCTATGCCCAAGATATCAAAGGCGAAGGCGCCGTGCTCCGCCGCCAGCGTGAACTGCAGGATGCTCCAGCTGTAGGCTCCGCTATCGGGCGGCAGGATGCCATTTGCCACCGCCGCTTGGAAGACCTCCGCGCCCGCCCCTGTGAAGAAAGCGCCAGCGGCAAAATACATCGCCACCGCGCCGACAAGGGCAAAAACCGAGCCGACAAGGATGTAGAGCGTCAGCTTCATGGCGGCGTATTCGCGCAGTTTGACCCAGCCCCAGCCGGCGATGAGCAGGTACATGGGGAAGATCGCCAGCTCATAAAAGAAAAATAGCAGGAAGAGATCGACGGCGATGAAGACGCCATAGACGCCAGCGACCAGGAACATGAAGAATGCCATGAATTCCCGCAAGCGGTCCTGGATATTCCAGGAGATTAAGACGCCCGCCACCGCCACCATGCCGGTCAAGAGCACCATCGGCGCGGATACGCCATCGACGCCGACATGATAGGCGATGCCCAGCGATTGCACCCAAACGATGCGCTGCTCAAAGGCGAGCGCATCGGCGAACATCTGCGCCCCGCTCAGCTCGCCGCCGGCTTCCAGCAGCGCCTGCTGCCTGTCTATCAAGCCGCCCTCAGCTTTGACGAAGTTGTCATAGCCGAAATAGACCGCCAGGGAAAGCGCCAGCACCGCCGCGGCTGCGGTAACGCCGATGCCGCGCACGAGATCCCGATTTTTGCGGTCGAGGAAGAGAATGACGACCCCGGCGATAATCGGGATGAATATAATCGCGGTGAGGATTGAGAATCCCGTAGCTTCCATAGGGCGGTTCCTAGCTCGTCAAGCCGACAAATACAGTCGAGACCGTGGTGTTAATCATAGGCAGAATCCAGTTGGGATAGATGCCCGTCAGCAGCATCAGCAGCAGCAGGGGCGCGATGCCCAGCAATTCCGCCGGCGTCAGCTCCAGGTTAATGCCGCGCCAGCGCATATTAAAAGGACCGTGCAAAACGGCGCGGATGCCTTTGAGAATGTAGCCGCCGGTGAAAAGCAAGCCAAGCATAGAGATGGCAGTCAGCGCTGTGAATTGCGTCCACGCGCCGCGCACGATGAGAAATTCGCCGACGAAGCCATTCAAGCCGGGCAAGCCCAGGCTGGCGAAGCTGGTGAAGATGAGAATAGCGCCCATAATCGGCGCTTTGACCCAAAGCCCGCCATATTCCGAAAGCTCGCGCGTGTGCGTCTTGTGATAGAGAGCGCCCGCCAGCAAAAACATGCCCGCCGAGCTGAGCCCGTGGTTGAACATTTGTAATACCGTGCCGTTGCCAGCGAGAATCGCCGATTGCATATCGGCGGTTTCCGCGCCGCTCCAAAGTTGGGCGTAAGTCTGCGCGAAAACGGCGATGCCGATGCCGACAAATCCCATGTGATTCACCGAGCTGTAGGCGACCAGGCGCTTGATATCGGTCTGGCCGAAGGCGGCAAAAGCGCCGAGCACGATGCCAACAACGGACAGGATGGCGAATAGCGTCGCCACATTGATGCCGATAATCATGACTTCCGTCAGCCAGACTTCGGGGAAAAGCGGCACCACCAGGCGGATGAAACCGTACGCGCCCAATTTCAACATGACGCCCGCCAAGAGCATCGAGCCGGCGGTGGGCGCTTCGCCATGGGCATCGGGCAGCCAGGTATGGAAGGGCCAAATCGGCACTTTTATGCCGAAGGCGACGATGAAGCCGATAAATGCCAGCGCTTTGACGGTGCTGACATCAATGCCCAGCAGCGCCTGCCCCTGGCGGAAGAGGGGCCAGCTGGCGGTCAAATCGGCGATGGCGAAGGTGCCAGCCGACCAGCCGATGAGCTGGGTCGCCAGCAGCATACCCAAGGTGCCGCCGAAGGAATAAATCATGAATTTTGTGGAGGCGTAGAAGCGTCCGCTGTATTTGACGCCGGGCTTGGGCAAACTGCCCCACTGATTTATCAGGAAATACATCGGCACCAGCGTCAGCTCATAAAAGAGGAAGAAGACCATCAAGTCCATCGCCATGAAGACGCCCATGCTGCCTGTTTCAAAGAAGAGCAGCAGCGCCAGGTGCATATTGGAGCGGTCTTCGACATTCCAGCTCGCCAGGATCGCCAGCGGCGTCAGGATGCCAGTGAGCAGGACCATCACGGCGCTGATGCCATCAATGCCTAGCGTCCAGCGGGCGCCAATCGCCTCGAACCAGGGGTAATCCTGCGTCACGATGAATTGCTCGTCGCCGATGGCGAAGCCCGCCGCTTGATACTCCTGGAAGACGCGAATCGACAGCGCCGCGAGCAGGAGCGCCAAAATCAGCGCGACCCAGCGCCCGATTTCTTTGCTGGGGGTCAGCGAGGCGAGGGCGGCGACCACGAAGGCGCTGAGCGCTGGACCGAAGACCAGCAGCGAGAGCGCGTCAATCCCGAAGATATCAATCATGAATGCGTCTCCCTAAGCCGTCGTTGCCGCGCCTGCCGACAGGACAAGCGCCAAGCCAATTATGACAGCCGCCGCCAGCACCAGCAGCAGATACTGCTGGACGCGCCCGCTCTGCATGCGCCGCAGCCAACCGCCGAAACTGAAGATCGCGATGGGGATGCCATCACCGACGCCGTCAATCAGCCAGAGGTTCAAGACCTTAATCAAATCGCCCAGCCAGGTGAAGATGCGCGCGATGATGTGCAGGAAGCTGTCGATGATGCCGCGGTCGAGAAAGACGATGACCTGCGCCGCCAGCCATTGTGATGGCTTCACGAATACGGCGATGTAGATTTCATCCAGATAATAGCGATTCTGCAGCACCGCATGCAGCGGACCTAGGAAACTGACTATCGGGTCAGTCTCGCCCGCTTTGAGCGGCTTGCGCCAATATATCAAATAACCCAGCCACAAGCCCCCGAGCGCGACCAGGAAAGATGTCGCCACCGGCACGATATGGAATGGCGGCGGCTTGGCGTGATAATCGGGCAGCGAGGCGAAGGCGGCGGTCGCTTCTGTCAGGGGCAGCGCCTCGATCATAAGATGTTTGAAGTTGTTGTATTCGGGCGAGAATATCGCGCCAAACACCGGGAAATCGGTTGGCACGCCGACAAAGCCAGCGCCGAGGGCGAAGACTGCCAAAATCAGCAGCGGCAATGTCATCGTGAAGCTGACGATGCCCTGCCCCAGGTTGGCATGTTTTGCCGCTTCGCTGCGCGCCTCGCCAGCGAAGGTCAGCGAAATCTGGCGCATGGTGTAGAAGGCGGTCATAAACGCGGCGACCGCCAGCAGCGCAAATACCAGCGCATGCGCGCCGCTGCCGTATTTGTCAAGCACCAGCCAGGCATCCGCCAGAATCTCGTCTTTTGACCAAAAGCCAGCGGTGATAATCGGCATTCCCGCCAGCGACAAGCCGCCTATGAGGAAGGTCCAGAATGTTACCGGCATGGTCTTGCGCAAGCCGCCCATGTTGCGCATATCTTGCGGGTCGAAATGTTCTCCGCCGTGATGCCCCTCGGCATGTCCATGGTCGCCATGTTCATGCGCATGATGCTCGCCATGTTCCATGCCATGGATGACCGAGCCCGCCGCCATAAACAGCAGCGCTTTGAAAAAAGCATGGGTGATGAGATGGAAGGCGGCGGCGATATAGGCGCCGATGCCCAGCGCCGCCATCATGAAGCCCAGCTGGGAAATCGTGGAATAGGCGAGCACCGCTTTCACATCATTTTGCACCAGCGCCATCGTGGCTGCCAACAGCGCCGTGAACGCGCCGACCACCGCCATGAAAGCCAGTGGCTCCGTCATAATGCCATGATGCGGATCGCCGCCAGCGGCAAAAAGCGGATACAAACGAATCAGCGAGAATATGCCCGCCGAGACCATCGCCGCCGCGTGAATCATCGCGCTGACGGGCGTGGGACCTTCCATGGCATCTGGCAGCCAGACATGCAAGGGAAATTGGGCGGATTTGCCGACTGTGCCGATGATGAGGAAGATGCCGATGATGCTGGCGGCGCTGACCGTCCAGCCGCCGAAAATAATCGGCGTCGTTGTCGCCAGCAGGTCCAGCGCCTCCGGGTTGTACATAATATCGCGGAAGTTGAGCGTGCCGGTGATGCTGTACAGATAAACGATGCCCAGCAGCATGACAACATCGGCGACGCGGGTGGTGGTGAAGGCTTTGATTGCCGCTTTGTAGGCGCTTTCCTTCTCAAACCAGAAGCCGATGAGCAGATAAGAACAAGCGCCCATAATCTCCCAGCCGACGAAAAGCAGCAGCAGATTATCCGCCACCACCAGCGTCAGCATCGCGCCGGCGAAAAGCGAAATCAGCGCGAAGAAACGGGCTTGGCGCGGGTCATGCGCCATATAGCCGATGGAATAGATAAAGATCATGAGCACGGCGATTGGCACCATTATCAGCATGATGACGGTCGCCGGGTCAATCAAGACGCCTATGTGAAAGGCGGTCGCGCCGGTGTCCATCCAGGCGATGTCGCTCGCCAGCACTTCAGGACCGAGGTGATGCAGCTGGGAGGCTTCCGCCAGGGTCAGCCAGCTGAAGACGAGGGCGGCGACAACGCCGAGCAAGCCCACGATGACGCTGATGACACGGCTGGCGGGATGCACGACCGGCACCATCAGCCCGGGGTACGAGCCGTGATTGGCGTTGAAATCGTGATGGCTGTTGCCGGCTACCAGCTTGGACTTGTTGGTAATCAAAGAGATGAGGAGGAAAGCCAGCAGCGGACCCGCCGGAATCAGCCAAGGCAACATGTGGGGATCGTTGAGCAAGTCCATTGCGATCCTTATCCTTTCAGCGCGGTGGCTTCTTCCGGGATGACCGAGCGCCGATTGCGATAGACTGTGATGATGATTGCCAAGCCAACCGCCGCTTCCGCCGCCGCGACAATCAGGACGAAGGCGGTGAAGGCATAGCCATTGAGCAGCAGGTCGGTGCCGGTTTCGCTGTAGCGCCAGAAGGCGACCAGGTTGATATTGACGGCGTTCAGCATCAATTCAACGCTCATCAAAATGGCGACAGCGTTGCGCCGCGCCAGGACGCCGAAGACGCCCAGCGAGAAAAGCGCCGCGGCAACCGCCAGATACATCCAGAGAGGTACCATGCCGCGCTCCCTAAGCCTTCTCGTCGCGGGCGATGAAAATCGCGCCAATCATCGCGCCCGTCAGCAGAACCGATGCCAGCATAAAGGGCACGACATAGCCATGTTCGGACACCAGCGCCGCGCCCAAATCACGGGTGGAGGCGACCGTTTGCGGCGCGGCTTCTGGCAATTGCCCGCCAAAAATCGGCACTGTGATGCCGAAGAGCAATATCAAAAATACCAGCAGCGAACCGATAAAACTCGGCAGCAGGCGGATATAACGCACTTTGATGCGGGTAACGCTGCGGGTGAGCATGACTGCGAAGGTGATAAGAATGGCGATCGCGCCGATGTAGACGAGTATCTGCACTGCCGCCAGGAAAGGCGCGCTCAACAATATAAAGTAGCCGGCGACGCCGAACAGGCTGACCATGAGCCAGATGGTGCCTTGGAAGAGGTTGCGCGTGGTGACCACGCCGAAGCCGCCGCCGAGGGTGAAAATGGTGAAGACGGCGAAACCGATTGTAACCGCGTTAAGTTCCATCCCCTCCTTCTCCTTAGTCGGCGGGCGCAGCCGCATAGGCTTGGCTGGCAGCCTGGAATTCGCGGCGCGCCTCTTGCCCGCGCCGCCGCAATATGCCCAGCAGATAGAGGCCGATAGCGCCATTTATCAGCAGCATGACGACTGTTGTCGGCAGCATTTCGCCGATGCCCGCGCCTATCAGCTGGCGCGGCGCCAAGTCCAATTCTTGCAGCACTTTCAAAGCCAGCGACACGGCGACGATATTGGCGATGGACAGCGGCACCAGGCATTTCCAATTAAATGCCATGATTTGGTCGATGCGCAGGCGCGGCACAGTATTGCGCAGCCAAAGCGTGGTGAGATAGATAAGCCCGCCTTTCGCGCCCAGCCAGGCGAAGGCTATCAGCGGCGATTCGTAATAGAGCGGTCCCATCCAGCCGCCGAAGAAAAGAATCGCCATCAAAATGCCATTGGTGAAGACATGCAGGAACTCGGCGGCGAAAAACATGCCGAACTTCATGCCGGAATATTCGATGTTGAAGCCGGCGACCAATTCGGATTCCGCTTCAATGAGATCGAAGGGGGCGCGCCCGGTCTCCGCCTGTGATGAGACATAAAAGATGACAAATGCCAGCGGCGACAGGATAACAAACCACATGCCGGATTGGGCGTTGACGATATCAAGCAGGCTCATACTGCCGGCGAGCATCACCGGCGCCAGCAGCGCGAAGACCAGCGGCACTTCGTAACTCACCAGCAGCGCCACCACGCGGAATGCGCCCAAAAGCGCGTATTTATTGTTGCTCGCCCAGCCGGCGACCATAATCGCCAGCGTGCCAAAAGAAGCGATCGCCACAAAATACAGCGCGCCAATTTCCAGGTCGACGCCGTAATGGAACGGGGTGAAGGGTATCACCGCCCAAATCAGCACAACTGATGCAAAAGAGACCAGCGGCGCGGCATTATACAATAGACGGTCGGCGGAAGTTGGCGTGATGTCTTCTTTGCTCAGCAGTTTTATCATATCAGCGAGCGTTTGCAGCAAGCCGATGGGACCAACGCGGTTGGGACCGATGCGATCCTGGATACGGGCGGCTACTTTGCGTTCAACCCAAATCAACAGGATTACCGTGATAAGGGGCACGCCGCTGACCAGCAAGACCCCCACCAGGAGCGAGAGAAACTGTGCCAAACCCGCATCAAAGCCGCCGTCCAGCAGCAAGGTACACAAGCCTGTGCAAAGGTTGTCCATGCGCCTCTCCCGCGTGCCCCGCTATTTCCAATCCAGCGCGTTTTTCTTCCAGGCATAAAAGAGCGCGTCCGTCAGCAGGAAGATGAAAAGGAAGCCCGCTACGAAGCCGAATAAAGACATCTCGTTATAAGCGGCCGCCCAAGGGAACAGGAAGACCATTTCAACATCAAATACGAGGAAGATTAAGCCATAAATATAATACTGTACGCGGAATTGCACCCAGGTATCGCCGATGGTCTCCACGCCGCATTCATAAGTCGAGGATTTGAGCGCATTCGGCTTGCGCGGGCGGAAGAGGCGGGCGATGACAATCGGCAAGGCGGGGAAAACTGGTGCCAAAATCGCAAATACGCCGATGAACGCCCACTCATGTAATACATTCATTCACGAACCACCTTCGTGTTTGGCGCGGCATAGCTGCCCGGCGCGCTTGCTGCCCAAACTGCGCTGATATGATTGCGCCATTTATCACAAGCTGCAATAGTATAGCAGCAGCGAATTGAGTATGCAACGGAAGATTAGCGGCGGATTCCGCCAGCGGGCTGTACACTGGCGGCTGCGGAAAAAGCGGAATCCGTCCCAAGGTCGGGATGTCAAAAGCGAGAGCGACTGGCGACTGCCAGCCAAGCATTATCAAGCCAAGCGCGCCAGAATGGGACACCTTTGTACGCGCCCAGCCGCGCGCCCATATTTTGCAGCTTTCCCCGTGGGCGGCGCTAAAAGCGCGCTTCGGCTGGCGCTCGCGGGTGGTGGCGCTGGCGGCTGGCGGGCGGATACAAGCGGGGGCGCAGGTGCTTTTGAAGCGCCTGCCGCTGGGCGCGGGCTGGCTGGCTTATGCGCCGATGGGCGGCTATGCGGCGCAGCCCAGCCTCTATCCGCAGCTGTGGGCGGCGATAGGCAAAGAGACGGGCGCGGCATTTTTGAAGCTGGAGCCGGGGCATCTGACAAACGAGCCGGCGCTGGACTTGGCGGGCATGGGCTTCCGCGAAAGCCCGCAGACGATCCAGCCGCCGCGCACCATCATGCTTGATATCGCCGCTGAAGACGGACAAATCCTGCAGCGCATGAACCAGGGGACGCGGCGCAAAATCCGCAAAAGTTTGGCGAGCAAGCTCGAATGCGGTGCCGGTTCCGCCGCGGATTTGGGCGCGTTCAGCGCCTTGATGGCGCAGACGGGCGGGCGCAACGGCTTCGGCGTGCACAGTCAAGACTATTTTGAAGCGGCTTTCCAGCTCTTCATGCCGCACTATGGGGCGCTGCTGACGGCGCGGCATGAGGGCGAGCTGCTGGCGGCGATTATGGTCTTCGCCCTGGGCGAGCGCGCCTGGTATCTCTATGGCGCGTCCTCGCGGGCGCAGGGCAAGGTCTATGCCAGCTACGGCATCCAGTGGGCGGCGATCCAATGGGCGCGGGCGCGCGGCTGCCGCAGCTATGATTTGTGGGGCGTGCCCGACTATGACCGCGACACGCTGGAGGCGCAGTTCAAGCAGCGGCGTGATGGCTTATGGGGCGTCTACGGCTTCAAACGCGGCTGGGGAGGCGTTGTGAAGCGTACGCTTGGCGCTTGGGATTTTGTCTACAATCCGCTCGTGTATCATGCCTATCGCGGCGCGCTGAGATTGCGCGACTAGGCGGGGGAAGCGGGCATCATGCTTGGCATCCGCGAAATTGATTGCAAGCGCCGCTGGAACGCCAGCCTGCGCGCATTGCCCGGCGCGCATATTTTGCAGAGCTGGGAATGGGGGGAGTTCAAGCGGGCGACTGGCGGCTGGACGCCGCTGCGGCTCGCCTTCTGGCGCGGCGGTGAGCTTGTGGCAATGGCGAGCCTGGGGACGCGCAAGCTCGGTCCTTTCAAAGTGATGTATGTGAGCAAAGGTCCGGCATTAGACTACCGCGATCTCGATTTGGCGGCGGCGGTCTTGAGCGAGCTGGAACAACAAGCCCGCAAGTTAGGCGTCATGTGGCTGAAGATTGACCCCGATGTCATCTTGGCGCGCGGCCTCAGCGCCAGCCCGCCCGAGCGCCGGGACGCGACTGGCAGCGCGTTTATGGCGCTGCTGCAGCGGCGCGGCTGGCGCTTTTCTGATGCGCAGGTGCAATTTCGCAATACGCTCGCCATCGATTTGCGCCCCGAACTGGCGGATATCCTGGCGGGATTCAGCGGCAATACGCGGCGGAAAATACGGACGGCAGCAAAAAAAGGCGTCAGCGTCCGCCCCGCAGGCGAAGCCGATTTGCCGCAGCTCTATCAACTGTATCAAGCGACTGGGGAACGGAATGATTTTCTCATCCGCCCTTTCGAGTATTATCAGCGCGCCTGGCGGGAGTTTATGCGCGCGGGGCTTGCCCAGGCTTTCATCGCCGAATATGACAGGCGCGCCATCGCCCAGGTCATCCTCTTCCATTTCGGGCGCAGATGCTGGTATTTTTATGGCGCTTCCGCCAACGAGGAACGCCGCCGGATGCCGAATTACGCCCTGCAATGGGCGGCGATACAATGGGCGAAAGCGCGGGGATTCGCGGTCTATGACATGTGGGGCGCGCCTGATGTCTTTGACGAAACCGACCCGCTCTGGGGCGTCTATCAGTTCAAGCGCGGCTTCCGCGGCGAGACGATACAACACATCGGCGCTTGGGATTTTGTGCCGCAGCCGCTGCTCTATTCCGCGTATACTATGGTATCCAAGCGATTGTTAAAACTGCTGTGAAAATGGAGTGGACAATGAATGAAGAAAACTTGATTGACGCCTTCCACGAGCAAGGCTATGTGATTGTGCCGGCGCTGTTTTCCGCGGAAGAAGTGGCTTTCATCCGCGAGCATTATATGGGGCTGAACGCGGCCGGGCATGGCTATGCCGGCGATGCGAAGATGCTGCTGGGCGCGGAGGACCCGCTGCGCGCTTTCCCCCGCATCGTGCATCCACACCGCTTTGACGGCTTCTCCCTCGATTGGCTGCTGGACGAGCGTTTGCGCCACTGGACGACGGCGCTGTTGGGCGCGGAGCCTTACGCCGCGCAGACGATGTTCTATTTCAAGCCGCCGGGGGCGCGCGGGCAGGCGCTGCATCAAGATCAGACGCCGCTGCGCGTTTATCCCGGCACCTGCCTTGCCGCCTGGATGGCGGTGGACGCCTGTGATGAAGAGAACGGCTGTTTGCAGATTGTGCCGCGCACGCAGGATTTGCCGCGGCTCTGCCCTGTCGAAGCCGATACATCGCAGAGCTTCAGCGCCAGCACGGTGCCGCTGCCGCCGGGAAGCGCGGCGCTGCCGATGCTGATGCAGCCGGGCGATGTTGTCTTTTTCAACGGGCAGGTCATCCATGGCAGCTACCCCAACACCAGCGAGACGCGCTTCCGCCGCGCTCTCATCGCGCATTATGTGGTGGGCGAAGCCGAAAAAGTGGCGGAGTTTTATCACCCGCTGCTGAGCTTCGCCGGTGACGAAATCCACTTAAAGAAGAGCGAAAGCGGTGGACCCTGCGGCGTCTTCGTCGGAGAGGCGGCGGGCGCGATCACGATGGTAGAGGCTTGATGCGCCGGGCGCTGGATTACTCTTCGATCACGAAGCGCGCCCCCGCCCCGCGTCCATAAACCTCGGGAAAATACAATTCTTGCGCCAGCGGCGGCAGCGCCTGGTAGTCGCCCGCGATGAGCGGACGCATGGTGTAGACAAATTCATACACGCCCTTGGGCAAGACGCTGGCATAGATGACAGCTTTTTCATCACGAAACTCGATGCGGTCAAAATATTGCCAGCCCCAGCCGGCGTCTTCGTCCCCGATGCGCGCGCCGCCAGGCGCTGTGCCCAGCTGTGAGCTGGTGGCAAGCTCGGGATTGACCGCCTCGGCGCCAGCAGGCAAGAAATCTTCAATGACCACATAGCGCAAAGTATTCGGCACCGCGATTTGCAGGCGGACCTGCACGGTATCGCTGATGCGCGCGCTGGTGATGGGCGCTGATGCCGGCGCGCCCAGCAGCTGGTAACGGCGGGAGATTTCGATGCCGCGGTTCAGCGGCTTAATCTGCTCGACTGGCAGGTCAAGCGTGAGATGGGCGCTGTAATAGAGCGCGCCGGTGCCCGCATCCCGCTGGATCGTCAGCAAATTGGTCTCATTTTGCATCAGCGCGGCGGCATCAATTTGCAATTCTATCGCCTCGGTGGCATTGCTTGGCAGCGCTATATCGCGCCAAAGCTCGTCGCCATTCAGATGCGCAGCATAGGCAAAAGTCGGCGTTAACTCGCCGCTGACGCGCAGCCAATGGCTTAGCGCGATTAGCGCCCAGGCAGTCTCTTGTGGCGAGTTCCAATACCCGCGCCCCTGCCGCTGACGCAGCAGATAGCGCGCGATATTGGGCAGCAGCTCGCTATCCGGCTGCAGCAAGAGCAGGCTGTCCAGCGCCAGCGCGCTGCTGCGCAAGCTGCTGGACCAATGCCGGCGGTCGGCATCACTGTCGCTGAAATAGGCGCCGGTCGCGCTGATGATTGCCCGATTTTGCAGCTGCTGCGCCAGCGCGGACAGCCGCTCGCGGTCATTCGGGTTGATGTGATGCAGGGTCTGCGCCAGAAATGCGACCGCGTCCAGGCTCAGGCGCTCGCGGCTTTCAAAGAGCGCGGCGCTGCTTGCCTTATCGGGCGCTCCCGATTGCGCCAAAGCAAAGAGCAGAAAGGCTTGCCGGTTCAGCCGCCAACGCTCGACTTGCAGGGATGGTCTAATCAGCTGCTGGCGCAGGTAGCGCTGCGCCCGCTCGCGGGAGGCGGCATCAACTGGGAAGCCGTTCTCGGCGGCTTGCGCCAAGCCGAAGAGGGCGTAGGCGGAGGTCATGACATCGGCATTGTCTGCGCCGCACCAGCCCCAGCCGCCAGCAGGCAATTGACGGGCGTAGAGCGCTTGCAGGCTGTCGGCGACATGGGCGGCGAGTTCCGCTTGCAGCGCCGAATCCGCCAAGCCCAGCTGGCTCTGGGCGCGGAAGGCGGCGATCTGGGGCAAGAAGCGGCTGACGATAGCGCTGGCGCATTCCTGATAGCGCTGCGATTGCGCCGCCAAATATGCCAGGCTCTCGGCAGTTGCGCCCGCCAGCGACTTGTCGAGGCGGAGGGAGAGGCGGCCGCTGGGGGCGATATACTCCCGCGGCAGCAGCAGCGCCTCGCTGCGCGCGCCCGCCTGGCGCAGCATGCCGGCAGTGCCGACAGTCTCCCGCTGGGCGAAGCGGTAGACGGGCAGGGTGCCGGCGGAATCCTGGCTGACAGGCGAGATGCTGGCGTCAGCGTCGGCGCCATCAGCATGGCGCAGGACAAAATGGGGCGCGACCGCTGCCACCGCCTCAACTTCCACCAGCCAATCGACGCGCGCCCGCCCGCCCGCGGGCAACTGCAGGGCGCGTTCCGCGCTGTTGCCAGCCGCCAGCCTCAAGCCGCGACTATTCTCCAGCGATGCTACAAGCGAAGCCGCCTCGCCGCTGTTGTTGTGCAGGACTGCCGACAGCCGCGCCCTATCGCCGGCTATGAAAAAGCGCGGCGTCTGTGGGCGTATCAGCAGCGCTTTGGTACTGAGCAGGTCATGCTGCGCTTCGCCGACCAGCAGCTTGCCGCCCCGCCCCGCCGTCCAGGCGCGGGCATCCAGCCGCCAGGTTGTAAGGTTGTCGGGCAAAGTGATATCAACATAGGCTTCGCCAGCCTCATCCGTCACCAGGCTGGGCTGCCAATAGGGAGTGTCAATGAAGTCTCCGCGCAATGCGCTGATGCCGGTTTCAAGAATCCCGCCGCCACCGCCTTTGCCTTCAGCGAGCGCGACAGCATCGGCATCGGCAGTCACGGCAAGCGAGCTTGAAGTGCGCACAGTCAATTCTTGGGGACCGAAGAAGGCATCCAGCAGCGGCGGGCTATTGCGCTGGGCTAATGAGAGCGCCGCCAGGTCCGTCAGCGCCAATCCAATCTCGGCGCGGGCTGGCTCCCCGGCGTGATTGCGGACGCGCAGGCGGTAACGCGCAGTCGCTCCCGGCGCCGCCTGGGCGCGGTCAGCGCTGATGTCGACAGTCAGCGCTTTGCGACTGTTCTCGACTAGCAGCTGCGTCATGCCCAGCCGCCAGGCGGCAGTTTCGTTTGTGGCGTCAGCGGGCTTGAGCAGGAAGACAGTAACATAGACATTGGGCGCGTGCTGCGGCAGGATATCAAATTCGTAGATATAAGAATTGCTGGAGAGCGTAACTGGCTCAACGCTGAGCAGATCGCCGCGCTCGATGCTGATAAGCGCCTGGGTCTCGCCATTAAATGGCGAGGTGATCAAGAGCTTCGCCCGCTCGCCAATGGCATATTCCGCCCGCTCGGGCACGATGTCAATGGCATTGGAGGCGCTCTGCCGCCAGGGCACAAATTCCGCGCCCGCGACCCAGATTTTGCTTGCCGCGCGCAAGCGATTGCCGCGCGCATCCCGCGCCGACACGATGATTTTGAAGATGCCGCCATTAGGCGGGCGGAAGCTGAAATCCGCTTTGCCATCTGCCCCAGTCTGGACGGTGCCGCTGACAACAGGAAACTCTTCTACAGTCCAGCTCCAAGCGGGCTGCCCCGTATCGGATTCCCGCTCTTGAACGCGGGACCAGCGGCGCTCCACCACTTGTATTTCAACCGCTTGATTGGCGATAGGCTGGCTCTCCCAATCAACAGCGATGATGTTGAGGTGGCTCTGCTCGCCGACAGCGCCGACCGCTTTTTCCGCGCCGATGCCAACATAGAAAAGCCCCTGATGCAGCACCAGGTCAGCGCTGTCATAGAGTGTCTGCCCCGCTTCGTCGCGGATGGCGGCTTCCACGCGCCAGCGCTGGCTGCCGGGCGCATCCGCCAAGTCGCCTTGTATCGAAAATATCGCCTTGCCGTCAGCGTCAGTGCGCAGCGCGCCTTGCGTGACGAGCCCGCCGTAATGCGGCGGTCCTTCAGGCGGGTAGAGGCGGTCGCTATCGGCGAATTCATAATGTCCCGCGCCGCTGTAGTCAAATGCGTAAGGCGCGGTCAGCACATTATATTCCACCTCGGCATGGGAGACGGCGCCGCCGAAGAAATATCTGCCTTCCAGCGTAAATTCGGCGCTATCCCCCTGTACGATCTCCGCGCTATCCGCCGCGAGCGCTACCTGATATTCGGGCAGCCGATATTCCGCCACCAGGAAGTCGAGCCCGGCAAATTCGGGATAGAATGCGTTCGCCGCTGGCAATTCCAGCGACAGCCGATAAGCGCCCAGCGCGGCGTCTTTGGGGATATCAAAAGCGCCGTGGAAGCTGCCAAATTCGCTAAGTTCGTGCGCGCGCTGGTAGACGATTTCGCCGCGCGGGTCGCGGAGTGTCACGGGCACTGTATCGAAGGGCGGTGGCATATACACGACATCGTCTTTGCTGCGCAGGATGCCGCGGAAATAGACGGGCTGCCCGCCGCGATAGACAGGACGATCGCTGTAGATATAGGCTTGATAGGCGGACGCGCGCGGGCTGTAGGCGAAGCCGAACTGCCAGGGCTCGCTCCCTTGCGTCCAGCCGCTGTAGCCGATGCCAAAATGCTCGCCGCTCATCAGCAGCGCCAGCAGCGGGCGGTCAAGCGCCGGGCTGTAGGGAATGTCGATACTGGCGATGCCGCGCTCGTCCGTGCGGGCTTGGGCGAGCCGGCTGGCGTCACGCCCATAGACCGTGATTGTCTGTTCACGAAGGGGCGCGCCGGTCGCGACATCAACCGCCCACACGGTCAAGCGGTCAGTCGCTTGTTTAAGCGTCAGCGCGGCGTTGGCGACATTGAGGAACTGCTTCGCCGCGCCATACTGCTCGGCGATTTCTGGCGCTTGCGCTTCGAAAAAGTAGATGCCGGGCTTAAGCGCCGCCGGCGCTTTTTTATCAGCGCCGCTTTCACTCAGTTGAACCCGCTCGCTGCGGCTGATATTGGCGGGCGCGCCCGCCGGCAGCTGCCAGCGCCGAATCAACTGGCTTGCCGGCGGGGAATAGCTGCGCGCGGGCGCATAGCGGTCGTCACCGGTCAGGCGCGCGATGAAATCGGGCAGCGGAATGCGATAGAGCGCCAAGTCGATAGCCTGCAGTCCGCGGTGCGTCAGCGCGAGTTCGGGCGGCTGGCGGTTGGCGTCAAAGAAGCCGACCGCCCCCGGCAGCTGCAGCTCCAGCAACGGCGGGCGCGGCGCCGTCCGATAGCGGAAGCTGTAAGGCTCGCTGATAGCTTTGCCGTAGATATCCGCCATGCCCGGCGCAATGTCGATGGCATAAGCGGTAGACGGCTGGGCATCAAACGCGACGGAATAGCTGTTGTTCCATTCGTTGTAATAGACGCGGGGCGCAATCGCCGGCTGCGGACTGATGGTAATTTTGTCTTCCAGCGTTTCGCTGTTCATGGGCGACGCGAAATAGAGCGTGAAGCCGCCGCGGCTGACATCAGTCGCGCCATCGAGGGGTTCGGTGGCGCTGATTGCCGGCGGCGGCACGGTGCTATATGTCCAACTCGCGTCAGGCTCCAGGGTGCTGAAGCGCAAAGCGGGCGCTCGCTCGGCGTCAAAGCCCGCCTCATAGACGGTGTCATAACGCAGCGGCGCGGCCGGGGTGAAAACGACGCTCATGCCATCTTCCGCCCAGTCGAATGCGCCGGCTTCGGGTTCGCCCTCGCTGGCGGGCAGTGGACTTAAATAGAAGGCGCGCTCAAGGACATCACGCTCCATAGCTTGGTTGAAGCGCATCTGTATGCGCGGCGCGAGGCTGATATCAGGCGCGCCCGGCGGCGGATTAAGCGAGAGAAGCGCCGGCTGGGCGCTGCGGAAGGACCAGCTGTACGGCGCTGCCAGCGGCGCGCCATCCAGCGCCGTCAGGTCATCGGCGACTGCAACCGTGTACAAAGTATCATTTTGCAGCTGGGCATCAGGCTCAAAGACATAGAGGGCGCTGTTCTTCCAGCGGCCGCTGCCGGCGATGGGCGGATTGATGCTTATGGGAACAGGCAATGCGCCCTGCTCTGACGAGAGCGCCAGCGGGACGACCGGTTTGTCAAATGCCAGCGTGATGGCAGAATCGACAGGCGCGGCACCGCCAGCGGCATTCGGCAGCGCCTCGGCGATTTGCAGGAAATCAGCGGTTCTAAAGCGCGCCAGGAAGTCTTGTGGCAGGGCAGCGCCATCTTTGGCATGTAAGGGCGCGCGCACTTCCAATTGGAGGGCGCTGCCAGGGCTCAGGGCAGCCTGCGGCCTCAAGCTCAGGCGGTATTCGTCGCAGCGTATCGCGGCGGCGATTGGCGGCTGCCAGCGCAAAGCCGCTTCGGCAGCGGCGCAGTCAACGCGGCGGTTGAAACTGAGTGTAATCGACGCATCAAGCGCCAAGGGGCTGGCGGGCGCGGGGCTGACCGCGACCACTTCCAGCAGCCCGCTGATGCCGCCCTGGGCGAAATGCAGCGGGCTGGACAATACTGCCAGCGCCGCCAAGACTGTACAAAGGAGCCATCGTCGGCGCATTGCCGCAGCCTCCAGTCCGCTGTGATTTGCCGCCATTATAGAGGCTGCGGCGCAACTTGGCAGCGGCGCGCGTATGCCTGTCGCGCCTGCGCCAGCACATCGCCGGGGGCGAAGAGCCGCTCAAACTCTGTCAAGGCGCGGCGAAGTTCACGCTCGTCCAGCCCTTCAGCCAGGAAGAGGCGCTCGCCATAATCCGCGAATTCTTGCAGCGCCCAATCGTAGCGATAATAGGCGAGCGCGAGCATGTCGATAGCGCCGCTGCCGTATCCGTTGAGGAAGTCCGCTTCCTGCGACTGCTGCGGGGCTTCGCCGACAAAAAACATCAAGTCGCGCTCCTTTGGCGCCAGCAGGGTCTCGTCCCAATCGACAATGTGAATCGCGCCGCGCTTATCAAGGATGATGTTGGCGCGGTGGATATCGGCATGGCAAAGCACAAATGCGGGCGCTTGCGCCGCCAGCTGCCGCCCGAGCGCGCAATAGCGCTGCCGCGCCTGCGTAATCTCCGCGCGCTGCCGCCGCCAGAGCAACGCTGCCGCCGCGGCATCGCCGGCAAAGCGGGACTGCGCCAGCGCCCCTTCAATGGCGTCAAGCGCGCCCAGCCATTTCTCCGCGAAGACTTCACGCGGGGCGATAGTGCGCAGCTGCCGCGCCAGCGACCGCTGATGAATCGCGCGCATCGTCAGGCCCCAGGCGCGCCATTGCGCTGGCGTCAGCGCCATATTCCAGCCCGATTTGCCTTCGATATAGGGGTACAAAATCAGCGCATACTCCCCCCAACTGGCATAGAGCGTGCCGGCCTCGGTCACAATCGGCGCAACCGCCTTGATGCCGCGGCGCTGCAACTGGCGCGGCACTTGCAGCGCTGCCAGCTTGAGCGCGCCTTTGCGCAGCTTCAGGAAATATGCGCCCGTCCGCGCTTCGACGCGGTAGCACCAGGCGGCGGCATCGTTGCCAATCGGCAGGAATTCCAGCGCCGAAATTGTGAGCGCATAGCACGCTTCCAGCTGCGCGCGCAGGGCGCTTTTTACGAGCTTGGGTTCTACCAGCACAGTCACCTCCGATATTGATGCAGGCGCGGTGAGACAACAGGAATGTACCCTGTTTTTGGCGCGGTTGCCGCGCGCGGTCAATGCTCTCGAAATTCGGCGCGATTCGTGGTATACATCAGCGGTATCGGCGTGATTTCTTTGCCTTTCCAGCTCTAGCAAAGAAAGGAACATCCCTCATGTCGCGGGTCAGCGTATTGCAGCTTCGTGTTCTGCTGCTGAACGGCAGCACCTGGGAGCCGCTTGCGGTAATCACAGTGCAGCGCGCCGTCAATTTGCTCATCGCGGGGAAAGCGATCGCGGTGGAGATGACGGGCAAATACCTGAATACCGTGCGCCGCAAGTTTGAAGTGCCGTCGGTAATCGCGCTGAAATCTTATGTTAATGTGCCGCGCCGCAAGTCGCACTGGAGCCGCAAGGGCATTATGGTGCGGGATGGCTACACTTGCATCTATTGCGGGGCGAAGGTCGGCAGCAAAGTCCGCGGACGGGTTTTGACCAAACACGATTTTACCATCGACCACATCATCCCGCGCAGCAAAGGCGGCAAGGACACCTGGTCCAATACCGCTTGCGCCTGCGCCCGCTGCAACCATCGCAAGGGCAATCGGCTGCACAATGTCGCTGGCATGCGGCTGCTGTGGGAGCCGAAGACGCCGCGCACCAGCTATTTGGTCATCGCCATGGGCTCCGGTCCCGAGATTTGGAAGCGCTATGTCGAGATTTAGCGCGCCTTTTGCCAGACATTTTTGATGCGGTTGTAAGTCCAGCCGCCAGTGGCTCTTGGTCGGCAAGAGCTGTCCAGCTTCGGCGAGGCGCGCTGTTTGTCAAAGACGACCTTCACCGGCTTCCCAGTGATGTTGCGCACAAATTCTCCCAAAATCAGCTCGGTGCGTTCTTGCGCGTCCTCAAGCAAGCCGCGCTCTTTTGATTCGTCAACGAATTCACGCATGATCTGCACCTCCGCCAGCGTACGCGCCCGGTCCCAATCCGGGTTGCATACACTGAAGGAATTTTCAATCAGTCGGATGTACTCAATGCGGCAGCTGGTGAATTCAGGCGCGGGCAATTTGAGGGTATAGGATTGGCTGCGCGGGCTGTACGCGACGCTATCATGGTCAATTTCATCGAAATCGATGCCCGCTTCAATTACCGCTTCCGCCGTGAAGTCGCCGCCGTGGCTGCATAAGCCATCTTTGACGCCGACATGGAAGTCACGCCGCGTCAGCTGATTTTTCACCACCACCAGCTGCGCCTGTGACTCCAGCTGCTGAAGTATAAATGCGGGCGGGATAGGCGTAGGTGTCGGTGTGCTGGTTGGCGTCGGCGTTTTTGTTGGCGTAGAAGTGTTTGTGGCTGTGGGTAGCGCTGTGTAAGTTGGCAGCAGCGTATAGGTTGGGAGCGGAGTAAAGGTTGGCAGCGGCGTCTGCGTCGGCAGTTGGAAGCCATCGTCGCTGTTGAGCACATCCGCGAGAACCGCATAATACGCGGGCTCATTGGCATGACGGCTGATTGCCAAGAAAGCTCTGCTTATCAATGGCGAAAAGAAATAGAGCAAGAGAAGCCCCGCCACCAGCCAGCCGAGCATCGCTATGCCTTTACGCCAGAAAGGGACCGGCTTTACAGCGTCATTTTTGAATTTCATAGCGTCACACCAAGTCTACAATTTGAGATGGTTACAATGACGCTACAATGCTAACGCAAGTTGCAGTGTGCCCGCAACCAGCCGGCAAGCCATAAACGCGAGGAAGACAGCGCATGCCAGGTTAATCCAGCGGTAGAGCCGCTGGCTGAGCAAGCGGCGGCCAAATTCCACCAATGTCGCGAAGAAAAAGCACCAGCAGATTTGCGCTAGCATAAAGCCGCTGAAGAAGACCAGGATATGCAGCGGCTGCGGATTTAGAAATCCCAAACCCACGATGACGCCGCTCATGCCCAGCCAGGCGGTGATGTTCTGCGGGTTGGAAAGGGAGAGCATCGCGCCCGCGGCAAAATGATTGCCGCGCCCGTCCGCCTCGGCAGCAAATACCACGCGGGAGCGGGAGGCGCGCCAGGCATCCCAGGCGAAGCGCAGCAGCAATGCGCAGCCGAAAAAGCCCAAGCCCAGCGTGACCAGCGGATTCTGAAACAAGACGGCGGCACCAAGCAAGGCGAACAGCGCCCACAGGGCATCGCCCACCAGCGAGCCCAATTCGACGCGCAGCGCCGCGCCCCAGCCATGGGAAATCCCGCGCCGCAAAGCCTCAAAACCAATAGGACCCGGCTGCATGGCAAAAGCAATCGCCATTATAAAAGCGGAGATAAATAGCGTTTCCATACTGCTGCCTGCCGGCTAGCCGCAAACAGAGAGCAGTCTAGCGCATTGCCGCCAGGGCAAAATCGGATATTCCCGCCAAAGTCTGGCGCGGTTCTTTAGGGAATTTTCACAAGCGGGCGCGGAGCAAGTTGGGACTATTGCCAAAAATCAGCGCCGCTCCGCATCAATTTGCACAGTCCCATTCTTGCAGCAGGGCGGCGATGAACGCGGCTTGGCGCGGCAGGCTGCTGAGGATGACATGCTCGTGAGTGGCGTGAGCGCCATCGCCATGCGCGCCCAAGCCATCAAGCGTGGGGATGCCCATGGCCGCGGTGAAATTGCCATCGGAGCCGCCGCCCGTGCCGCCTTCATAGACGGTGATGCCATTGCTTTCGGCGATGGCGGCGGCGCGGGCAAACAGTTCCGGGCGGCGTTCCATCGGCGGGCGCTGCGCCAGGCGGCGGCAGCTCACGCGGGCGCCGGGCATCTTGGGCTGGAGGCTCGTCAGCGCGCAATGCAGGCTTTCCGCCGCCGCGACGGTCAGCGCGCGGGTATCGATATGGGCGCGCACGAGCGCGGGGATTACATTGCCGGCGCTGCCGCCCTCAACGCGCGTAATCGAAACCGAGGTGCCATGTTTGAGGTCGTTCAATTGCTGGATATCCAGCGCCTGCCGCGCAAATTCGATGATGGCGTTGATGCCTTCCTGGGGCGCGATGCCGGCATGGGCAGCTCTTCCCTCGACCGTCAGCGCGTATTTCGCGCCGCCCTTGCGCCAGGTTTTGAGGGTGCCTTCTGGCGTCGCCGGCTCCATCACCAGCACCAGTTCACAATCCGCCGCCAGTTCTTTGATTAGGGCTTCGCTGTACGGGCTGCCGATTTCTTCGTCTGTCGTCAGCAGGAGATGAACCGGACGCGGCGGCAAGGCATCGCCCCGTTGCAGCGCCCATATCGCCTCGAGGGCGATGACGATGCCGGCTTTCATATCCAGCGCGCCAGGACCATAGAAGCGCTCGTCTTCGATTCTCATTGGCATGCGCTCCAGCGAGCCGGCGGGGTGCACCGTGTCGCAATGCGCCAAGAACAAATAAGGTTTGCCCGGCATATCGGCATTCCATTTCGCCAGCAGGAAATCGCCGACCGCCGCTTGGGGGAAGCGCTCAATCAGCGCGCCGCCGCCCGCGGCAATTGTGCTTTCGAGCGTGTCGATCAAAGCATCGACGCGCGCTTTATCACGGGTGAAGGATTCCAGCGTGACCAGCTCGCTCAAGAGCGCTTTTATCGCCGCCCGCCGTTCTTTGAAGGTTGTTAGATGCTGCATATTAGTCCTTTCATGCGCGCTGATTATCGGTTTGTGAGCTGCCGCTGGAACCAATTTTGCATATGCCGTGATAGCGCGGGTTGAGCCTGCAGCATCGCCGCGCCGCGCCCGGCATCCGCCTCCAGCAGTTCCGCTTCGCCCAGCGCCGAGCGCCGCAGCGCCTGGGCAGTCTCAAATGCCGCCGAGTCCGCGCGGCTCGCCATCAGCAGCAGCGGGCGCGCACCATAAGTGGGCAGCATATTAAGCAGGGTATCGCGGGAAAGCGGGCTCAGCAGCGCCAGCGCATCGCAGAGAGAATTGACGGCGCAACCCAGCAGCGCCAGGTCAGCCGCTTCCGCCGCGCCCAGAACGCCTAGCGAGCCGGCATCGACGCCGGGGATGGCTATCAGCGATTGCAGCATAGCTTCAATTTGCCGCGCCTGGCTTGTCGGTGCCGTCTCAAGCGCCAGCACGATATTGCCCGCTTCCGCCAATTGCGCTGGCAAGCTGCCCCAAGCTCCCAAATCAGCGCCGAGAATCAATATGCCAGGCGCAAGCTGACTGCCCGATTGGAAGAGGTTGCCGCGCAAAACTGTGCGCGCATCCAAGACGACGCGTACGCCGAAAGCGCTTTCGCCCGATGGCGCTGGCGGCAGCACCGCGCCCGGCGGCAGCGAAGCGTAGCTGCGGCTGGTTTCGCCAGCGGCTGAATCCGCCGCCGGGTAGAGCTCATCAGAAGAGAGTATACGCGGGCGCGGCGAAGGCGCGATAGTCGGGTGCGGCGTTTGCGATGGCGCTGGACGCTGACGGGAGAGGGATTCGGCGCTGCAGGCGGAAAGCATCAGCGCGATAGCGAGCGCCAATAGCAGCGCGCAGCGCCGATGACCGCGCTCAAACGGGGCGGGCATGTACAATCATCCGCTCGCTTTCCGAGGTGAAAGCGCCCTGCTCGGTATCGCCATACACTGCCGCAATCGCGAAGCCGCAGCGTTCCAGCAGCAGCCGCAATTCCGCCAAGAAATAATAGCGCAGGCGGTGGGTGGCGATGACCCGTTTGAGCGCGCCATCGCCATTGATGATGTCATATATCCAGTCCACATGCAGGATTTGCGCCGTCCGGTCAAGCGCGCTAAGCGAGTGCAGCATGACGAGATTGCCGGTCTCGGGGTCGAGGAATTTGCGTTCAAATATCATGGAGTCGCTGTCTTCGGTCGCGAAGGCGGGGCCGGCATTGGGCAGGTCGATGAGCAGAATGCCATCCGCCGCCAGCCCGCGCCGCAACTGGCGCAGCAAACGGATTTGCGCCTCCTGCTCGTGGAAGTGCATCAGCGCGTTGAAGGACAGCAGCGTCAGGCGAAACTTTAAGTCAAATTCGTAATCGCAGGCGTCAGCGTAAACATAGTGGACGCGCCCCCGCAACTGTGGCTGCGCCGTGAGTTTGCGCTCGAGCTGGTCGAGCATGGCGCGGTCAGATTCGATGCCGTGCGCGACATGTCCCTGCTGCGCCAGCGGCAGCATGATGCGCCCGGTGCCGCAGCCGACATCGAGGATGCCGCCGCCGCAATCCGCCGCGAGGCGGCTGTACATCGCCAGGTCATCCGTATTGTCCTGATTTTCCGCGTCATAGAAGCGCGCCACCGCGGTATAGAATGTGGACATGGTTACCCTAGGGGAACGCGGCTCTTCTAACTTCTTATTGCTTATACTTGAGGTTAATTGAGATTCTCAAAGATGCCAGCCGCGCCCATGCCGCCACCGATGCACATCGTCACCATGCCATAGCGGCTGTCGCGCCGTTTCATCTCGTTGATGAGCTGCACGGTCAATTTGGCGCCGGTGCAGCCGAGGGGATGCCCCAGCGCAATTGCGCCGCCGTTCACATTAACGATGCTCGGGTCCAGCTCCAGCTCGCGCATGACCGCCAGCGCCTGGGCGGCGAAGGCTTCGTTCAGCTCGATAAGGTCGATATCTTCCAGCTTCAGCCCGCTGCGAGCGAGCGCTTTTGGCACCGCTTTGACCGGTCCAACTCCCATGATTTCGGGGCGGACGCCAGCGACAGCAAAAGTGACAAACCGCGCCAGCGGCTGCATGCCCAGGCTCTCGGCGAGCGCGCGCTCCATCACGAGCACGGCGGCGGCGCCATCGCTCAAGGGGCTGGAGTTGCCGGCAGTCACCGAGCCGCCAGCTTTGAAGACGGGTTTGAGCCCCGCCAGCGCTTCGATGGTGGTATCGCGGCGCAGGTGCTCGTCTTGAGCCAGCGTCATTTTCACCTGCGCTGGCCTGCCATCAGCGCCGACGACTGTCTCTTCCCAGGCGAAAGGCACAATCTCTTGGGCGAAGAAGCCGGCATCGGTGGCGGCGGCCGCTTTGCGATGGCTGTTGCAGGCGAAGGCGTCCATGTCGCCGCGGCTGATATCAAATTCCGCCGCCACTCGCTCCGCCGTCAAGCCCATGCTCATATAGACATTGGGGTTTTGCGCCGCCAGGTGCGGGTTAGGGCTGAGGTGGTGGCCCGTCATCGGCACGGAGGACATCGATTCCGCCCCGCCGGCGATGACGGCATCGGCTTGGTCGGCGATGATGCTGTTGGCGGCGAGCGCGATGGTCTGCAAGCCGCTGGAGCAGAATCGATTCACCGTTTGCCCCGGCGTATCGACCGGCAAGCCAGCGCGCAAGGCGATGACGCGGGCGAAGTTCATGCCCTGAGAGCCCTCGGGCATGGCGCAGCCCATGATGACATCGTCAAGCGCCATTGGGTCGAGCGCGCCGGCTTTACGCATCAAATCGGCGATGACGGCGGCTGCCATCTCGTCCGAGCGGGCGTTGTTGGTGCTGCCGCGCAGGGCTTTGCCCACGGCGCTGCGCGAAGCGGCTACGATGACTGCCTGGCGCATGAGGCTTTCCTTTGCTTGGGCGACTTGCCCATTGTACAACTGGAGAAAGGTCGCATTTTTGACGATTAACCGGAACGAGCGCTGGTTGTAGTTCGGCGAAATTCATGGTAAACTCGCGGCGCTGCAAAGGCAAGGGGACAGCGATGGCAGCAAACAATGATGCTATGCCGCGTTTGGCAGTATTGGAAGCGAATTATCAGCATCTCGCTACGAAGGCGGACTTGGAGCGGCTTGCCAGAAATCTGATAGTTGCGTTTATCGGCATTTGGCTGACTAGCATCGCCGTTCTCATTTCGGTTCTCGCCTTCATCCTCAACAGTATGGCAGCTTAAGCATTCAATTCCGCAGCGGCTTGTTCGTCCGCAGCATGTGCCGGATGCGCGCTATAGTCTTCGGCTCGGTGACCAGGCTGAGGAAAGCCTCGCGCTCCAAGTTAAGCAGAAATTGCGGAGCCACCCAGCCCGGCGCCGCCAGCGCCGCCCCGCTCAAAATGTATGCCAGCTTGCGCGCAATCAAGGCATCGTGCTCGCTGGCATAGCCAGCTTCCTGGAAGCCCGCGATAGCGATAAGCAGCGCGGCATGGGCATCGCGCCCGGCGGCGAATACTGGCGCTGGCGCTGGCTGGACATAGGTTTCGCTGAGCGCGAGCGCCAGCGTCTTCGCCTCGCCCAGCAGGTGGGCGCGGTTCATCACGATGATATCGCTTTCGGCGAGAAAGCCCAGAGATTTCGCTTCTTTGGCGCTGCCGCTGACTTTGGCGCTGGCGATAGTTTCGAAGGCTTTCTGTAATCCCGCCAGGATGTCATCGCTGCCAGCGCGCGCCAGCGGGTTCACCAGCCGCCGCAGCAGCTCTTTGCAGCCGCCGCCAGCCGGCAGCAAGCCAACGCCGACTTCAACCAAGCCCATGTAGAGTTCACTATGCGCGACAACGGCGCTTGCCGCCATCACCAGTTCCGCGCCGCCGCCCAGCGCCAGGTTATGCGCCGCGGCAACGACAGGCTTGGGCGCGTGCCGCAGCGCCATTGTCAAATCCTGGAAGCTGCGCACCGCCTGCTCGATGCCCGCGCGCCCCGCGCTGAGCGCGGCGGGATCAAGGTTGGCACCGATGGAAAACCGCTCGCCGTCATTGCCGATGACAAGCGCCCGATAGTCCGCGCGCGCCAGCAGCTCCAAGGCGTGCCAGCCTGATTCAATTAACGCGGGCGTGATGCTGTTCTTTTTGCTGGTGAACTCCCACAGCAGGGCGCCATCACCCAGGTCATGGACGCTGCCGTCACCATTGCTGAAGATTTCGGCGCGAGCCGCTCTTAGATCCGCGATTGTGATTTGCCGCGGGTCACGCTGCAGCGGCAGGTAAGCGCCGGCTTGCGGGCTGTAATAGCCGCTGGCTTTGCCGCCGGCATCACGCTGATAGAAGGTGGCGGTGCCGCCAGCGACCATGTCTTTGACCCAACTGGCGACCGGGTAGCCATCCGCTTCAAAGCGCTCAATGGTCGCTGCCACGCCGATGGCGTCCCAAATCTCGAAGGGTCCCAGGGCATGAGCGAAACCCCATTTTTGCGCGTTGTCAACATTAACGATGGATTCGGTGATTTCGGGCACGCGCTTGGAGGCATAAGCCAGCAGAAATGCGTGTAAATGCCAGAGATAGCGCCCGCCGCGGTCATCAGCGTTGATGAGCAGGCGGATGCGCTCGCCGAGCGGCTCGACCCCGCGATAGCGCTCGACGCTTTCAAAGCGGGGCTTGCTCGGCGGCTCATAATCCAAAGTCTGCAAGTTGAGCGCCCACAGCGCTTTCTCGCCGTCAGCGCGCCGCATGTGGTAGAAGCCGCGCCCGGTCTTCCGCCCCAGCCAGCCCCGCTCCAGGAGCGCGGCGGAAAGAGCGGCGTTCTTCTCGTGCAGCAGCAGCGCCCGCGCCGGGTCTTCGGGGATGGCGGGGTAGAGATTACGCGCCACACCAACCGCAATATCAAAGCCGACCAGGTCATTCAAGTGGAAGGTGGCGGTTTTCGGGCGGCCGATAATGGGTCCGGTCAGCGCGTCAACTTCTTCAACGGTGTAGCCATGGTCGAGGGCGTAATTGGTCGCTTGCATGCCGGACATGGTCATGAAGCGGTTGCCGATGAAGTTGGGGCTGTCGTTGCAGAGCACCGTGCCTTTGCCCAAGCGCTCAGCGCCGAAACGCAGCATAAACTCGACGATGCCGCGGTCGCTGCCAGCATGGGGGATAATCTCCAGCAAATGCAGATAACGCGGCGGGTTGAAGAAATGCGTGCCCAGGAAGCGGCGGGCGAAAGCATCAGGCAGCCCGGCGGCAATGTCGCTGATGGGAATGCCCGAGGTATTGGTGGAAACGATGGCATCATCGCGGGCGACAGCCGCCAGCCGCCGCATTAAATCACGCTTAATCTCGAGATTTTCGACAACGGCTTCTAGTATCCAATCGGCGCTGCTGACGCGGTGCAGGTCATCTTCGATATTGCCGATGCTGATATTGGCGACATCATCGGGGCTGAAGAGGCGCGGCGGGCGCAGCTTGCCCAGCGCTTTGAGATTGGCGGCGACAAGGGCGTTGCGCGCCTTCGCGCCAGCGGACGGGGCGCTGCCCGGCGCTGGGATATCCAGCAGCAGCGTTTTGATGCCGACGCCCGCCAGCAGCGCCGCGATGCCGCCGCCCATCGTGCCCGAGCCGATTACAACGGCATTTTTGATTGTATACGCCATCGCCGCTCTCGCCTTTGTCCGCGCTGACAGCCGCGCAGGAGAAATGCACTATAGCCGATTGCCCCCGCCGGGAATACTCACCAGGGCAGGCTGCTGCCATCATATTGGAAGAATTTGCCGTTGTCAGCAGCGCTGAGCCGCGCGAAAAGCGCCAATAGCGCGCTCGCCGATTCCGCCGGCTCAAGCGCGGCATCAGGACCGCCCATATCCGTTTTGACCCAGCCGGGATTCACGGTGACCGTAGTGATGCCCGCCATCGCCGCGTCCAGCGCCAGCACACGCGCCGCCATATTCATCGCCGCCTTGCTCATGCGATAGGCATAAGAATTGCCGCGGGCGTTTGTCAGCGAGCCATTTCCCGAAGAAATCATCACCACCCGCGCCGCCGCGCTCGCCTGCAGCAGCGGGCGGAAAGCCTGCGTGAGCAGCAGCGGGCTGACGGCGTTGGTATCGATGACGCGGCTGACTTCGGCGGCTGTCAACTGCCCGAGGCGGCGCGCCGACTGGTTGCCAGCGATGCCAGCGTTGTTGATAAGCAAGTCGAGGGACTCAGTTTTTGCCGCTACCGCTTGCCGCGCGGCTTCGATGGAAGCGGCGTCGGTGATATCCAACTGCAGAATCGCGAGGCGCGCGGGATGGGCGCTCGCCAGCGCTTGCAATGACTCAGCATTTTCGGGGGCGCGGCAGGCGGCGAAGATAAAGGCGGTGCCCTGCCCCATATACTGCCGCGTCAATTCCAAGCCGATGCCACGGTTGGCACCCGTTATGAGAATGGTTTGCATGCACAGTCCTTTAGGTGAAACGGGAATGGAACTACCGTGGAAATTGTTCACTTAGCGAACAGGACACAGAGAAACTTGCGTTTCTTGGCGGAGTGTTCAAGCCTGCAGAAGCAACCACTCACACATCTTCATACACTGGCATCCTGGCGGTGATTTCAAGTTGCACTGCCAAAATCGCTCTCCGCCGAGCCTAGACCCGCAGCGCCGCCAGCCAGGTATCCACCATCACATCCGCCACTTGCGCGCCGCTCAGGCGGCCGCCCTCTTTATACCAGACGCCCACCCAGTTGTGCGCGCCCAGCATCGCCCGGGTGAAGACCGCCACATCCACCTCGCGGAATTCGCCATTTTCTATGCCAGCGCGCACGGTATCACGGAAGAGATTCTCGAAATAATCGCGGCGGGCGAAGAATTGGTCGCGGCGGGCGACAAACTCCTGCATGAATTTGTCATCACCAATCTTGAAATTGCCGCTGGCGTTCATCAGGGAACGGATCTCGAAGACCATGGCGGCGCCCACCGCCACATTGCTGGTAACGCTCTCGACATGGGAGCGTATCATCGCCTCCAGCTTGTCGGCGCAGGTCGTCTTCTCGCTGACGACGCTTTCCAGCTTGTCGATTGTCAGGTCCAGCCCCAGCTCCAAGACATTCAGCAGCAGGAAGTCTTTGTTCTTGAAATGATGATAGAGGCTGGCGGCGGTCAGATTAACTTGCGCCGCGATATCTTTCATCGTGGTGGCTTCATAGCCATTGCGATGCAACACTTCGGCAGCCGCCCATAAAATGTCATCTCGGGCGACTGACTGATCAGCAGGTTTGCGTGCCAAGCCACCCTCCTCTCTACTCACGCGGGCATTCAAAACGATTTCCCACCTTTAAGTATAGCACAGCCAGCCGCCAGTGTAAGAGCGGCAAAGCGACAATTCGCTGGCGGGGCAGCCAGCGCTATACATTTGCCGCGCCGGGGCTATACTACAGCCGTCTCGGAGGGAAGGAAGCAGAGCATGCCGCCAGCGCGCTGGGCAGCGTTTGATTTGGTCTTCTTTGATTGCGACAGCACTTTGTCGACAATTGAAGGCATAGACGAATTGGCGCGGCTCAAAGGCAAAGAGCAGCGCGTGGGCTTGCTGACCAACAAGGCGATGGCTGGCGAGCTGGACCTAAGTGAAGTTTATGGCAAACGCCTGCAAGCGATAAAGCCGACGCGCGCCCAGCTCAAAGCGGTGGAAGAGCGCTATTGGCAGACCATGGTCGAAGACGCCCAGGCGACCATCGCCGCCTTGCACTTCCTCGGGCTGCAAGTCTTCATCATCAGCGGCGGTTTGATTGACGCCGTCAAGGGTTTCGGGCGGCGGCTGGGGCTGGAGCCGGCGCGCATCCGCGCGGTCGAGCTGGAATATAATGAGCTTTCCGGCAAGTGGTGGCGCTATCACGAGCCGCAGGCGCAGCAAAGCAAGGCTTATCTGGATTACAGCGACGGTCCGCTGACGGTTTCCAGCGGCAAAGCGCAGATAATCGAGGAGCTGGCGGGCGCTGTGCCCGGGCGGCGCTTGATGATTGGCGACGGCGCTTCTGACCTGGCGGCGCGGGACAGCGTCGACCTGTTTGTCGGTTATGGCGGCGTTGTCGCCCGTGACGCGGTCGCGGCGGCGGCGGATATCTATCTGCGCGCGCCATCGCTCGCCGCAATCCTGCCGATAGCGGCGGGGGCGCGCGGCTGGCAGCGAGCGCAGGCAACCGAGCACGAAGCGCTGTATCGCAAAGGCATATCACAGGCGCTGACAGGCGCTGACAGCAGCTTTCAGGATGCGGGGCTGCGCGCGCGCTTTCAAGCCGAGTTCAGGAATGGGATTGGACTGGAATAGATGAAAAAGTTCGACGCAATCATCTTTGATATGGACGGCTTGCTGGTAGATTCGGAACCAGTCTGGCATGAGGTCGAAGTCGAGCTGATAGAAGCGCATGGCTATCGCTACAGCGCCGAGGTGCGCGAAATGGGCATCGGTATGCGCGTGGATGAATTCGCGGCGATTTTGCAGCGCTATTACCCCAAGCTCGGGCAGACGCCAGCGGCAATCGAAGAAGCGATTACCGCGCGCATGCTGGCGCTGCCTGCCGCGCGCATCCAGCCATTGCCGGGCGCGGACGCGCTGCTGCGCTACATCGCCGGGCGCGGCATCCCGCGCGCCATCGCTTCCAGCTCGTCGCAAGCCATCATCGAGCATTTTGTGCATCTTCTGGGCTGGGCAGAGCTGATTCCGCAGCGCTATTCCGCCGAGTTTGTGCCCCGCGGCAAGCCGGCGCCGGATATTTATTTGCGGGCGGCAGCGCGCTTGGGCTGCCCGCCAGCGCGCTGCCTGGCGCTGGAAGACAGCCGCTTCGGCACGCTGGCGGCGCTGGCGGCGGGCATGACCTGCTACACCGTGCCCGACACTTCCCATACGGCGCTGGCGGATTTCGCCGACATCAATCAGCATATTTACAGCAGCCTGCACGAAGTTCTGGCAGAGTTCAAGGCGGGGGGCAGCTTCGCGTGAGCGAGCATATTGTTGTCGCCACCGATTTGACGGCGGCTGGCATCAAGCGGTTGCAGAGCCATGCGGGCGGGCGTGTCAGTGTGGTGCCGCCAAAAACCGCCAGCGTGCGCGCGGCACTGGCGGACGCGACCGCCATCATAAGCCGCTCGGACTTCACGCTGGACGCGCCGCTGATAGAAGCGGCGCCGCGGCTGCGGCTGATCGCGCGCATGTCCGCCGGCTTGACGGGCGTGGATATCGACTGCGCCACCGCGCGCGGCATTTTGGTGATGCACGCCCCGGGCGGCAGCGCCATCGCCGCCGCCGAGCACACTTTGCTGCTGATGCTGGCGCTAAGCCGCAACCTGCCCGCAACGCATGAGACCCTGCGCGATGGCTACTGGACATTTGACCGCGGCAAGCAAGCCGGCTCCCAATTGCATGGCAAGACAGCGGGCATCATCGGGCTGGGCAGAGTGGGGGCGCGCGTCGCCCGCCATTGTCTGGCGCTGGGCATGACGGTGCTGGCATACGACCCCTATATCCGCGAGGAGCAGGTCAACGACAAGCGCATAGAATTGGCGGCATTAAACGAGGTGCTTCCCGTGGCGGATTACCTCAGCATGCATGTGCCGGCGACGCAAGAAACGCAGGATTTCTTTGACGCCGCGTCGCTGCGCCAGCTTAAAAAAGGCGCTTATTTCATCAACACCGCGCATGGCGGCATTGTGGATGAAGCGCTGCTGGCGGCGGCGCTGAAAAGCGGGCATTTGGCGGGGGTCGCGCTGGATGTCTGGAACGAAGAGCCGCCATTCAACAGCCCGCTGATTGGCTTAGATCGGGTCATTCATACGCCTCATATCGGCGACAATACGGTCGAGGCGCGGCAGGATTTGTCGCTGCAGATCGCGCGGCAGGTCATCGATGCCCTCAGCGACCGCGATTATCGCAATGTGGTGAATATGCCGCTGCTGCCGGGGCTGAGCTATGACGAGCTTCGCCCTTTTATGCAGCTTGCCGAGAGCCTGGGGGCGCTGCAGCATATCTTGGCGCGCAGCCCTATCCGGCGCATCGCCATCGAAATCATCGGCGACGATATGAATGGGCTGATAAAGCCGATGACGGTTGGCATTTTGAAGGGCTTGCTCAGCCCAATCCTGGGCGCGCAGGTCAGTTATGTCAACGCGCCTTTGCTGGCGGCGGAGCGCGGCTGGCAAATCACGCAAGCCAAGGGCATCAAAATCAGCGAATATCGCAATGTCATCACCTGCCAGGTTACGCTGGAAGGCGGCGAAGAGATTAGCATCGCCGGCACTTTGCTTGACCGGCAGAAACCTTATATCCTGCAAATCAACGAATATCGTGTGCATTTTGAGCCGCGGGGCAATCTGCTGGTGATGGGCAGTTACGACACCCCTGGCGTCATCGGGCAAGTGGGCAGTTTGATGGCGCGGCACGGCGTGAATATCGCGAGCTGGCACACGGGGCGCGCACAGCCCGGCGGCAATACTTTGACCGTGCTCAGCTTTGACCAGGCGCTGCCAGAAGCGCTGATGGCAAGCCTGCGGCAGCAGGAGTTCATCCGCCATGTGCATCAGCTGACGATATAGGAGTCTTGTCTCCTTACCGTAAAATGCGGAGGTCTACGCGCTTATCGCAGCCAGACCAAACAAAGCTCTTCGCTTTGGCAGAACTGCCGCCACAATATGCAAGCAGTCGAGAACTTATTCCACTTGCTCATCTTGGCTAGGATTGCGCGCAAAGCTCTTCATGTAGGCGATGCCGATACCGCAGGCAGCGCCAACAATCAAAGCGAAGCCTTCGGCGCTATGCCCCAGCTCCATAACTCGCATTCCAATGAGGACGACTGCGAGCGCTAATCCAACCACTAGAAACATCCCCAACCGGACATTCCAAACCATTCCCTGTATCGCAGCCATATCCACTTTTACTCTATCCTGCTGATGTTGCTGCTCCAAACCTATGTTGGCGGCTTGCCGCGCTTCCGCCATTGCCAGAATTCTGTCAGCGCTACCGGGCAAGGTTTGTTCGTATCTTTCTACAATACTTGGATGTGGGATGGGACCCGAATACTGCTCTACTTGCTCGATTTCAAGCCTAAACGCCACAAGCGCTCGGAGCAACTCAGCCCGTTTTTCTTGTGGCAAATCCTGCAACAATTCCGCCGTAATTGGGCTTTTGTTCAGCAACTCCGCAGTATCGAGCGGTAGTTCTTCAAGGTTGCTTTTGTCGCTCACTCGCGTTCTTTCTTGCCGTTCTCCCTTTCGTATTCAGCGATTGCCGAGGACATGCTGTCGCCAACAGCTTGCCATGTCGCGCGAATCGCATCTGCCGAGGATGGCAATGGCAGCGGCTTACGATAACGCGCGCGAATCTCTTCAATAAGCTCATTATGCAAGGTGCCATTAAAATCAAACAGGCTCATTATGCCGCGCAACAATGGGCGCTTCGGCCTGACTAACGAATTGACTGTTCTGTTATTTGCCATAATCTTTTCTCACGCTATTCAAGCCCAATCATATCTTTAGGTGGCAGTCCTGTCAAGTGGCGCAAGGTCTGTCAATGTAGACAAATGCGCTAGCCTTTTGCTTTTGAACGAAAGAGATGAAAAAGAAAAACAACACGCTCAATCCAAATGCGACTTGATGTTGAGCGCGACCTCCTGGCTGATGCCATTAATCTCGGCGAGCTCGCCCACGCTGGCGCGGCGGATGGCGTCTATCGAATTCTCAAAATGCCGCAGCAAGACTTTGCGCCGCTTGGGTCCGATGCCGGGCACAGTCTCCAGCCGGCTCGCCAGGCTTTTCTTGCGCCGGCGGTTGCGGTGGCTGGTGATGGCGAAGCGGTGGGCTTCATCACGCGCGCGCTGCACAAGATACAAGGCTTCGCTGCTGCGCGGCAGATATATCGAGCCGCTTTCGCCCGGCACGAAGATTTCTTCAATCCGTTTCGCCAGGGATGCCAGCGGCACCCGTTGCGTAAGTTCAAATTCCGCCAGCACGGCGCGCGCGATATTGAGCTGCCCGCGCCCGCCGTCTATCAGCAGCAAGTCCGGCAGCAGACGCCAGGTTTCGTCTTTTTCGCTGCCATCAGGCGCCACTTCGCTTTCGCTTTCTGCCGCGCGTTTCCAACGGAGGAAGCGGCGGGTCAGCGCCTCGCGCAAGGATTGATAATCGTCAGCGCCGCTATGCGCGACGCTGCGGATATTAAAGCGGCGGTATTCGCTTTTCCGTGGCACGCCGCGCAGGAAGACCACGCGGCTCGCCACAATCGCGGTGCCCTGGGTGGTGCTGATGTCGAAGCATTCAATCCGGTTGGGGATGCGCGGCAGCTTGAGCGCCGCCATCAGCTCCGCCATGGCGGCTTCGTGTTTGGTGCTGTCGGCTTCGTATTGCGCGCGCATCATCTGCAAGCTCTCGCAGGCATTTTCTTGCGCCAGCTTGATGAGTTTGCGCTTGTCCCCGCGTTGAGGCACATGGATTGTCACTTTGGAGCTTGCCCGCTTGTCGCTCAGCCAGCGTTCCAAAATGCGCGCCTCTTCCACTTCGTTGGGCAAAATCAATTCGCGCGGGATATTGCTGGACGCGGCGTAAAATTGGCTGATGAATTGCTCAAGCACCGCCTGGTCGCTTTCGCCTTCCGTATTGCGCATGGCGCGGGAATCGCTGCCGATGAGCTTGCCGTTGCGGATGAACATGATTTGCACCGTAGCATCGCGGTCGGCGCGCGCCAGGGCAATCACATCGTGGTCGGTCATGGCTCTGCCAACCGCCTTATGTTTGTTGGTGATGTAATCAATGGCTTGCAGCTGGTCGCGGATGGCGGCCGCTTTCTCAAAATTAAGCGCTTCCGCCGCGGCATTCATCTCCGATACCAGGCGGCGCTGCACCGCTTCCGCCTTGCCGCCCAGCACATCCATCAATTCCTGTATCATAGCGCGGTAGCGCTCGCGGTCAACAACGCCGATGCAGGGCGCGTTGCAGAGCTTGATGTCGTGAAAGAGGCAGGCGCGTTCGTCCGCGCCCGTGATTTCGCGGTCGCAAGTCAAATAGGGGAAGGCGCGCCGCAAATCGCTCAAGGTCTTCTGCACCACCCACATGGCGGTGTAAGGTCCAAAATAGCGCGCGCCATCGTTTTGCACGCGGCGGGTCGTTTCTACCTTGGGGAAGGCGTCCGCCCAGCCGACGCGGATATAAGGATAGCGCTTGTCATCCTTGAGCTCGATGTTAAAGCGCGGCTTGTGCCTCTTGATGAGCGTCTCTTCCAGGATGAGCGCTTTGACTTCGCTTTCGGTGATGATGAAATCGATGTCATCGACTTCCGCGCGCAGGCGCAGGGTTTTGCTGTTGCCATCCGCCTGCGCCGTGAAATAACTGCGTACGCGGTTGCGCAGCCGTTTCGCCTTGCCGACATAGAGAATCTTGCCGCGCCGATTCTTCAGCAGGTAGACGCCCGGTTTTGCCGGCAAATTCTTTAGAATCGTCTCAATGTGTGGCGGTTTTTCGTAAGCCATGGTTCAGATGTTATTCCATTTAGTCACGCGCAAATTGGGTGGCTTCTGCATAGGTGGCACACAACCCTTACCACCGAGGACACAGAGGAGATTGAGAATACTGAGAATAAGGTGTAAAGAAGTTCTCTCATGCTTTGCTCAATGTACCTCGGTGAACCCGGTGGTTAAATCCCTGTTGAATCTTCGCCGTTATACATTCTCATTTCTATGTTGCAGCTTTAGCGCAGCATACTCTTTCGCGCTTTGCGACGCTATCATTTTAGCATGACCAGCCAAAGCGCACTGCCAGAAGGCGGGCAAGCCACCAGCCCGCTCCAACATATCCCCGTGATGTTGGCTGAGGTGCTTGAGGCCTTAAGCGCGGACGCGCCCGAAGTGCGCCGCCTGGTTGATGGCACTGCCGGCGCTGGCGGGCACAGCCAGGCGCTGCTGGACGCGGGCATCAGCGAAGCGCTGCTCTGTGACCTTGACGCGCAGGCACTGGCGATCGCCCGCGCGCGGCTGGCGGGATATGGCGAGCGCGTCAATTTCTTTCATGGCAGCTACATCAACATGGGGCAGGCCGCGCGCGCGCTCGGCTGGGCGGCGGCGGATGCCATACTCCTGGATTTGGGCTTGTCTTCGCTGCAATTGGACGACCGGCGGCGCGGCTTCGCCTTTCGCTTTGACGCGCCTTTGGACATGCGCTTTGACACCGCGAGCGGGACAACCGCCGCCGATGTGCTCAACAGCAGCCCGGAAGCGGCGCTGGCGCAGCTCTTCTACCGTTACGGCGAAGAGAAATACGCGCGGCGGATAGCGTGCGCCATCATCCACGCTCGCCCGCTTGAAAGCACTTCGCAGCTGGCGCGGCTGGTGGCGGACGCCCTGCCAGCGGCGGCGCGGCGCAAGGCAAAAATTCATCCGGCGACAAAGGTCTTCCAGGCGCTGCGCATTGCCGTCAACGGGGAGCTGCAAGCGGTCGAGGCGGTGATTCCCATCGCCATCGACTTGCTTCGTCCCGGCGGCAGGCTGGCGGTGCTCTCGTATCACAGTTTGGAAGACCGCATCGTCAAGCGGCGCTTTCGGGAGCTGGCGACAACTGTCGTCGCGCCGCCGGGCATGGCTTCTATCAAAGAGCGGCGCGCCCGCGTCCGCCGGCTGTGGCGGAAGCCGCTGCCGCCAAGCAGCGCCGAGATCGCGGCGAATCCGCGCGCCCGCAGCGCCAAGCTGCGTGTGGTCGAAAAACTGGAATGAGCGCGAGCGCAGTTGCGCCCCGCGCCAACTTTGCTACATTGGAAGGTGACTATCGCAAATCCGGCTCGGCGGGCGCAGCCCTTCGTTTTCGGGCGCAACACTATCACAGAAATTGGGGTATATGTCGCAAGCCAGCTCTCAGCATACCCACAGACGCGGGCGCTTGCAGACGCGCAATCAAGCCACTGCCCTGGCGGTATTGGGCGTGGCGGTTCTGCTGATTCTCGGCAGCTTGTATTTGTCGCAAGTGGCTTCTTTCGCCATCACCAACCGCGCCATTGAAGACCTGATTAGCCGGCGCGACCAAATCAAGCGGCAGAACGAGCAAATCATCGGCGAAATCGCGAGTTACCGCACGGTGCCGCGCCTGTACGCGCGGGCGGTGGCGCTTGGCTTCAGCCCCGCCACCAATGCCGATATCGACTATCTGTACATCCCGGGCTATCAGCCCCAGCGCGAGGCAAAAGCGCTTGCGGCGGCGGATGCAAAAGCCGCCGCGCCAGTTGCGCCCGCCTATGACCAGACCTTCAGCGGCTGGCTGGAACAGCAATTCGCCTTGCTGCGCGCGCAATTTGAGTCCTTTGGGGAATAACGAGGCCGCCGCAATGGAGGGTAGATCCAAACAGCAGGCGACTATTCAGTTGCGGATGCCTTTTGTGGCGATCTTTCTCATCGCCATTGCCGCCTACCTGGTCTTTAACCTGGCGAACTTCCAGTTCTTCCCGCGTTCGGTGCGGCAAGAGCTGGAAAAAATTGGCAGTTCCATCACCAATACAACTTTGCGCATCCCGGCGGAGCGCGGGCTGATCTATGACCGCGATGGCGAGCCGCTGGCATTTAATATCGTGCAATATCGCCTGGGCGTCAGCCCGAATCTGGTCAGCGACCCCGTCGGCTTACGCAGCGACTTGGCGGAAATCCTGGGCATGGACGAATTTGAGCTGTATCGCCGCATCGAAAGCGACGCGGTCTGGGAATTCATCACCGCGCCGATTGCCGCCGAGCAGGGACAAGCCATCGCGGCGCTGGACGAGATATCGCTGAGCCTGGAAGAGATCCCGCGGCGCTTCTATCCGCAAGGGAGTTTGGCGGGGCATGTCGTTGGCATTGTCGTTGATGATGGCTTGACCGGCACCCTCGGCGTTGAAGGCGCGTACAATGAAACCCTGGCGGGGCAAGTGCTGGATTTGGCGGTCAGCAATGTGCCGCTTGACTTGCCGGAAGAGCGCCCGCCCGAGCAGCGCGGGCAGGATATTGTGCTGACGCTGGACCGCGATGTGCAATTTTGGGTGGAGACCGAATTGCAGGCGGCGGTCGAGAATTATGGCGCTTTCCGCGGCAGCATCATCGTGATGGACCCGCGCAATGGCGATGTCTTGGCGCTGGCGAATTATCCATCGCTGGACCCGAATAACTTCCTCGAGGTCAAAGACCCCACACTCTTGCAAAACCCCGTAGTGCAGGAAACTTATGAGCCGGGGACGGTGGTGCAGGCGCTGACGGTGGCGGGGGCGCTGGAGAGCGGCGCAATCACGCCATTTTGGACCTATAACGACGGCGGCCAGCTTCAATTGGGCGGGCGCGCCATCTACAATTATTATTTCCAGTCTTTTGGCACGACCGATGTGGCGTCAGTTTTAGCGCGCGAGTCGCGGGTGGGCGCCGCCACCATCGCGATGGAAATGGGCGGGCAAGATTTCTACAGCGCCTTGCGCGCCTTTGGCATGGGCAGCTACACCGGTGTCGGCTTATTCGCCGAAGAACGCGGCGACCTTAGAGTGCCTGGCGACCCGGATTGGAGCGAAGACCGGCTGGCGCTTAACGCCTATGGACAAGGGTTTGAAGCGACGCCGATGCAGATAATCACCGCCTTTGCCGCGATTGCCAATGACGGCATCATGCGGCAGCCGCGCATCGTCAAACAAGTGATTAGCGAAACCGGCAGCGAAGAAGCGCAGCCAAGCACCCTGCGCCGCGTCATATCAGAAGAGACGGCATTTATCATCACCGGCTTGCTGACAAACACCGTGCTTCAAGGAGCGCCGCAAGCGCTGCTGCCGGGGTATACGATTGCCGGCAAACCGGGCACCGCCGCGATCCCAACCGCCATTGAAATTGAGCGGGGCGCCAATACCTCCATCGTTTCTTTTGTCGGCTTCCTCCCGGCGGATGACCCGCAGGCGGTGATCATGGTTAAGCTGGACCGCCCGGATGAGTACTTCGGCTATGAAGTGGCGGCGCCGGTCTTCCGCAGCGTGGCGGAACGGCTGGTGATACTGCTGGAGATTCCCGATGACAATGCCCGCCGCCAACTCGCGGCAGCGGCGGAGGCAAGCCGTTTATGACAGAAAAGCCCGGATAAGCGCCTATGGATGGACATCTGCCATTGGCTTTGAGCGTGGGCGCCACCACCTTCCTCCTCGGTGTGATTTGGGGCGGTCCTTTCGTCGAGATTTTGAATCGCCTAAAACTGGGCAAGCAGATTCGCGCCGAGCTCATGGACAGCCATCATGTGCTGAAAATTGGCACGCCGACAATGGGCGGCATCATGATACTGCTGCCGACATTAGCGGTTACGCTGGCGCTAAATATCTCGCCCATAGTTGAAGAGGGCGCGGGGCGCAGCATCCTGGTGCCGCTTTTTGTGTTGGTGGGCTTCGCCCTGCTCGGGCTGATTGACGATTGGGAAGGCATCCAGACTTCGCGGGGCAATGTCGGCGAAGGGCTTTCTGGCAGGTTGAAGTTCGCCGCCCAGATACTCCTGGCGCTCATCGCCGCCACCGTGATTTCCCAATTTGAATTTTCCTACGCCAACACGCTTATCCTGCCCTTGGTGGAGCTGTCTATCCCCTTGCATCCGGCGCTATTCATCGCCATCAGCACCTTCATCATCGTGGCGACATCCAACGCCACCAATTTCACCGATGGCTTGGATGGGCTGGCTGGCATCATCACCGCCAGCGCCTTTGGCGCCTATGGCGTGATTGCCTTTGTCTATGAGCAGACCTATCTGGTAGGGCTGTGTTTTGTGATAGTCGGCGCGTGTTTCGCCTTTCTATGGTACAACGCGCACCCGGCGCAGCTCTTCATGGGCGATACTGGCTCGCTGGCATTGGGCGCGACGCTGGGCACAGTTGCCGTGATGACCGGGCAATGGCTGCTGCTGCCGGTCATCGCCATTGTGCCGCTGATGGAAATCCTCAGCGTTATTGTGCAAGTGGCTTCCGCCAAATTGAGCCGCCGCTTTTATGGCGTGGATATCCGCCCCTTCCGCCGCACGCCGATTCATCACCATTTTGAACTGGGCGGCTGGAGCGAGACGCAAATCGTGCAGCGCTTTTGGCTTATCGGCATTTTGAGCGCTTTTGTCGGCGTGGCGCTCGCGCTGTTATGAGCGGGCGCGGCGGGGTACAGCATGGCTAGCCGGGATTTTCTGGCGCGGAAGCGGGTGGTCGTCTTCGGTTTCGGCCGCCAGGGGCGGGCGCTGGCGCGCTGGCTGCCCACTATTGGCGCGGAAGCCATCGTCACCGACCGCCGCAGCGCCAAAGAACTCGGGCTGCGGCGGCGGGAGTACCCTGGCGTCCGCTTTGTTTTGGGCGCGCATCCCGAAGAGCTTTTGGATGGCGCGCGCTGCATCTGCATCTCGGGCGGCGTGCCTTTGGACTTGCCAGTTTTGAAGCTGGCGCGGGAGCGGGGCATCCGCTTGACCAATGACGCTCAGTTGTTTTTGGAGCGCTGCCCGGCACCGGTCATCGGCATTACCGGCAGCGCTGGCAAAACCACGACCGCGGCGCTTGTCGCCCAGATGGCAAAAGCGGGCGGCTACACAGTCTGGCTGGGCGGCAACATCGGCAACCCTTTGATTGAAGACTTAACAAAAATCAGAAAAGCCGATGTTGTGGTCATGGAGCTTTCGAGCTTTCAGCTGGAATTGATGACGGCGAGCCCGGCGGTAGCCGCTTTGCTGAATCTGACGCCCAACCACTTGGACCGTCACGGCAGCCTTGAGCAATACGCGGCGGCGAAAGCCAACATTTTCCGCTATCAAAAGGCGAGCGATGTGGCGGTGCTGGGTTGGGATGACGCCGGCAGCAAAGCCTATCAGCGGATTGTCGCTGGCGAGACGCTGTTCTTCAGCCGGCACGAGATGCTGCCCGATGGCGCCTTTATGTTGGGCAGCCGCCTTTTGGTGGCGGGCGCCGCCAGTTATGACACCAGCCCCCATGTCGTTTGTGAACGCGCGGAAATCCCCCTGCGCGGGCTGCATAACCTGCAGAATGTGCTGGCGGCTTGCGCGATTGCCGGCGGCATGGGGCTGGCGATCGATCGCCCCGGCATCAGCCCCGAGGTCATGCGGCGCGCAATCCGCAGCTTCCGCCCGGTCGCCCATCGCCTGGAAACGGTGCGCAGCATTGATGGCGTGAGCTGGGTCAACGACAGCATCGCCACCGCGCCGGAGCGCCTGCTGGCAGCTTTGAACAGCTTCGAGGCACCGCTGGTGCTGCTGATTGGCGGTGCCGACAAAGACCTGCCCTGGGAACGGGCAATTCAACAGGCGCTGCGAAAAGCGCGGCATATCATAGTTTTTGGCGCGGATGGCGAGAAACAGGTCGCGACAAAAGTGATGCCGATGCTGAAGCGGGCGCGGCTGGGCAGCGAGCGGGTATCCCGCGCGGCGGATTTAGGAGCGGCGGTGCAACAGGCGGCAGCAATCGCGCAGCCGGGGGATGTCGTGCTGCTTTCCCCGGGCGGCACCAGCTATGACGCTTATGAAGATTTCGCCGCGCGCGGCGAGCACTTTCGCCAATTGCTGTCTGCACTATAATTGAAGACCGGGCATAAGTTAGCCAAGGGATACGCATGAGCGAGCAGTTACTCCAGCCAGAAAACGATAACCGCCCGGCACGGAGCCGCCGCCTGAATCGTCAAGATGCGGCGGTTACAGTGCGCAGTGACGGGCAGCCGCGCCGCGCGCGACTGCGGCAAAAGGGCTTTTTCGCCACCTTGGATAAGCCCATGCTGGCGGCGGTGCTGCTGCTGCTGGCGATTGGCTCGCTGATGGTATTCAGCGCGACTTTTGACTGGAGCAACGAGACTTATGGCACGGCGACGGGCTTCTTTGTGCAAGAGCATTTGCGCAATGTGCTGGCGGGCTGCGCCTGCATGACCTTCTTTGCATTTGTGGATTACCGCACCTGGAAGCGCTTTTCCTTTTGGCTGCTGCTTTTCACGATAGTCTCGCTGGTCGCGGTCGCCATTTTTGGCGAAGACCGCTTCGGGGCGCGGCGCGCCTTCTCGGCGGGGCGCTTCCAACCGAGTGAACTGGCGGAATTCAGCATCGTTGTCTTTTTATCGGCTTGGCTGGGCTCCGAAAAAACGCGGGTGCGCAGTTTTCTCTTTGGCTTACTTCCCTTTATGGCGGTGGTCGCGGTCATCGCCTATCCGATTTATCAGCAGCCGGATTTGAGCTCGGCGACAATTGTGATATTGACGGCGGGCTTCATATTTTTTGTGGCGGGGGCGAACATGGCGCATTTGGCTGCTGTGGGCGGCATCGCCATAACAACGGGACTCATTGTGATTGAGCGCTGGCCCTATGCCCAACAGCGGATCGCCACTTTTTTCGCCGGCTTGAGCGATGTAACGCTTATCGAATATCAGACGCAGCAAGCCATCACTGCCTTTTTGCGCGGCGGCTGGTTCGGTGTGGGACCGGGCCAATCCCAACAGAAATTTGGCGCTTTGCCCGCGCCGCATACCGACAGCATTTTTGCGGTCATCGGCGAAGAATGGGGCGTTTTGGGCGCGTCGGTGGTGGTGGCGCTGTTCATCTTTTTCGCCTTTCGCGGCTTCCGCATCGCGCGCATGGCGCGGGACAGCTTCGGCGCGTTGCTCTGTGTTGGTTTTACCTCCTGGGTCATCATCCAGGCGCTGATGAACATTGCGGTGATGACGGGCGCGATGCCCTCCACCGGCGTGCCCCTTCCTTTTATCAGCTTTGGCGGGTCTTCCCTGATTGTGGTGATGATTGGCATCGGGCTCATGCAAAGCGTGCACCGCATGGCGGTCCTGCCAAACCCAGCCGAAGGGCAGAGGAGCAATCTTGCGCATATTGATCGGAGCTGGCGGGACCGGCGGCCACGTCTATCCCGCGCTGGCAGCCGCCCAAGCGCTGTCGCGGGATAGCGCTGCGGCGCATCAGCTGTATTTCATCGGCAGCGTGGGGGGCATCGAAGGCGCATTGGCGAGAAGCGCTGGCATCGCCTTCGCCGGCTATTCGGCGATATTCGCTGGTCCCTTGCATGGGGTGGGCGCGCTGCGCATCACAGCGAGCTTGAGCAAGCTGGCGCTGGGCACGGCGCAAGCCCTTTTGCAACTGCTGGCGCTGCGCCCGCGGGTCATATTGCTGACAGGGGGCTGGGCGAATTTGCCGGTGGCGCTGGCGGCAAAGGCGCTGCGCATACCGATTGTGATATTCCTGCCCGATATCGAACCCGGCTTGACGATCAAGGCGCTCAACCGCTTCGCCAGCGCTATCGCGTTGACGGCTGAGGCTTCCGCCAGGTTCTTCCCCGGCAGGCGAACGGTGCTCACCGGCTACCCCCTGCTGGAGAGCCGCCTGGGTGCCACGCGGGCGGCGGGTCTAGCCCATTTCAGACTTGACCCCGGGCGCAAAACCCTGCTGGTATTTGGCGGCAGCCACGGCGCGCGCAGCATCAATGTCGCGCTGGTGGCGGCGCTGCCGCCGCTGCTGCAAGCGGGCTTGCAGATACTGCACATTACCGGCGAGCTGGACTGGCAGCGCGCGCAGGAACAAGCCGGCGCGCTCACCGAGCACGAGCGCTATCAGCCCTTTGCCTATCTGCACGCTGACATGGCGTTGGCGATGGCCGCCGCCGACCTGGCGCTCTGCCGCGCTGGCGCCAGCACCTTGGCGGAGCTGCCGCTTTTTGGCTTGCCGGCGATTTTGGCACCCTATCCCCACGCCTGGCGCTATCAAAGGGTGAATGCCGAATACCTCTGCCAGCGGGGGGCGGCAGTCCACATTCGCGACGAAGACTTGCCGCAGCAGCTCCAGCACACTGTGCTGGCGCTGATGCAGGATGAGGCGCGCTTGTCCGCGATGCGCGCCCGTTCGCTGGCGCTGGCGCAGCCTGACGGCGCTGACAAGCTGGCGCGGCTATTGATTGAAGTTGGCGGAGGCTGAGATGACGGCGCTGGGGGCGGGGCAAGCGGTTCATCTGGTCGGCATCGGCGGCGCGGGTTTATCGGCGATTGCGCGGATTCTGCTGGCGCGCGGCTGCGCCGTCAGCGGCTCCGACCTGAATGCCAGCGCCATCACCCGAGCGCTGGCAGCGGAGGGGGCGCGCATCACAATCGGCCATGCCGCCGCCAACATCGACGGCGCGGATATCGTTTTGACGACTTCCGCCGCCCCGCCCGAGCATATTGAACTCGCGGCGGCGACGGCGCGCGGCATCCCGGTGCTGCGCCGCCGTGACTTTTTGCCGCTGCTGCTGCGTGGATCTAAGACTGTCGCCGTCGCCGGGACGCATGGCAAAACCACCACCACTTCCATGATTGTGCATATTCTGCAATGCGCTGGCTGCGACCCCAGCTATATCGTTGGCGGCGTCATGGGCAATACCGGGCGCAATGCCGGGCAGGGCGCGGGCGCTGCCTTTGTCATCGAAGCCGATGAATACGACAACATGTTCCATGGTTTGTGCCCGCAGCTGGCGGTGGTAACCAATGTGGAGCTCGACCATCCGGATTTTTTCGCCTCAGCCGCCGCCGTGCAAGCCGCATTTGAGACATTTATCAGCCGCTTGAAACCGGGCGGCGCGCTTATCGCCTGCGCTGATGACCCGCTGGCAAACGCGCTGGCGCTCAAGCGCCGTGAAAGCGGCGGCGCGGTGCTCACTTATGGCATCAAATGCGCGACAGCCGATTGGCAAGCAACTGACTTAGACTTCACTGGCGGGGCAACCCGCTGCGCCGTCCAGCGGAATGGCGAGCCCCTGGGCGCGTTGACGCTGCCGCTGCCGGGGGCGCACAATGTGCTGAACGCGCTGGCGGCGCTGGCAGCCGCCGCGGAATCTGGCGTCCCGTTTGCGGTTTCCGCCGCCGCGCTGGGCAGCTTCCAGGCGACCGCGCGCCGCTTCGAGATTCGGGGAGAGCGCGGCGGCGTCATCGTTGTTGATGATTACGCGCATCACCCAACAGAAATTCGCGTCAACTTAAAAGCGGCGCGGCGGCGCTACCCGCGGCATCAGATTATCGCATTGTGGCAGCCGCATACTTTTTCCCGCGTCAAGCAATTTTGGCGCGACTTCCTGCAGGCATTTGACGCGGCGGATAGCGCCCTGCTGCTGCCGATTTACGCCGCGAGAGAAGCGCCCATCGCCGGCATTAGCAGCAACGCGCTAGCGCGTGAGCTGGCGGCGAATTGCCCCGCGCTGTATTGCGATTCCTTTGAAGGCGCGGTTGAGGCGCTGCGCCAGACTGTTACTCCGCCGGCGGTCATCCTGATATTCAGCGCCGGCGATGCCAATCGCATCGCTGACATGTATCTCGGCGCTGCGCCATGAAAACGCCGCTGCCAGGGCTGCTGCGCGCCGAAGCGGTGGCGCGCTTCACGGCGGCGCGCCTGGGCGGCAAAGCCGATTTCCTGTATATCGCCAGAAAAGCCGACTATAGCGACACCCTTACAGTGCTGGATTGGGCTTGGGCGCAGGCCATGCCGGTTACGGTGCTGGGTGGCGGCGCCAATGTATTGGTGGCTGACGCTGGCATCCGCGGCTTGACCATCATCAACCGCGCGACCGCGATAAAAGCCCTGCCGCCGGCGGCTGCGCCGCGGGTGGAAGCCAGCGCCGGCAGCAGCCTGATTCGGCTGGCGCGCTTCTGCCAGGATAATCGCCTCAGCGGCATGGAATGGGCGATTGCGGTGCCGGGCACTGTCGGCGGCGCGGTGGTGAACAACGCTGGCGCGCATGGCGGCGATATAAGTGGCATTTTGCGCCGCGCCCGCGTCTATGAGCATGGGCGGGGCATTGTCGAATATGACGCCGCCGATTTGCGTTATGCCTATCGCAGCTCGCGTTTGAAGCAGCGGGAAGACAAGCGCTTCTTCGTTCTAAACGCTGAGTTGACATTGGCTTGGGACGAGCGGGACGCTATCCAGGAGCGCATGGAAAAATACAAAGCCCATCGCCGCGCCACCCAGCCGCCCGGCGCCAGCCTGGGCAGCATTTTCAAGAACCCGCCGGGCGATTATGCGGGGCGCTTGATCGAAGCGGCGGGCTTAAAAGGGACGCGGGTAGGCGCGGTGATGGTCTCGCCGCTGCACGCCAACTTCTTCCTCGCCCTGGACGAGACGGCAAGCGCCCGCGACTATTGGCGGCTGATACAGCAAGTGCGGGCGGCGGTAGCGGCGAACTGCGGCGTCCAACTGGAATTGGAGATTCAGACAGTAGGCGACTGGCGGGGAATTGCGCCTTAAGCGGTTTGCGCAGTAGTAAGGGCGCGTGTACACTGAATGCCGTAACTGGCAGGCTGCATTGAACCTACTGGCGGTACTTCCGAAGTGACAAGTCATGTGCAGACGCAGCGGCGCGGCTCCGAGCGAGCGCCTGGCGTATTTGAGCCATCAAGAGCAGGCGCGCCGCCCGCGCGTCCGCTTGGGCTGCGCCGCCCGCTGCAGCCTTCTTATATGCGCTGGCGCATCACCAGCGGGGTGCTTTTCCTGCTGTTTGGGGCGCTGCTGCTGATGTTTCTAAGCAATGACATCTTTTATGTGCAGGCGATAGAAGTGCGTGGCAACACCTTCCTCGAGCGCGAAGAAGTCTTCGCCTATACCGACATTGCCGACCTGCACATGTTCTGGCTGGACCCAGAGCAAATCCGCGAGAATGTGCTGGGCTACCCGTCGGTCGCGGATGTGACGGTTGAGATTGGCTGGCCGCCCAACCTGCTGACTTTGCATGTGCAAGAGCGGCAGCCGGCGGTTGTGTGGTCGGCTGGCGGCGAGGAATCCTGGCTGGATATCCAAGGGCGGGAGATACAAAAGCGCAGCGAAATGCCTAACCTGCTGCATATACGCATGGCGCAAGAGTACCAGGGAGAAGCCCAGGCGAGCGCCGTAGACTTTGATGCGGATTTTGTTTTGGGCGCGCTGCGCTTGAGCGACATTTTGCCCGAAGGCGAGGGCTTGCGCTATCACCCCGCCTATGGGCTGGGCTGGGCCAATGAGCTGGGCTGGGAGATTTGGATGGGCAGCGATGGCAGCCAGCTGATGAGCGAGAAGATCAAAATCTATAACGCGCTGCTGCGCTACTTGACCAGTCGGGCGATTGATGTTGCCGAGCTGAATATAGCCAACCCCGACGCGCCGTTTTACAGGCTAATATGGGAGCTTTAAATCCGCATGGGTGATCTAGTTGTTGGGCTGGATATCGGCACACATAAAATTACCACTATCGTTGGCGAGGTGAGGCCCGAGGATATCTATATTGTCGGCTTGGGCATCGAGCCTAGCGATGGCATGAAAAAGGGCGTCGTCGACAATATCAGCGCGCTCTCCACGGCGATATCCAAATCGGTGCGCCGGGCGGAGAAGTCCAGCGGGCTCGACATTGGCAGAGCCTATGTCAGCGTATCGGGCAGCCATATCGATTCGCGTTCCAGCCGCGGCGTCGCCACTATCGTTGGCTCGCGCACGGTGCAGGCGGAAGATGTGGAGAAAGCGCTGAGCGTCGCCCGCAGCATCGACATCCCCCACAGCCGCGAAATCCTGCATGTCGTGCCCCGCAGTTATACGGTAGACAGCCAGGAAGGCGTCATTAACCCGATTGGCATGCACTGTTTCCGCCTCGAAGTTGACGCCCATATCATCACCGCGTCAACGACAAGCCTGGCGAACTTGGAAGATGCGGTGGAATCGGCGGGGCTGTTGGTCGATCGCTTTGTGCTGAACCCCTTGGCGGCGGGCGACGCGGTCTTGACCGTGCATGAACGCGAGATGGGCGCGGTAGTCATTGATATTGGCGGCGGCACGACTGACTTGGCGATTTTCATTGATGGCACCGTGTGGCATACGGCGGTCATCCCCCATGGCGGCAACGATGTTACCGATGATATCACCCATTGGATGCGGGTGCCCTTTGGCTTGGCGGAACAGGTGAAACTGCAAAAGGGGCATGCCGATGCCAACGCGGTTGCCGAAGACGAAGTATTCCCGGTGGAGCCATTCGGCGGCGAGATAATGCCAGTATCGCGCCAGCATCTGGCGCAGGTCATCGAAATGTGCTATGAAGATATATTTGAGGCGGTGCAGATTGAGATTATGCGCTCTGGCTACAGCAGTCAATTGCGCGCCGGCGCGATCATCACTGGCGGCGGCTCCCAAATGCCGGGCTATCGTGATATCGCCTCACGCTCTTTGAAGCTGCCGGTGCGTTTGGCGCAGCCAGAGAAAATCACTGGCATTGCTGATGCCTTAAAGAACCCTTCCTACAGCACCAGCGTGGGCTTGCTGCGCGTGGGTTTGGAATTAAGCTCGGTGATAGGCGGCGAGCAGAAAGCGGGACCTGGCATCGGGCTGCCGGTGGCGAATTGGAGCCGGCGCATGAAAGAAATGTTTTATCGCTTTCTGCCCCAAGACGACTAAAGACATCATTTTGTAAATTAGGGTATAATTGCCTCGCAATCCAATTGCGAGAGCTGGGAATACGCGTACAATCAGACTAGGTGGGCTGTACGCGCTGATATATGCGCAGATAATTCGAGGGGTTCAACCATGACAATCATATCCTCTGCTTCTGAACAGAAAGCATTCGAAGCCGTGATAAAAGTCGTCGCCGTTGGCGGCGCCGGCGCGAATATTCAGAACACGATAATCGAGCAAGGCTTGGCGAAAGTGGAGCATATTGCGATTAACACTGATTATCAATCGCTTGTGTTAAGCAAAGCGGAGACGCGCCTGCATATCGTCGCCAAATCCGAGAATAAAAAGGGGCTTGGCGCTGGCAGCGACCCGGATATCGGCCGCAAAGCCGCGGAAGAAAGCGAAGAAGATATCCTGGAGCAGCTGCGCGGCGGCGACTTGATTTTCATCGCCGCGGGCATGGGCGGCGGCACTGGCACTGGCGCTTCCTCCGTCGTTGCCCGCCTCGCCAAAGAACTCGGCGCATTGGTGGTTGGCTTTGTCTGCACACCTTTCAATTTTGAAGGCAAAAAGAAAATTGAAAAAGCCAAGCAGGGCATCGCCGAGCTTGAAAAGCATGTGGACAGCCTGCTCACCGTGCACAACGAGCGCTTGAAAGAGGTTTCTAACAATAAATTGGGCAGACGCGACGCCTTCAAATTGTGCGACCAGGTATTGCAGCGCGGCATTCAGGGCATTACGGAATTGATCACCAATCCGAGCTTGAGCAATGTGGACTTCGCCGATGTGCAGACCGTGCTGGAAATGGGCGGGGGCACGATGTTGGGGCTGGGCGAATCCGAAGGCGACGGCGCTGTATTCCACGCTGTCGAACAAGCGATGGCGAGCGAATTGCAAGACATTAAATTTGAAGACGCCCGCGGCATAATTCTGGGCTTCTGCGCCGGCGATGGCTTAACCCTGAAAGATTTCGAAGACGCCGCCAACTGGGTCATGGAACGGGCGCATCCGGACTGTGAGCTGAAATTTGGCGATACTTATGACGAAAGCATGGGCGACCGCGTGCGCGTTACCCTCATCGCCACCGGCATCGAACGCAACCTGACCGAAGATGCCATGGCAGAGGCGGGCATGCTGCCCATCCGCGAGCGGGCGCCCCTGCCGCCGACACCGGTACAGAGACCGCCGGTCTATCAAGATGTCGAGATGCAAGCGCCGCCACGGGCAGGCGCGCCTAACGCGGAGGAAATGCCAAATTATCGCCGCCGCCGTCAGGCACCGCCGCCGCCAAGTCCAGCGCCGAAGCCAGACACGCGCACATACGACACTGCCGACCCCAAAAATCGAGAGCTGCCAGCCTTCTTGAGGAAGCGCAATACCCGGCGCAAATAAGCCGAACAGCCTGCCAAAATCCCATAGCACAGCCGCCCGCGCTATCGACATAGCGCGGGCTTTTTTGAATCACCGAAATCAGGCGGCTTCTTGAGTGCCGTTGGCGTGTACAGTTCCTGTTGTAGTGTTAGGGTGAATGCCTTCGGGCGTTTCGGCGAAACACCCCTACATCTATCTACTTATTTTGCGAATATGCGGAAAAATCTCGGTGTCCTCGGTGTACTCGGTGGTAAAAATAATCTGGTGCAATTGCCCTGACGAAATTCACCACTCTCTATCGACCAGCGGCGAATTCGTGTTACAATACGGCTTCACCTCGCGCAGCCTCGATTGTTGCGAAACATCACAATAAAAATGCAATATGCCGTCCGCGGATTGGACGCGGCATTGCCAATCGTATGTGCTCTAAGCTATGAAATCATTGCAAAGGGAGAACTTGTCATGTTAAAGACAGAAACCGCCTCCAACGCGCTGCATGAGCTTGGCTACAAAATCTTCCTCGACCGCTATGCTCAAAAGGATATGACCCGCAGCAGCCTCGCGGTGGGCGATACGGTCATCGTGGTCGTCAACGAGCAGACGGGTCAGCGAGAAATCGGCACAGTTACCGCGCTGGAGCCGCCGCGGGCGACGGTACAGCTTTTGGAAGGCGAAACGGTCGAGCGTGATTTGGAGCATGTGGACAAGCCGCTCGAAACGCAGCCGGAGCAGATGATGGACCGCGTAGCGCGGGGCGTCTCCCAGGTCGAAGCCAGCCCGGCGAAACAAGCTGAATGGAACGAGAAGTTCCGCTGGCTGCTGGATGATTGGAAGTTCGTGCCGGGGGGGCGCATCCTCACCGCGGCGGGGACCGACCAGGATTTGACCTATTACAATTGTTATGTCATCCCCTGCCCGCAGGATTCGCGCGAGGGCATCATGACGACGCTGTCGCAGATGACTGAGATTATGTCGCGCGGCGGCGGCGTCGGCATCAACCTGTCCACCTTGCGCCCGCGGCATGCCTATGTCAAAGGCGTCAACGGGCGCTCCAGCGGCGCCGTCTCTTGGGGCGGGCTGTACAGCTTCGTCACCGGTTTGATCGAGCAAGGCGGCAGCCGCCGTGGCGCGCTGATGCTCATCCTCAACGACTGGCATCCGGATATCTTCAGTTTCATCGGCAGCAAACGGCAATCGGGCAATATCACCAACGCCAATATCAGCGTCGGCGTCTCGGACGAATTGATGGCGGCGGTCAAGGCGGATGCCGATTGGGAGCTGGCTTTCCCCGATACGCGCGACCCGGATTATGACGAACTGTGGGACGGCGACCTTAGTACCTGGATGGCGGCTGGCAGGAAGGTCATCCCCTACAAGACTGTCAAGGCGCGCGAACTTTGGGAAGCCGTCATCGAAAGCGCCTGGGCGAGCGCCGAGCCCGGTCTCTGGTTCCGCGAGCGCAGCAACAAAATGGCGAACAGTTGGTATTTCAACCCGCAAATTTGCACCAACCCTTGCGGCGAGCAGCCGCTGGGCGCGTTTTCCGTCTGCAACCTGGGCGCGATTAACCTGTCTCGCTTTTATGACGAAACGGCGCATGATGTCGCCTGGGAAGAATTGCGGCGGACGGTGGCGTATTCGACGCGCTTCTTGGACAATATCATCGATACCACGCCTTATTTCTTCGAGGAGAATCACCGCGTACAGATGAGCGAACGGCGTGTTGGCTTGGGCACAATGGGCATCGCCGAATTGATGCTGAAGCTGGGCGTTCGTTATGGCAGTGATGAATCGGTGGCGCTGATTGACAAAATCTATCGTGAAATCGCGGTCACGGCCTATGAAGTATCCAGCGATTTGGCGCAGGAAAAGGGCGCCTTCCCCATGTTTGACGCCGAGAAATTCCTGGAAAGCGGCTTCATGCTCACGATGCCGGCGAACCTGCGCGAGAAGGTGCGCCGCGATGGCATCCGCAATGTTACGCTGCTGACGCAAGCGCCCACTGGCACCACCGGCACAATGGTCAATACCTCGACCGGCGTCGAGCCTTTCTTCTCCTGGGTCTATTACCGCAAGGGGCGGCTCGGCTTGCACGAAGAGCAGGTGCCAATTGTGCAGCACTGGCGCGAGCGTAACCCCGATATCGAAGACTTGCCGGACTATTTCGTCACGGCGATGGATTTAAGCCCGCAAGAGCATGTGAAGGTGCAGGGCGCGTTTCAGCGCTGGATTGACAGCGCCATCAGCAAAACTTGCAATGTGCCCAATGACTACACGGTCGAGCAAGTCAGCGCCTTGTACCAATATATGTATGATCTCGGCTGCAAGGGCGGCACGATTTATCGCGATGGCAGCCGCGATGAGCAGGTGCTGATGCTGAAAGGCGATGAGCGCGCCGAAAGCGAAATGGACGCGCTGCAGACGCAGGTGCGCGCCGAAAGCGCCGAGCCGGCAACAACGCCACATCGCGTATATCCGCGGCCTGACCGGCTGGAAGGCACCACCCTGACAACGCAGACGCCTTTTGGCAAAGCCTACATCACCATCAACCGCGATGACCAGGACAATCCCTTTGAAGTCTTCATCGCCATTGGCAAAGCCGGCAGCGACATCCAAGCTGATGCCGAAAGCCTGGGGCGCATGATTTCGCTGCAGCTGCGCACGACCGCGCCCCACAACCGCCGCGAAATGCTCAAGCTCATCATCGAGCAGCTGCAGGATATCGGTGGCGCTCGCCCGATTGGCTTTGGTCCCAAGCGCGTGCTCTCCCTGCCGGACGCGGTGGCGCGGGTCTTGCAGCTGGAGTTCTTCCCGTCCGAGCCTTTGCAGCAACTGAACCTGCCGATGCAGGGCAGTGGCGCTTTTATGCAAGCGCCGGAAAACAGCCACGGCAATTTGCCGATGAACCCGTCCTTCTCTGGCGCGGATATGTGCCCGGAATGCGGCACGATAAGCCTGATTCGCGCTGAGAATTGCCGCAGGTGTCTCGCTTGCGGCTATACCGAGTGCTAAAACACCGAGCCCCAGCGCCCATTGCCGAGACTACTCAACCTTGACCGCCGCAATCGTCAAATTTGCCAAGGCTACTCTCTTGCTGCTGCCGCTCCTCTTGATACTCTACTTCATGCTATTCGCGGCTGCGGTCCACTTTGTCGGCAGACAAGACAGCAGCGCGCCCGCCGATGTCATCATCGTGCTGGGCGCCGGCTTGAAGCGCGATGGCCGCCCGGGACCTGCCCTCACCCGCCGCAGCCGCCACGGCGCGGCGCTCTGGCATGAAGGGCTTGCCCCTGTCCTGCTATGCACGGGCGGGCAGACGGCACCCTTCCCGCGTACCGAAGCCGCCGCCTGCCGCGAAGTCATGATTGCCGCGGGCATCCCCGCTAATGCCATCCTGCTGGAAGAGCAGAGCCGCAGCACCGAAGAAAACGCCCTCTTCAGCCAGCGTATCCTGGCGGAGCTGGGGCTGGAGCGCGCCATTCTCGTCAGCGACAGTTATCATATTCTACGCGCAAGCTGGCTCTTTGCTCAGCGCGGCATCAAAACAGTCGCCAGCCCCGTCCCCGCCAGCACAATCCGCGACCCGCTGATGTATCCCTATTCGCTGGCGCGGGAATTCGCCGCTTTCAATTGGCAGTTGCTGAAGGATGCCCTGCGCCTGCCGATAACCCATGTCAGCGGCATTTGAGCCGAGCGAAATCTATAAGGAGCAGCCCATGTCAGACTATATCTTTATCGGCGTACCCTATTATCTGGGCGAGTCGCGCCCGGAGCGCCAAGAGGTCGCCGCTCTGCGTGACAGCGGCATCGCCCAGGAATTTGAGGCTGAATGGCTGGACATCGCGCCTGATTTTGCCGCGGCGGCGAACCCGATAGTCGCGGTCAACCGCGCTTTGGCGGCGGCGCTTCAAGCCAATGCGGGCAAAGTCCCGCTTGTATTCGCCAATGATTGCACGAGCTGCCTGGGCATGCTCAAAGGCTTGGCGGCGCGGCAGCCGATCGTCATTTGGTACGATGCGCATGGCGATTTTAATACGCCGGCGACCACGCCCAGTGGCTTCCTGGGCGGGATGCCGCTGGCGGCTGCTGTCGGGCGCGGCAATCAACATTGGCTGCGGGCGCTGGACATGCAGCCAATCGTCGAAGCCGATGTCTTCATCAGCGATGCCCGCAATCTCGACCCCGAAGAAGCGGTGATGCTGCGCGAAAGCGAAGTTACCCTCTTCGAAACGGTCGCGGACCTGGACAGCGCGGCATTGCCCGAGCGCCCGCGCTACATTCACTTCGACACCGATGTCGTGGATTGCGCCGAAATGCCCGCCATGAGCTACCCGGAACCCGGCGGTCCCGGGCTGGAAGAAAGCATCGCCTCACTGCGGCAGGCGCTGCAAGCAGGTAAGCCGGCGGGCTTGCTCTTCAGCCTGTGGAACAGCACCTTGCCCGGCAGCGATGAGGCATTCGCCGCGACTTTAGCGCTCATCCGCGCCTTGAAATAGCAGCTCTCCCACAAGAATTAAGCGCGGGGCTTGCAAGGCGCTAAGGAACGGCGTAAGCTTAGATGGAGCGCATCCGCACAGCAAGCCCTCGATCGCATTTGCCATTTGGATGGATTGACGCGATGTATACTGACAACGAAATTCTCTTCCCGCATTATGCGATACCGGCGCTGCTCGAAGAGCGCGGACCTGTCTGGCAGCGTTTGATTGACTCGCTGGCGGGCAAAGCGGAGACGAGCGTCGAAATTATCGCGCTGATGTCGGTGATGATAGAGTTAAATGGCTGCCTCCCCTGCGAAACCGATAGCTACCGGGCGATGCAGGGCTGCACCGCTTGCGCCTTGAAGAGCTTGAGGCGCTTCAAAGGGAGCGATGAAGAATTGCTCGCGAAGTATCGGGCGGCGCTTGGCAAATTCAAGCAGCTCGACAGCCTCTTCGCATAAAACAACATGAAAACCTCCCGTGCAATCTTCTTGTTGACAAGCCGCGATAGAGCATGGTACACTTTCTGCGCAGCGAACTGTTGGCTGCGGACGGGTTGTGATACCCTGTAAACTGAAAGGGTGTGCAGACATAGCGAATTCACCACATAGGATTAACGGCAATATTCGCGGAGTGCGCGAAGTCCGCCTGATTGACGATACGAACACAAACATCGGCGTCGTTTCGATTGTCTATGCGCAGAATCGCGCGGACGATATAGGCATGGATCTGGTGGAAGTTGCGCCGAATGCGCGGCCGCCGGTATGCCGCATCATGGATTATGGCAAGTTCCAATACGAACAACGGCGCAAGGAACGCAAATCACGCAAAAATCAGATAAAAGTAACCGTAAAAGAGATCCAACTCCGCCCGAAAACCGACGAATATCACCTGACATTTGATATCAAGCGCGCGGAGAAATGGCTGAAAGAAGGCAAGAAGGTCAAATTCCGGGTGCGCTTCCGCGGGCGTGAGATTACACACCAGCACATCGGGCGCGACCGTCTAAGCAAGATTGAAGGCTTGTTAAAAGATGTTGGTGTTGTGGAGCAGCGCCCCAATATGGAAGGGCGCGATATGCTCATGATTTTGGCGCCCGTGAAAGAGAGCAAACAAGGTTCGGAGAAGCGATAGTGCCTCGTAAGAAGAAAACGAGCAAATACAAACTGAAGACGCACAAAGCCACCGCCAAGCGCTTCAAAATGACGGGGACTGGCAAGATCGTGCGCACCAAAGGCGGCAAGAGCCATTTGCGCCGCCGCTCGGCAAAGCGCGTCAAACGGCAATGGGACAAGACGATGGAAGTCGGCGAGAAGGCGATGCAGCGCCGCATCCGCCGCCTGGCACCTTACCTGGGGCGGTACAAAGCCAACCCGCCCGCTTAAGCCCGCCTTTTTCGCAAGGACAACAATTTACCCCGGCACCGCAGCCGGGTGTTTTATGCAGGGAGAACGAGCATGGCAAGGACAAAAACCGGATTCGTAAGGCGGCGCCGCCACAAGAAAATCCTCAAAATGACCAAGGGGCAATGGGGCACGCGCAGCAAGAATTTCAAGCGGGCTAACGAAGCGATGATGCGCAGCCTCTGGTATGCCTATCGCGACCGCCGCCAGCGCCGCCGGCAGCTGCGCCGCCTTTGGATACAGCGGATTAACGCCGCCGCCCGCATGAATGGCATGAAATACAGCCAACTTATTCATGGCTTGAAGCGGGCTGGAATCGAGCTGGACCGCAAGAGCCTCGCCGCAATCGCCGTCAATGACGCCGATACTTTCAGCCGCATCGTGCAGGCTGCCAGGCAAAGCGGCTGACGCGGCTGCTCACACTCCACCTTTAGGCATCAAAAAAGGGTCGAGCACAGACCCTTTTTTCTATATGGGCACTGCTGATGGACCCCATTCGCAGCACGAAGAACGCGCGCGTCCGCGAGATAAAAGCCTTGCAGAGCAAATCGCGGCTGCGGCGGGGCAAGCGCCTCATCGTGCTGGAAGGCGACCGCCTCATTGAAGACGCCCTGCGCCAAGGCGGGCGCGCCAGTTACGCGCTTTACGCGCCAGAAGCGGCGGAGTATCACTTGATTGCCGCGCTGCAAAATGCTGGCTGCCAGCCGCTGCCCGCCAGCCAGGCGGTGCTGCGTCATGCCAGCGAAACCCAGCAGCCCCCGGGCATATTGGCGGTTTTTCATTTGCCCAAGCCCGCCATCCCCGAACCGGTTGAGTACGCCCTCATTCTCGATGGCATTCGCGAGCCTGGCAACCTCGGCGCTATCCTGCGCAGCGCCGCCGCCGCCGCGGTTGACATCGCAATTCTGGCGCCGGGCAATGCCGACCCCTACAATGCCAAAGCGCTGCGCGGGGGGATGGGCGCGCATTTCCGCTTGCCGCTTGTCGAAGCGCCCTGGAAAGAAATCCGCAGCTTCTGCCAGGGGCTGGCTGTATACGCCGCGAGCGCCGAGGCGAGCGTCGAATACACCGCGGTTGATTGGCGGGTGCCCTGGGCATTGATAGTTGGCAACGAAGCGCATGGCATCAGCGCGGCGGCGCAGAAGCTAGCGGGCGCGCGCATCGCAATCCCGCTGGCGCGGGCGACAGAATCGCTTAATGTCGCCGCCGCGGCGGCTGTTATCCTCTTTGAAGCGCGCCGACAGCGCCACGCCGCCAATTGATGCGCTGCGCCCGCCAGCGACAGAGGCTCTACTTATCGCTTTTGACGCGGTAGACTATAGGCACTGACTGGAAGCAGAAATTGGGGAGAGCATTTCATGGCAAAAACCTATGATGTCGTCGTACTCGGCGCGGGACCTGGCGGCTATATCGGCGCGATACGCGCCAGCCAGCTGGGCTTAAAGACGGCAATTGTCGAGAAAAAGTATTGGGGCGGCGTCTGCCTCAATGTCGGCTGCATCCCGTCTAAGGCGCTGCTGCGCAATGCCGAGCTTGCCTACATCCTCAATCACGAAGCCAAGAGTTTCGGCATCAGTGGCGATTTTTCTCTGGATTATGGCGCTGCCTACAAACGCAGCCGCCGCGTCTCCCGCGGGTTGACCAAAGGCGTTCAATTTTTGATGCGCAAGAACAAAATCGATTCTTATGATGGCTGGGCGACTATCCGCGATGCCAACAGCCTTTCCATCGCCCTCAACAACGGGGACGAAGAGAGCATCGCCTTCAACAATCTCATCATCGCGACTGGGGCGACAACGCGCTTGATTCCCGGCACCGCCTTCAGCGAGAATGTGGTCACCTACGAAGAGCAGATAATGGAAGACACGCTGCCCGCGAGCGTCGTCATCGCTGGCGGCGGTGCCATCGGCGTTGAATTTGCCTATATCATGCGCAATTATGGCGTTGAGGTTACGCTGATCGAGTTTCTCGACCGCATCTTGCCGCTGGAAGACCCCGATGTCAGCGCCGAGTTGACAAAATCTTTCAGCAAGCTCGGCATCACCATTATGACCAGTACGCGCGTCGATGACATAATCGACAGCGGCGACTCGGTTTCTGTAACGGTGACCGGCGCTGATGGCGAGCCGCAGACCTTACAGGCGGAGCGCGTCTTACAGGCGATTGGCTTCCAGCCGCGAGTTACTGGCTATGGGCTGGAACAGCTCGGGCTTGAGCTGAACGCCGCTGGCGGCATCGCGATTAACGACACTATGCAGACCAACCTGCCGCATGTCTATGCTATCGGCGATGTAACCGCCAAGCTGATGCTGGCGCATGTCGCGGAAACTATGGGCGTAGTCGCGGCGGAGACTATCGCCGGCGCGCCCACAATCACGCTGGATTTTGATATGATGCCGCGCGCGACCTATTGCCAGCCGCAAGTGGCGAGCTTCGGTTATACCGAAGCGCAGGCGCGGGAACGCGGCTACGCGATAAATGTCGCCAAATTCCCCTTCCAGGCGAATGGCAAGGCGCGCGGCTTGGGCGATGCCACTGGCTTCGTCAAGCTGATTAGCGACAAAAAATATGGCGAGCTGCTGGGCGCGCACATGATTGGGCATGATGTTACCGAGCTGCTGCCAGAACTCACTTTGGCGCGCTCTGCCGAATTGACGCCGGCGGAAATCGCGCGTAATGTACACGCTCATCCAACGCTCAGCGAAGCCTTGAAAGAAGCGGCGCATGGCTTGGAAGGGCACTTCCTGAATATGTAGCGCCTGCCCTGCCCTAGCGCCAACAATCGAATATCAAGCTGGTGTAGTTGAGCTTGCCGCCGGCGTTGCGGCGGTCATGCGCTGCCGAGCGGCTGACGAAGCCGTCAGCCGCTTGCCATTGCCGCTGGTGAAATAGGCCCGCTTCATCAAAATATTCAAGGAATTCATAGCGATAGCCCGCCGCTTCCAGCAGCTGGCGCGCCAGGCTCTTTGTATACAGCAGTTTGTGGTCGTGCGCCCCGATGCCGCTGCCGCCGGGGCGCACGCGCTCGATATAGTCCTGATCGGGGTGATTGCCATCGGGCACGGCGATGCGGATGCGCGCGCCCGGGGCGAGATAGCGCGGCGCCAGTTGGAGAAATTGCGCAAATTGCGCGGCGCTCAAATGCTCGAAGACATGTTCCGCCAGCAAGCGCTCAATTGAATGCGGCGGGAAGAGCGAGCGCCAATGCCGCGCCTCCAGCACATCAAAAGCGGGCAAATCACTGTTAATCCAGCCCCGCTGATGTTTATCGCCCGCCCCTACTATGACCTTCAGCGGGGCGTCATTTGCCAGCGCCTGGGCGACCGCCTGGCGGATGCGCCGCCGCTCGGCTGCCACTGCCGCGTGGTTGCGCATTAAACGCACAAAGGGCGCATAAAGCGGGCGGAAGATGAGCTTGACTCGCTGCATTGCCCCTGTCACTCGCTGATGGTGAAATGAAGTAGCGGCAGTATCAATCCCGCTTCGCCGGTGGTCAGGTCCTTGCCGCGGACTTTGCTTTCACTCCCGTAGCGGTTGTAGAGTATCACATTCGCGGAATAGCCCCCCGGCGGCAAGTCCGCCGTGGAAATGTCCAGCGCGTACCAAGTTAAGACATCATCATAGAGGTGTCTGTCTGGCGTCTGCAAGGCTTTCTGCCCATCGGAAGAAAACAACTGGATAGATACATTGTACATATCTAGCTGCTCTTCATCAGCGACTTGCCAGCCAGTGTAGAGGCGCAGGCGGCGTTCTTCCGCGGAAAAAAAGGCGAATTTGTCGACAATGTGAATGCCGTTTTCATACTGAATCGGCTGATAGTCACGCCCGCAGTCAAGCGGCTTCAGCACATAACGCTGGATGAAGACATCGGGCGAATCCGCCAGAACAGCGCAAGCGCGATAGTCCGCTCGCAGCGCCCGCGAAACATCGTCAAATACCGGCGGGGTATCGCGGGGGTCATAGGCGAAAAGAAGATAGGGGTGGCTGTCGATGCGCGCTTGAAGGTCCTGCTGCAGCGCGTCCCCGCGCAGGCGGGCGTTGACAAAAGCGCCATCAATGCCCAGCGCGACCTGCGCATAATAATCGCCCTTGCTATAGCCGTGCTTCAGCCGCCAGTTGATGGCGGGCGACCCGGCAAAACCGAGCAGGAAGTCCTGGCTTTTCACTTTGCCCATCAAAGAATCGGCGAAGCGGTTTAATGGCGGATGGTCCATCAGCAATGTTTGATGCCCGGCATAGGTCCAATTTTCCGCTTGCAGCACGATATTGATGCCGCCGGCGATCCAAACCAGCAGGAAGAGCAGACGCAAGGCGCGCTGAACTGGCGAAGCCATCAGCAGCGCCGCCAGCACCACGATATAAAAGGGTACGCCAATCAAAAAATAGCGGATGCGGTTGATGGAAATCACCGGGTATACCGCGTTAAGCGCGATGATACACAGGAATATGAGCGCGACGACAACCGCCAGGCGCGCGATATGCCGGCTGCGGGCGCGCCGCAGCCACAGCCCCGCCAGCAGGACGATGGGCAGCCAGAGTATCAGCATGTCGTTGACCAGCGGATGCAGCACAGCGGTGAGCAATTCGGGCGTGCTGAATGCCATCGCCTGCGTATCGCTGCTGGTGGTAACATCGGCGAAGCCCAGCAGAAATATAGACAAATAGGGCAAAAATGCCGCCGCGCCGATAGCCCATGCCAGCATAATCGAGAGCCAGCGGCGGGCATGGCGGCGGAAAACGAGATGCTGCCCCAAGAGCGCGGCGAAGAGGAAAATGGCGTAGACATGGGTGTATATCAGCGCGGCGGCAGTCATCACAAACAGCGCCCACAGCCGCCAGCCGCCGTCATCGTCATCGTCAGCAATCAGGCGGAAATACAAATGCACATGCCACACCGCCAGCAGCATCAGCAGCGTGTACATGCGAATCTCGTGGAAATACAGCAGGACAAAGCCGCTGCTGCTGATGAGCAGCGCCGCGACCAAACCCGTTTGGCGGTTTGTGATATAAGCCGTAAAGCGATAGAGAAAGGCAACCAGCAGCAGCCCCAGCAACAGCGAGAGATAGCGGGCGGGCAATTGCGTCCAGCCGGCAAGGCGGCTCCATTGCGCGCCCAAAACGAAGTAGAGCGGCGCGTGATCCGGGCTGTGTTGGGCGAGGGATTCGACAACTTGCGCCGGGCTGTAGGCGGGGTCGAAGGCGCCCATATTGCCGAGCGAGAACATCTCGTCCAGCCAGACGATGTCCCGGTTCAAGCCGAGCGCGCCCAGGGCGAATGCGCTCAAGAGCAATAAACAAAGCGGCAGCAGCGCCCGCTCGCTAGCGCTGAGTTGGGGGCTGCGCCTCGAATCGGAGCTGGTCATCCAGTAATCCGCCAGACCTGTCGGCTGCGCCCAGCTGCACTATAGCTGATGGCGCTCATTCTACAGTGAAGCGCAGGAGCGTGGGCATATCCGTTATGTCGCCGCTCGTGAGGTCAGCGCCTGCCACCCGGTTGGAGCTGCGCGCCCGCTCGTACAAAATCAGCGCCAGGCGATAGTCCCCGGGCAGGAGCGCTTCGGTGGGCAATTCTATCAGCTGCCATTTGAGCACTTTGTCATAGAGGTGGCGGTCGGGCGCTTGCAAGACTTTGTTGCCGCCGCGGTCAAACACTTGCGCCGTTATATTATATTGCTTTAAGTGTTGGCTGGTGGCAACTTCCCAGCCAATCACAGCGCGCAGCATAGCTTCAGCCGGCTGATAGACCGCATAGCGGTCGACGATGTGAATGCCATTTTCAAAGGCGAAAGGTTGATAGGCTCCGCGCTCGCATGGCATCCAGGCTAAGGCAAAACGCTGCAAAGTAAAGTCCTGATGGGGGATATCCGGCTCGCAGCGCCGATAGCGGCTATGCACCAGCGCGGTAAGTTCGCGGGTCAAGCCGGCGGGCGCGCCCTCATAGCGCATGAAGAGCAGGTAGGGATGATTGCCAACGCGGTCTTCAAATCTTTCGCGCAGGTCGGTGCCAGTTAAGTGTGAAGGGAAAATGAAGCCGTCGATGTTCAGCAGCGCCTCCAAATAATAATCGGCGATGCTTTTTCCCATCCGCCTGTCATTGTTGAGCGTATCGGTGTCTGATGCGGCCAGCAGGAAGTCCTGCGGGCGCATGGCATTGGCGAAGAGAGGACTGAGCTTTTGCAGCGGTGGGCTTTCAGCAGGCAAAAAATAGCCTTCGGCAAAGTCAAAAACGCGCGCCGATTGCTGGAAGCGCAAGCCCGCCGCCAGCCATAAGAGAATGCCCACGGAAAAAATCGCTTTCCAATGGCTCCAGGCGGAGATGCAATAGGCGATGACGATACATGCCGGCAGCCAAAGCATGAGGAAATAGCGCATGCGCCGCAGCCATACCAGGTTTATCAGCGAATCCGCCAATACCATAAGCGCGAGCTGAATGGCGAGCAGTATCAAGAGCCTGCCGCTGCCAGAATCTGGCAGCTTGCGCTGTGCCGCCACAAAAAGCATGCCAGCGAGCAGCAGCAGGACGGGCGCCCCATTTGACAGGAGTTCGATAAACGCTGGCAGCAGCTCCAGCGAGCTTGAGGAATCATTCCATTGATGCTGCCTTTCTGTGGAGTAGCGGATCCCCTGGACGAAACTGGGCAATATCGGCAAAAACAGCAGAAAGCCGCCGGCCACGCCCAGGACTATGCGCCGCCAATAGCCGCCCCGCCGCGCGCATATCAAAGCGTGCAGCAGCAGGCTGGCAATCCATACAAGCGACAAATAATGGGTATACAGCAGCAGCGCGCTGGACAAGCTGAAAAGCGCCAGCGCCGCCCGTGATGTGTGCTGAGCATTTAATAGCCGCCAATAGAGCCAGCCGTTGAGCGCCGCCAGCAGCAGCAGCAGGGCATAATTGCGTAAGAATGCAAAATAAATCAGCGCAAAGACGCTAGTGCCGAGCAGGAGGGCGGCGAAAAAGCCGGTTCTTCTATCCAGGGCATCCGCGCCGAAGCGATACAGCAGCGCAATCGTGAGCATGCCCAGCAGCAGCGACAGGGCGCGCATGGCGGCTTGCGTCCAGCCGACCGCCTGCGCCCAGAGCGCGCCCAGCCAGTAGTAGAGCGGCAATTGATTGGGCGACTTCGCGCTCAATGAATCATAGACTTGCGCGAAATCGTATGGCGGCTCGAAAACGCCCATGTGCGCCAGCGAATACAGTTCATCAATCCAGATGGGATGGCTCATCAAGCCGCCGACGCTCAGGGCGAATGCCAGCAGCAGCACCGCCACCATCGCGCATAGCATAATGCTGGCGCTTCGGCTCACTTCGTCAAACCTGAGAATTGCTTGGCGCGGAATTCCGGTTGTAAGAGGCCGAATTGCCACAAGCTGTGATAAGCGCCGCGCTGATATTCGCGGTCACGCCAAGCGCCTTCCAGCGTGAAGCCCATTTTCTTCAGCAATGCCGCCGAGGCGATATTGCCTTCGACCACATCCGCTTCTACCCGGTGCAGGTCAAGCTGCTCAAAGCAGAAGCGCAAGACTGCCGCCAGCGCCTCGGTCATGATGCCGCGCCGCCAATAGCCCGAATGCAATTCGTAGCCGACCTCGGCGCGGCGATGGCATGGCGCATAGAGATGGAAGCCGCAACTGCCAATCATGGTATGCGCCGGCTTCAGCGTGATTGCCCAGCGGATGCCGGATTTTTCACGGAAGATGCGCTCTGCCCAGGCGAATATCGCCTGCATGTCAGCCAGGCGCGGCGGGCTAGGGAAATCCAGCAGATAGCGAAGCGCGCCCGGGCTCTCGATGACCGCCAGCCAGGCAGCGCAATCCCGCTCGGTGATTTGCCGCAGCCGCAGCCGCGGCGTCTCCAGCGTCGGCACTCGCGCAAAGCTATAGCCCGCCACCTTGCCCTCCCTGCTCTGTCAACGCGGGTATCAGAGATTTTCGGCAATAATCTCAACAATGTCTACTACGGCGGGACCGCCAGTTATGTCTTGGCTGGCGTCTTCAAACATGCGCAGGCAGAAGGGGCAGCCAACCGCCAGCGCCTCCGCGCCAGTGGCTTTGGCTTCTTGGTAGCGCTCGTGATTGATTTTGCGTGCGCCGGGTTCTTCTTCCTTCCAAAATTGCGCGCCGCCCGCGCCACAGCAGAAGGAATTTTTGCGGTTGCGCGGCATCTCGCGCGGGGGCAAAGACGCCGCCGCCAGCACTTTGCGCGGTGCCGCGACGATGCCATTCTGACGCCCCAGATAGCAGGGATCGTGAAAGGTGACATTGCTCCAGCGCGCGGGCTTTGCCGATTGCGGCAGTGCCCCCGCGGCGATGAGCTCGGCGATCAATTCTGTATGATGCAGAACTTCGTATTCGCCGCCGAATACCGGGTATTCCGCGCCGATATTGTGCAAGCAATGCGGGCAGGTTACGACAATGCGCTTGGGCTGCGCCGCGTTTAAGACCTCGATATTGGCTTGCGCCATTTCTTGATAGAGATATTCGTTGCCGGCGCGGCGCGCGGCATCGCCAGTGCATTTTTCCGCTTCGCCCAATATCGCGAAGTTGACATTTGCGGCATGCAGCACCCGCGCCAGCGCCCGCGCGGTTTCCTGCGCCCGCGAGTCATAACTGACGGCACAGCCCGTCCAATAGAGGATGTCGCAATCGGGATTTTCGGCGATAGTCGGCACCGGGAAGTCCAGCTCGGCGGTCCAAGCGGCGCGGGCGCCAGCAAGCTGCCAGGGATTGCCTTGCCGCTCCATGCCGTTAAATGCGCCTTGCAAGGCGCTGGGAAAATCGCTTTGCATCAGCACCGCGTCCCGCCGAATATCGAGAATATCAAACATCGGCTCGTTGCCGACCGGGCAGATATCGACGCAAGCGCCGCAAGCAGTGCATGCCCATAGCGCCGATTCGCTGAGCAGGCTGCCCGCCAGCGGCAAGTCTGACGGCTCGCCCGCCGCCAGCGCCTCCCAGCGCTCTTTGATGCTGAAGCGCTTGTTGATTTCCAGCGCCGCTGGCGACAGCTCCTTGCCGGTCACATAAGCGGGGCAGACATCCTGGCAGCGGTTGCACATGATGCAGGCGAAGGCATCGAGAACTTGCGTCTGGGATAGGTCTTCCAGGCGGTTCGCGCCAAATTGCTCGATGCTCTCGTCTTCAAAGTCCAGTGGGTTCAAAGCACCGGGGGAGCGGCGTTGAGGGCGCGTCAGGATATTCAGCGGTGCCATGAACAAATGCGCATGTTTGCTCTGCGGGAAATAGGGCAGGAAGATCAAAATCCCGCCCAGCGCCAGCCACCAGCAGAGATGGCGCAGCGCCTGCAATGCCTCCGCGTTAAGCCCCGCCCAGATACCCGCCGTCCAAGTCGCGAAGGGCATATAGGCATCGGTGCCAGCCTGCGCCACCACCAGCGACTCGCCGAGGAATCGGGCGCCGACATGCAGCAGAATAAATGCCGCCACAATCAGCGAATCGGCGGTGATGGCACCGGCGGCAGCTTGTGGATGCAGCTTGATATTGGGTTGAAAACTCAGCTCGCTCCGGCTCGGCAAAATCAGCCGGCGGCTGATGAAATAGACGACGCCGAGCAGGACAATCACGCTTAGAACATCGGCGAGCAAGCGATAGATAGCATAGGCGCCGCCCAGCCGCTGCAGCCGCTGCAGCCGCATATCAAAGCCGGGGACGAAACCGAGCAGCAAATCCAGCGCGTTGACCAGAAAATAGAAGCTGAAGCCGATGACGACGCCCCAATGCAGCAGGCTTGTCAGGCGGCGCGTCCGCAGGGTTGTCCGCTGGGTGGCAGATAATAAGAGCGCGCGCAGCGCCCGCCGCGCGATGCCATCCAGCGGCAGGCTGCCCTGCCCGCGCCCGATGATAAGAAACATATCACGAAAGCCGGCGTAAGCAGCGCCAATGCACAAGAGCGCCAGCACGGCAAAGAGCATCTTTTCTATATCTGTGAGCATGTGCCTCCCGCGATTGCTGCTCTGCGCACTATCCAGTGTACCATTGCGCCCGCTGATGACAAACGGGGCGGCGCAAGGCTGCCCGCCAATGTATCCGCGAGCGGAATCGTGAAAAAGCAAGGTTTTCTATTCGGCTTGAATCGGTAAAATAGATGCCATTGGACAGAATACCAGGAGTGGAAAGCCATGATTGACTTTTCCCCGATGCAAAATGGCGAGACAACTTATATTGAATACGCCAAGCGCGAGAATATCGGCGTGGCCGAACTGCGGGCGCTCAGTGACGAAAGCGTTGACTATCTGCTGAGCTTGCTGGAGGGTTTACACGACGCGGATGTTGTCTTCGACCCGGAAGATCCCGAAGCGGACGACCCCTTCGCCGTCGCTGGCGAAGAAGCGATAGGCTGGTCCTTCGCCCATTTGATCGCCCATGTAACCGCCAGCAGCGAAGAAGGCGCGGCTTTGAGCTCGCTCCTGGCGCGTGGCGTGCCCGCGTCTGAGCGCCCGCGCTACGAGACGCCCTGGCGGGATATCAAGACGGCAGCGCAGGCGCGCCAGCGGCTGGAAGAGAGCCGCCGCATGCGCAATGCCTATCTGGAGACTTGGCCCGACCAGCCCCTGCTTAATGTGAAGCGCCAGTTATCCGAGCGTTTCATCGCCCGCTTTGGCGAGATGAACGCGCCGGCGGCTTTTCTCTTTGGGCTATCGCACGAAGTCGGGCATTATGCGCAAATCGCCGAAGTCAAACGGCAGGCATTAGCCGCGCGCGCGGAAGCTTAAGCCGAGGGGAATATGAAAGACGCCATCAAGCCGAGGAATCCGCAAGGATTTCGCGATTTTTTGCCCGAGGCGATGCTGCGGCGCAACGCCGTGCTGCACACCATCACCGAGGTCTTCCAGCGCTACGGCTATGAGCCGCTCGCCACCCCCGTGCTGGAGCGGCACACGACGCTCTTCGGCAATTATGGCGAGGATGCCGAGAAGCTCATCTACACAGCGCGGCACGGCAGCAGCAAACGCGAGCCCTTGGCGATGCGCTATGACTTGACGGTGCCGCTGGCGCGCGTGGTCGCGCAGCATGAGAGCCAAATCACCTTCCCCTTCAAGCGCTATCACATCGCGCCGGTCTTCCGCGGCGAGCGGCCACAGCGGGGACGTTATCGCGAATTTTGGCAGGTGGATGCCGATATTGTTGGCATCGCTGGCATCAGCGCGGATGCGGAAATCATCACCCTGGTGGCGCGCATTATGCAGCGGCTGGGCTTCCCGCAATTTGTCATCAAGATTAACCATCGCCAGCTCTTGAGCGCGATTGGCGCTTTTGCCGGCGTGGCGAGTCATCAGCTGCCGGGTTTATACCGCAGCGTGGATAAATTCGACAAAATTGGCGCTGATGGCGTACGCGCGGAATTGACCGAACGCGGCATCAGCGCTGAGGCGGCGCGCCGCATGCTGGAGCTGCTGCAAGCGCGGCAGCCCGGCGGCAACAGCCTGGAGCATATCGCCGAGCTTATCGGCAAGGGCGATAATGGCATCGAAGATCTGCGCCGCCTGGGCGGGCTGTTAGAAGAAGCGGGCATCGCAAAAGAACTCTACGATTTTGATTTCACGCTGGCGCGCGGGCTGGGCTATTACACTGGTCCCATCTTTGAAACCGTGATTTCGCAGCCGAACCTGGGCAGCGTCACCGGCGGCGGCCGCTATGACAACCTCATCGGCATGTTCCGCCGCCAGAGCTTGCCCACCACTGGCGTGTCTTTCGGCCTGGAACGGATAATGGACCTGATGGACAAGCTGCGCCTGCATCCCGCCGGGCAGGCGCGCACTTTAGTGCAGCTGCTGGTGACAGTCTTCAGCCCCGAGACGCGGGCGGCTTCCCTGCGTTTTGCCGAAAAAATGCGCGCAGCGGGGCTGAATACAGAAGTGTATTTGGATACGCGCAAATTGGGGCGGCAATTCGCCCATGCCGAAAAGAAGGGAATCCCGCTGGTGGCGGTGCTTGGTCCCAGCGAGATTGAGGCGGGCTTGGTCTCGCTGAAGCGGCTGCGTGATGGCGCGCAAACACAGGTAACGCTGGCGGCGGCGGCGGCAAGCGCGGCGGAACTCCTCGGCAATGGCTAGATGCGCGGTGCAGATGCGATGACATCACTTCCGCGCTCTAGCGGCATCCTGCTCCATCCCAGTTCCTTGCCCGGCAGCTATGGCATTGGCGACCTGGGCGCTGGCGCTTACCGCTTCGTTGATTGGCTGGCGGCGCAGGGGCAATCTGTCTGGCAGGTGCTGCCGCTGGGTCCCACC
>JAJDWK010000028.1 GCA_022825675.1 Anaerolineae bacterium | reverse complement strand
CCCCCATCCCCCAGCCCCTTCCCCCAAAATGAGGGAAGGGGAGAATCCCCAGTGATTACAAGGGTTTTAAGCCCCTCCCTCTTTATGGGGGAGGGGTTTGGGGTGGGGGAATATGTGGAATTCTGTTGCATAATTAACTTGTACTTACTTTTGTGTCTTTGTGGTGAAAATACTATGCCGCAATTGCCCTGAATAACGCGCCGGGATTGTTGACAAGCGCTTGTAACTTGTTATGCTCTGCGTGATAGTATTCCGCTGTTCCGCTGAGAGGATGCAAATATGCAAACACTGTATGAAAGCAAAAACGACGCTCTTGAATCCGCGCTCTTGGGCGCGCTTGCGCCAGACGAACCCTGGGCGCTGCTGGAAAGATTCGCCAGCCTGGTGCGGGAATCGTCCTCCGATGACGAGCGCGCCGCCTTCCAATATATCGCCGACCGCCTCAGCGCCCTCGGCATCCCGCATACCATGCACATGCCCGAGCTCTTTTTGAGCGTACCCGTGCGCGCATCGCTGGCTGTTGGCGACAAATCCTACCGCGCCAAGACGCCCGCCTTCTCCATCAGCACCCCCGCCAGCGGCATCAGCGGCGAATGTGTGCGCATCGAAGGTTTTGCCGCCGGGCGCAGCGCCGATTTCTTCGATTTCACGCCGCTCAGCGATGTGGATGTTACGGGCAAAATTGTGGTGGTGGATGGCTTTGGCGGTCCGCCGCCGGTCTGGTATTTCCAAAACAAAGGCGCGAAAGGCGCGATTTTCATCAACCCCGGCGTGGATATCCACTGGGGCATTTGCACCACTATCTGGGGCGCGCCGGATTTGGACAATTATCAGCGGCAGCCGGATATTCCCGTGCTGTCTATCAACCGCCCCGATGGCAATGAGCTGCTGGCGCTTATGGCGCAAGGTACAGTCACCGCCACTTTGCACACCCAGCTGAAAGAGGGCTGGTTCGCCTGCCCCTGCCTGGTGGCGGAAATTGAAGGCGCAATCGAGCCCGAGCGCTTTGCCCTGGTGCATGGGCATGTCGATTCCTGGGATGTTGGCATCGGCGATAATGCTGTCGGCAACGCCACTTTGCTGGAGCTGGCGCGCATCTTCCACCAAAATCGCGAGGGGCTGGCGCGCAGCCTGCGCATCGCCTGGTGGTCCGGGCATTCGACCGGGCGCTACGGCGCCTCAACCTGGTATGCCGATGCCTACGGCTTGGAGCTGGCGCGCAATTGCATCGCCCAGATGAATATCGATTCCCCCGGCTGCCGCTGGGCGACCGAATACCGCGGCGTCACCATTATGTCGGAGGCGGAAGCCTTCGCCGCCCAAGCGGTGCAAGATGCCACCGGCTTCGGCTTCAGCGGCGAGCGCCCCCACCAAGCGGGCGATTATTCCTTCAACAACATCGGCATTTCCAGCCTGTTTATGCTGCTTTCATCGATGCCGCTAGCCAAAGCCGAAGCGATGGGCTATTACTCTGTCGGCGGCTGCGGTGCCAATATCGCCTGGCATACCGAAAATGACACCATGGAAATCGCCGATAAAGACAACCTCATGCGCGACCTGCGCGTTTATGCCACCTCGCTGCAGCGCCTGCTCAACAACCCGCTGCACCCTTATGACTTCCGCGCTTTGACGGTGGAGTTCAAAGACACGCTCGATAGCTATGCGGCGGCGGCGGGGGAAGATGCCGATTTCGCGCCCGCCTACGCGGCGCTGGCGGATTTGGACGCGGCGCTGGCGCAGCTGCATGCGGCGGCGGAAGGCTTGGCGGATGGCGCGGTGGCTGCCGCTGGCGTCCGCGCCTATAACGATGCCTTGCTGGCGCTGGCGCGGGAACTGGTGCCGATCAACTTCACGCGGCAGGGGCGCTTCCGCAATGAGCCGGCGATGCGCGTGCCCGCGCTGCCCGACCTGGCGCCGGCGCTGGATATCGCCGATGCGGACGGGCACTTGCGCCGCGTTACGCAAACGCACCTGCTGCGCGGCGTCAACCGCGTCGCCTGGTCCTTTGAGACTTCGGCGAATATCGCCCGCGCGGCGCTGGAGAAGATGTGATTTTCGCTATCCAGCCTCCCACCCCAAACCCCTCCCCCATAAGCCCATAAAGAGGGAAGGGGAATTGAGATTTTCGCAGAGCGCGATTTTTGAGATGTCTCGCTTTCTATTGGCGGCCATGCTGCTCTCGCTGCTGAGCGCCTGCGGCACAATGGCAGCGCCGCCAGCCGCTGCCCCGCAGGCGGGCATTTGGGTGCTGCGGTATAGTGGCGAATGCGCCGGGCGCGCGGCGGAGCGCATTCACATCACCCAGTTGGATGCCGCCACCATCGCTTTCGCCGACTTCACGCTGCGGGCTGATGCGGCTGGCGACTATGTCGGCAGCGCCATGTTCAGCGCGCCAATGCCGGCTGACGGGCGCGATATCCCTTATGAAATCGCCTACCGGCTGCGCCCAGCGGGCGGCGGATTCCACGGCAGCGAAACCGTCATCGAAAGCGGCGGGCATGGCATCGCCTGCCCGGTGGGCTTGGTCTTCATCGGCGAGCCGTAGCTTTGCGCGGGCTTGAAAAGCCGCCGCCACTAATGTTTGACCCGTTGTGACGGCACGAATCTGTTGCCGAAAGGAATCCGACAATGAACACAGCAGAGACTTATGAATTTGACCGTATGGGCTATTTGCTCATCCCGGAGCTGCTAACTGCCAGCGAAGTGAGCCGTCTGGCGGCGGCGATTGACAGGCTTGAAGAACTGGCGACACGGCAGTTGCGCCGCCCTGTTGACAAAGTCAGCGCCTGGGGTCCCGAGTATCGCTATGACAAGGACTACGGCTATTATGTTCAGGGTGCGCGGGAAGCGGGCAAGACTATGATTATCGAAGACTTCTTCAATGGCGATGCTTGCTTTGATATGCTGGTGGATCACGCGCCGACGATGCAATACATTCGCGCCATCGTGCAGGAACGACCAACGATCAACAACTCGGAGATTCGCATCCGCTATCCAGGCAATCAGACAAAGACGCACCTGGGCGGGCCGGTCGCCTCAAAATATCGCTATGCCTACACCGGGCAGGGCATAAGCTGCATGATGGTGCGCATGATCTATTTCGTGCACGATGTAGGACCAGGCCAAGGCGAGTTCTGCGTCGTGCCCGCCACTCACAAAAGCAACATGCCATCACCCTACGCGGGCAGCGATCCGGATAAAGAACCGGGCATGATTGGCTTGCCGGTCAAGGCGGGCGACGCCATCCTGTTCACGGAGAATTTGCGGCACGGCGGGCTGACCAATCACTCGCAGCAGACGCGCAAGACCTTGCATGTTGGCTATGGACCTTATTGGATGAAATCGCAAAATATCGCCACGATGGACGAAGAACAGCATATCCTGCCGCAGACTTTCGCGCGCTATGCGCCGGAGCAGCGTTTGCTGTTCCGCTCCTGGAACACGCTGTTGCCGGGCTGATGCGGCGGGTTTTTCCGCCTCACTCCACCGGATAGGCCATCGTTGTGATCAAGCTCTCGATTTGCCCGCCGCTGGCGTACATGCGCGAGTACTGCACCACAATCGGCACATCGCTGCGCAGGCGGATGCCATAAGGCACATCAAAGGGGATGACGAAGCCGGCGATTTGCTCTGGCTTGTCCAGGCGGATATGCGGGCAGCGCTTGGCGGGCACGGTTATCGCGATGCCTTCTACCGCTTCCCGATCTTCAAAATAAAAATCGAAAAAGACATTGGCGTCATCCACAGTGCTGTTGAGCACACAGACGGATTCGTGATTCTTGTTGACGGGGTCCTCATCCGCCGGCGCCGCCAAATAGGCGTCGGGTATCAGCCAGGTCAAAGCGCCATGTGTGGGCATTGCTCATTCTCCTTGTTTATACAAAAACGGAGCCCTTTTCAGGCTCCATGATATAAAAACGTTCTACTTATTTAGGTTTACAAATCGCTGGCGGCGGTAGATTTCGTCCGGACGCCGATAGATATGCCAGACTTCGTCAGCGGGCAAATGGGTCGGCGCCCCCGTCAGCAGCGCGCCCAGGAAGATGCGCGCCGCTTTCACCGCCATCGCCGTGATGTTGAGGATTTCCGCCGCGCTTTCGCCCAAGGCGACCATGCCATGGTTCTCCAGCAAAATCAGCCTGGGCGCTTCGCCATACTCCGCTTGATAGCGGCGCACGCGCTCGCGCATCGCGATTGCCAGCGGCAAGCCCGGGTCGGCATAGGGCACGAGGGCGGAGGCGGGACCGCAGAGCACAACTTCATCGGGGAAGCGGCGCTGATGGGCGAAATCGGCGGCGCAGGCGCTGCACAAAATCTGATTGATGGCGGTGGGGTGGGTATGCCCGATGTAGCGCGCGCCGCAGTCCTGCAGCAGCATCGCGTGGAAGCTGGCTTCGACCGAGGGGCGGGCGCCCGTCCCGCCGATGACAGCCGCTTGTGTTATCGCTTTCTCGTCGCTGAGGCGGGCGGGCGGGTCATCAAGCATCGCCAGCAGCGGCGCTATTTTCACGCTGACGAAGCCGCCCGCGCCGATGCCGCGCATCTGCTGCCCGCTGGCTTTGACGGCGAAGGAATCGGCATCCAGGCGCATCGAAGTATTGCCCTCGCCGATGATGACATAGTCGTTTTGCGGCTCGCCCAATGCGCGCGTGAGCTGGATGAGGCTGTCTAGCGAAGGCGTCATGCGGTGCTTATCTCCCCCATGTCCAGCCCCATCACCCCAAAAAGAGGCAAGGGGCAAACAGTTGCCTGTTTGCGTTGAGGTTCCAGAGTTGAGACCGCCTTTCAAATGCTAATATCTTATACATTTAACCAAAGCTCTAGCAGTAGCTGAGACGGCATACGGTCCGCCCGTGGCAATGTACGATGCTTGTTGACTATCCCACCATGTGTCGAGTGGCGTGTCGTTTCCACTACAGCCTTCAGGATTGTTTGGATTTCGCGCTCTTAATTTCTTTCGAGCGTCAGCTTCAGCAGCCGCAATCGCCGATTCTGCACTGTTGCCCAAGCCATTTCCTATTTCAGTGCGCACATAAATGAATGGCGTATTGGTCGCAGTCGGTACTGGGGTATCTGTCGGTACTGGGGTATCTGTCGGTCGCGGGGTATCTGTCGGATCAGGTTTCTTTTGTTTGGTGGGTTTTGGTGTATTGGTGGGCGTAAATGTCGGGGTATTGCTGGGCGTGAATGTGGCGGTAAATGTTGAAGTTGGCGTTGCAATGCACGATGCGAGTATTTTGAAAGGCGCACTCAATTCACTATCGCGGAAAGCCAGATTATTCGGATCACTTAACGCCCTCACATAAATTACTTCACCAGGAGAATGTCCTCTATTCAGCGCCATACATTGCCCGCCATGATGGATACTCGGCAGGGGACTGTAGCTATATGAAATATCACCCCCAACGATGGCATAGGAAACAGCGCCTGTTACTGGGCTAAAACATATCTGATGATCCGCACAGCTAAGATTTTCCGGCGCGGGCAACGCAATTGGAGTTGGCGTATAGGTCGGGGTCGGCGTGTCGGTCGCAGTGGGAGTAGGAGTGTTCGTTGGTGTCGGCGTGTCGGTCGCGGTGGGAGTTGGCGTGTCCGTTGGTGTCGGCTCATCAGCCAGTGAATCTCCGCTTTGGCGCCGACATCAATGCCGCGCGTCGGCTCGTCCATTATCAAGAGCTTGGGCTCGCTGGCAAGCCATTTGCTGACGACAACCTTCTCGCGCACATCGAGATTGGTGATGTTCAGCTCCGCCAGCAAATCCGCCGCCCGCGCTTCCATGCGCTCCCAATCGATAGACTGGATGCCGAAGCGCTTTTGCATCGGCGCGTGCCCCATGAAGATATTTTCCGCCACCGTCAGCTCCGGGTACAAGCCGAGCTCTTGATATATCGTGGCGATGCCGGCGCTGTGCGCCTCGCGCGGGGTGGCGAAGGCGACACGCCGCCCATCCAGGTAGATTTCGCCCGTATCCGGCTGATAAACGCCGGAGATAATCTTGATCATCGTGGATTTGTCGGCGCCATTCTCGCCGATAAGCGCATGCACTTCGCCGCGCCGCACTTCAAAATGCGCGTCCTTCAGCGCGTGCACGCCGGGGAAATACTTGTTGATGTCCCGCAAAGACAGCAGAGCGCCGCTATTCGCCATCACGCTTGTCCCCCTGGCGGGCGCATCAGCGCGCAAAAACGCGCGTAATGGTCATCCCAGGCGGCGCTGCCCTGCGGCTGATAGCAGCGCAGGTCCTCCGCCTGGCGCAGCAGCGCCCGCCCATCCGCCACGCTGCCCAGCTCGCCGAGGGTGATGAATTGGGCGATGGCGTTGCCAGTCGCGGTCGCCTCGGCGGGACCAGCGATGACCGGGCGGTTGATGGCGTTCGCCGTCATCTGGTTGAGCAGGCGATTAAGCGAGCCGCCGCCGATGATATGCAGGACTTCCACCGCCCGCCCGGTAACCGCGATGAGCTGCTCCAGCACATAGCGGTATTTATATGCCAGGCTGATGTAGACCGCCGCCATCACCTCGGCGTCAGTAGCGGGGGTGGGCTGCCCCGTCCGCTGGCAATAGTCGCGGATGCGCGCCGGCATATCGCCCGGCGGCAGAAAGAGCGGGTCATCGGGGTCTATCAGCGCTTTGAAAGGCGCCGCGCCCGCCACCATCGCCGTCAATTGCTCGAAGCTGTAGCGCTTGCCCTGCGCCGCCCAAGTCGCCCGGCATTGGTCCGCCAGCCACAGCCCCATGATATTCTTCAGCAAGCGCCAGGTATCGCCATAGCCGCCCTCGTTGGTAACATTGGCGGCATACGCGGCATCGCTGAGTATGGGCGCGTCCAGCTCCATGCCCAGCAAGCTCCAGGTGCCGCTGCTCAAATAGGCATAGTTCTCGTCCGCGGCGGGCACGGCGACCACGGCGCTGCCAGTATCGTGGCAGGCGGGCAGGATGACATCAATGCCTTGATACGCGCCGATGACCGTGCCCGGCGGCGCAATCGGCGTCAGCAGCGCTGTCGGGATGCCGACCGCGTCCATCAGCTCGCGGTCCCAATCCGCCAGCGTCGGGTTGTAGAGCTGCATCGTGCTGACTTCGGTGAACTCACAAGTTTTGGATCCCGTCAGCCAATAATTGAAGAGGTCGGCAATTGTCAGCAGCGTTGCCGCGTTGTCCAACTGCGGGCTGCCATCGCGGATGCTCGCCGCCAGCTGATAGAGCGCGTTCAGCGGCATGAATTGCAAGCCGGTGCGCTCGAAGATTTCGCGGCGCGGCATACGCTCGAAGACCCATTGCATCGCGCCGTCGGTGCGCGGGTCACGATAATGCACGGGATTGCCCAGCAAATCGCCGGCGCTGTCCAGCAGGGCATAATCCACGCCCCAGCAATCCAAGCCGATGGCTGCCGCCCCGCTGACGCCGCTGATGCCCAGCGCAATCTCGTGCCAGAGGCGCAGCGCGTCCCAATGCAGCGCCGATGGCGTCTGCACCGGGATGTTGGGGAAGCGGTGCACTTCGTCCAGCTGCAGGCGCGCGCCATCAAAGGCGACCGCCATCACCCGCCCGGAGGTGGCGCCAAGGTCAATCGCGATGACATGTTTGGCGCTCATGATTTTCCCTGTCGCTGCTGCGCAAACTCAAGCCCGCGTATTATAAACTGTGCGCCCCGCTTTGTCATCTTTACATTGGCAAGGGGCAGGGCAATTGCATCAGATTATTTTTACCACCGAGTACACCGAGTGCACCGAGATTTTTTCGCAAATTCGCAAAAAAAGCGGGCGATGCAGGGGCGCCTCGCCGAAACGCCCGCAAGATTGTGTCGCGCAGCCGGCGGCTTGCCCTGCGTTTTCCTTCCGGCTGCCCTACGCTCCCCCTGTGTTTGGCGGTCGATGCCTCCGCGTTTAGCCTACGCTGAGCCTACGGCTGCCCTACGCTCGCACTACGGAAGTCCTATGCTTGCCCTACGGGCGGGCGGCATGCCTCCGCTGCTCTTTGCTGCTGGGCTAGAATGCAGTTGTTTTGGCGGAACTAACAGGAGGATGAAGATGTCAACCGCAATAGTTGGAATGCCTTCCAGGAAAAAGGTGCTGTATCTAGCCGTTGCGCTGGCGCTGCTATTGACGTATGGCCTGTCTACATCCCAAGCTGCGGGCTTCGGTTTTGTCTTCGTATCGGGCTCCGGCAGCATTAACGAGAACTTCTCCCGCAGTAGCGCTCGCCTTAAGGTGAGCCGACTGCTGATCGACATGCCGCACAACAGCAAAAGTTTCAAAATCTGCTTCACTGGCAGCGCTACCCCGGGGGTTGACTTCTATGTAAAAGCAAGGCACAGACACGGCGAAGTAGCCCTAACCGGCGGCTGCTTCACCGACAGCTGGGGCTCGGGCGATTGGTTAGATGGGGCGGAGAGACTCTATACCATCCACCCCAAAAGCGACAATGTCACTGACCCCAACGAAACCATCACCGCCACCGTATCGGCGGTCAACTGGCCCGCCGGCTACAGCCTCTTTGGGAGCTACGCCAGCACCAGCTTCACCATTCACGGCAAGTGAGGCATCAGCCCCGCCGCAGGCGATAGGCAAAATCCAGCCGGTCCTGGCAGGCGTCAGGGCTGGCTTTTCTTTGATACCTAAACTCTAAAGTATCAGATTTTTGCTCGCGCTTACTGTTATAGTCTTGTATTTCTAGCTAATTAATTTAGCATATAATTATATCCATCCAAACGAAAGGAAGTTCACTCAATGTCTCACGCAGCGATTGTGGCATCCTCCAAGAAAGTGGCGTTTTGCGTCGTGATCCTGCTGGCGCTGCTGCTGGCGCATGGCGCAGCCCCATCCCAAGCTCAATCAGAATTCGGCTATGTATTCCTGATTGGCTCCGGCAGCGTGCGCGAGGATGACGCCTACCGCGGCGCCCGTCTTCGAGTGGCGCGTCTGCTGATAGGCATGCCGCACGACAGCCAACAGTTTCAAATCTGCTTCACTGGCAGCGCCACCCCAGGCACAGACTTCAGAGTAAAAGGCGTTGCCCTGAATGGCAGCGGCTGTTTCACCGGCAGTTGGGGAACGGGCGGTTGGGGTACCGGCGCGGAGAAGTCCTACTACATCGTTGGCATGAGCGACGGTGCCGGCGACCCCAAGGAGTCGATCACCGCGACCGTATCGGCGGTCAACTGGCCCGCCGGCTACAGCCTCTTTGGCAGCTACGCCAGCACCAGCTTCACCATCTACGGCGACTGAGGCAAGCAGCTAACACTAAGCAATCGGCAGAATCCAGCCAGTCCTGGCAAGCGTCAGGGCTGGCTTTTTGCGTCGATGCTTTGCACCAGCTCTACAGTGAAGTCTTCCAGGGTACTGATATGCGCGTCCGCCAGCGCCAGTACATCAGCCGCCAGCGGATACCCCGGGCTGGGCGCGGCCACGGCGTACATGCCCGCCGCCTTCAGCGAGCGCAAGCCATTCGCCGAATCTTCAATGCCCAGGCTCCGCCCCGGCGCGACCGCCAGCCGCTGCAGCGCTTCAAAATAGATATCGGGCGCTGGTTTGCCACGCGGCAGCTCATCGCCATACACCATCACTTCAAAGATTTGATCCAAACCCGTGATGCGCAGCACCGCTTTGATAATCTCGGTGGGCGAGCCCGATGCCAAGCCCACGCGATACCGCTCGCTCATGCGCGCGACCGCGTCTAAAGCGCCGGGTCTTGTTGGCATGCGCGCCTCGTACTGGGCGATGACGCGCGCTTTCATCTCGGCGATGATGTCGTCCAGGCTTTCGTCCAGCGCCAACTGCGTTTGCATCACCCGCGCCCAGCCCATGGTGCTGCGCCCCATCGCCAGCCGCTGCAGCGCCGGCGTCCAGCTTTTGCCGCGGTCGCTGGCGAATTCCACGCGGGCTTTGTCCCAGTAGATTTCGCTATCCACCAGCACCCCGTCCATATCGAATATCACCGCTTCTATCGGCATCGCTTTCTATCCCCCCAGCGCCGGTCCCTCTCCAAAATGAGCTGACGAGAGCACATCTTTTTCTACCCCATCCTCATAACAAGCCGAATAAAACGCAAATTTAACCACCGAGGACACCGAGAAAAGCAGGAGAAGCCTCTTAATATCTTTACTCGGTGTCCTCATTTTCCTCTGTGCTCTCGGTGGTAAGGGCTGTGTACAAACTACCCTGATAAATGAAAGAGCATAGAGCCATTTCAAGAAAAAACTTTGTGTCCTTTGTGTCTTTGTGGTGAAAAACAATTTGATGCGATTGCCCTGGCTAGGGGCTGAGGCAGATGTACAGTAATGCGCGATTTCAAACATGTCCCTCCGTCAGCCAAAATGAGGCAAGGGCGCTTACACAGCCAGGTCCGCCGGTGGCGCGACCACGCCAATCGTCAGCAGGATATTGGCGTAGATGCGCTGTTCGCCCGTAGCGATGACCAGGCAGCAACTGTCCTTCTTCGCTTCGTCATAAAAGGCGAAGCGCTCCAGCGGCTGCAGCGGGACAGCCGCCGGCAGCAGGCGGCGGAAGTCGCTGTAAATGCTGGGCTCATCGCCATCATCGCGCCGCATGACCTGAGCCGCTTCTATCGGCGTGACTGTCAGCAGCGCCTTCAGCACCGCGGTAACTGTCACCATGCCCGGTGCCAAATTGAGGTAGACGCGCTCCGCCCGCGGGTGGGCATTGGTGGCGACCGGGTAATTGCCATCGGGTATCAAGATAGTGGCGCCATGCCCGGCTCCGCCCAAAGCGCTGAGGATTTGCGGGTGAATCAGCTTAGCGTCAATCATCTGCGTCTAGCCTTTCTGCTGATGGCGGGCATTCAGTCAACTTTGTGGATGCGGTCGCCGACTTGTATCCTGCCATCGCGGATGACGCGGGTGTACATGCCGCGCCGCCGCTCTTGCTGCCCAATGTCGGACATCACCCACTTGCGCGCGGCGCCGCCAAAACGGCGGGCGAACTTGGTGCAGCCCGTGTGCGGCAGCGGGCTGACTTCCATCAGCACTTCGCCGATTTGCAGGCGTGTGCCCGGCGGCAGATTCGCCTGCGACAGGTCGAGGTCGACAAATAGTTGATCGCCCGCTTCCGCCCAGCGGGTTTTGTCCCCCGCCAGCAAGTGAATCAGCCGGCTGTTCATCAGCGTGATTTGCGCCTCCGGGTCCGGGTTGCGCCGCAGCCAGTCATCGCCCGCCAGCCCCGCCTCCGCGCTGAAGGCGGCGCTCGGCAGCTCTTCCCGCTGGTCACGCCCGGGGCGGCGCACAATCATCTCCACGGTGCCGCCATCTTGTGGCGACTGCTCCAGCTCCGCCCAGCGCGCCTCAAGCTCTTC
>JAJDWK010000022.1 GCA_022825675.1 Anaerolineae bacterium | reverse complement strand
CTATGCCATCGGCCGCAGCCGCGGCGCCATCAAAAGCCTGTTCGCGCTCTACCCGGAAGTGGCAACTATTAAGCGCGGCGGCGCTGCCATGCAAGTGCCAATCAGCGAGATTCAAGTGGGCGATACCGTGCTGATAGAGCCAGGCGCGCGCATCCCGGTGGATGGGCTGGTGATCGCCGGCGCATCAGCGGTGGATGAAAGCCCGATAACGGGGGAATCCCTGCCGGTGGATAAAGCGGCGGGCGCAAAAGTATTTGCCGGCACCCTCAACAAAGAAGGCAGCCTCGATGTAAGCGCCACCCGCGCCGCCGGGCAAACGACATTGGCGCGCATCATCACGCTGGTGGAAGAAGCGCAGGACAGCAAAGCGCGCGCCCAGCAGCGGCTCGAAAGTTTCGAGGGGACTTATGCCAAGTTCATCATCTTTAGCGTCATTGGCATCATTCTGCTGCCACCGCTGTTGGGAACTGCTGACTTCGAGAGCAATTTCTACCGCGCCATGGTCTTGATGACGGTGGCTTCGCCCTGCGCCTTGGTTATCAGCGTGCCAGCCGCGCTGATTTCCGCCATCGCCGCCGCCGCCCGCAACGGCATCCTCTTCAAAGGCGGCGCGAGCCTGGAGCAGCTCGCCGCGGTTCAAGTTGTCGCTTTTGATAAAACTGGCACGCTGACCGCGGGCAGCCCCCGCGTTACCGATATCGCGGTCGCGGCGGGAACGACTGAGGCGGAGCTTATCGCGCTGGCGGCGGCGGTCGAAGCGCGCTCGGAGCATCCACTGGCGAAGGCAATTGTCGCCGAAGCCGCCAGCCGCGGCATAGAGTTTGCGGAAGTGGCTGATTTTGCCGCCTTGCCCGGCAGCGGCGCGCGCGGGCGCGTGGGCGAGATAGATGTGCGCGTCGGGCGGCTCTCACAGCTCGGGGGCGGCATTGAATTGCCAGCTAACCTGCTAGAAGCGCAGGGACGCTTTGAGCGCGCCGGGCAAACGACCGTGGCGGTCTTGGGCGCGGGGGAAGCGCTGGGGCTCATCGCGCTGGCGGACGAGCTGCGCCCGCAATCGCTGGCGCTGGTGCGGGCTTTGCATCAGCGCGGCATCACGGTGGCGATGTTGACGGGCGACAACCGCTTTGTCGCCGCCGCTATCGCGCGGCAGTTGGGCATTCGCCGTGTGCATGCCTCTCTGATGCCGGCGGACAAATCGACGATTTTGCGCGAATTACAGCGCGAGCTGGGCACGGTGGCGATGGTCGGCGATGGCATCAACGACGCGCCGGCGCTGGCAATCGCGGATGTTGGCGTCGCCTTGGGCGCAGCTGGCAGCGATGTCGCGCTGGAAGCGGCTGATGTGGTGCTGATGGGCGACCGCCTGGAAGCGCTCATCAGCGGGATTGACTTCAGCCGGCGCGCCCGGCGGGTCGTCAAACAGAATATCGCCTTTTCGCTGGCGGTTATCGCGCTGCTGCTGCTCGGCGTTTTGCTCGTGGAACTGCCCCTGCCGCTGGGCGTTTTGGGGCACGAAGGCAGCACCGTCATCGTTGTGCTAAACGGCTTGCTGAGCCTGCTTATCCTGCCGGAAATCCGCCGGCAGCTGGCGCGGCGCAAAGCAGCGCCTAGCGCTTGAACTGCCGCTCGCTCCAGTCGGCGAACAGGGGCTGCAGCTTCAGCCGTTGATATTTGCCGGTGGAAGTTACCGGGATGTCGTCGCCAAAAACCACAACTTTGGGCGCTTTTTCAAAAGGCATCGCGGCGCGGCAAGCCGCCAATATACGCGCCGCGTCGATATCCGCCCCGTCTTCCCGCACGATGTACGCGCCGACTTCTTCGCCGTAATAGCGGTTGGGGAAGGCGACCGCCAAGCCAATTTTGACGCCGTCAATCGCCAGCAAGGTCTCTTCGATATCAAAGGGGCTGAACTTGACGCCGCCGCGGTTTATCAGCTCCTTGATGCGCCCCGTGATGAAAAAGAAGTCGCGGTCAGCAGCATCTCGCAGGAAAAAGCCTTCATCGCCGCTGCGGAACCAGCCGAACTTAAAGGTCTCGGCATTGGCGTCCGGGCGCTTGAAATAGCCTTGCATGACATTGTGCCCGCGGATGCAAATCTCGCCACGCTGCCCCGCGCCCAGGCGCTCGCCGCTGCCATCGGCGCTGAAAATCGCCATCTCGTTCGGCTCTATCGGGCAGCCGATGCTCGGGTAGCCGTGATTAAGCAGCCAGCGCTGGTTCGCCTCCCACGAGAGGCTGATAGGCAAAAAGCAGGAATAACAGGTGGTCTCGCTCAAGCCATAGCCGTGCAGCACCGTCAAGCCGAAGAGCTGGCAGAAGTCGCGCGCCAGCCCGACAGAAAGCGTGCCCGCGCCGCAGATGAAATGCCGAAAATGCGCCAGGTCCAGCCGGTTGATGCCCTCGCCAAAAATGGAATTGCCCAGCGCGCGCTGCCGCTGTCCATATTCCATGAGGAATTGCAGCAAAGTCGGCACAACGCTGACGATCTGCACCCGCTCGCGCGTGATGCGCTCCCAAAAGCGGGAGACAGTAAAATGGCGGTTGAGCACAGTCGAGCCGCCGACATAGAGCGGCGTGATGAGCGTAACCACGATGCCATTAACATGATGGATCGGCAAAACGCACATCAGGCGCTGGTTGCCGGTTATCGCCTGCCACTGGCTGATGCCCTGCGCGTCAACCAGCAGATTATATTGCGCCAGGGTGACGCCTTTGGGCGTGCCAGTCGTGCCGCTGGTGTAGACCAGCAGCGCTTCATCCGCCAGGGTCGCGGTCTCGTCATTGGCTTCCGCCAACGGTACATCTGCCGATTTAGCGCCAGACTCATCGCCCAGGAATGTCGTTGGGCGGTTGCTCAAGGCTTCGTGCAGGTCCAGGCTCTGCCCGTCACTGACGCCGCCGAAGCTGATAATATGCTGGATATTGGGGGTGCCGGCATCAGCGCCCTGCCCGCCGATGATGCGCTGGGCGCGCTCGCGATAGTCCGCCTGCACAAAGCAGGCTTTTGCCTCGCTATTGCGCAGGATAAAGGCGATGCGCTTGTCGTCTTCGGCGACATTCTGGGGCGCGACCGCCGCGCCAATCACCCAGCAAGCGAAATATATCAAGACCGTATCGATGTGGTTGCTGGCGATAGTGGCGACGCGGTCGCCGCGCCGCAGCCCGAGGTCTTCGTACATAAAATTCGCCGCTTGGTGCACGCGCGCGTTAATCTCGGCATAGCTCAAGCTGTGCCGTGTATTGTCTTCATCGTAATAGATGAGGTAGGTCTTCTTGCCGGAGGCTTTGCTATGCAGCGACAGCAAATCACGAAAATTGCGGAAGGGGACCTTGCGCCGGTCTTGAGGCATGCCATCTTTGATATGCGCTTTTTCCAGGTTGATTTGAGTCTGCGGGTCGATAGCTTCTGGCATAGGTAGGCGCTCTTCGCTTGGCTCCGCGCCACAGTATACCAAGCGCAGGCCGGATTTCACCATTAGAATCGGCATTGGGCGCAGGGCAATTGCCCGCATGGCAAGCGCTCAGCCAATATCGCAAAGCGCCATTAAGTGCGATACTTGATATGCGGGCGCTGTGCTGAGGAAAACTCGCCCAGGCGCTGTAGTTAGGCAGAGCAAGTACACAATTTTGCGGCGAAAGTGAGCGTATTCTAGCGATGAGAAAACTCTGTGTGGTGGGGAGCGGCTATGTCGGCTTGGTGACGGGCACCTGCTTTGCCGATTTAGGCAATTCGGTCAACCTGGTGGATATCGACGAAGACAAGATTGCCATGCTGCAAGCGGGCAAGATGCCAATTTATGAGCCGGGCTTGGCGGAGATGGTGCAGCGTAATGTCGCCGCCCAGCGCATGTGCTTCACGACCTCGTATGCTGAGGGCTTACAAGGGGCGGAGTTCGTCTTCATCTGTGTGGGCACGCCCTCGGGCGTGGATGGCGAGGCGGATCTGCAATATGTGCGCGCCGCCGCCAAGACAATCGCCCAGACTATGGACCATTCCCTGGTTGTCATCAACAAATCGACGGTGCCGGTGGGCACGGGCGATTGGACGCGGGAGATTATTGAGAGCAATCAGCCGCAGCCTATCGATTTCGCGGTGGTATCCTGCCCGGAATTCCTGCGAGAAGGCTCCGCCCTCGCCGATTTTATGCAGCCGGACCGCACGGTCTTGGGCTCCACCAATGCGGAGGCGGCGCAGAAAGTCGCTGAGCTTTATGCGCCGCTGGACGCGCCGATAGTCATCACCGATTTGCGCACCGCCGAAATGATCAAATACGCCTCAAATGCCTTCCTGGCGACGCGCATCAGTTTTATCAACGAAATCAGCATAATCTGCGAGCGCCTGGGCGCTGATGTTACCGAAGTGGCGCGGGGCATGGGCTTCGACAAGCGCATTGGTCCCCATTTTCTGCAAGCGGGCGTCGGCTTCGGCGGTTCTTGTTTCCCAAAAGATGTCAAGGCGCTGGCGAATATGGCGCAGACGCATGGCATGCACCCGCAACTGCTGAACGCAGTCATGGAAATCAACGCTTTTCAGCGGCGGCAAATTGCCCTGAAGGCGCGGGAAATGCTCGGCGGCAGCGTCAACGGCAAGACTGTTGCGATATTGGGCTTGGCATTTAAGCAAAACACCGACGACACGCGGGAATCGCCTTCACTGACAGTTGCGCGCTCGCTGTTGAACCAGGGCGCGGTGGTCAAGGCTTATGACCCGGTGGCGATGGAAAATGCCAGCCGCGATGTAGGCGGCTTGCAACTCTGTGACAATTCTTACAGCGCGGCGCAAGATGCCGATGCGCTGCTGATTTTGACGCCGTGGAACGAATTCAAACACCTTGATATGCGGCGCATCCGCCGCCTGATGAAACAGCCCATCCTAATTGATGGGCGCAATATGTATAACCCGGACGAGCTGCGCGCTTTGGGCTTCGCCTATCGCGGCGTGGGGCGCGGCTTCAATGGCGAAGGGGCGGCGGCAAATGGCAGCGGCTGAACGCGCGCTCATGCCGATTGCGCGGCTTGCAGCTGCGGGAAATCCGCCAGCGTTGGCTGCCCCGCCGTCCCGCCGATTTCTGAAGCGACCTCCCGCCCGCAAGTACAGGCGATTGCCAGGCAGTCCGCCAGGGGCAGCTGATTGAGCCAGCCGGCGAGGAAGCCGGCGGCGAAGCTGTCGCCCGCGCCGATGCCATCACCGCCGCCGCGGGCATGACGCGCTGCATGTCTTAGCGCGCTGCCGCCCTGCCAGGCAAGCGCGCCTTTTTCCGCCAGTTTGACTATCAGCAGCGGGACACGCTCCCGCAGATGCGCCAGCGCCGCGTCAAGACTTGGCTGCCCGCTGAGATACAAGGCTTCCTGCTCGTTGGGCAGCAGCAGGTCTATATGCGGGAAAGCCGCCTCCAGCCCGACATCCCAAGTCCCGCTTGGGTCCCAGTTGGTGTCGAGGGACACTGTCAGCCCCTGTGCTTTTGCGCGCCGCACAATCTCGACCCACTGCGGCAGCAGTCCCGCTTGCAAATACAGGCTGCCATAATGCAGATGGCGCGCCGACGCCAAGAGTTCCCGCGTGACATCGGCAGCGGTCAAAGCGCTGGCGGAGCCCAGATGCGTCAGCATAGCGCGGTCTTCGCCCTGCGCCAGCTGCACGGTCAAACCCGTGCGCAGCGCGGGATCAATTCTGATATGGCGCGTATCAACGCCGGCCGCCGCGAGCGTATCAAGAATCAGCGTGCCGAAGGCATCCGCGCCGACCGCGCCCAGCAGCGCCACTTTCAAACCGAGTTTGGCGGCTTGGGCGGCGAATATGCAGCAGGAACCGCCCATGGTCAGCTCATAGTTGGCAACCAGCTTTTCCGCCTGCCCAAACTGCGGCACAATGTCATCAGCGCGCAGGACCAGGTCGACGCAAGTATCGCCAAATGCCAGAATGTCGTAGGGGCGGGGCATCAGCCCTCGTCCGCCGCGCTCAAAGCCAATTCGCGCGCATAGCCGATATACTCCGCCGGGCTGAGCGCGAGCAGGCGCTCTTTGTCCGCTTGCGGCAGCGGCAGCGCGTCAACAAAAGCCATAAAGCTGTCGCGGTCGATGGCTTTGCCCCGCGTGAAAGCTTTGAGCCGGTCATAGGCGGCGGGCACATTGTGCAGGCGCAAAATCGTCTGCGCCGCTTCCGCCAGCACTTCCCAAGCATCCTCCAGGTCCGCGGCGAGCGCATCGGCATCGACCGTGATTTTGCTTAAGCCGCGCGCCGCTGACGAGAGCGCCAGGCTGCTATGCGCGATGCCGACGCCAAAATTGCGCAGCGCCGAAGAATCGCTGAGGTCCCGCTGCAGGCGGGAGACGGGCAGCTTCTGCGCGAGGTGCGCCAAAGTGGCGCTGCTGATGCCGAGATTGGCTTCCGCATTTTCAAAATCGATGGGATTTACCTTATGCGGCATCGTCGATGAGCCGACTTCGGCGGCGACAGCTTTCTGCCGGAAATAGCCGCGGGAAATATAAGCCCAGCAATCGCGGCAGAAATCGAGCAACACCGTGTTGAAGCGTATGATGCCATGCGCCAGCTCCGCCAAATAATCGTGATCTTCAATCTGCGTCGTCAGCGGGTTGTATTGCAAGCCAAAGCCCTGCACAAACTCGCGGGAGAGCGCCCGCCAATCGACATCGGCATAGGCGAAGCGCTGGGCGTTAAACGCGCCGACAGCGCCATTGAACTTGCCGCGATAGTCCTGCGCTTGAAGCTGCTGCAGCTGCCGCCGCAGCCGCCCCGCGAACACGGCGATTTCTTTGCCGACAGTGGTGGGCGTCGCCGCTTGCCCATGTGTGCGCGCCAGCATCGGCTGGGCGGCATGCTCCCGCGCAAACTGGCGGAGCGCCTCAAGCAGGTCCGCCGCCTGCGGCAGCCAGATATCGCGCATGGCGGCGCGAATCATCAGCGCGTAGGCGAGGTTGTTGATGTCGTCCGAGGTGCAGGCGAAATGCACCGATTCCAGCAAATCCGCCATGCTCGTGGCTGCCAGCCGCTCGCGGATATACAGCTCAACCGCCTTGACATCGTGATGAATCTCCGCTTCAATCGCTTTGATGCGCTGGGCGGCGGCGTCATCAAATTCAGCCGCCAGCGCTTGCAGCCAGGCGCTTTCCGCGGGCGTCAATTGGCGTACATGCCTGATGCCCGCTTGCTGAGACAAGAAGAAGAGCCAGCGAATTTCTACCAAGACGCGGTATTTTAGCAGCGCCCATTCGGAGAGATAGGCGCTGAAGGGGGCGAGCGCCCGGGCATAACGCCCGTCAACAGGGGATATCGCGCGCAAGGGTATCATCAACACTTTGTCTGTTGTCTATGTCGTCTCAGGGCGGCTATTGTACACTGAAGTCAGCGGAATTTCCCCCTGCGGCGCAAACTCAGCCTGCCCCGCCGCTGGGGATGGCGGCATACTATTGCCGAGCCAGATGAAATGGAGAGACTATGCCAGCGCAAATACTGCACTCCACGCCGCGCGCGGATGGCTTCCGCATGCCAGCCGAGTGGGAGCGGCACGCCGGCTGCTGGATGCTCTGGCCCCAGCGGCGCGATACCTGGCGCGATGGCGGCAAGCCGGCGCAGCGCGCTTTCGTCGAGGTGGCGCGGCAGATTGCCCGCTTCGAGCCGGTGACAATGGGCGTGAATCCCGATCAATTTGAAAATGCGCGCGCGATGCTGCCGCCACGGGTACGGGTGCTGGAGCTTTCTAACAACGATGCCTGGGCGCGGGATATCGCGCCAACTTTTGTCGTCAATCGGGAGGGCGCTGTGCGCGGCGTGCATTGGCGCTTTAACGCCTGGGGCGGCTTGGAAAAAGGCATGTACTTCCCCTGGGATATGGACGCGCTCGTGCCAGCCAAGATGCTGGAGATTGAGTCGCTGCCGCGCTATCGGGCGCCGTTTGTGCTGGAAGGCGGCTCTATCCATGTCGATGGCGCGGGCACATTAATCACAACCGAGCAATGTCTGCTGCATCCCAACCGCAACCCGCATTTGTCACGCGGCGATATTGAGCGGCTGCTGGCGGAGTATTTGAATATCGAGCATATCATCTGGCTGCCGCGCGGCGTTTATGAAGATGAGACCGATGGTCATGTCGATAATCTCTGCTGCTTCCTGCGCCCCGGCACCGTGGCATTAACCTGGACGGAGGACCGCGCCGACCCGCAATATGAGCGCTCGGCAGAAGCCCTTGATACGCTGCTGACAGCGCGGGACGCGCGTGGAATGCCGCTGGAGATAGTCAAAATCCACCAGCCTGAGCCAATGACGATGACCGAAGCCGAAGCGATGGGGCTGGATGTCGTGGACTCCGCCTTCTTGCGGCCCGTTGGCGAGCGGCTGGCAGGCTCGTACATCAACTTTTATATTGCCAATGGCGGGATACTGCTGCCACAATTTGGGTGCCGGCATGACCGCGCCGCCCGCGAGACTTTGGCGCAATTCTTCCCCGAGCGCGAGATTGTCGGCATCGCCGCGCGGGAAATCCTCTTGGGTGGCGGCAATATCCACTGCATCACGCAGCAGCAGCCGGCTGGCATCAAAAGCGCCGCCGCCGACAGAAGCGGGGACGGCAATGTCTGAATATGTAACCGTGGATATCGAATACAGCGATGACCAAGATGTCGTCGAGCTCTACATCAACCAGACTTTGACTGAAGCGCATGAAGAGCGCTATGCCAGCCGGGCGGAGGGCGACTTGGGCTCGCCGATAGCGCAGATGCTTTTTGCCGCTGCCGAAGGCATCGAAGCAGTAACCATCACCGAAGACTGCTTGCTGATTACGCGCAATGCCGAGCAGCCTTGGGAAGCCATCATCGACGAAGTGCGCGCTGCCCTGCGCGATTGGTTTTTGTGATTTGCTTGCCCGCTGCGGCTACTCCGCTGATGGAGCGGGCGGCTTTTTCAGTGTTGCCGCCTTTGCGCTGGGGTGCTTGCCTTCGACTTGCTGGAACATGTCCCGCACTTGAGATTGATCGCCCGATTCCAACACTGATAGCATTTCGCCGGCGGACATCTTGCGGTAATCGCGGGAAGATTTTGGAATCGCCACTTGTGAAATCACGCGGGAAAGCTCGCTTGCGCCGCAAGCGGGGCAGCGCGGCTCGGCGCGGTCGTAGTCAGCATAGCTGGCATATTGGAGGGTGAAGCGCTCTCCGCAGGGTTTACAGCGATAGTCGTAGGCATGCCTTGGCATAGGCGCTTGGCTCAGTTGGATTCGGCTTGGTCTTCTGAAGGCATGCGGCGCTGCAGCGCTTCGGTCGTGCCCATATCAGGATGCCACTCGTCAAGCAGCGCGTTCCTTTGGCGGGTGGCGATCCAGCCGCCGAGGTCGCGGCCTATCCGTTCTAGCATTTTGGGCTGTGCCCAGGTTGCCGCATCCACCTGCACCGCCACCGCGCCCGCTTCGATATAATCACGGGCATCTTGCGGCGAGTGGATGCCGCCGCAGCCGATAATCGGCACATCCGCCGGGATTTGCCGCCGCAGCCGCCCCACCAAGCGCAATATCATCGGTTTGACCAAAGGACCATAGACGCGCCCGCTGGTTAAGCGCCCGCTGGCGGTATCGCGCACGGTGCCGCGCGGCGCCGCCGTCAGCACCAGGGCATCGGCACCGGCATCGGCGGCGGGCAGCGCCAGCTGCATGCACTCAAAAAAGGGCAGGCGCACCAGCAAGGGCTTTTCCAGGCTGCGGGCGGCGTCGATGATGGCGAGGGCGTCAGCGACCGTGCAATCATCGCTCAAGCCCAGCTCCACCGCGGCGATGGCTTCGACCTCGTCCAGTCGGGCGCAGGCGCGCAGCATATCCGGCGCGGATGTGCCCACCAAATGCAAGATTACGGGGATGGACAGCCGCGACCAGGTATTTTGATATTGGCGGATGACCTTCTTCAGACCAGGGTTTGGCAAGCCGGTATGCAGCAGAAAACCGGCATCAAGCGGCACTACGCGCGCGCCAGAGGCCGGATTCCAGGGCACGAGCGTCACCGGGTTGGTAATCAAAGCGCCCAGTTTGCTCAAATCGAGCAGGCGCTTGTAGCGGTCGCCAAAGCCGAGGGTGCCAGCCGCTGGCAGCACTGGCGTCCCGACTGCCAGGCTGTATTTGCCGGGTCTTGTGATTTCAATCGCCATCTGCCTCTTTCGCCACCCGCATTTTGCCCAGCTACTCCAGGCGCAGAGTTGTCAGGTCAAAGGCTGGTCCATCGACGCATTGCAGTTTGTGCCCCTGGCGCGTGTTGACCATGCAAGCGTGACAAGCGCCAAGCCCGCAGGGCAGCTGCCGCTGCAGCATTCCGTAGATAAACCGCGGCGGCAGCACCGTGCGCCGCGAGCGAACCAGGCGCAGGATCTTCGCAAAGGATGCCAATTCTTCGCCGGGGGTGCCGAGAACAAAGATTTGATCAGCCCAGCCTAGCGTCATGACCATGTCATTCCAGCCCAAGTTGTCCTCGGCGCGGATAAGCTCAAGCGCTTCTGGCAGGTGGCTGGCTTCATACTGGCGCGCCGCGCCCATCAGCACCAGCGTGATGCTGACATCCCGCGCCAGCAAGGGCGAGAGCATAAAAAGCAGCGCCGCGGGTGATGAGTCATGCGCAATCAGCAATATGTTGCGCAGCTTTTGCCGCAGCCGAATGGGCGAGCCGACAGGACCAATAATGCTAAGCAGCTGCCCCGGCAGAAATGGCTGCCGCGCCCGCTGCTCGACTACCAGGATAGAGCGGGCTTGCGCCTCGACAGGAAACCAAAGTTCGCGCAGATACGGGTCCCAAACTTCGGCTTCATAATCTTTTTCGATGCGCCGCACCAGCAGCGCCTGCCCCGCCTGGATGTTGGCGAGGGAATCATCAACCGCTAAATCAAGCCGCTGATATTCGCGGTTCACCCGCCGAATGCGCTCAATATACGCTTGCGTTTCTTTCACGCCGCCTCCCGCCGTCCATTATAGACGGTATCGTACGCTGCCACAAAGCGAGCGGGCGGGCATGTCAGGGCAATTGCATTAAAAAACATTCGCCACAACAAGCTGAATCCAACGAAAAGTGAACCACCGAGGACACCGAGATACACCGAGAAAAGCATGAGATGCCTCTTTAATGCTTTTCTCGGTGTCCTCATTTTTTCTCTGTGTTCTCGGTGGTATGGGCTGTGTACAAACTACCCTGATAAATGAAGTAGCATAGAGCCATTTCAAGAAAAAACTTTGTGCCCTTTGTGTCTTTGTGGTGAAAAAATATTTGATGCGATTGCC